>JAJTDM010000033.1:0-49566 GCA_021300575.1 Rubrivivax sp.
GCCTTTGGCGACATCTTCGGCGACATCTTCGGTGGTGCTGGCGGGGCCGGCGGGGGCCGACGTGGCGGTGGGCAGCAGGTCTATCGCGGCAACGACCTGAGCTACGCCATGGAGATCTCGCTGGAAGAAGCGGCCCACGGCAAGGAAACGCAGATTCGGATCCCCACCTGGGACACCTGCGACACCTGCAAGGGCAGCGGCGCCAAGCCGGGCACCAGCCCCAAGACCTGCAGCACCTGCAGCGGGAGCGGCACAGTGCATATGCGCCAGGGCTTCTTCAGCATCCAGCAAACCTGCCCCCACTGCAAGGGCAGCGGCAAGATCATCCCCGAGCCCTGCACGGCCTGCAACGGCGCGGGCAAGATCAAGCGGCAGAAGACGCTGGAAGTGAAGATTCCCGCCGGCATCAACGAGGGCATGCGCATCCGCTCTGCCGGCAACGGCGAGCCCGGCACCAACGGTGGGCCGGCCGGCGACCTCTATATCGAGATCCGCATCAAGGCCCACGAGATCTTTGAGCGCGACGGTGACGACCTGCACTGCACCGTGCCGGTGGGCATGACCACCGCCGCGCTGGGGGGCGCCATCGAGGTGCCCACGCTGGGCAGCAAGGCCGAGATCGAATTGCCCGAGGGCACCCAGCACGGCAAGACTTTCCGTTTGCGCGGCAAGGGCATCAAGGGGCTGCGCTCAGCGTATCCGGGCGATCTGTACTGCCACATCAACGTGGAGACCCCCGTGAAGATGACCGAGCACCAACGCAAGCTGATGCGCGAGTTGGAGGAGTCCTTCAAAGGCGCAGGCGACAGGCACTCGCCCAACGCCAAGAGCTGGACGGACCGGGTGAAGGATATTTTCAAGTAAGCCGCCCTGTCCCATGATCGACCCCGACCTGCACCTCGCCAAGACGCTGGTGATCGAACCCAACCCGATGCTGCGCAGCGTGACCGCAGGTCAGTTGCGCAGCGGCGGCGTGGGCGAGGTGGTCACCTGCGGCAAGATGCAGCGGGCCCGTGAGCTGCTCGAGCGCGATGCCTTCGACATCGTGATCTGCAATCTGGAGACGGGCACCCCCGGCGAGTTGTCGGCGCATGACTTGTTGAACGAACTGCGCCGTGAGCAGTTGCTGCCTTTCAGCACCGTGTTCCTCATGGTCACCGCTCAGGTCACCTACGCGCAAGCACTGGAAGCTGCGGAAACGGCGCTGGACGGCTTTCTGGTGCGCCCGTTCACGAGCGCCGCCCTGATCGACCGGGTGCTGGAGGCCCGGCGCCGCAAGCGTGAGCTGGCGGGCGTGATGACGGCCCTGGAATCGGGCAAGCTGGAGGTGGCTGTGCAGCGCGCGCTGGAGCGCTTCCAGGAGCGGCAGCCCTTCTGGTTTTTCTGCGGCCGTGTGGCGGCCGAAGTGCTGCTGCGGCTGCAAAGGCCGCAAGACGCCCTGTTGATGTTCGAGCGGCTGCACGAGGCCAGGGCCACGTCCTGGGCGCGGGTGGGCATGGCCCGCTGCGAATGGGCAGCAGGACGACTGGGCAAGGCACAAAAGGTGATCGACGCGCTGCTGCTGGACGAACCGCAGTGCGCCGATGCGCTCGATCTGCAAGGGCGTATGAGGCTGGAGCGTTCGGACTTTGCGGGTGCATTGGAGTCGTACCGAGCAGCCTCGCTAGCCACGCAGGGGTGCTTGCTACGAGCCCAGCATGCGGGGGCCTTGGCCTTCTACCTGGGCCACCGCGAAGAGGCGGGTCAGTTCCTGAAGCGTGCCCGAACCATGGGCGCGGGTACCCGGCTGTTCGACGCCTTGAGCCTGTTTCTTCTGGCCCTCGTACACCACGACGCTGAGGAACTGGAATCCCTGGACGGCTGCGTCAAGGAGTTGGCGTCCTTTGCAAGTCGCTTCCCCCAGTCTCCCCGGCTGGCCCGCATCGCGGGGGCGGCGAGCGCCTTGTGGCTGTTGCGCACCGACAAGGCCGCCGATGCAGCCGCCGTCGTCCAACGACTCGCCCAGGCGGTTGAGGGCGACGGTTTCGACCTTGAGGCCGCCCAGGTGGTGGTGTCTCTTTGGGTGCGGGTGCCGCAGACGGGCGCTGATGACCATGCGGCGGCAGGGTTCGCAAAGACCGTGGCCCTGCGGTTCTGCAGCTCGCGCACGATCACCGACTTCTTCGTCATCGTCAGCCTCAACCGGCCCCCGTTCAGCGAGGCTTTCAGGCAGGGGTTGGCCGACATCAACGCCACGGTGGAACAGGCCGTGCAGGCCTCTTCTGGGGGAGCGCCCGCCCAGGCTATCGCGACCCTGCTGGCGCAATCCGGACAACACCGCAACAGCCGCCTCGTCGAGATTGCCACGATGCTCACCAAACGCTACACGCCTGAACTGGGGTCCGCCACGTCGGTGGCGCTCGCACAGCAAGCCGCCGAGCTGGTGCGCCGCTTCAGCTCAGGGGCAACCCATATCGCGGGCCTGCAGCGTGCCAACCGCTCGCCAGGTGCCCTGGTACTCAAGGCCTGAGATGGGATCGGCCTGCGACGAAACTGCCGAGTCTGCCGTGGGCCTGGCGTCGGGCATGGGGTTTTGAGCGCTCGGGATGCAGCCCGGATTGAGCGCTTCAACAGGCGCTGATCCGGGCTCCGATGGGTGTGGCGAAGCGTTATCCTTGCGCCTTACGTATCGCATCCTGCGGCGAGGGTCGCGGGACCATGAATTGCGCTCGAGTGCCGCATGCACCTGACCACGGAAAACCCTGCTGAACGACATGTTTGACGGCTTTGAAGGCAATCTGAAACTGGACGAGGAGGTCGAGCACGACAGCGCCCTCGTGATCGACAGCAATTCGGCCTCTCGCAGCATTTCCACGCAGAACCTGCGCACCTTCGGGTTTGGCACCGTCAGGCAGGTGTCCCGCCTGATCGACGGTCGCAACATGCTTGAAACCCAGCGCTTCAACCTGGTGGTTTGTGATTACAACTTCGATGCCGAGGCCGCCTCGGGCCTGCAACTGCTGGAGGAGTTGCGCCGCGAGAACATGCTGCCGTACTCCACGGTGTTCGTGATGATCGCCAGCGAGGCCACCTATGCCCAGGTGGCCGAAGCCGCAGAGTCCGCCCTGGATGGCTATCTCATCAAGCCCTTCTCGGCCAACTCGCTGGGAGAACGCATCAAGGAAGCCCGACAGCGAAAGCGGGTCCTGAGCCCCATCTTCGAGGCCCTGGAGCAGCGCGAGTACGACACCGCAGCACAATTGTGCGTCGAGCGCTTTGAATCGCGGGGCATGTACTGGCTGTACGCCGCGCGTATCGGTGCTGAACTGCTGCTGCGGCAGAAGCGCAATGACGACGCCGCAGCGCTGTTCAAGGCCGTGGTGGAAGCCAAGACCGTGCCCTGGGCTCGCCTCGGGGTGGCGCGCGCCCATTTCGCGGACGGTGAAATCGCCAAAGCACGCCGTGCTGTGGAAGACCTGCTCGAGGAAGACCCGCTGAACGCCGATGCCCATGACGTCATGGGCCGGGTGAAGATGGAAATAGGCCAGGTGGAGGAGGCCCGCAAGTCCTATGAGACCGCCACGAGCCTGACCCCTGAATGCATCTTGCGCCTGCAGCACACGGGAACACTCAGCTTCTACAGCCGGGAGTACGACAAGGCTGCCGACCTGCTGCAGCAGGCCTGGAACATCGGCAAGCGCTCTCGGCTGTTCGACGTGCTGTCCATGCTGTTGATTGCCTTCGTCCGCTACGAGAAGCAGCAGTCGGGGGCGCTGCAGATCGCCCTGGACAACATCAAGCGGTTTACCGAGACGTATCCGCAATCTCAACGCCTGCGGCGCTTCAAGGGCATCGCCGAGGTGCTGGTGCAGATTTCCCAAGGCCGCACCAGGGAGGGATTCCGGCTGACGCGTGAGTTGTACGCGGATGTGTTGAAGCCCGCCTTCGACCTGGAAGCCGCGATGAATGTTCTGTCCCTCCTGACGCGCCTGCTGAGCATCGGTTTTCCCCAGGACGATTTCGAGGCCATCGGTCGCAAGATCGCCCAGCGTTTTGCGGTGACTCGGTCGGCCAATCAGGTGATGCTCAGCGCAGCCATGAACCGCGCAGACGTAGAGGCATGGCTGAGCGAGGCGCTGAACGACACGTCGCGCGCAGCGGAAAACGCCGTGGACCTGACACTCAAGGAAGACTACAAGGGCGCCGTGGAGTCTCTTTTGATCTATGGCGAACAGACCTGCAATGCCCGGGTGATTGAACTGGCCGGCAGCCTGCTCAAACGCCACCGGGACAAGATCGAAGGCGTCAAGTCGTTTATCGATACGCAGGGTGTTCTGTCTCGCCGCTACTGCGTACCGTCCACCCACATCGCCGGCATCCGGCGCAGCGGGCGTTCTTCAGGCGGCATGGTGCTCAAAGCCTGAAGCGCGCGGGTCCTGGGCAACGGTGCGCCGGCCTTGGGGGGAAGAAACTCTCTGAGTTCAGGCGGCGTCCAAAGCCAGGTTGTCAAACCGGGTCAGGGGTTTCAGGAAGGTGAGCTTGACGGTCCCGACCGGGCCGTTACGCTGCTTGGCCAGGACGATCTCAGCCACCCCTGGTTCCTTGGAATCCTTGTTGTAGTAGTCGTCCCGGTAAATGAACATGATGACGTCTGCGTCCTGCTCGATGGCGCCGGATTCGCGCAGATCGCTCATCATGGGCCGCTTGTCCGGACGCGTTTCCACGCTGCGGTTGAGCTGGGACAAGGCGAGCACAGGGCACTGCAGTTCCTTGGCCAGCCCCTTCATGCCCCGCGAGATCTCGCCCAGCACCGTGGCACGGTTCTCGTCGCTGCTGTTGCTGCTACCGCTCATCAACTGCAGGTAGTCGATGACGATCAGGCCCAGCGTGCCACCGTACTGGCGCGCCAGGCGGCGCGCGCGCGCGCGCAGTTCGGCCGGGTTCAGCCCCGGTGATTCGTCGATGAACATCGGCGCTTCGCTGAGCTTGCTGGCGGCCTCGGGCAGGCGTTCCCACTCGTCGTCGCGCAGCCGGCCCGTGCGCAGGTGCTGCTGGTCAATACGCCCGAGTGAGCCCACCACCCGAAGTGCGAGCTGCGAGGCCCCCATCTCCATGGAAAACACCGCCACCGGCAACCCCTCCTGCACGGCCACATGCTCGGCGATGTTCAGCGCAAAGGCGGTCTTGCCCATGGAGGGGCGGGCCGCCAGCACGATCAGGTCGCCCTTCTGCAGCCCAGCGGTCATGCGGTCCAGGTCATAGAAGCCGGTGCGGATGCCCGTGACGTCCTCGCTGCCGTTGGCCTCCAGTTCCTGCACCCGGTCGATCAGGGCCTGCACCAGCTTGTCCATGGGCTGGAAGCCGGCGCCGCCACGCGAACCCTCCTCGCCAATGCGGAAGATGCGCGATTCCGCCTCGTCCAGGATCTGGGACACGGGCTGACCCTGCGGATTGAACGCGGTGGTGGCGATCTCGTCGCTGGCTGAAATGAGCTTTCGCAGGACCGAGCGCTCGCGCACGATCTCGGCGTAGCGCCGCACGTTCGAAGCGCTGGGCACGCTTTGCGCCAGGGCATTCAGGTAGGCCAGTCCACCGCAGTCCTCGGCCTTGCCCAGGCTTTGCAGCGCCTCGAACACGGTGATGACGTCAGCCGGCTTGCTGGAGGCGATCAGGCTGCCTACGGCAGCGTAGATGTGGCGGTGCTCGTGACGGTAGAAGTCGCTATCGGTCAACAGGTCTGAGCACTTGTCCCAGGCCAGGTTGTCCAGCAACAACCCGCCCAACACGCTCTGTTCGGCCTCGGTGGAGTGCGGGGGCACACGCAGCCGGGCGACCTCGTCGTCGCGGGGGGCACCGCTGGCCAGGGATCTTGCTTCAAAGACGGAAGACATCAACCCATGATAAGAGCGCAGCAAACCCTGGCCTGTGCACAAGGCTGTGGAAATCTGGTTGACGGATCACTTCTCCAGGGGGTCCAGAACAAAGAAGGGCGCCCGGAGGGCGCCCTTTCCTTTCGCGGGATCGGCAGAGCCAGCCTTGACCATGGCCGCTACCATGACGTTGACGGCGTCGTACACGTAAGGCGCATAAACCTGCACGTCGGCGTTGTATCTCTTCTTGAAGGCTGCGTAGAAGTCGTCCATGGACTTCTTGGCCGCACCTTCGACACCACCGGCCTCGGCGCACACCACCTGGCCATCCGCCATGGTGCCTGCGGCCAACTTCGGCAGTTCGCCCGAGCAGATGCCATCACCACCGACGAACTTAGCCTCGATGCCCAACTGCTTCATCTGGCGCAGCATCGGGCCGGCCACAGCGTCCATGCCACCAAAGAAGACCACATCGGGCTTCTTGGCCTTCAGGCTGGTCAAGATGGCGGTGAAGTCGGTGGCCTTGTCGTTGGTGAACTCGCGTCCGACGGTCTTGCCGCCCGCAGCCTTCACGCCCTTCTCGAACTCGTCGGCCACCCCTTGACCATAAGCGGTACGGTCATCGATGACGGCGATGCTCTTGCCCTTGAGTTGCTGGACTGCGTACTTGCCCAGCGTGCCGCCCAGGTGCACATCGTCAGCCACCACACGGAAGGTGGTCTTGTAGCCGTTGCGGGTGAACTTGGGGTTGGTGGCCGAAGGGGAAATCTGCGGAATGCCGGCGTCGCTGTAGATCTTGGAGGCAGGGATCGAGGTGCCGGAATTCAGGTGGCCGATGACGCCGTTGACCTTGGCATCGACCAGCTTCTGGGCTGCGGCTGTGCCCTGCTTGGGGTCGGCTGCATCGTCCTCGGCCAGCAACTCGAACTTGGCCTTCCTGCCGCCAATGGTCACGCCCTTGGCGTTGAGCTCGTCGATCGCCATCCGAGCGCCATTTTCGTTGTCCTTGCCCAGGTGGGCGATGCCGCCGCTGGTGGGGGCCACGTGGCCGATCTTGACGACGAGGTCCTGCGCGAAGGCGGATCCGGCCACCAGCATGGCCGCAGCTCCACCAAGAAGGGTGTACTTGATCTGCATGAAAAAACTCCTGATGAGGTTGGACGACTGAGAGATGTCGCTCAGCGTCTGGACGTTACCTCAAAAAAAGTCACATATCTTTCAGGGAATCTGCCAGTCAGGTGCGGGGAAGACCTTTTCGGAGGGCTTCAGGACTCTGAGGGGCTTCAGCGGCTGCACTGGCCTTGCGAGTCACTTCCTGCTCAAGGATGTCTCGCATCCTGTCAGCCACGGCCTCGATGAGCGGCCCGCGGAAGCGCTCGACCGCATCTTGCACGGCGTCCTGAACCGCAGGCGCCAGCACATCGCGCAACCGGCTGCTGAGCAAGGCATTGACCTGGGGCGCCAGACGGTCCATGACGTCATCCACCCATCGCGCCGTGTCCTCATCCACGACGGCTCGGTGCAGCGCCGTCGGGTTCGGGGAGACGTCAGCCACCTCGGTCAGGGTCGGTACCCTGGTCAGCAAGTCCTGCCGCGCCCGGGTCATGACGTCACCCCGACGTTCAGCCCTTGCGGTGCCCAGCCACGGACCTCGTACGCCCGCCAGCGCTGGCGGGCCTGTCGCCGGTCTTCCGGCTCCAGGGTGACCAACTCGATCATCCGGTCCCAGGTGTCGGCGTCATCCGCCGGCTGCTGACTCAGATGTACCAGCACGCCGGCACACTTCAGGTCGTGGGGCCAGGAGTCGCCCTCCCCCATGAGCCAGATTGAGGTGCGGTGCAGCCGCGCAGGCACTGGCTGACCGGTGCGCAAGCGGTGGTGCGGAAGAAACTCTTGCGGCTCGAAGGTCCACATGGCCTTGTCCAGCAGGTCCATCTCGGCGTCCTCGCCGCGCACGAGCACCCTGAACCCCTGGCGTACCGCCTTGCGCAGCAAGCGGCAGGCGTACAGCGTGCGGTCCTCCACGCCGAAATGGAATCGGATGTCGGTCACGACACCTGTGCCTGAGCTCGAGGTCATGAGGTCATGAGGTGGTGAGGTCACAAGGTGATGAGGACGCCACGAGTCTGCGCGCCGGCCCTTGGCTCAGGCCGCCCGGCCCAGGATGAAGTGGGTCAGCAGTGGCACGGGGCGGCCCGTGCCGCCCTTGGCCGCGCCAGACTTCCACGCCGTACCGGCAATGTCAAGGTGCGCCCAGGGGTACTTGCCAGCAAAGCGCTTGAGGAACATGGCAGCCGTGATGGAGCCACCCGCACGCGGGCCCACGTTGGCCATGTCCGCGAAAGAACTCTTCAGCGCCTCGTCGTACTCCTCGTCCACCGGCATGCGCCAGCAGGGGTCCAGGGCGGTGTCGCCGGCCCGCTGCAGCTCCTCGGCCAAGGCGTCGTCGGGGCTGAACAGGCCGCTGCGCTGGTGGCCCAGGGCGATGACACAGGCGCCGGTCAGGGTGGCGATATCGATCACGGCCGCGGGCTTGAAGCGCTCAGCGTAGGTCAAGGCGTCGCACAGGATCAGCCGACCTTCGGCGTCGGTGTTGAGGATCTCGATGGTCTGGCCCGACAGGCTGGTGACCACATCGCCTGGCTTCACCGCTCTGCCGCCCGGCATGTTCTCGGTGGCGGCGATCAGCCCGACGACATTGACCTTGGCCTTCAACTGTGCCAACGCCCGCAGGGTGCCCAGCACGCTGGCCGCACCCCCCATGTCGAACTTCATCTCGTCCATTTCGGCGGCAGGCTTCAGCGAGATGCCCCCGGTGTCGAAGGTGACGCCCTTGCCCACCAGCACGATGGGGGCCTGCTTCTTCGAGGCCCCCTGCCACTGCGCCACGATGAACTTGGGCGGCTCAACAGAGCCCCTGGCAACGGCCAGGAAGGAGCCCATGCCCAGCTTCTCGAGCTCCTTGCGCTCCAGCACCTGCACCTTCAAGCCATGGCTCTTGCCCAGGCGGCGGGCCTCTTCGGCCAGAAAGGACGGCGTGCAGTGGTTGCCCGGGCGGTTGGCGCACTCACGAGCCAGGGTCACCCCCTGGCCGATGGCCGCCCCGCGTGCCAGTGCGGCAGCAAGTGCCGCCTGATCAGCGGCGGCGCAAAGCAAGCGCACCGTGCCGAGCGCAGGAGCCGCCGGCGCACTGGGCTTGGTATGTCGGTACAGGTAGACCGCGTCGAGTGCCGCCACTGCCAGAGCCTCGGCGTGGGCCGCTGTGGGCCCGCCCGTGACCAGCACGCCCACGTTCAAGGTCTTGCTGCCGCCGGCCTTGAGCAGGCCCAGCCCTGCAGTGAAGGCCTTGGCCATGGCCTTGGCCGAGCCATTGGCGGCCACACAAAAGGCCACTCGGGGTGCCAGCACCTTGGCAGGCTGGTGCACGAGCACCGACTTGCCGCCCTTGGGTTCAACCTCGCCGGTGGCACACAGGTCGCGCCACAAGGTGGCCAGCGGCTTGTCCAGCAACCCCGGGTCGGTATCGGCGGCCAGCACGACCAGCAGGGCGTCGGCGTCGGTCCTGGACCAGGACGAAGGGGGAAGGCTCAGGGTGTGGAAGTCCATAATCACTCGGGCGATGAAAGATTGACGATGTTATTTCAAGGTGCGCTCAGGAAAGAGCTCGGCCGCAGTTTCGCCGCCACCTTGGTGGTGGTGCTGACCATCGTGCTCACGATGATGCTCATCCGCACCCTGGGACAGGCGGCGCGGGGCACGGCCTCGCCCCAGGACGTGGTGCTGCTGCTGGGCTTCGCAGCCATGGCGCATCTGCCCACGATGATCACCTTGTCCCTGTTCGTCGCAGTGGTGCTGACGCTGGGCCGCATGTACCGCGACAGCGAGATGGCGGTCTGGTTCACCAGCGGCCTGTCGCTGGCCCGCACGGTGCGGCCGGTGCTGTGGACGGCCGCGCCCGGACTGGTGCTGGTGGCGGTGATGGTCATGCTGGCCTGGCCCTGGGTGAACCAGCAAACGCTGGAGGTGCGCGAGCGCTACAGCCAGCGCTCGGACGTGGCAAGGGTGGCGCCGGGTCTGTTCCAGACGTCCTCGGATGGGCAGAGGGTGTTCTTCATCGATCGTGACAGCGCAGAGTCACGCCAGGCCCGCAACGTGTTCATCCTGGCTCAGGAACGTGGCAAGGAGAGCGTCACCACGGCGCTGTCCGGCACCGTGCTCACGCAGGGGCCGGACCGCTTCGCAGTGCTGGACCGCGGGCAACGCAACGAGTTCGACGCAGCCACGGGGGAGCGGGCCTTGGCGAGGTTCGAGTCCTACCGTGTGCTGATGGACCAGACTCAGAACGTCACATCGGCCACCCTGCCCCCCAAGGCCTTGCCCACTCTGGATCTGCTGGACAAGCGAAGCGCCTTGAATGACGGGGAACTTTGCTGGCGCCTGGGCCTGTTCCTGGGCGCCTGCAATCTGACGCTTCTGGGCATTGGCCTTTCGCCCGTGAACCCCCGGCGGGGTGGCAACTGGAATCTGGTTCTGGCCTTGCTGAGCTTCGTCGTGTACTTCAACCTCATCAACCTGACGCAATCGTGGGTGGCAGGGCGCCGCCTGTCACTGGAGGCAGCGCTGGGCGGGCTGCACGGCCCGGCGTTCCTGTGTGCGCTGGCCTTGATCTGGTGGCGCGATCACGCCACCTCGTGGTCCTGGCCGGGGCTTGAGGCCAAACCTGCCGGGCCCGCGACCCAGGGGCGCACATGAAGACGGTCCGGCGCCTGTTGTACCGGGACATTGCGGGTTCGGTGTTCTTCGTGGCACTTGCCTTTCTGTCGCTGTTCTTCTTCATTGACTTCGTGGATGAGTTGTCCGCCGGCGCGAGCGTGCCCGGTTCGTTGCGCTATTCCCTGGTGTACGCCTCACTTCAGGTGCCCGGACACCTCTACGATCTGTCCGCGATCTCGGTGCTGATCGGCACCATCTACGCGCTTTCCCGCATGGCCCAGGCTTCGGAGTTCACCATCCTGCGCACGGCGGGGCTTGGCCCGGGCCGTGCGCTGGCCATGCTGCTGCTGCCGGGAGCGCTGTTCGGTGCCGGCGCCTTTGCCCTTGGCGAGTGGGTGGTGCCCTGGGCCGAGCGTCAGGTGGTGCTGCAGGAAACCCGCAGGGATGGTGGCGGCCTGCAGCTGGGGCACGCAGGCGCGTGGCTGAAGGACGAAGCGGGTTCGGCTACGGCCGCCCACCATGCCGCCATCAGTGTAGGGGCCGCGGAGGTGAGCGGGCAGCTGCTGCGGGTGCGGATCTTCGAGTTCGACCGCGACAACCGCCTCTTGCGCCGCATCGAAGCCAGACAGGCCCAGGTGGATCCCTCAGGCCTGTGGACCCTGACTCAGGTGCGGCTGGCCGACTGGCCGCCCGCCGAACCCCGAGCCAGCCTTGCCGCGCCGGCAGCCCAACAGGCACCACCTGGCGGCCCGCCCGGACTCGCCGTGGTGACCCAACAGCTTGACAGCCTGACATGGCGCAGCACCCTCACCCCCGACGTGGTAGCCGCCGCAGTCATGCCCTTGCAGACCATGTCCACAGTGGAGCTCTGGCGCTACAGCCGGCACCTCTCCAAGCAGGAACAGGCGGCACAGCGCTATGAGATCCAGTTCTGGAAGCGCGCCCTGTATCCCCTGGCCTGCGTTGTCATGGCTGCGCTGGCCCTGCCTTTCGCTTACCTGCACGCCCGCGCGGGCGGCGTCAGCCTCAAGGTGTTCGGCGGCATCATGCTGGGCATCAGTTTCGTCCTGCTGAACAACCTCGCGAGCCACATTGGCGTGCTGCGTGACTGGAGCCCCTGGTGGGCAGCCGCCAGTCCCAGCCTGGTTTACCTGGCGCTGTCGCTGGTGGCCTTCCAGTGGCTGGTCAGGCACCGTTGACCGCGCAGCAGCCGTGTTGAACGCCACGCCCTTCTGAGCCCGGCAAGCGACCCCATGACCCACGCCGTCATCATCTTCGCCCACGGCGCCCGCGATTCCGCCTGGAGCCGCCCGCTCGAGGCCGTGAGCCTGCTGGGTGCCATCGCCGAAGCGCAGGGCGTCATGCAAGCCCTGGCGCGGGAGGCCGCGGGGCTGGAGCACACCCCATGAACCTGCACCAGTTCCGTTTCATACAGGAAGCGGTGCGGCGCAACCTGAACCTCACCGAGACCGCCAAGGCCCTGCACACCTCCCAGCCGGGCATCAGCAAAGCCATCCTGGAGCTGGAAGAGGAACTGGGCGTGGACATCTTCGCCCGCCACGGCAAGCGGCTGCGCCGCGTCACCGAGCCCGGCGAGCAGGTGCTGAAGTCGGTGGAGATCATCATGCGCGAGGTGCACAACCTCAAACGCATCGGCAGCGAATTCAGTGCCCAGGACGCGGGCACCTTGTCCATCGCCACCACCCACACCCAGGCGCGCTACGTGCTGCCGCAGCCGGTGGCCCAGTTGCGCCAGCGCCATCCGAAGGTGCAGGTGGAACTGCACCAGGGCACGCCCGACCAGGTGGCCCGCATGCTGATCGACGAGACGGCCGTCATCGGCCTGGCCACCGAGGCGCTGGACCAGCACGATGAACTCCTCACCCTGCCCTGCTACGAGTGGCAGCACGTGGTGGTGGTGCCGGCCGACCATGCCTTGGCCGGTAGCGAGCGCCTGACGCTGGACCTGCTGGCCCGCCACCCCTTGGTTTCCTACCACCCCTCGGTGGCCGGCCGCAGCCGCATCGATGCAGCCTTCGCGCGCGCCGGTCTGCGGCCCACACTGGCGTTGGAAGCCCTGGACTCCGACGTCATCAAGACCTACACCCGCGTGGGCCTGGGGGTGGGCATCGTGGCCGAGATGGCGGTGCGTGAGGATCCGCCCGACAACGGCCTTGTCGCCCTGCCCGCCGGTCACCTGTTCGGCACCAATGTGTCGAGAATCGCGTTCCGCAAAGGCGTCTACCTGCGCCACTTCGTCCTGACCTTCGCCTCACTGCTGTCAGATCGCCTGTCGCCTGAACTGCTCAGGCGTCTGACGGCTGGCGGCATACCGGCTTCCGACCTCTGAAAACATGACCACCATCCATCACCCCGTGGCTCTCCAAACCCGCCTGCCCAAGGTGGGCACCAACATCTTCACCGTCATGTCCGCGCTGGCCACGGAACACCAGGCGGTCAATCTGGGTCAGGGCTTCCCGGACTTCGACTGCGACCCTGCCCTGGTGGAGGACGTGGCAGGCGCCATGCGCGGCGGTCTCAACCAATACCCGCCCATGCCCGGCGCCCTGCCCTTGCGCGAGGCCGTGGCGCGCAAGATCGAGACGCTCTACGGCCGCCGCTACGACCCGGGAACCGAGATCACCATCACCGCCGGCGCCACCCAGGCCATCCTCACGGCGGTGCTGTGCTGCGTGCACCCCGGCGACGAGGTGATCGTGCTGGAGCCCTGCTACGACAGCTACATACCCAACATCGAACTGGCGGGCGGCACCGTGGTCAGGGTGCCCTTGACACCGCGCACCTTCCGGCCGGATTTCGGGCTCATCTCGGCGGCGATCTCGCCACGCACCCGCGCCATCATCGTGAACTCTCCGCACAACCCCAGCGCCACCGTGTGGACGCGCGAAGAGATGCTGCAATTGGAGGCCCTGCTGGCCCCCACCAACATCCTGCTGATCGCTGACGAGGTCTACGAGCACATGGTGTTCGACGATCAGGCACACGTCAGCGCTGCCGCCCTTCCCGGCCTGGCCGAGCGGGCCTTCGTGGTGTCCAGTTTCGGCAAGACGTATCACGTGACGGGCTGGAAGGTGGGCTACGTGGCCGCACCACGGGCGCTCACTGCCGAGTTCCGTAAGGTACATCAGTTCAATGTGTTCACGGTCAACACGCCTGTGCAGCACGCCCTGGCTGCCTACATGCAGGACGCCTCGCCCTACCTGGGCTTGCCCGCGTTTTATCAGCGCAAACGCGACCTGTTCCTGGATGGGTTGCGTCAGACACGCCTGCGGCCGCTGCACACTGCCGGCACCTATTTCCAGTGCGTGGACTACAGCGCCGTCAGCGACCTGCCCGAAGCCGATTTCTGCCAGTGGCTCACGAAGGAGGTGGGCGTCGCAGCCATTCCTCTGTCGGCCTTCTACGAGGGGGGGTTCGAGCAGGGCATCGCACGGCTTTGCTTTGCCAAGAGGGATGAGACGCTCCAGCTGGCCCTCAATCGCCTGCAAGCGCTTTGATGGGCTTTGAGGCGCTGTTGTGCGCTTTCAGGGGTGTTGAAGCGTCGAGGCAGGTGCTGAACAGCGCCTCAGCGGCTGAGCGGTTCAGCGCTTCTTCACCTGGTCGAATTCCTCGCTGAACAGGCTGAACCGGCTGGCGGCACGCTGCTCGTCAGCGCTCAACGGCACAGGTAGAGCCGCCATGTCCGGTGCGTCGAAGCTGAGTTCCAGGTCCACTGCAGCGGCCTGCGGGAGGGCAAGTTCCTTGGTACCCGGCAGGTCCAGATCGGGGAACTCCAGCGACAAGGCTTGCGCGTCGGGCTTCGGGCCTGGCGGTGGTGCGGCCGGGCTGGGGTTCCACAGCTCGTCCAGCTTCAGGTCGACGGTTGCCTCCTTCGAGGCACCGACAGGAACAAAGGCGGCTGTCGCAGGGGCTGCAGCGGTGCCAAGGCTGTACTCTGCACCCGCCAGAGGCAGATCAATGACAGGCAGGGCTGGCGGCTGCTCAGCGGGCAAGGCCTTTCTGGAAAACTCGGGCAAGCCTGGCGCAGGAGCTCTTGACGCCGAACCCCCAAGGCCTGTGGGGATGGCGACCGCCCCGGCAGGCGGCTCAGCGGCTGGCAGGTCGAAGTCGAGAGACAGGTCCAGGCCCGCCGACGATGAAGAGCCTTGATCCATGCCCAGATCAAGATCGATGTCGACAGCACCCGAGATCGGAGCGGCCACCGCTACCAATGCAGCAGGCACAGGTAACGGCGCCGGGGCGGGTACCGGCTGATCATGCAGGTCCCGTGCCAGGGTGAAGAGGAACAACAGGTCGGCCTGTACCGTCGGATCCAGGCTGTCCCTGCGGTCGCCAGCGCGAAGCAAGGCCTCCAGTGCCCCCATGGCCCGTGCAGGGTCCTGCCACACCCGCTCGACATCCAGCAGCAAGTCCGGGCAATCCTCCAGGTGACGCTGCTCTTGAGCTGGCTCCGGCCAGTCCGGCCACGTGATGCCGAAACGCTGCTGGAAGCGCGACCGGACCCGCTCGAAGCCTGCCTCGTCGGAGCGCCGGCGGCACATGTCCATCAACTGCAGGTAAGGCAGCGGGTAGTCGCCACGGGTCTGGCGCAAGTGCTCTGCCAGCAGCCTTTGCGCTGCATCCTCCTGCCCCAGAATGGAGAAGAATTCCGCCTGCTGTTGCAGGTCCAGCAGTTCGTCCATGGACGCGCTGGCCAAGGTGTCGGGGTCAGGCTCAGCCTCCACCTCGGGCAGCGGGGGCGCGGACTGCTCAGGCTTTGACACCAGCGTTTCAACTGCTGCATCAGGCGGCAGCATGGGCATCACAGGCAGCGTCGGCACAGTAGGCAGGGTGGGAGTCTCCACGGACGTCACCGACCCCAGCGGTGTCAGCACCTCGGTCACCTGTCCTGGTGCCGTCTTGTCCAGCGTTTGCCCGGGTGACTCTGCTGCCGCAGCGGCGCTGGCCGACCACCACGGCGTTGCAGGACCCCCCGATTGCTGGCGCCGCATCCGCATAAAGAGCAAGGCGTTAAGCCCTCCCAGAGCGGCCAGGGCGGCCCAAAGCCAGGCAGGGGTGCTGCCTTGAGCCCCCTCCAAGGCGCGGGTCAGGCGGGCGACGGCCTCGCGATTGGCCTGCGATTCCTGGCGCAGGGCGTCGATGCTCTTCTGCATCTCCGCCGCACGGGCTTGCGCCGCAGACGCCGCGGCCCGCGCAGCGCTGGCGGCATCTTGCGCGGACTGCAAGGCCGCAGCCACTGCACTGCCCTGCGCGGCGCCCGCAGTCGACGCCATCGAGGTGGGCGGGTCCAGTTGCAACCTGGCACGCGGTGCGCGGGCCGTACCCTGTTGCGCCGCCTGCGCTGAGGCTTCAGCCAGCGGGGCGGCACCGTCAGGCAACCGGGCGCGCGTGCTGGCAGCGCCTCGTCCGGGCGATGACGCGGCGGCGGGCGCGGTAGAGGCCAGGGGGGCACCGGTTGCCGCAGTGCTTGCAGTGCGAAGCGGGGCCCCCTGCCCTGGGCTGGCCGCCGGGGCAGGTGATGGCAAGGCTTGAGCCGCCGGTACCGCCGCCGGTGAAGTCACGGCTGCTGCAGGCGGGGACGCGGCCGTCTGCAAGGCTTCGGCCTGCGCCAACACAGGAGCCGCCAGATGTCCCGGCGGATCGGCAAACAGGGTGAACCTGCGTGACGTGCTGGAGCCGCAACCCGCGCTCAGCCTGATCGTGACCAAGGGCTCGTCGATGGCCACCGTCGTCCGGACCCTCACCACCGGACCGCCAGCGGCGCTTTCGAGCGAGACGAACACCGCCGAGCGGGGCACAGGGATGTCACCGGCCGACACATCGGCAGCCAGACACTCGGGGGGAGATTCCGACGCATCCAGACGCAAGGCCACGCTGAAATCCAGCGGCACACCCAGCACAGCGCTGGACTGCGCCCTGCCAAACCCCCAGGCCTGCGCCTCGCCCCCTCCCATCATCAGGGCCGCCGCCGAGAGGATGAACAGCGCGGGCCTCTTCAGAAATTGGGATACCAGCGAAGTCGGCATGTCAGATGAGTGAATCCTCGGGAACTCTAGCATGGTGGTGCGGGCCGGATGCCCCCACAATGAGCGCTTTGCAGGGGCCAGCCACGAGGAGCCGGCGCCGCTCAGACCCCGCACTCAAGATGGATCACTTCACCGGCACTCGCCCGCCATCGGCCAGCCACGCTTTCGAACCTGAGGCACTGGACCGGTGGCTGCTCGAACACCTGCCAGGCTACGCCGGGCCGCTTCACGTGCTGCAGTTCAAGGGGGGGCAATCCAACCCCACCTACCTCCTGACGACGCCGGGTGCGTCCTACGTGATGCGCACCAAACCCGGCCCCGTGGCCAGGCTGCTGCCTTCTGCCCACGCCATTGAGCGGGAGTTCCGGGTCATGCAGTCCCTTCACGGCACGGAAGTGCCTGTGGCCCGGATGCTGCTGCTGTGCGATGACGAGGCGGTGATCGGACGGGCGTTCTACCTCATGGAGTATGTGCAAGGACGCGTCCTGTGGGACCAGGCCTTGCCGGGCATGGATCCTGCCGGGCGCAGCGCCGTGTACGACGAGATGAACCGGGTCATCTCCAACCTGCACCGGCTGCAACCCCACGCCCTGGGCCTGGGAGATTTCGGCAAGCCGGGCAACTATTTCGAGCGACAGATCGCTCGCTGGTCGCGCCAGTACGCGGCTTCCGTCACCGAGCCCATTCCCGAGATGGATCGGTTGATCGAGTGGCTGCCGGCTCACATGCCCGACAGCGCACGGGACGAGCAGGAAGTGTCCATCGTCCACGGAGACTTCCGTCTGGACAACATGATCTTCCACCCGACCGAGCCGCGCGTCCTGGCGGTGCTGGACTGGGAACTCTCGACGCTCGGACACCCGCTGGCGGACTTCAGCTACCACTGCATGGCCTGGCACATTCCGCATGCCATGGGCCGGGGCATCGGTGGCCTGGACACGGTGGCGCTGGGCATTCCCACGGAGTCCGCCTACCTGCAGCGCTACTGCGAGCGCACCGGTCGTGCCGACGCCGCCGCCCTGACCCAGGACTGGAACTTCTACCTGGCCTACAACCTGTTCCGCATCGCGGCCATCCTGCAGGGCATCGCCAAGCGCGTGGTGGACGGCACAGCCGCCAGCGCACAGGCGCGCGAGGCCGGTGCGTCCGCCAAGCCGCTGGCAGCACTGGGCTGGTCGTTCGCTGCTCGAAGCTGATTTCCCCTAAGAGAACCCGAAAAGAGAAAGGTGACCGATGGACTTTGACTACTCCCCCAAGACCAAGGAACTGCAAGCCCGCGTGAAAGGCTTCATGGATCGCCACATCTATCCCGCCGAAGCTCGTTGGTGGGCGGAACTGGAGGAGAACACCCGCGTGGGCAAACGCTGGTCGCCCCTGCAAGTGATCGAGGATCTGAAGCCCGTGGCGCGTGCCGAAGGCTTGTGGAACCTGTTCCTGCCCGAGAGCGAGCGCGGTGCTGGCCTGAGCAACCAGGAATACGCGCCCCTGGCAGAAGTCATGGGCGCCGTGCCCTGGGCCAGCGAGGTCTTCAACTGTTCCGCGCCGGACACCGGCAACATGGAAGTGCTGGTGCGCTACGGCACACCCGAGCACCAGAAGGCCTGGCTGGAACCCTTGCTCCAGGGCGAGATCCGCAGCGCCTTCGCGATGACGGAGCCGGCCGTGGCCTCGTCTGATGCCACCAACATCGAAGCCAGCATCCGGCGCGATGGCGACGAGTACGTCATCAATGGCCGCAAGTGGTGGACCAGTGGCGCCGGCGACCCGCGCTGCCAGATCATGATCTTCATGGGCAAGACCGACCCAGAAGCGCCGCGTCACTCGCAGCAGTCCATGATTCTGGTGCCCATGGACACCCCGGGCGTCAAGGTGCTGCGGCCCCTGCAGGTGATGGGGTATGACGATGCGCCGCATGGCCACATGGAAATCGACTTCCAGGACGTGCGCGTGCCGGCGTCCCACATGCTGTTAGGCGAGGGGCGCGGCTTCGAGATCGCGCAAGGCCGCCTTGGCCCGGGCCGCATCCACCACTGCATGCGCCTGGTCGGCCTGGCCGAGCGCTCCCTGGCTCTGATGTGCAAGCGTGCCACCGCCCGCGTGGCCTTCGGCAAGACGGTGGCGCAGCAGACCGTCACCCAGGAGCGCATTGCCGAGGCCCGCTGCATGATCGAGCAGGCGCGCCTGCTCACGCTCAAGGCCGCCTGGATGATGGACGTGGCCGGCAACAAGGCGGCCAAGGCGGAGATCGCCATGATCAAGGTCGTGGCTCCCAACATGGCGCTCAAGGTCATCGACTGGGCCATGCAGGTGCACGGCGGAGCCGGCATGTGCCAGGACTTCCCGCTGGCCTACTTCTTCGCCCAGGCGCGCACGCTGCGCTTTGCCGATGGCCCGGACGAGGTGCACCGCAACGCCATCGCCAAACTGGAATTGGGCCGCCACGCGGCCTGATCCGGCGCGCGGCTGGTCGCAGAGAAACTGCGGCCAGCCTGGCGCTATTTGAAGTCGCCGCCCACCCCGATGACGAAGGTCTCGGGCTTCAGGTGGCGGCGCAGCGCCGAGTTCGCCTGTTCCAGCGTCACCTCGGCGATGGCCTTGTCCATTTCAGCCGACCAGGCCATGGTGCGCCCCAGGTTCAAGTCGGTGACCAGACGGTTGGCCAGTGCACCGTCCTGAGCCCGCGACAAGCGCCGGAAGTTCAGCAGCCCGGCACGGGCGTCCCGCAGCTCGGCTTCGGTGAAGCCTTCGGCCAGGGCCTTGGTCACTTCGTCGCTGAAGGCCTCTTCCGCAGCCTTCAGGTTGCCTGGGGCGAAGATCGCGCTGGCCGACCATACCGAGTGGGGCTCGCGCGGGTTCCAGTCGATCCAGGACCGCACGTCGTAGGACAGCCCGCCCTTCTCGCGCAGCCGCACCCACAGACGGGAACTGCCACCGCCCCCCAGCATCATGTTGGCCACCATGAGCGCGGCCGTGTCGGCGTGGGTGTCGGCCATCGGCAAAGGCTGCAGGACCTGCAGCACGGCGTTCTGCTTGTCCGGGGTGGCGAACACCAACCGTGCAGGCGGTGCGGTCCACAAGGGATCTTCCACGCGCTGGTAGGGCGTCGGTGACGTCCACGCCGCCAGCCCGCGCTCCAGCACCGGACGCAGCGCTGCCGCGTCGAAATCACCCACCGCAGCGAACTCTGCCGTGCCGGCACCGACGAGCCGGGCATGGAAGCGCTGCAAGTCCTCCAGCGTGACAGCGCGCATCGCCTGCGCTTCTTCCTCAAAGTTCGGCACGGCTCGTGGGTCACCAGGGGCGTGCGGGTTGCCATGCCGCGCCACGGCCTTTGCCACGATGTCGCCCGGCTCCTGACGCGCCTGCTCGATGGCACTGAGCGCCTGACGTTGCAACTCCGCCAGGGTGGCCGCGTCGAACGCTGGCTCGCGCAACAGCCTCGCCAGCAGTTCCACCGCCGCCGGAAAATGTTCGCGCCGGCTCTGCAGGTTTACCGTGAGCACCCCGCGGGCGTAGCCGAACGCCATCTCGGTGCGCCAGGTGTCCAGGCGGTCCTGGACCTGCTGGCGCGTCAGCCCGGCACCACCCTTGTCAATCAACGCCGCCCACAGCGCGCCTGTCTGCGCCAGGCCCTTCAGGCTCTGAACGTCCCCCAGGCGCAGGCGCAACACCGCGCTGACCACTTGCCCCCGCGTCGTCTTGGGCAGCAGTGCCACTTGCAGCCCGCCCAGGCGCAGGCGCTGGGTCCGACGGTCGATGTTCATGGGGGAGACGTCGAAGGACTCGGCCTGCGCCAGCCCAGCCCGCGGCTGGAACGACTGCATCTGCTGCGCCACGTCCACCGCGGCTGGTGTGGGGGCTCTGGCGGCCTTTTCGGTGGGCATGAAGGTGCCCAGCGTGCGGTTGGCGGGCAGCAGGCGCTGCGCGGCCACGCGCTGCCAGTCGGCCAGCGTCAGATCGCGTACCCGGTCGCGCAGCAGGAAGGTCAGGCGCCAGTCGCCCATGGAAATCGAGTCCGACAGCGCCACACCCACCTGCTCGGGATCGTTGAACGCCTGCTCCCAGGCCTTGAGCCAGCGCAGCTTGGCACGGTCCAGTTCGGCCTGGGTCAAGGGCTCGGTGGCAACCGACTCCAGCGTGGCCAGCAGGGCCGCCCGCGTGGGCGCCGGGTCCTGCCCCGGGGCCAGATCCACGCCGAAGGCGATGAAACCCGGGTCATGCAGGGCCGGTGTCCAGCCCCAGGTCGACGCCGCCAGACCCTTCTCGGTCAGGCGCTGGTGCAAGCGGCCCGCGGGCGCGTCCCCCAGGGCCGGCGCCAGCAACTCCACGGCGGCCTGGTCCGGATGGGCGCCCGGCACGCTGTGGTACGCCACCACCATCGAGGCGGCGCCGCCCACACGGCGGATCGTCAGCTCGCGCTCGCCGTCCTGCACGGGATCGAGCGTGTACAGGCGGGGCACGGGCGCAGCCGGGTTCGCAATGGGGCCGAAGAACTGTCGAACCTGCGCCTTGACCTTGTCCGCGTCGAAACGCCCGCTGATGACCAGCGTGGCGTTGTCCGGGCGGTACCAGGTGCGGTAGAAGGCCTGCAGGCGTGTGATGTCCACGCCTTCCACGTCGCTGCGGGCGCCGATCGTGGACTTGCCGTAGTTGTGCCACTGGTACATCGCCGACAAGGTCTTCTCGAACAGGATGCGGCCGGGGTTGTTCTCCCCCATCTCCATCTCGTTGCGCACCACCGTCATCTCGGTGTCCAGGTCATTGCGGGCGATGAAACTGTTCACCATGGCATCGGCCAGCCAGTCGATCATCCAGGCCAGGTTGTCGTCGTTGGCGGCAAAGGTGGCGAAGTAGTTGGTGCGGTCCAGCCAGGTGGTGCCGTTGGCGCGCAGACCGCGCCGGGTGAACTCGGCCCAGGCCATGGGGTGGCGCGTGGAGCCCTTGAACAACAGATGCTCCAGCAAGTGGGCCATGCCGGTTTCGCCGTAGTTCTCGTGCCGGCTGCCCACCTTCACCGTCAGGTTGACCGTGGTGGTGGGCTTGGAGTCGTCGGGCACCAGCAGCAACTGCAGGCCGTTGGGCAGACGGTATTCGCTGATGCCCTCCACGGCGTGAACGGGTGCCCAGGCAACGACGGCGTCGTGCCCCCGGGCCGGGGTGGCTGGGGCCGCGGCATTCTGGGAAGCGCTCTGCGCCGCCGCAGGCATGTGCAGCAGGACCGCCGAGCCCAGCACCAGCAACAGCGGGCACACGGACACCAAACCGCGGATACAAGAATCCAGCCGAAGCGGCTGCCGGGCCTGCACAAGCCAACTGACCATCGGTTCGATCTTCCTGCAACGGTGGAGGACTGGCCTGCCCGGAGGGACTCGAACCCCCGACCTGCTGCTTAGAAGGCAGCTGCTCTATCCAGTTGAGCTACGGGCAGAGCGTGGCTTGCGTGCCAGGCTGGAGATGGTCGGGGTGAGATGATTCGAACATCCGACCCACTGCTCCCAAAGCAGTTGCGCTACCAGGCTGCGCTACACCCCGACGTGAAGCTCAGATTGTAGCCAGCGCCTGCAGTGTCGGCTTGCGCCGCCCGACGGCGATGGCGGCTGGCCCTGCGCAGCGATAGGGCCATGCTGTCCGGTTCATCGACCCTGGGCCTGCGCGGCTTGTCGAATGGCCGTGAGGGTGGTGCGGCTGGTGATGACATCGGCATCGAGCTTCAGGTGCAGCAGGGTGGGCTGGCCTGACGCCAGGGCGCGGGCGAAGGCGGGTTCGAACTCTGCCGTGTGGTCCACCCGCTCGGCCTGCCAGCCGTAGGCCCGGGCCAGGGCCACGAAGTCGGGGTTGAAGAGGTCGCTGCCGCTCACGCGGCCGGGGTACTCGCGCTCCTGGTGCATGCGGATGGTGCCGTAGGTCCCGTTGTCCACCACGATGCTGATCAGGCGCCTGGCGCCGTAGCCTGTGGCCGTGGCCATCTCCTGACCGGTCATCAGCAGGTCGCCGTCACCGGCCACGTTCACCACGGTTCTCTGCGGGTGCAGCAAGGCTGCGGCCACGGCCGCCGGCAGGCCGTAGCCCATGGCGCCGGAGGTGCAGGCCAGCTGCGAGCGGCCATGCTGCTGCAGGCCGGGATAGGCCACGAAGCGGTGCAGCCAGCCACTGAAGTTGCCCGCTCCGTTGGTGTAGACCGTGTCAGCCGGGGCCAGGCGCTGCACTGTTTTCATGACCTGAGCAAGGTCCAGGGGCTCCACCACCAGGGCTTGCTGATTGGCAACGTACTCGGCATGGGCCTGCCGCGCCTCGTCGGCCCAGGGCACGGTGGGCGGGGCAGCCAGCGCCTCCAGCGCCTTGCCGGCGGCGGCCATGGACGATTGCAGCATCAGGTCAGCGGCATACACGCGGCCCAGTTCCTCCGGGCCGGCGTGAATGTGCACCAGGCGCTGCGCGGGCCGGGGCGCTTGCAGCAGGCTGTAGCCCCCCGTGGTCATCTCGCCCAGCCGTACGCCGACGGCCAGCACCAGATCGGCCTCGCGGATGCGCCGAGCGAGTGCCGGGTTGATGCCGATGCCCACATCGCCGGCGTACAGCGGGTGGTTGTTGTCGAAGGAGTCCTGGAAGCGGAAGCCGCAGCCCACGGGCAGCTGCCAGTTCTCGGCGAATCGCTGGAAGGCCTGCGCCGCTTCCGCAGTCCACCCTCCGCCACCGGCGATGACGAAGGGGCGCTTCGCGGCCACCAGCAGGGCCCGCAGGTCTCGCAAGGCGCCAGGCGCGGGCCAGGCGTGCGCGGCCTGTGCACGCGGCAGCACGGGCGCGTCGGTCAGCGTGGTCAGCATGTCCTCCGGCAAGGACAACACCACCGGGCCGGGCCGGCCCTGCATCGCGGTGTGGAAGGCACGGGCCACGTACTCGGGCAAACGATCGGCATCCTGGACTTCGGCCACCCACTTGGCCAGCCCCAGCGTGCCCGGGCCGAACATCTGGCGGTAGTCCATCTCCTGGAAGGCCTCGCGGTCGCGCTGGTCGCTCGCCACCTGGCCGACGAACAGGATCATGGGCGTGGAGTCCTGCAAGGCGGTGTGCACGCCGATACTGGCGTTGGTGGCGCCCGGCCCGCGGGTGACGAAGCAGATGCCAGGACGCCCGCTGAGCTTGCCCTGCGCCTCGGCCATGAAGGCGGCGCCGCCCTCTTGCCGGCAGGCGATGAAGCGGATGTGGTCACGGTGCTCATGAAAACCATCCAGCACCGCCAGGTAGCTCTCGCCGGGCACACCGAAGCAGGTGTCCACGCCCTGTGCCACCAAGGCCTCCACCAGGGCGTGACCCGCCATGCGGGGTGTCCGCGCGCCAGGATCCGAGGCTGTTGATCCGGGTGATGTGACAGACGAACCAGAGGTGGGCGTTGTGGAGGCGTTCATCTTCATTGCAGGTGTTGAGGGGGAAGAGCGTTCATGCGCGCTGACGGGCCAGACGTCGGCTGACCAACGCGGCAGCGGCCACGCCCAGCAGCCAGGCCACGGCGGCCCCGAGAAATACGCCAGCGGGTTGGCCGCGGTCCAACAACCAGCCGAACAGCGGTGCCGCCACGGCAAACCCGGCGTCCAGTCCGGAGTAGACAGTGCCATAGACCCGGCCGGTGGCACCCGGTGGCGTGGCACGGCGGATGAGCATGTCGCGCGACGGGCCTGCCAGGCCGGAACCCAGCCCCGCCAGGATGCACAAGGCCACGGCCACCGAGCCCGAGACCGCCCCCGAGGCCACTACCATCATCAGCAGGGCGGACATGGTCATGGCCACCCCGATGGTGAGCTCCAGCCGCGCCACCTTGGCTGACAGAAAGCCCCCCAGCACCATGCCCAGCGCGCCCAGCAGCGTGAAGCCGGTCACCACCGTGGCTGACACGGTCAAATGAAGCCCGTACAAGGCCTGCAGGGCCGGGCCGGAAAAGGTCTGGATGGCCGCCAGCGCCGCCGTCACCACAAAGAAGAAGGCGAAGCACATCCACAGGACGGGCAACTTCAGGAAGTCCAGCGGATGAACCTGCGCTGCAACCGATGCCGGATCCGCCAACCGGTTGGGCACGCCGGGCGCCTGAGCCGCCACTGGGACTGCAGGTGCTGGTGACGAGGGCGCCAGGTCTGGCACATCTTCCAGGGCATGCCGCTGCAGCAGCACGAGCAACCACACGGCTGCCGCAAGCAGGGCCGCCCCGACATAGGCCACGCGCCAGGAACCACCCAAGGCCGACAGCCCGATCAGGAACACCGGGGCCGCCGCCCAGCCCAGATTGCCGCTGATGCCATGTGCGGAGAACGCGTGCCCCAGGCGGGCGGGTGACACGCGCTTGTTCAGGATGGTGAAGTCCGCAGGGTGGAAAGGCGCGTTGCCCAGCCCCAGGAGCACCGCCGCCACGGCGAGGCTGGCGTAGCCCTGCGCGCTGGCCACCACCAGCGCTGCCGCCGCGAAGCAAGCCAGCGCCGCGTGCAGCACCGGCCGCGCGCCCACACGGTCCACCAGGAACCCGGCCAGCGCCTGCCCCAACCCCGACACCACAAAGAACACCGACATCAGCAAGCCGAGCTGCGAGTAGCTCAGGCCGAACTCCTGGATGAAGGCTGGAAACAGCGGCGGCAACAGCAGGTGGAAGAAGTGCGAGGTGGCATGTGCCACCCCCACCACGCCGATGGTGCGGGCGTCCTGCTGCCAGGGAACTGCGATGAGCGCGGAAGCGGCAGCAGACACGGCGGCAGCAGAAGTGGGCGGGTGGCGCTGACCCGGCGCCGAGAGTTCTCAGCGCCGGGTGGCCCCGCATTCTCCGCCAGGGCCGGCTTTGTCGCTGGCCAGGCTCTGCTGTGCCACGCTTCAGTGCACCACGCGCTCGAAGGAGAAGTCGCTGTCTGCCAAATCCACCGGGATCACATCCTTCGGGCCGAAGCGCCCTTGCAGGATGAGCTTGGCCACCGGGTTCTCGATGCGCTGCTGGATGGCACGCTTGAGCGGCCGGGCACCGAACACCGGATCGAAGCCCACCTTGGCCAGTTCGGCCAGGGCAGCGGGCGACACCTCCAACTGCATGTCCATCTTGGCCAGCCGCGCCTCCAGCGCCTTGAGCTGGATCTTGGCGATGGAAGCGATGTGGGCGGCGTCCAGCGCGTGGAACACCACGGTCTCGTCGATGCGGTTGAGGAACTCCGGCCGGAAATGTTGCTTGACCTCCACCCACACCGCATCGCGGATGGCCGCGCTGTCCTGCCCGGCCATCTGCATGATCTGGTGCGAGCCCAAGTTGCTGGTCATCACGATCACGGTGTTCTTGAAGTCCACGGTACGGCCCTGCCCGTCCGTCAGGCGTCCGTCGTCCAGCACCTGCAGCAGCACGTTGAAGACATCCGGATGGGCCTTCTCCACCTCGTCCAGCAGCAGTACGGAGTAGGGCTTGCGGCGCACGGCCTCGGTCAGCGTGCCGCCCTCCTCGTAACCCACGTAGCCCGGGGGCGCGCCGATCAGGCGGCTGACGCTGTGCTTCTCCATGAACTCGCTCATGTCGATGCGCACCATGTGGTCGTCGCTGTCGAAGAGGAAACCGGCCAGGGCCTTGCACAGCTCGGTCTTGCCCACGCCCGTGGGGCCGAGGAACAGGAAACTGCCTAGCGGGCGGTTCGGGTCCGACAGCCCGGCGCGTGAGCGGCGGATGGCGTCGGCCACGGCCACGATGGCCTCGTCCTGCCCCACCACGCGCTCGTGCAGGCGGGTTTCCATCTGCAGCAGCTTGTCGCGCTCGCCCTGCATCAGCTTGCTGACCGGGATGCCCGTGGCGCGGGACACCACGTCGGCAATCTCCTCGGCGCCCACCATGGTGCGCAACAGTTGCGGGCCCTGCCCGCCGGCCTTCTTGCCCGACTCCTTGGCCTGCGCTTCCTTCAGGCGCTTTTCCAGCTCGGGGATGCGGCCGTACTGCAACTCGGCCACCTTGTCGAAGTTGCCCTTGCGCTTGAAGTCCTCGATCTGCGCCTTGATGCGCTCGATCTCCTCTTTCACCTGGGCCGAGCCCTGGGCGGTGGCCTTCTCGGCCTTCCAGATCTCCTCCAGGTCGGCAGCCTCGCGCTCGAGCTTGACGATCTCTTCCTCGATCAGGGCCAGTCGCTTCTGTGAAGCTTCGTCTTTCTCCTTCTTGACGGCCTCGCGCTCGATCTTGAGCTGGATCAGCCGGCGATCGAGCTTGTCCATGGCCTCGGGCTTGGAGTCGATCTCGATCTTGATCTTGGCCGCCGCCTCGTCGATCAGGTCGATGGCCTTGTCGGGCAGGAATCGGTCAGTGATGTAGCGGTGGCTGAGTTCGGCCGCGGCGACGATGGCCGGGTCGGTGATCTCCACGCCGTGGTGCACCTCGTACTTCTCCTGCAGCCCGCGCAGGATGGCGATGGTGGCCTCGACGCTGGGCTCGTCCACCAGCACCTTCTGGAAGCGGCGCTCCAGCGCGGCGTCCTTCTCCACGTACTTGCGGTATTCGTTCAGCGTGGTGGCGCCGATGCAATGCAACTCGCCCCGGGCCAGCGCCGGCTTGAGCATGTTGCCCGCGTCCATGGCGCCCTCGGCCTTGCCGGCGCCCACCATGGTGTGCAGTTCGTCGATGAAGAGGATAATGCGGCCCTCATCGGCGGCCACCTCCTTCAGCACCGCCTTCAGGCGTTCCTCGAACTCGCCGCGGTACTTGGCGCCGGCCAGCAGGCCCGCCATGTCCAGCACCAGCACACGCTTGTCCTTGAGGGTGTCGGGCACCTCGCCGTTGACGATGCGCTGGGCCAGGCCTTCGACGATGGCGGTCTTGCCCACACCGGGCTCGCCGATCAGCACCGGGTTGTTCTTGCTGCGCCGCTGCAGCACCTGGATGGCACGGCGGATCTCATCGTCGCGGCCGATCACCGGGTCCAGCTTGCCCTGCCGTGCGCGCTCTGTCAGGTCCAGCGTGTACTTCTTCAAGGCTTCGCGCTGGCCCTCGGCCTCGGCGGAATCCACCTTCTGGCCGCCGCGCACGGCCTCAATGGCGGCCTCCAGTGCCTTGCGGGTCAGGCCGTGGCCGCGCACCACGCCGCCCAGGTCGGTCTTGGCATCGGCCAGCGCCAGCAGGAACATCTCGCTGGCAATGAACTGGTCGCCCCGCTTGCTGCCCTCCTTGTCGGCGGCCTGCAGCAACTGGATCAGGTCACGCCCGGCCTGGACCTGCCCGCCCCCCTGCACGCTGGGCAGGCCGTTGACGGCCGTCTCCATCGCAGTCTTGAGCGCGGCGGTGTTGGCGCCGGAACGGTCCAGCAGGGCCTTCGGGCCGTCGGCCTGCTGCAGCATGGCCAGCAGCAGGTGCGATGGTTCGATGTAGGGGTTGTCACGCGCGACGGCCAGGCTCTGGGCTTCGCCCAGGGCTTGCTGAAAAGCGGTGGTGAGTTTGTCGAGTCGCATCAGGTGCTCCTGCGGGTGTTCCGTGTGATGGATCGGACTTGAGGGACAGTGTGGCTTTTTCAAGTCAAGCCGACCCTGAACCGCCTTTCTAGAATGAACCCATGGACATTCATCAGATCCAGGTCAAGTACGACCCCTTGGCCGATCGATTGCTGCTGCAGATCCGCACCCGGGACGATTCGCTGTTCCCGATCTGGCTGACCCGGCGGATGGTGATGCGCCTGTGGCCGCACTTTCGGGGCATGGTGTCGGGGCTGGCCGTCACACGCTCGGCGCCCAGTGCGCTGGCCGTGCCCGAAGCACGCGACATGCTGGCGGACGCTGCCCGGCAGCGGGCGCTGAAGTCAGCCGACTTCAAGACCGAGTTCAATGCGTCCAGCGCGCGACAGCCACTGGGCCCGGAACCGGTGCTGCCCACGGCCATCGATCTGCGGCCGGCTCAAGGCCAGGCCGTGGTGCTGGTGATCCGTGACAGCGAAGGGCGCAGCCTGGAACTGGCCTTTGGTGAAGACCTGGCCCATGGCTTGTTGACGCTGGTGGAAAGCGCCCTGGCCAGCTCGGAATGGGGCTTGGTGGCGCAGCCTGCGGCGAGCGCCGAGCCTGCGGCGCCGCCGGCCCGGGTGCTGAACTGAGGTCTTGGCGTCAGACGCCGGCCAACTGCTGCGCGAGGATCGGCTTCTGCACCTTGCCCAGGGCGGTTCTTGGCAGGTCCTGACGCATGAAGATCTGCCGTGGATGTTTGTAGCGGGCCAGGCGCACGGCGAACAGCTCGCGCAAGGCCTGCAGATCCACGTCGTGCCCCGGTTGCGCCACCAACGCCAGGACAGGCACTTCTCCCCACTGTTCGTCAGGCAGGCCCACGACCGCGCACGCCGCCACTCCGGGGAAGGACTCCACCAGCGCCTCGATCTCCGCCGGGAAGACTTTCTCCCCGCCCGAATTGATCATGTCCTTGGAGCGGCCCACCACCTCGTAGGCGCCGTCGGCGCGCTGACGCGCCAGATCTCCGGTACAAAACCAGCCCTCCAGAAAACCACTGCCGGGCGCTTCCCCCAGGTAGCCCCGCATGACGTTGGGGCCCTGCAACTGGATCTCACCCACTTCGCCAGGGTGCACCAGCGTTCCATCGGGATGCGCCAGGCGCACCGTGACACCGGGCGCCGGCCAGCCGGCCAGCCCTGCGCATTGCCTGGCCTGGGCGGGGCTGGTGGCGATGCTGAAGGGCCCCGTTTCAGTGGCGCCGTAGACCTGGGCCACCGCCACGCCGCGGTCCTGGAAACCCTGGATCAGGGCCGAGGGCACCACGGACGAGCCGCTGTTGATGAAACGCAGGGATGACAGGTCCGTCTGAGCCCAGGCCGGGTGCTCCAGCAGCGCCCGCATGGTGGCGGGCACCAGCAGAGAGGTGTCAGGACGCCAGGCGGCCACGTCCTGCAGCCAGAGGGCGGGATCAAAACGGGCATGCAGCCTGACCGTGCCGCCGGCCAGCAGCGCGGGCAGCACCTGGATGCACAGCCCGCCCACATGGAACATCGGCAGCAGCCCCAGTGCGCGGGTCTGGGACGAGAAGCCTTGCACGGTGGCTGCGGCACCCGCATTGGCCAGCACTTGCGCCTGGGTGTGCACTGCCCCCTTGGGCAGCCCTTTGGTGCCTGAGGTGTAGACCAGCAGCACGTCTCCAGACTGCGCGGCCAGGACGCGGTGGCCCAGGCCGGAACCGTTCGATCCTGGCACCGGCGGATCGCCGGGGGGCGCCAATGTCAGGGACAGGCGTTGCACGCGGTCCGCGGCGTCCGGCGTTCCCGTCAGCAGGCGAGCGCCCGCGTGGTGCAGCAACTGCCGCAGTTCTTCATCGGTCAGGCGCCAGTTCAGCGGCAGGAACACCGCGCCCAGGCGCGCGCAAGCGAACAGGGCGGCCAGCATCTGGGGCGTGTTCAAGCCCAGCCAGGCCACCACCTCGCGCGGCCCAACGCCAGAGCCCGACAACGCGCTGGCCTGCTCGATGATCGCCTGCTCGAAGTCTTGCCGGCTCCATTCCAGACCGGGGGCCGACACGCAGGGCGCGCTCGGCGCCGCGTGCAGCAGCTGCTGCCAGACGTCGTCGAGCGCGTGCTCGGCGTCCACCGGACCCCGATCCTGACTCACCCGCCCTCCTCGTCCCGCTCGCCCGGTTCGTACAGGCATTCCCTGCCCAGCCGGTCCACGCACAGCTCAGCGGTCCACGGCAACATCAGCGAGCCGCAGCGCGAATCGCGGTAAATGCGCTCCAGCGGCAGCGACTTCAGCATGGACTGGCCGCCGCAGGTGCGGATGGCCAGGCGGGCGATGTCGTTGGCGCTTTCCATGATGGTGTGGTGCGCGGCGTACAAGCGCATGCGGGTGTCGCGGTCGGGGTCGATGCGGGCATCACGGGCGTTCTGCAGGAACAAGGCACGCGTCTGCTCAAGCTGGATGCGCATCTGCGCCACCGCCACCTGCTTGGTGGGGTACATGCGGCGCTTGACGGGCGGCATGCCGGGCACTTCGCCTCGCAGGTATTGCACGGTGAAGTCGTAGGCGGCCTGCGCCAGACCCATGTAAGTGGGCGACAGCGTGGCAAACATGTGCGGGTAGCGCATGGCGGCCTGGAAATACAGCCCCTCCGGCATCATGCGCGCCTCGTCCGGCACGAAGACCTCGGTGAACTCCAGGTTGCGTGACACCGTGCCGCGCATGCCCAGCGGATCCCACTCGCCGAACACCCGCACGCCCTGCGCATCCGCGGGCACGGCCAGATACATGGAGTCGCGCTGGGTGGCGCCGGGTTGGTCCAGGGTGCACAGGACGCCGTAGTAGTCAGCCGCGCCCGACAAGGAGGCGAAGATCTTGCGGCCATTGACCACGTAGCCGCCGTCCACCTTGCGCGCCAGCGTGCCGAACGGCACCTTGCCAGCCGCCGCGGCGCCCCCTTCGGAAAAGGGCTGGGCATAGACCTTGCCCTGGTTCACCACCCGGTCGAAGTGAATTGCACGGATGCGTTCGTGGTCGGCACGCTGCTCCGGTGTCATGTCCAGGTCGTCGGCGATGAAGCCGGCCCACATGGTGGAACACACGTGCATGTTCCAGGTCAGCGCCGTGGCACCGCAATGGCGTCCGATCTCTGCGGCCACCATCACGTAGGTGCTGAAGTCTGCTCCCAACCCACCCGCCGCCTTGGGCACGCAGATGCCCAGCAAGCCCGCCGCCCGCAGGTCGGCATAGTTCTCGAAAGGGAACACCGCGTCCCGGTCGATGGCCGCCGCGCGCGGGGCGAAGCGCTCGCGGCCCAGCGTGGCCGCCAGGTCGATGAGTTCGCGTTGCTGGGGCGTCAAGTGGTCCGGGGAACCGGCGATGTGGGCAGTTGCGGCCATGGGTGAATCTCCTCGTTGCTTGTTCTTCAGACGTCACCGGGGTGCGTCACCGGGGTGCGTCAGCGGCGTCCGTTTTCATCTGCAAGGCTCCCGGGCACGAACGCTAGAGTCTGGCGACGTGCCGGCCCAGGAACTGCACCACGGCGTCATTGAAAGCCTGCGGCTGCTCCACATTGGCAATGTGGCCGGCATCCGGCAGGCAAACGAATTCGGCACCCGGGATATGTACGGCCATGCGCTGCATCACCTCCGGCGGGGCGGTGCGGTCGTGCGCGGCGGCCAGGCACAGGGTGGGCATGTGCAGCGCTGGCAGTGCTGCGCGACGGTCGAAATGCACCAGGGCCCCCAGCGCCGCCCGGTAGGTGGCCGGTGCCACGGCAGACATGATGCGCCGGGCTGCGTCCTGCGCCGCCTCGGGCACACCGGGTGCCACCATGGCCGGCACCAGTCGTTCGGCCACCGCTGCCATGCCCTGTCCGGCATCCAAGGGCGCGAGCCGGTCACGCAGGAAGGCCTGCTGCCAGTCGCCCCCCGGGCGGCCGAAGGCGGGCGAGGTGCAGGCCAGCACCAGGGCTCGGACGCGTTCGGGCCAGGTCGCGGCGAACTCTTGCGCCACCATGCCCCCCATGCTGTGCCCCAGCAACACCGCCTGCTCGAAGCCCAGGGTCTGCAGCGTATCGGCCACCGCCTGCGCCATGGAGGCGATGCTCAAGCCCGCGGGCAAAGGGGACTCGCCATACCCGGGCAGGTCCAGCGCCAGCGCGGTGAAGCCCGCCTGGGCCAAAGCGCGGGCTGTGCCGGACACCTCATCTGACCAGATGTGGCGTGAACCCCCCACCCCGTGCAACAGGGCCACGGCCACCGGGCCATCGCCTTGGCGCTCATGGGCCAGGACGCGATGGGCTGCAGGCATCACAGCAAGCGACCCTGATCGACCACGGGCTCGCCGTCCAGCGCCACGGTGCAGCCGCGCAGCGGCAGGTCGAAATGACCTGCGGTGTGGCGCCCCGCCACCTCGTTGGCGCCCGTGGAGTACAAGAAGTTGCCTGCGAAGGCGCGCAGCTCGGTGCCGTTGAAGTCGGCCTTGTCGTAGAAGGTCATCGCGTCCCAGCGGGCGCGGCGGTTCAGGCCCCAGCCCACATGGGACACGGCGTAGGCCTGCGGATCGTTCCAGGCTTCGAAGTAACCGCGCATCAGGTCGCCATCCACGTGCCGCCCCTCCACCTGCACAACGCGGTCGTCTTCGATGTGCAGGGTGACCGGGTCTTGCAGGTAACGCTTGAAGGTGAGATTGACGTCACCCCGGTCCAGCACCAGGCGTCCGCGTACCTGGTGCGCCGCAGGAAAGGCCAGGACCAGTCCCGCCGGCCAGTGCGACAAGGTGCCGGGCTTGGCGCTGAAGCCCCAGACCCCGCCCACGCGGGCACCGGTCAGGCCGATCAGCAGCTCGGTGCCCGCAGCAGAGGTCACCTTCACCTCGCGTGCCGACTTCAAGCGCCGCATGGCCTCACGCACCGGCGCCTCGTCTTCCGCACGTGGTTCACAGCGCAGAAGAATCTCCGGGTGCTCGTGGCTGATGGCCAGCACCCGCGCACCGCCTTTGAGGATGGCCGGCAACTCGGCGGCATGTTGCAGGCCCTCCACCGTGCAATCGGCGATGAAGACGCTGCCGGCCAGGGCCGACACCACGGGCGACAGGCCGCCAATCGCCTCGGAGGCGCCCGTGGAGCGCACCGGCACATGGGCAGACAAGGGCCGCGCCGGCATCACCAGGTGAAATGGCCGGGCCCCAATACGGGCCAGGGCCAGTTCGCTGAGCAAGGGCAGCTCCGGGCGCGTCTGGGTTTCGGCCAGCACCGCGCAGGCATCGCCGGCCTGCACGCCGCACAGCCGGAATACGCGCTCGAAGCTGTCCACCCAGGTCGATTCGATTCGTCGCGTCATGCGCAGGGCTCCAGATTCGCAGGGCTGCAGACTCAGGCGGCCGCATTGGCGGCGGTGATTCCCCAGCGCTGCAGCGCCTGGTCGTCGCTGATGCGGGCATCCACCCAGTGCGCGCCCTCGGGGGTGGCTTCCTTCTTCCAGAACGGCGCTTGGGTCTTCAAGTAATCCATCAGGAACTCGCAGGCTTGGAAAGCCTCGCCCCGGTGGGCCGAGGTGACGGCCACCAGGACGATCTGGTCCAGGGGTTGCAGCACGCCCACGCGGTGGACGACCCGCGCGCCACGGATGTCAAAGCGCTGGAAGGCCTGGTCGATCATGGCCTCGATGGCCGCCTCCGTCATGCCGGGATAGTGCTCGAGTTCCAGGCTGGAGATGCCCTGCAAGGCGCCTTGGCGATCGCGCACGGTGCCCAGGAAGGTGACCACCGCGCCCACGCCGCCGTCACCTTCGCGCAGGCGGCCCACTTCGGCGGCCATGTCGAAGTCCTGCTCGCAGATCAGCACCCGCGCCATCGGTTCACCCTCCTGTCACGGGTGGGAAGAACGCCACTTCCGCGCCCTCGGCCAAGACTTCATCCTCGGTGCACATGCGCTGGTTGATGGCGCAGCGCACCGCGCGGTCACGCGACAGCACCCGGGCATGGGGCTCGCTCAACAGGAGCAGTTGGTCACGCAACACAGACACGGTGGCGCCTGCCGCCACCTCGGCCTGCTCTGCGGGGCCCAGGGCCTCACGCAGCGAGGCGAAATATCGAATGCTGACTTTCATGGACCGATGATGCCGCAAGGCCGCGCACCCTTGGCGGGCTTGACACCCGTGGCGCCACTGGCACCCCCAGCAACGTTACCGCTCATCCCAGCAAGCCGTTCAGGGGCAGGAAGCGCACCATGTCGCCCCGCGCAATGGGCTGCAGGGGCGGCACATCCACCAGACCGTCCGCCCACACCGTGGAGGTCAGCACGCCCGAACTCTGGTTGGGGAACAGGTCCAACCCGCCCTGGCCGTTCAGCCGCACGCGCAGGAACTCGCGCCGACGGTCCGGGCGCGGCCAATCGAAATCGGCCCGCAGGGCGTAGGCCGTGGGCTCGCGGGCCGGCTGGCCTTGCAGGGCCCGCAACAACGGGGCCACCGTCAGAAGGTAGGTCACGAAGCTGGACACCGGATTGCCCGGCATGCCGACGAACAGGGCCTCGCTGCCATCTCCTCGGCGCACAGCGCCAAAAGCCAACGGCTTGCCGGGCTTCATCGCCACCTGCCAGAGGTCCAGCCGTCCCTCCAGCCGCATGGCCGGTTTCAGGTGGTCCTCTTCCCCCACCGACACCCCGCCCGATGTGAGGATCAAGTCCACGCCTTCAGCCGCCGCGCGCAGCGCCTGCCGGGTGGCCTCCAACCGGTCCGGCACGATGCCCAGGTCCTTCACCTCGCATCCACTGGCCTGCAGCAGTCCGGTCAGGGTGAAGCGGTTGGAGTTGTAGATGCCCCCGGGCTTCAGCGGCTCACCCGGCATCGCCAGTTCGTCGCCCGTGGAGAACAGCGCCACCCGTGGCCGACGCAACACCTGCACGGTGGCACGGCCGACCGACGCTGCCAGCCCCATGGCCTGCGCCGTGAGCACGGTGCCACGGGCCAGCACGGTGGCACCGGCAGCGATGTCTTCGCCTCGCCTGCGAATCCATTGCCCGGCCGCCGGGACGACGTCAACGCGCACCGACTGGGGGTCTACAGAAGTGCATTGCTCCTGCATCACCACCGCGTCAGCGCCCGGCGGAATCTGCGCACCGGTGAAGATGCGGGCTGCCGTGCCCGCCGTCAGCGGATCACCCACCACGCCCGCCGGAATCCGCTGGGACACGGGCAGGACCGCCCCTGCAGCCGGCACGTCCGCCAGGCGCACGGCATAACCGTCCATCGAACTGTTGTCGGCGGGCGGCACGTCCAGGCCTGAGCGCACGTCTTCGGCCAGCACCCGGCCCCAGGCCTGCAGCGTGGGCACGTCTTCGGTCTGCCGGATCACACATTGGGCGCCCACGGCCAGCAGCCGCTGCAACGCCTCATCCAGGCTGAGCAGCCCCGGCGGCGATGAGGAAGTGGGATCGGCCATGAACCTCGGAATCCTCTTCAGGCGGTGCCTTCAGGCCGTCACATGCTGGACGATGTAGTCCTTGACCCGCGACGCGTCCACCGGCATGACCGTGAAGCGCTTGGGCAGCGACTCGATGTCGCGCAGGGCTGCAGGACGCTCGGGCTCCCGGCCCAGGGCCTCGTGGATGGTGGCGGCGAACTTGGCGGGCAAGGCGGTCTCCAGCACCAGCATCGGGACGCCGGGCTGCAAATGCTCCCGCGCCACCTTCAGGCCATCGGCGGTGTGGGTGTCGATCAGGGTGCCAAAGCGCGCCCAGGCATCACGGATGGTGGCCAGCCGGTCGGCATGCGTGCTGCGGCCAGAGACGAAACCGAAGCTGCCGATGCGCGCGCGCTCCTCGGCCGTGATCGAGAAGCCTCCGTCCCGCGCAAGGGCCGGCCCGAACAGCTCGGCCGTGCGGGCACCGTCCCGCCCCAGCAGGTCGAACACGAAGCGCTCGAAGTTGCTGGCCTTGCTGATGTCCATCGACGGGCTGGATGTCTCGAAGGTCTCGGCACTGCGGCGCACGCGGTAGGTGCCGGTGCGGAAGAACTCGTCGAGCACGTCGTTTTCATTGGTGGCCAGCACCAGCCGCTCGATGGGCAGGCCCATCATGCGCGCCACATGGCCGGCGCAGATGTTGCCGAAGTTGCCCGAAGGCACCGCGAACGAGACCTTCTGAGCGTTGTGCGCGGTGGCCTGGAAGTAGCCTGCGAAGTAGTACACCACCTGGGCCAGCATCCGGGCCCAGTTGATGGAGTTGACAGTGCCGATGCGGTAATTGCGCTTGAACTCGAGGTCGGCGCTGACGGCCTTCACGATGTCCTGGCAATCATCGAACACACCTTCGACGGCGATGTTATGGATGTTGGCGTCCTGCAGGCTGAACATCTGCGCTTGCTGGAACGGGCTCATGCGCCCATGAGGCGAGAGCATGAACACATTCACCCCGCGCTTGCCGCGCATGGCGTATTCGGCGGCGCTGCCGGTGTCGCCCGACGTCGCGCCCAGGATGTTCAGCGTCTGCCCGCGCCGCGCCAGTTCGTACTCGAACAGCGCGCCCAGCAACTGCATGGCCATGTCCTTGAAGGCCAGCGTGGGCCCGTTGGACAGCGCTTCCAGCCAGACGCCCGGCTCCAAGGCCCGGATGGGCACGATCTGCGGCGTGCCGAACACGGCCTCGGTGTAGGTGCTGCTCACCAAACGCTTGAGATCGGCGGCCGGGATGTCGTCGATGTAGAGCGAAAGGATCTCGAAGGCGAGATCGGCGTAGCTCAAGGCCCGCCAGCGTTCCAGCGTTGCGGCGTCGACCTTCGGATAGGCAACCGGCAGGTACAGGCCGCCGTCAGGCGCCAACCCTTCCAGCAGGATCTCGCTGAAGCCGCGTTCGGTGCGGTCATCCCGTGTGCTGATGTACTTCATGAAACGCCCTGGCGCTGATGCCGTTGTGCCGCAGGCCTTCAGGCCAGCTCTTCCTTGCGCAGGCTCACGATGGGGGCGAGCACGGTGGGCAGCGCCTGCATCGCGGTGATGGCCTCGCGCATGCGGCCTTCCACGGTGCTGTGGGTGAGGATGATCACGTCCGTCTGGCTTTCGCCCTCGCCGCTCTCACGCTGCAACAGGGCATCGATGGAGATGTCACGCTCGGCCAGCAGGGCGGTCACCTTGGCCAGCACGCCCGCCTCATCGGCCACGCGCAGGCGCAAGTAGAACGAGGTCACCACCTCGGCGATTGGCAACACGGGCGTGTCGGCCAGCGAGCCAGGCTGGAACGCCAGCGATGGCACCCGGTGCCCCGGGTCGGCAGTGTGCAGGCGGGCGATGTCCACCAGATCGGCGATCACGGCACTGGCCGTGGGCTCCGAGCCGGCACCCTTGCCGTAGTACAGCGTGGTGCCCACGGCGTCACCCTGCACCATGACCGCATTCATGGCGCCTTCGACGTTGGCGATGAGCCGGGAGGACGGCACCAGCGTGGGGTGCACCCGCAACTCGATGGCGCCCGCACCCTGCACTGCATCGCTGCGGCGGCGCGTGATGCCCAGCAGCTTGATGCGATAACCCAGCTGTTCGGCATAGCGGATGTCAGCCGCCTGCAGCTTCGTGATGCCTTCCACGTGCGCCTTGTCGAACTGCACGGGCGTGCCGAAGGCGATGGCGCTCATGATCGTGGCCTTGTGCGCCGCGTCCACGCCTTCGATATCGAAGGTGGGGTCGGCTTCGGCGTAGCCCAAGCGCTGCGCTTCCTTCAGCACGACGTCGAAGTCCAGGCCCTTGCTGCGCATCTCCGAGAGGATGAAATTGGTGGTGCCGTTGATGATGCCGGCGATCCATTCGATCCGGTTCGCGGTCAGGCCTTCACGCAGCGCCTTGATGATGGGGATGCCCCCAGCCACGGCGGCTTCGAAGGCCACCACCACGCCCTGGGCGCGCGCCGCGGCAAAAATCTCCGTGCCGTGCACGGCCAGCAGCGCCTTGTTGGCCGTGACCACATGCTTGCCTGAGGCAATGGCCTCGAGCACCAGGGCCTTGGCGATGCCGTAGCCACCAATGAGTTCCACCACCACGTCGATCGAAGGCTCGGCAATCACCTGCCGGGCATCGGCCACCACCTGCACCCCGTCACCGACGATCGAGCGCGCGCGCGCAACGTCCAGATCGGCCACCATCGAAATCTCGATGGCCCGGCCCGCACGGCGCTGGATCTCCTGCTGGTTGCGCTGCAGCACTTTGAAGGTGCCGCTGCCGACGGTACCGATGCCCAGGAGGCCGACCTGTATGGGTTTCATGGAAGTCTCTTGCTGTCGTGCCAGCGCCGGGGGCGCTGTCGGGTGTGGATTCAGTGCGCGTGGCGCCGGCGGTAGTGCGCCAGGAAGCGCTCGATACGGCCGAAGGCTTCGTGCAGGTCGTCGGAGTTGGGCAGGAACACCACCCGGAAATGGTCAGGCTCGGCCCAGTTGAAGCCCGTGCCCTGGACGATCAACACCTTCTCCTCGGCCAGCAGTTCGTAGGCGAAATCCTGATCGTTGGTGATGGGGTACATCTTCGGGTCCAGGCGCGGGAACATGTAAAGCGCCCCCTTGGGCTTGACCACGCTGACACCGGGGATGGCCGACAACAGGTCGTAGGCCAGGTCGCGCTGGCGGCACAGGCGCCCAGTGGGCGCCACCAGGTCCTTGATGCTCTGGTACCCCCCCAAGGCCGTCTGGATGGCCAGCTGGCCCGGCGTGTTGGCGCACAGGCGCATGGAGGCCAGCATGTTCAGGCCCTCGATGTAGTCACGGGCATGGCGCTTATCCCCCGACACCACCATCCAACCGGCCCGGTAGCCACAGGACCGGTAGTTCTTGGACAGGCCGTTGAAGGTGACGAACAGGACGTCGTCCGCCAAGGAAGCGATGCTGGTGTGCGTGGCGCCGTCGTACAGCGTCTTGTCGTAGATCTCGTCGGCGAACACGATCAACTGATGGCGCCTCGCGATCTCCACGATGTCCCGCAACAGGTCATCCGGGTAGAGCGCGCCGGTCGGGTTGTTCGGGTTGATCACCACCACGGCCTTGGTACGCGGCGTCACCTTGGAGGCCAGGTCCTGCAGATCGGGCAACCAGCCCGAGCCCTCGTCGCAGCGGTAGTGCACCGGCGTGCCGCCAGAGAGCGACACCACGGCCGTGTGCAGCGGGTAATCAGGGGACGGAATCAGCACCTCATCCCCGGCGTCCAGCAGGGCGTTCATGCTCATCGCGATGAGTTCCGAAGCCCCGTTGCCGAGGTAGACATCGTCCACCGTGACGCCGGCGATGTGCTTTTCCTGGGTGTAGTGAACCACCGACTTGCGAGGTGCGAACAAGCCCTTGCTGTCGGTGTAGCCTGCGGCCACCTGGGACGGCAGGTTGCGGATCATGTCCTGCACGATCTCGTCGGGCGGCATCAAACCAAAGGCGGCCACGTTCCCGATGTTCAGCTTGATGATCTTGTGACCCTCTTCTTCCATCTGCCGGGCCTTGTCGAGCACAGGCCCGCGGATGTCGTACCCGACGTTGGCGAGCTTCGAGGACTTGACGATGGGCTTCAAGGCAGACTCCAGGGCGCTGCAGGCCATGCTGCACTGCAAAACCTAGAATTTGACCACATGAAGTTCCAACCAGATCTTGCCGAAGGCGTCAACGTCATCACCCGTCACGAGCCCGGACGGGTGTGGGTGGGCACCGTCTGCTTCGAGGGCAGCGTGATCGTGCCGTGGAAGGGCGACCCCGTACCTTGGTCGGCCAGCAGCCTGGAGGCGCTGGATGAAGCCAGCTTCTCGACGCTGCTGGAGTTCAAGCCCGAACTTGTGATCTTCGGCAGCGGCAACCGCATCCGCTTTCCAAGGCCCCAGTGGCTGCGCGCGTTGATCCAGGCCCGAGTGGGTCTGGAGACCATGGACACGGCCGCAGCCTGTCGCACCTACAACGTGCTGGCCTCGGAGCGGCGCAGCGTGGTGGCAGCGCTCATTCCGCAAGCCTAGCGCTTTCGCACAAGCGGCGGGGTCGACCGTGAAACGGCAGCCCCTGGGCGGCGGGGAGCGTCGGGTGGCGATGTCCTTATAATCCTCGGGTTTTGCCGCCCAGAGCGTCACCCTGGTGGGGGATAGAAGCCATCGGCGGCGTCAGCTTCGAGACCAGCACGCCCATGACACCTTCCGTCAACAAAGCCCTTCCTGATTTCGAAGCACCCGCCACTGGCGGCGTCAAGTTCACACCCCATGCCTTCCTGGGCAAGACCGTGGTGCTGTACTTCTATCCCAAGGATGCCACTCCAGGCTGTACCACGGAAGCGATGCAGTTCCGCGACAAGCACAAGGAGTTCGTGAAGGCAGGTGCTGTGGTTTTCGGCGTCTCCCGGGACAACATGAGCTCGCACGACAAGTTCAAGCAGAACCTGGAGTTGCCTTTCGAACTGGTGGCCGACACCGAAGAGAAGCTGTGCCACATGTTTGGCGTGGTCAAGAACAAGATCATGTATGGCAAGAAGGTCAAGGGCATCGAGCGCAGCACGTTCCTGATCGATGCACAGGGCGTCTTGCGCGAAGAATGGCGCGGGATCAAGGTAGCCGGCCACGTCGACGAGGTTCTGAAAGCGGTCAAGGCACTCAAGCAGGCTTGAGGTGGCCGAGCACCGAGGGGGCGTCCTCCGCCGGGGGGTCGCCCCTTGTTCATTTGAGGGGCCGCCAGGTGATCAGCGCACCTCACGTTATGCTGCCCTGACGGACGTCCGCTGACCCCGTCCCAGACCTCGACCCTCACCTCGCACACCATGCCCCTGCCCACCCCCCCCACCCCGGCTCCAGTTCACGCAAGGCTTCCGAACCAACGACCGGCGCGTCCAGCCGGCCCGCGAAGGCTCGTTCCGACGAAGCATTTGCCGTCGAGGCCAAGCGGTCGGACGGAGCCGCACAGCCGACGCAGCCCTCCAAGGCGGTGAACGCCCAGCCAACACCCGGTGCGGCGCCGCCGCGGGGCCAGCGGGGCCCTGCCAGGGCCAAGCCGCGCAAGCCCGCCGGGCCGCCAAAGCTGTTCGTGCTGGACACCAATGTCCTGATGCACGACCCGATGAGCCTGTTCCGCTTCGAAGAACACGACGTCTTCCTGCCGATGATCACGCTGGAAGAGCTGGACGATCACAAGAAGGGCATGAGCGAGGTGGCGCGCAATGCGCGTCAGGTCAGCCGTGAACTGGACGCGCTGGCCACGGACGGCTCACTGGACCCCAAGGAGGGCATCGCGCTGGCCAAGTCTGGCCATCGGGAAGCTTCGGGCCGCCTGTTCTTCCAGACCACCTTGCTCGATATCCGCCTGCCTGCGGGCCTGCCTCAGGGCAAGGCCGACAACCAGATTCTGGGGGTGGTGCAGGCGCTGCGTGAAGCTCAGCCTGGCCGTGAGGTGGTGCTGGTGTCCAAGGACATCAACATGCGGGTGAAGGCCCGCGCGCTGGGACTTCCCGCTGAGGACTATTTCAACGACAAGACGCTGGAAGACGGTGACCTGCTCTACACCGGCGTGCAGCACCTACCCGCGGACTTCTGGGAAAAGCATGGCAAGACCATGGAGAGCTGGCAACAGGGCGGGCACACGCTCTACCGCATCAGCGGCCCCCTGGTGCCCTCGCTGCTGATCAATCAGTTCGTCTACTTCGAGGCCCCCGGCGCCATACCCCTGCACGCCAGAGTGATCGAGATCACGGGCAAGACGGCGGTGCTCAAGACCTTGCGCGACTACACCCACGCCAAGAACGCCGTGTGGGGTGTGAACGCCCGCAACCGCGAGCAGAACTTCGCGCTGAACCTGCTGATGGACCCGGACTGCGACTTCATCACGCTCACGGGCACGGCCGGCACCGGCAAGACGCTGATGACCCTGGCGGCTGCGCTGAGCCAGGTGCTGGATGAGCGCCGCTACACCGAGATCATCGTCACCCGCGTCACCGTGCCGGTGGGCGAGGACATCGGTTTCCTGCCTGGCACCGAAGAAGAAAAGATGAGCCCCTGGATGGGCGCCCTGGATGACAACCTGGAGGTGCTGGCGCGCAGCGACGGTACTGCCGGCGAGTGGGGTCGGGCCGCGACCAACGATCTGGTGCGCAGCAAGATCCGCATCAAGAGCCTGAACTTCATGCGCGGGCGCACTTTCCTGAACAAGTTCGTGCTCATCGACGAGGCGCAGAACCTCACGCCCAAGCAGATGAAGACGCTGATCACGCGTGCCGGCCCGGGCACCAAGATCGTGTGCCTGGGCAACCTGGCCCAGATCGACACGCCCTATCTCACCGAAGGGTCCTCAGGCTTGACCTACGCGGTGGACCGCTTCAAGGGCTGGCCGCACTCGGGGCATGTCACCCTGGCACGGGGCGAGCGTTCCCGCTTGGCGGACTTTGCCTCCGAGGTGCTCTGATCAGGATCGCTGGCCTCGCACCAGATGACTACACGGTTCGCACCCGCATGAAACTGGCGAACCGCGGGATGCCCTGCGCGGTGGTGCCCTGGTAGGTGAAAGTCACCACCGTGCCGATGGGCGGTGGCCTGTCCCGGTGTTCGTCGCGCAGTCCTGTCCCGAGAAGAAACTCCCGGCCGTCTGACATGCGGACCTTCAACGCGCCCAAGCGTCCCGCATGGCGCCCCTGGCCGCCGACGTAGCCGATGACAACCGCCTCGGCGTCCTGCAGCGGCTTGAGCTTGAGCAGGCTGCCGCTGCGGCCGGTTTCAACAGGCGCATCGGCGCGGCGCAGCATCAGGCCCTCGCCACCCGCACGAACCACCGCGTCCAGCCGGGCCTGCAGCGCCGCACGACTGGAGACTTCCGTGTGCTCCACGGCCTGCCAGACGGCTCCCGCAGGCTGTTGACGCGCCAGGCGCTCGATGCGTGCCACCCGATTGGCGAAGGTGCCGCCCGCACCGGGCAACTCGAAGACCATGAAGCGAACGCGACGCCAATCGGCGTCCACGGGATGCGAGCGCCTGACGATGCCCGACAGCGTCTCGAACGTGCCCCGCCCCGCCCAGAGTTCGCCGTCCAGCGCCTGCGACGGGAGGGCTGCTGTGAACCAGGCGGGAGCCGCAATGAACAGGCCGCTTCGAAAGCGCAGCCGGCTGCCATCCCACCAGGCCCGCGCGCCGTCCAGCTTCTCGCTCACCAGCCAGCCATGCGGGTCCATCTCCACGGGCGCTTCGGTGGCCAGCACCACCGGGGCAGCGTCGCGCGCAGGGCGTGCGAGCACACCCATGGAGGCGATGCCGAGGGCGGCGCCCAGGCAGGCCCGGCGGCTCAGGCCGAGGCCGCGCGCAGGCTGGGGAAAGACAAGGCTTGACATGAGGAACTCCCTGGCGAATCAAGGGCCTCAGTGTGTTCAAGCTCGACAGGTCGCACCACCCCCTTGTTGGGGGACCTGCACCCCCCAATCAGAGTGCCTCCACCACCTTCATGATCTCGCCCTCCAGCTTCAGCGCAGAAGCATCGTCGGCGGCGCGGCTCACATCCTTCAGGATGGCAAAGGCCATCGCCACCTGGCCCTTGAGCTGATCGGCCACGCCCACCACCGCCACTTCGGCTACGTTCGGGTGGCTGGAGATGCTCTCCTCGATTTCGCGCGTGCCCAGACGGTGCCCGGCCACGTTGATGACGTCGTCCGTGCGGCCGAGGATGAAGAAGTAGCCGTCCTTGTCGCGGATGCCCCAGTCGAAAGTGCTGTAGACCTGACGGCCGGGAATGCTGGACCAGTAGGTCTTGATAAAGCGCTCGTCATCACGCCAGACCGTCTGCATGCAGCCCGGGGGCAGCGGCCCTTCAATGACCACCACCCCCTTCTTGTCGGGCCCGACCAGGTCTTGCCCGGTGTTCTCGTCCACCAGCTTGACGTCGTAGCCGTAGACCGCCTTGCCGGGCGAGCCGAACTTGCTGTCGGCGGACTCCACCCCGTTGCACAGCGACAGGATGGGCCAGCCGGTCTCGGTCTGCCAGTAGTTGTCGATGATGGGCTTGCCCAGCGCTTCGGCGATCCACTTGGCCGTGGGCTCGTCCAGTGGCTCACCGGCCAGGAACAGCGCGCGCAGCGAACTGAGGTCGTGTCGGCTGAGCGCCGCCGGGTCCTGCTTCTTGAGCACGCGCACGGCCGTAGGCGCACTGAACATGGACGTTACCCGGTACCTCTCGACCAGGCTCCACCACACGGCCGCGTCGGGCCGCGTGGGCAGCCCTTCGTACATGAGGGTGGCCATGCCGGCGATCAGCGGGCCGTAGATGATGTAACTGTGGCCCACCACCCAGCCGATGTCGCTGGTGGAGAAGTAGGTCTCGCCCGGCTGGCCCAGGAAGATGTGCTTCATGCTCGCGGCCAGCGCGACGGCGTAGCCGCCGGTGTCGCGCTGCACGCCCTTGGGCTTGCCGGTGGTGCCGCTGGTGTAAAGCGTATAGCTGGGGTGCGTGGACTCCACCCAGACACAAGGCACCTGTGCGTTCAGATGGGCCTGACGCAGGCCGGCGTAGTCCACGTCACGGCCGGCCTGCATGGGCATGTCGCTCAGGCCGCGGTTGACCATCAGCACGTGCGCCGGCTTGTGGCTGGACAGGCGTATCGCCTCGTCCAGCAGGCCCTTGTAGGGCACCACCTTGCCACCACGACTACCAGCGTCTGCACTCACCACCACCGTGGGCTGCGCATCATCGATACGGCTGGCCAGGCTGACGCTGGCAAAACCGCCGAACACCACGGAGTGCAGCGCGCCGATACGCGCACAGGCGAGCATGGCAAAAGCCGCCTCCGGGATCATGGGCATGTAGACCAGCACCCGATCGCCCTGCTGGACGCCCAGCGACAGCAGGATCGCGGACATACGCTCCACTTCGGCCTGCAATTCAGCAAAGGTATAGACGATCTCCTGGCCCACTTCGGTGGACACCCAGATCAGGGCCTGGCGGTCAGGATGGGTGGCCGCGTGTCGGTCCACCGCGTTGTGGCACAGGTTGGTGGTGCCACCCACGAACCAGCGGGCGAACGGCGGGTTGCTGTGGTCGCAGACCTGGGTGAAGGGAGTCTGCCAGTCGATCAGCGCCGCCTGCTCGGTCCAGAAAGCGTCGCGATCCTGCAGCGAACGACGGTGAAAGTCCTCGAATCCCATGCTTGTCTCCTTGGCAGCCCGAACGGTCGATCTGCCACGGGATTGTCGATGCCGGACTTGCTATGCCCTGACGTCAGCCCCCCAAGCCGCCATCAGCCGGGAATGCGCACCACAAGACGGCCCACCACTTCACCCGCCATCAGGCGGCGGGCGCCTTCCAGGGCCTCCTCCAAGCCGATCTCGGTGGTCAGTCGGTCCAGCGCGGCGAGATCCAGGTCCCTGGCCAGTCGACCCCAGGCCTGGCGTCGCAGCGCCTGCGGGGCCATGACGCTGTCCACGCCCAGCAGACTGACACCGCGCAGGATAAAGGGCATGACAGTGACCGGCAGATCATGCCCCTGCGCCAGGCCGCAGGCCGCCACCGCGCCCCCGTAGCGCACCTGCGCGCAGGCGTTGGCCAAGGTATGGCTGCCGACGGCGTCGACCACCCCCGCCCAGCGTTCCTTCTGCAGCGGCTTGCCCGGTGCGGCAAGATCGGCCCTGTCCATCACCGCATGCGCGCCCAGTGCGGTGAGGTAAGCCGCTTGAGAGGCCTTGCCGGTGGCTGCCACCACGCGGTGGCCCAGGCGGGACAGCAACAGCACGGCCACCGAGCCCACGCCGCCCGTGGCACCTGTCACCAGCACCTCGCCGTCACCCGGCTTCAGGCCGTGCCGCTCCAGGGCCATCACGCACAGCATCGCGGTGTAGCCCGCCGTGCCAATGGCCATGGCCTGGCGTGGGGACAGCGGCGGCGGCAGCGGCACCAGCCATTCGCCCTTGAGCCGAGCCCGCTGCGCCAGGCAGCCCCAGTGCGTCTCACCCACCCCATACCCGTTCAGGATGAACGCATCACCGGCCTTCCAGTCGGGATGGTCGCTTTCCAGCACCTCGCCCGCGCCGTCGATGCCGGGCACCATGGGCCACAGACGAACCACTGGCGAACGGTGGGTCAAGGCCAGGCCGTCCTTGTAGTTCAGCGTCGAGTAGCGAGGCCGCACCAGCACGCCACCCGAAGGTACCGCAGGCAAGCGCTCCTCGTCCAGTTCGGTCAGCCCCGCGCGGAAGCCCGCTTCATCCTTCTCAAGCCACAATGCCTTGAACATTCGAGTTCCTTTCCGTTAGATGCAGGTTGATCCTGGTGCATGGCGCCACCCGGTCGATGCGTTGCCGGGTCTGTTGACAGCCTTCACCTGCCTTTCTATTTTGCCGCCCTTGATGCCCAGCACCCTCGCTCGCGCCTCTTGCCTGAAAGTCGTGGCCACCCTGCTGGTGGCCGCTTGGGCCTGGACGGGTCACGAGGCGTGGGCGTCGCCCGCCGATCCACCGGCCACCGACCCGGTGCTGCAATTGCTGCAGGACAGGGGCTTCGTGAGCAAGGAGTCAGCGGCGGAAGGCAGCCTCCTCGTTCGTCAGGTGCGGGACGTGGCCTCTGACCTGGTGCTGGCGGCCATGAACTTCCTGGGGGTGCCGTACAAGCGCGGCGGCAGCTCGGCCGATGAGGGCTTCGATTGCAGCGGCTTCACCCGCCACATCTTCGAGATGAGTCTGGGGCTGGTGCTGCCCCGCCGCGTGGATGACCAGGCCAGCGCGTCAGGTCTGGTGCGCATACGCCGCGACGAGCTGCGTCCCGGTGACCTGGTCTTCTTCAACACCTTGAGGCGCACCTTCTCGCATGTGGGCATCTACATTGGCGACGGGAAATTCATACACGCGCCGCGTACCGGTTCGGAGATCAGGATCGAGGACATGCGCCAGGCCTACTGGGATCGCCGCTTCACGGGCGCCCGGCGCGCCGAGAGCACCAGCCCCGCCACGCAAGGGATGCAGGCCGTGCAGGCGCTGCAGTCCATGCAAGGGGCAACCCCGGGTCCGGAGAAGGCCGAGCGCAGGGCTCAGCCGCCCCGCTAGCACGCCGTCGCCAGGGCCGAGGCAGGCCTGATGCCCTCGGACCCGCAGGCCGAAGACGGCGGGGCACAATTCGAGGATGGGCGACAACGTCATTCCTCTGGCCGATCTGCGCTATGCCGCGGCCATACCTGAGGTGCCTGCGCATTTCGCCGCACCTAGCGGGCTGCTGTCTGACCGCCTGGGCAGGCCGCTGCGAGACCTGCGCATCTCGGTCACGGACCGCTGCAATTTTCGCTGCAGCTACTGCATGCCCAAGGAAGTGTTCGATCGGGACTATCGCTTCCTGCCCCAGACATCTTTGCTGACCTTCGAAGAGATCGAACGGCTGTCCCGCGCATTCATCCGGCACGGTGTGCGCAAGTTGCGGCTGACCGGGGGTGAGCCCCTGCTCAGAAAGCACCTGGAGGTGCTGGTGGCCAAGCTGGCCGCCCTGCGTACGCCAGAGGGCGATCCGCTGGACCTCACGCTGACCACCAACGGCTCGCTTCTCGAACGCAAGGCGCAGGCTCTGGTTCAAGCCGGGTTGCGACGCGTGACCGTGAGCCTGGACGCCCTGGACGACGCGGTGTTCCGCCGCATGAACGATGTCGACTTTCCCGTGGTCGACGTCCTGCGCGGCATTGACGCGGCACTCGCAGCCGGCCTTGGGCCCGTCAAGGTGAACATGGTGGTCAAGCGAGGCACCAACGACCAGGAAATCGTCCCCATGGCGCGGTACTTCCGCGACGCCCATGGCCCCCAGGTCATCTTGCGCTTCATCGAGTACATGGACGTGGGCGCCACGAACGGCTGGCGCATGAACGAAGTCTTGCCTTCGTCCGAAGTGGTCCGGCGGATTGCTGAAGTGTTCCCGCTGGATCCGCTGGCCGCGAGCACGCCCGGTGAGACCGCACAGCGTTGGCGCTACCGGGACGGCGCGGGCGAGGTGGGCGTGATTTCCTCGGTGACGCAGGCGTTCTGCGGGGAGTGCAACCGCGCCCGCCTGTCCACCGAGGGCAAGCTGTTCCTGTGCCTGTTCGCCAGCCAGGGCCATGATCTGCGCGCCTTGCTGCGTGGCACGGGAGCCGACATTCCTGGACGCACCGACGACGAGATTGCCGCAGCCATCGCAGCCCTGTGGCAATCGCGGGAAGACCGCTACTCTGAACTGCGCAGTGCCCAAGCGGGGCCTGCTGGCAGCGGGCAGCGCCGCATCGAGATGCACTACATCGGGGGCTGAGGCAGTCCCCGCCGCTCTTTCAGGCGCAGCAGTCCGGCAGATCTTCCAACAGGCGGCTGCGGGCTCGGCGCATCGCCCAGTAGAACAGCAGCACCACCACCGGCTGACGGTCTGACAGGTGGCCACGGCCGGGCGGAACCGCCGCGACATGAATTCCTCGAGGGTCTGCAATCCTGGCGCCCGCTGCTCGCGCAACTCCTGAATACGGCGGGTCACCAGATCGGCATAAGCACGGCAGGCGCCGAAGCGGAACTGGCTGGCTGACAAGCCGCTCTCAATCTCCGCGGCAAGTCGGGTCAATTCCTGAAGCAAGGTCTCATCGCTGGCGGCATCATGCTCACCAGTGGCGATGCCATCCGTGAGCGCGGCGAGTGAACGTTCGATGTCCAGGATGCGGGGTGACTGACGCCTGGCAATGGGCAGAGCCAGCAGCGCCATCATCCGGTACGCCTCGATCTCGAACAGGCGCTGCAGGATCCGGCCTGTCTGGTAGGGGGTGAGGCTGCGGTCCAGCAGGACAACGCGGGTGAAGCCGTCTTCCTGCGTGCGGAAATCGGTGCAGGCAAAGGCTGCACCCTCGGCCACCTCGGAGCCCGCCACGGCGCTGTCGCCAAACCAGCCTGCCAGGTCGGCTGGGGACGGCACCGTCGGGATCTCCTGCTTCCAGACCACCGCACACAGCGCGGCCACCGTGCGGCCAGGCAGCGCAGGCAGCCATCCGGGCGGCAGGTCTTCCAAGGCGGTCTGTCCCGTCTCATTGCCAGCCCCATGGCCATAGAAGGTGTAGCTCGAGAACTCGCCGTGCCGCTCCCACTTCACCCGCAAGCCCTGCCGCAATTCCCCGCTGAAGTGGGTGGCGCCCTCAGCCGGCGCAGGCACCCCGAAGTGCCCGCAAAGAGCACGAAGATGAGCGTTCTCCTGCGCGCGCTGGCCGGGATCGAGCAGCATCGCCACATAGGTGGCCCGGGCCGGGCCTTCCACGGGCATGGGAGGCCGCGCATGGACCTCGGCGGCCAGAATCGCCCGGTCCGGGTGGTCTGGCGGCAACGACTGATGGTTCATGACGGCCCGCCGTGAAGAGGTCAGTCAGCGCCCGGTTGCGGGGCGAGCCTGGGCTGCGCGGCGGGCGCCTCATGCGCACCGGGGGCTGCAGCCACCTGTTCGTCAGGGGCCCGAACCTCGCCGGGCACAGCCTTGCGGGCGAACAGGGTGTACACCGTAGGCACCACGAAGATGGTCAGCAGCGTGCCCAGGGACATGCCACCCACGATCACCCAGCCGATCTGCTGGCGGCTCTCGGCCCCC
>JAJTDM010000033.1:49600-115924 GCA_021300575.1 Rubrivivax sp.
CCGGTGGTCATCAGGATGGGGCGCAGGCGCAGGCTGGACGCCTCGATGGTGGCCTCCTTCAACGCCTTGCCCTCTTGCCGCAGTTGGTTGGAGAACTCCACGATCAGGATGCCGTGCTTGGTGATCAAGCCCACCAGCGTGACCAGACCGATCTGGGAGTACACGTTCAGCGTACCGCCGGCCCACTGCAAGGCCCCCAGGGCCCCCACCATCGACAGAGGCACCGACAGCAGGATGACAAACGGGTCCACAAAGCTCTCGAACTGGGCCGCGAGCACCAGGAAGATGAACAGCAGGGCCAGCACGAACACCACCGCGAGTGCGCCGCTGGAGGCTTTGAACTCTCGGCTGACCCCGTTCAGTTCCGTGGTGTAACCGGGCTTGAGCACCTTGCCGGCCGTGGCCTCCATGAAGGCCAGGGCCTCGCCGAGCGAATAATCCGCAGACAGGTTGGCCGTGATCGTGACCGAACGCCGCTGGTTGAAGTGGTTGAGTTCTCGCGGACTGACAGATTCCTTGAGCTTGACCAGCGACGACAGCGGCACCATGACGTCGCCACGACCGCGCACGAAAAGCCGCTCGATGTCGTCGGGCGTGGCACGTCCGCTGGGCGAGGTCTGCACCAGCACATCGTACTGTTCGGCGTCGCGCTTGTAGCGGGTGACGGCACGTCCGCCCAACATGGTCTCCACCATGCGGGCCACCTGATCGACGCTGACCCCGGCATCCGCCGCACGGTCGCGGTCCACCTCCAGGAAAATCTCCGGCTTGTTCAGGCGCAGGTCGATGTCAGGTGCCACCAGGCCGGGGTTCTTGGCCATCTCCGCCAGGAAGGCCTGGGCCACACGTGACAGGTTCTGATAACTGTCGTTGGTGACCACCACGAAATTCACCGGGCGCTCGCGAAAACCCTGACCCAGGCTGGGCGGGGTGATGGGGAAGGCCATGACGCCTGGCAAACCTCCTACCTTGCCCTGCAGCTCGCGGGCGATCTGCAAAGTGGTCTTCTCCCGCTGATCCCAGTCGACGGCGCGAAGGATGGCCGAGCCCTGGGCCACCGTGGGATTACCGGCCACGATGAAGGTGCGGTCGAATTCCTTGTACTCGCTGGTGATGCGCTCGATCGCGCGGAGGTAGCGGCCCGTGTACTCGAGCGTCGACCCATCCGGTGCGGTCACGCTGGTGATGATGACCCCGCGGTCTTCCATGGGCGAGAGCTCGCTCTTGGCGTTCGTGAACAGCCACCAGCTGCCTGCACCTGACGCCAGCATCACCAGCACCACGATCCACCGTTGGCCCAACACCCAACTCAGCACCACGGCGTAGCTGTTGGTCATGCCCACGAGCACGCGCTCCATGCCACGGTCGAACCACGAAGGATTCGGCTGGTGCTTCAGCAGCTTGCTGCACATCATGGGCGTGAGCGTCAGCGCCACGAAGCCTGAGACGATCACCGCACCGGCCAAGGTCAGGGCGAACTCCACGAACAGCCGTCCGGTGCGCCCTGGCGTGAACGCCAGGGGCGCGAACACGGCCGCCAGGGTGAGCGTCATCGCCACCACGGCAAACGAGATCTCCCGAGCCCCTTTAAGGGCGGCCTTGAAAGGCGTCAGGCCCTCCTCGATATGCCGAAAGATGTTCTCCAGCACCACGATGGAGTCGTCCACCACCAGGCCAATGGCCAGCACCAGCGACAGCAGCGTGAGGGTGTTGACGCTGAAGCCCGCCAGGGCCATGAGCGAAAACACGCCGATCAAGCTGACAGGAATCGTGATCAGCGGGATGATCGAAGCCCGCAGCGTGCGCAGGAACAAGAACACCACCAGGGCTACCAGCGCGACGGCCTCGGCCGTGGTCTTGTAAACCGATTTGATGGAGCGGTCGATGAACACCGAGTTGTCGTTGGCGATCAGGAAGGTGACGCCGGGTGGCAGTTCCTGCTGGATCAGCGGCATCGCTTCGCGAACCCCTGCCGAGATGTTCAGAGGATTGGCCGTGGCATTGCGGATGACGCCAGCGGACACCGCCGACACACCGTTCAAGCGGACGATGGACCGCTCGTCCGCCGGGCCCTGCTCGATCTTGGCCACGTCGCGCAGACGCACCGTGTGGCCCGCGGCCACCTTCAGCGCAATCTCGCCGAACTGCCGCTCGGTGTTGAGATCGGTACGCGCCGTGACGTTGAATTCCCGCTGCTGGCTCTCGATCCGCCCGGCGGGTACTTCCAGGTTCTGGCGGCGCAGCGCATCCTCGACATCCTGCACTGTCAGGCGGTAGGCGGCCAGGCGGTCCTGGTCCAGCCAGATGCGCATCGCGAACTTGCGCTCGCCATTGATCTGCACGTCGGCCACGCCAGGAATGGTCTGCAGCCTGGGCTTGACGATGCGGTTGATCAGGTCGGTGATCTCCAGCGGCGTACGGTTCTCGCTGGTGAAGGCCAGCCAGATCACCGGGAAGGCGTCGGCCTCGACCTTGGCGATGATGGGTTCGTCGATGCTGGCGGGCAATCGGCCCCGTACCCGGGAGACCCGGTCACGGACGTCTGCAGCCGCCGAGTCTGGATCCTTGCTCAATTTGAAGCGTGCCGTGATCTGGCTTCGCTCCGCTCTTGAGATGGAGGTCAGGATATCGATGCCATCGATGCCGGCGATGGAGTCTTCCAGCGGCTTGGTGACCTGGGACTCGATGACCTCGGACGAGGCGCCCAGCAGACGCGTGTTGACGGTGACCACGGGCTCGTCGATCCGCGGGTACTCCCGGACCGACAGCTTGGAAAACGACACGACGCCCAGCAGCACCAGCATCATCGACATCACCGTCGCAAAGACGGGACGGCGGATCGAGATCTCGGACAAGGTCATGGCAGGGGCCTCTCCAGGGCTGAGAGCTCAGGGCTTGCTGGGCGGGCCAGCGGGACGAGAAGCGGCGGCCCCAGGCGGCACGCTGGCCGCGGCCCCTGGGCGCCCTGCCCCCGCTGCACCAGGACCGCCCGGCCCACCGGGGCCGCGCGGACGGTTCAGGTCCACCACCCGCACGGCGAGGTTCTCGCCGCGCATCAACCGAGCCTGTCCTGCAATAACCAGCACATCGCCTGCCGTGACACCGTCCAGGATCTCCACGCGACCGGGCACCCGCATGCCGATCTTCACCTCGGCCCGCTGTGCCACCTTGCCACCGCCAGGGGCATCGGTCACCTTGAAGACCACCTGACGGTTGCCCAGCGGCACCAGGGCCTCCTCGGGTACTACGAGTGCCTTGTTCCTGACGTCGAACACCGCCCGCACCCGGGCGAACATGCCGCCGCGAAGCCGACCATCGACGTTGGCCATGCGTGCCCGCACCAGCACCGAGCGGCCGTTGGCGTCAAGTTGCGCATCGATGGCATCCACCTGTGCCTTGAACTTTCGGTCCGGGATGGCGTCCAGCACCACCTCGACGCCCTGCCCCGGCTTCAGGCGGCTCAGATAACGCTCCGGCAGCCGGAAGTCGACCCACAAGGACGACACATCCTCGATCATCACCAGATCGGCGCCGTCCTTGACGTAATCCCCGACGCTGACCGAGCGGATGCCCGTGATGCCATCGAACGGCGCCAGGATCTTCATGCGGCTGATCTGGGCCTGCGCCAGGGCCACCTGGGCCTGCGCCACCTCCAGGGCCGCGGCGTTCTGGTCCACCGCGCTCTGGCTGACAAAATTCTGGGCGGCCAGTTCCCGACTGCGTTGCAGGTTGGTTCGGGCGATGGCGGCCGAGGCTTCGGCCTGCTTCAGCTGCGCCTGCTGCAGGGTGTCATCCAGTTGGACCATCAACTGGCCCTTCTGGATGCGCTGACCGTCACCGAAACTCAGGGTTTGGATCCGGCCGCTGACCTCCGGCTTGAGCACCACGCCCTGGCGAGCTCTGAGCGAACCGACGGCCTGTGAGTCGTCCTCCAGGCGGACAACCTCCACCTTCGCCACTTCCACAGCTGGCGGGCCCCCTGCACCCCCCGGACCCCGTGGCCCTCCTGCCCCTCCCGCACCGGGGACTGCGCTGCCAGCGCCGGGCCTTGCGGCCGCGTCAGAACCGCCAGGGGACTTGGCACCGCCAGAGCCCGCCTTGTTCTGGTACCACCAGGCACCACCGCTGATGAGGGCCAGGCCGAGGACGGCGACCGCGAGGTGAATCTTCTTGCCTGCCATGTGCTGCATTGCCCCTTGTGTGCACCCGGGAATGTAACGCCCGGACCGCGCCTCGCTGACCGTTTGTTGAATGACCGATCAACGCGCTCACCTCTCACCTGCCGCGGACTTCCTCCACGCCGCGGTTGGCCAGAGCGTCGGCGCGCTCGTTGCCCTCGTCGCCCGCATGACCACGCACCCAGCGCCAATCGATCTGATGCGCCTGCGTCAAGTCATCCAGGCGCTGCCACAGGTCGACGTTCTTGACGGCCTGGTTGCTGGCCGTGCGCCATCCACGCCGCTTCCAGTTGTGTATCCACGACGTGATGCCGTTGCGCACGTATTCGCTGTCCAGGTGCAGCGTCACCCGGCTGGGAGTCTTCAAGGCCGCAAGCGACTCGATCACGGCGGTCAACTCCATGCGGTTGTTGGTGGTCTGGGCCTCGCCGCCCCAGATTTCCCGCTCATGCCCCCCGCTGCGCAGCCAGGCACCCCAGCCCCCGGGGCCTGGGTTTCCCTTGCAGGCGCCGTCGGTGTAGATCACCACGTCCTTCAATGCTCAACTCCTTCGCGAGCCTCGGCGGCTCGGTTCTTGGTGGGTGCTGACCAACGCAGGCCGTGGCGCACTGGCGTACCGCGCCTGCCGCTTGGCCAACCCTACCAGCCGCATGCCCCTCACCCGCTTGACCGCCGTGAGACCGTAGACGGCGCCCAGAACGGGCCACCAGCGCTGCCCGACAGGTTCAATGAAGGACCAGCGCTGCTGCCACGCTGCCGTGTCCACCCGCGGGCCGAAACAACCAAAGCGCGCCGCCTCGACCTCAAAGCTCAAAAGACGCAGCCAATCACGCAGCCTTCGAAATCCGATCATCTGCGCCCGCTGCGGCCAAGGACCCAGGCGCGCGGTGGCATCCCGACCAGGCCCCCGACGCTGCCGCGTACCCAGGGCCCACAGGCTGGCGGGATTGAAGGCCGTGATCATCAGGCGCCCCTCGGGCACCAGCACACGCTCCACCTCACGCAAGGTCAAGTGAGGGTCACGAGCCATTTCCAGCGCATGCGGCATCACCACCAGGTCCAGGCTCTGGCTGGCGAAGGGCAAGGCATCAAACTCACACTGCAGATGGACCGCCCGAACCTGCTCGGGCACGACAGGTCCGGCATCACCGCCCAGAGCCTGCGCAGCGCATGCCAACCAGCGATGCGGCATGCGGTTCGTCCGCAGGGCATCCACGGCCGGCAGCCCCATCTGCAGGGCGTGAAAGCCGAAGACATCGGCCACTCCCGCTTCGAACCACTCACGCTCCCACGTCAGCAGATGCTGACCGGCCGTGGTGCTCCACCAGGGCGTCGAGCCGATAAACTCAGGCGTTTTGGCCATGACACTCCATCCCATACCCGCCTTCGCGGACAACTACATCTGGATGGTTCACGATGGGCAAAACGCCCTGGTCGTGGACCCAGGGGATGAGGGCCCCGTGATCGAGGCGCTGGACCGGCTGGGTCTGGCGCTTCAATCCATTTTAGTGACGCATCACCATGCAGACCATGTGGGTGGCATCCAGGGGCTGCGCGGACGCCTGCAAGGCCCCGTGCTGGGCCCGGCCGCGGAGAACATTCCACAGCCCTTTGTGCCGCTGGCGGACGGCGATGAAGTGCGTGTGCTGGGCCTTCGGTTCCGGGTGATGGAAGTTCCGGGCCACACTGCGGGGCACATTGCCTTCTTCTGTGAGGAACTGGGCGACGATCGTGATGACGAGCAACACGGTTCACCCGTACTCTTCTGTGGCGACACGCTGTTCTCGGGCGGCTGCGGCCGCTTGTTCGAAGGCAGCGCCGAGCAGATGCACACCTCGCTGCAGTCTCTGGCGGCCCTGCCACAAGCCACCAGGGTGTGCTGCGCGCACGAGTACACCTTGTCCAACCTTCGCTTTGCCGCAGCGGTCGAGCCAGGCAACGCCGCTTTGCAGGCCTACACCCGGCAGTGCCTGGAGAAACGGGCCCAAGGCCTGCCGACCCTGCCGTCCACCATCGGCACGGAATCGGCCATCAACCCGTTTCTTCGCTGTGCGCAGACAGAGGTGATCGAATCCGCCAGGCACCATGGGTGCATGGTTCCAGGGCCCGTGGAGGTCTTCGCCACCCTGCGGGCATGGAAGAACGAGTTCCGATGAACGTGAGCAACCATTTGAGCACCCGTGTGATCCCCAGCGTCAGCACCCGTGCAAGCACCCAGGCAAGCACCTGGGCCCCGCGAACCGCAACCCTGAGCCTGTTGCTGGCAGCTGTCGTGGGCCTGGGCGCTTGCACGTCGATGCCTGCAGGCCCAGAAGCGGCCGATCAGGGTTCCACAACCCGCCCTTTGGTCCCCGCGGTGTCCAGCGAGTTCCACGGCGTTGCGGCGGACACGGCAGGACCAGGCGCCTCTGCGCCTGGTGGCAACTCGCCATCCGGTGGGGCAGTTCCTGCTGGGGGCGTGACCACGGTGGCCCATTTGGCAGGTCCGACCACACCTCCCCCCTCAGACACCTTGTCGGGCACGGCGTCAGAGACCGCACCAGCCGCCACAGCCGCCACAGCCGCCACCCTGGCCCTGCGCACCTTGCCCGGCGCAGAGGAGGACAACCCGGGAGACCGGACCGATCTCTGGGAACGGGTGCGCCGCGGTTCAGACCTGGTGCGCAAATGGGAGCAATGGTATGCCACGCGCCCGGATTACGTGCAGCGCATGACAGAGCGGGGGGGGCGGTATCTGTTCCACGTGGTGGAAGAGGTGCACAAGCGCGGGCTGCCCATGGAGCTTGCCCTGCTGCCCTTCATCGAGAGCGCCTTCAATCCGCAGGCCCTGTCGGTCGCCAGTGCGTCGGGCATGTGGCAATTCATGCCCGCCACGGGCCGGCAATTCGAACTGAAGCAGAACCTGTTCCGGGATGACAGGCGCAACGTCCTGGCCTCCACGCGGGCCGCGCTCGACTACCTGCAGATGCTGCACCAGAAGTTCGGCGATTGGCATCTGGCACTGGCTGCCTACAACTGGGGGCAGGGCAACGTGCAGCGAGCCCTGGAGCGCAACCGCAGGGCGCGCGAGGACACCGTCTACACGGCCTTGAGGATGCCCGACGAGACGCGCAATTACGTGCCCAAACTGCAGGCTGTGAAGAACATCATTTCCTCTCCCGGCAGCTTCGGCCTGGTGCTGCCGCCCCTGGAGAATCACCCGTTTTTCCTTACCGTCAGCATCGAGCGCGACATGGACGTCGATCTCCTGGCTCGACTGGCGGGCCTGCCCCTGGATGACTTCCAGGCCCTGAACCCGCAGTTGAACAAGCCCGTGCTGCTGGCTGCAGGCACCCCCCAGGTGCTGCTGCCCTATGACAACGCGAACCGCTTCTTGAGGGAGCTGCCCCGCCACACGGGACCCCTGGCCTCGTTGACGGCGTGGGTCACGCCGCGCACTTTGCGTCCGGCCGAAGCGGCCAAGCTCGCAGGCGTGCCGGAATCTCGCCTGCGAGAGTTGAACCGCATCCCCGACGGCATGCTGATCAAGACCGGTTCAACGCTCATCGTGCCGCGTCGCGCGGACCAGGCGCTGGACGTGACCGAGCAGGTGGCCGACGAGGCCGCCATGCAACTCACCCCTGACGGCCCGAAGCTGGTACGACGTACTGTGAAGGCCCTCCCCAAGGGTGAGTCACTTGTGAGCTTCGCACGCCGTCACCGCGTGGAAGCTGCGGACCTGGCCCGCTGGAACCAACTGCCTGTGCAGGCGGCCTTGCGTCCCGGTCAGGCCATGACGTTGATGACCCCTGCGCGCGCAGGCGCTTCCAAGGGCCCGGCCGGCAAGACGTCCGTCAAGGCAAGGCCCAAGATGAGTGTGCAGGCTGTGAAGGGTGGCAAGGCTGCCGACGCCAAGCCGCAAGCGCGTAAAGCCGCTGCCGCGCAGAAACGGTGAAACGCCGCCAGCGACCGAACGGGCCGCACGGCCGACCGGGCCACGATCAGGCCCACATGGGCGACACCATCAGAGCGATGGACACCGCCAGCCCCGCTGACCACACCAGCGTGCGCGCGGCAGCGCGGTTGGTCACGTAGAGCAGGATGTAGACCACCCGCAACAGCACGAAGGCCAGAGCCAGGCCATCGATAAGTTCCTGTTGCACTTGCAGTTGCTGGGCTGTGAGCACTGCGGCGATGAACAAGGGCAGCGCCTCGAAACTGTTCGCCTGAGCGGCATTCGCGCGAGCCCTGCGTCCACTCTGGCGCGCCAGCCAGGCACGCGGATCTTCGTTGTCGAAACCGCCTTCGCGTACGGACCGCGAAAACGTTCCCCACTTGGCCACGCCGGCTGCCACGATGGGCAGCAGGCAGGCCAGCAACACACACCAGTAGCTCAATGCCATGCAATCCTCCCGTCGGGCGGCATCAGCGCCGATCGGCCAGCGCGTGCGCGATGGTGCCCAAATCCACAAACTCGATGTCGCTGCCCACGGGCACGCCGCGGGCGAGCCGCGTCACCTTCAGGCCGCGGTGCTTCAGGGCCTCGGACAACGCATGCGCCGTCACCTCCCCTTCCGCCGTGAAGCCCGTGGCCAGGATCACCTCACCCACCTGACCATCACAGGCCCTGAGCAGCAGGGCTTGCGCGCCGATGGATTCAATGCCCACCCCGTCCAACGGGCTGAGACGGCCCTGCAGCACGAAGTACAGGCCTCGGTAGCTGCCTGAGCGCTCCATGGCGGCCTGATCGGCCGGCGTTTCCACGACGCACAGCGCAGTCGCATCGCGCGTGGGGTCGCTGCACAGCGAGCAGATGCGCTCCTCGCTGAAGGTGTGACAGCGCTCGCAATGGCCCACACGCTCCACCGCGGCGTCCAGCGCACGGGCCAGCAGCGTGGCGCCCGGCCGGTCGTGTTGCAACAGGTGATGGGCCATGCGTTGCGCCGAGCGCGTCCCCACGCCGGGCAATCGCTTCAGCGCCTCGGTCAGGGCCTGCAGGCTCTTGCCGGACACTGCTTCGATACCGTTCAGAACGGGAACTTCATCCCAGGCGGCAATGGCATCCCGGCGGTGACCTTGGACATCTTCTCGGCCGAGGTCTGCTCCACCCGCCGCACCGCGTCGTTGAACGCGGCAGCCACCAGGTCTTCCAGCATGTCCCGGTCTTCACCCAGCAGGCTGGGGTCGATGGCCACGCGGCGCACATCATGCTTGCAGGTCATCGTCACCTTGACCAGCCCCGCGCCCGATTGGCCTTCCACCTCCAGCGACGCCAACTCGTCCTGCACGCGCTTGAGGTTGTCCTGCATGGCCTGGGCCTGTTTCATCAAGCCCGCCAACTGACCTTTCATCATGAATGTGATTCCTTTGGGATTGCCTTGTGGATGAAGATGGATCCAGCGCGACCCCTCAGGCCGGCTTGACCGAACCCGGCACCAGCCGGGCCGTGGAGAACTGCTGGAGCAGGGACTGCACCAAGGAGTCTTCGCGGATCAGCGCCTCGGCCTGCGCCTGCAGGCGGGCCTTCTGTGCGGCGTCACGGCGGGCCGGCGTGTCACCGCCGTCTCCGGCCTGCACCTCGATGGAAACCTGCATGCCCAGCGAAGCGCACAGCGCCTCAGTGAGCTTGTCCCTCAGCGCTGCGCCGCGAAGAGACTCATGCGGGATGCGCAAGTGCCAAACGGCAGGCGGTCCGTCATCCCTGGCCACCAGTCCGCCCTGCCAGGCCAGTTCCTTGACCAGGCCTGTCAACCGTCCCTCATCGACCAATTGCCTGACGACTGCGTCCCACCGATCCGCCAACGCCTCGCGCTCTTCCGCTGGCGCTGCCGCTGCCGCTTGCGCAGGAACGCTCGGGGGCAGGGCTTCGGGCTCAACAGCAGGTGCTGCTGGAACGACGGGCGCCGCATCCACCGCCCGGGTCGGAACGCTCAGAGAGGGCGGTGCGGGAGCGCGAAGGGGCGCGGAGCGGGAAGCAGGCACCACGGCCGGTCGATCAAGGAACGCCAGGATGCGCAACAGGATCATCACCAGCGCAGCATGCTCGTCAGACATCAGGGCCAGGTCACCCTTGCCATGCACCGCGATGCTGTAGGCCAATTGCAGTTCATCAGGGGCCAGGATCTGAGCCAGCTCGGCCACATCAGCCCGTGAAGGCGAGTCGTCCGCCAAGGCACCAGGCACCACCTGCTCCACGGCGGCGCGCTGCAGCAGCCCGGCCATGGCATCCAACGCCGCGGCCGCAGAGGCTCCAACCAGTTGCAGCGCCGCGGCCGCCTGCATCACCGCCGGACCATCGCCGCGCGCCAAGGCCTGCAAGATGGCCGCGCACGACTGCGTGTGACTGGCGCCGAGCATGTTCGCCACGCCCTCTTCCGTCAATTCCCCGCCCCCGTACGCGATGGCCTGGTCGGTCAGGGACAAGGCATCGCGCATCGAGCCTCGTGCGGACTCGGACAACAGGCGCAGGGCGCCCGGCTGCGCGGGGATGCCCTCGCTGGCCAGCACCTGCGCCAGATGTTCCTTCACCACTTCCGGCGCCATGGGCCGCAGGTTGAACTGCAGACAGCGGCTCAGGACCGTGGGCAACATCCGTTCTGGATCGGTGGTGGCCAGGACGAACTTCAGGTACTCAGGCGGCTCTTCCAGCGTTTTCAGCAAGGCATTGAAGGCATCCTTGGTGAGTTGGTGCGCCTCGTCGATCATGAACACCTTGTAGCGACCCAGGGCCGGCTTGTAGGCGGCGCGTTCGATCAAGTCGCGTATTTCGTCGATGCTGCGATTGGACGCGGCATCCAACTCGATGTAGTCCACGTAGCGATCGGCATCGATGTCGGTGCAGGCTGCACACTGGCCGCAGGGGCTCGACGTGACATCGCCCCGGCCGTCCGGCCCGGTGCAGTTCAGGCTCTTGGCCAGGATGCGCGAGATGGTGGTCTTGCCGATGCCCCGCGTGCCGGTGAAAAGGTAGGCATGGTGGAGCCGCTGCTGGTCCAACGCGTTCGTGAGCGCGCGCACGACATGATCCTGGCCCGCCATCTGCGAGAAGTTTCGCGGACGATACTTCCGCGCCAGGACGACGTAGCTCATCTTCGGATTCTAGGTGGAGGCCGCGGGCGACGCGTTGTCGAGGTCCGGATCGGGACACCGATAATTCGCCGATGAAGTCCACCAATCCCGACGCCCTGACCTACGAGAAGTCAGGGGTGTTGTACGACCTGATCGACCCCGTGAAGGTCAGTGCCCAGCAAGCCGCAGCCAGCACGGCGGTCCAACTGGCCGGGCACGGCTTCTCAGAGGTGGCCTCCTCGCGGGGGGAGTCGGCGTACGTCGTGGATGTCGGACCTTTCTTCCTGGCCAGCATCGTGGAGTGCCTGGGCAGCAAATCGCTGGTGGCCGACGAGATGTTGCGCCTGACGGGCCGCAGCCACTACGACGCCATCGCTCAAGACACGATCGCCATGGCGGTCAACGACTTGATCACCGTCGGGGCCACGCCCCTGGTGGTGCAGGCGTACTGGGCCGCTGGCGGCAGCGACTGGTTCGCTAACCGTACGCGTGCCGATGCGCTGATCCAGGGCTGGAAGCGGGCCTGCGAGGCGTGCGGCGTGGCCTGGGGAGGCGGGGAGACTCCGGCGTTGGGCGGCATCGTGGAGGAAGGTCGCATCGACCTGGCGGCCAGTTGCACCGGCATCATCCAGCCCAAGTCCCGCCTGTCCACCGGGGACGCGCTGGCCGCGGGTGACGCGATCGTGTTGCTGCCCTCCAGCGGCATCCACGCCAATGGACTGTCGCTGGCCCGCAAACTGGCGCAGCGTCTGCCGGACGGCTACTTGACCGAGGTCGCCCCTGGCCTGACCTATGGCGAAGCCTTGCTCGCACCCACGCCCCTGTATTCGACCGTCACCGAGGCCCTGCACCGCGCCGGCATCCATCCCCGCTACTGCACCAACATCACCGGACACGGCTGGCGCAAGCTGATGCGCCACCCTGGCGCCTTCACCTACCGGATGCACACCGTGCCGGAAGTACCGCGCGTGCTGAGCTTCATGGTCGAACACGCGGGTCTGGATCCGGAAGACGCGTACGGAACGCTCAACATGGGAGCCGGCTTTGCTTTGTTCGTGCCCGAGTCCCAGACGGCGGCTCTGCTGGAGGTGTGCGCACAGGCGGGCATGCCGGCCCTCCTGGCAGGCCGTGTGGAAGAAGGAGCCAAGCAGGTGGTGATCGAGCCGCTTGGCGTGACGTTTGACGCCAGCGCATTGCAGGTACGCTGATTGCAATTCGCGTAATCAACAGCGCACGTTCCTGAGTTGCGGCACCCCGAGCCTCAACAGCTCACCCGCAAAGCTGGGCCATTGACAGACCGCACAGCCCAGCCAGCGCGCAGACTTCGGTCCGGCGCGAAGGGTGGCAGGTCACCTACAATCTAAGATGACGGGCCTCCCCGCATGGAAGTGCGGCCAACCGGGTCAGGTGGGGAACCAAGCAGCCCTAACCGTGGCAACCAGTGCCGGGGTCAGGCTCGTCACCATTGCACATGCCCCTCCTGAAGAGCCGTCCACCGCAAGCGACGATCCGCCCAGGACCGGCCCCGACGAATCCCAACGCAGCCCCCTTGAATGGAGAGATGTCCATGAGCGCAGCAACCGTGAAGCACGTCACCGACGCGACCTTCGAAACCGACGTGCTGAAGTCCGACCGGCCTGTGCTGGTGGACTATTGGGCCGAGTGGTGCGGCCCCTGCAAGATGATCGCCCCCATCCTCGACGACGTCTCGCGTGACTACGGTGACCGGCTGCAGGTGGCCAAGATGAACGTCGATGAGAACCAGCAGGTGCCCGCCCAGTTCGGCATCCGCGGAATCCCCACCCTCATGTTGTTCAAGTCGGGCGAACTGGTGGCCACCAAGGTGGGCGCCCTGCCCAAGGCGCAGTTGACGGCCTTCATCGACAGCCACCTATAATCCAGCATTGCTTCGGATCCAGGTGGAGAAACCACCCCTGGATCTGTGGCGCACAGATGCAGGCCCCTGGTATCCCAGGTCCTGATCTCCCGGGCCCCGAACGTGGCGTATGCCGCGGGCCCTTTGCCAGGTTCCCTGGTCATCCCCCTGCTCTCTTGCGGCCTTCCTGCACCCGATGGAGGCCCGGCCTGGATCAATCCAGAGGGCACGGTTTCCTCGCGAAGAGGCTTCTCGCATGCATTTATCCGAACTGAAGGCGCAGCACGTCTCCGAACTCATCAAGATGGGTGAGGCGCTGGAGATCGACAACGTCAGCCGGCTGCGCAAGCAGGAGTTGATGTTCGCCATCATGAAGAAGCGCGCGAAGGCTGGCGAGCAGGTCTTCGGTGATGGTGTCCTGGAGGTGCTGCCCGACGGTTTCGGGTTCCTGCGCTCGCCCGACACCAGCTACATGGCCAGCACGGACGACATCTACCTGTCGCCCAGCCAGGTTCGTCGGTTCAACCTGCACACCGGCGACATGATCGAGGGCGAGGTGCGCGTCCCCAAGGACGGGGAACGCTACTTTGCGCTGGTGAAGGTCGACCGAGTGAACGGCCTCACGCCCGAGGAGAACAAGCACAAGATCATGTTCGAGAACCTGACCCCACTGTTCCCGAAGGAACAGTTCAGGCTCGAGCGTGACATCAAGGGCGAAGAAAACGTCACAGGTCGGATCATCGATCTGGTCGCCCCCATCGGCAAGGGGCAGCGTGCCTTGCTGGTGGCGCAGCCCAAGACCGGCAAGACGATGATGATGCAGCACATCGCACATGCTCTGGCGGCCAACCACCCTGACGCCCACCTGATGGTGCTGCTGGTGGACGAGCGCCCGGAAGAAGTGACCGAGATGCAACGTACCGTCCGGGGCGAAGTCATCAGTTCCACCTTCGACGAACCAGCCGCCCGCCACGTGCAGGTGGCCGAAATGGTGATCGAGCGCGCCAAGCGCCTGGTGGAGTTGAAGAAGGATGTGGTCATCCTGCTGGACTCCATCACCCGGCTGGCGCGCGCCTACAACAACGTGCTGCCCTCCTCCGGCAAGGTGCTTACCGGCGGCGTGGATGCCAACGCTTTGCAGAGGCCCAAGCGTTTCTTCGGCGCAGCCCGAAACGTTGAGGAAGGCGGCTCCCTGACCATCATCGGCACTGCGCTCATCGACACCGGCAGCCGCATGGACGAGGTGATCTACGAGGAGTTCAAGGGCACCGGCAACTGCGAGATCCATCTGGACCGCCGCATGGCCGAAAAACGCGTCTATCCGTCCATCCTGATCAACAAGTCGGGCACGCGTCGTGAGGAACTGCTGCTCAAGCCGGAAATCCTGCAAAAGACCTGGATCCTGCGCAAGCTGCTCTACCCCATGGACGAGATCGAGTCCATGGAGTTCATGCTTGACAAGATGAAGGCCAGCAAGAACAACCTGGACTTCTTCGACATGATGAGGCGCGGGGGCTGAGGCCCGTCACTGACGGTCTACACCAGCCCTAGTCCGTCTACGCTTCGATCGCGGCCTGTCGAGGCCTACAATGTTAGGTTTTTTGATCCATCGGCAAGTGCGTCCGGGTTCACCTACCGAGGCGTGGCTGCCATCAACCAAAGAGGTTTCCATGAAAGAAGGCATCCATCCGGCTTATCGCGACGTGTGCTTCGTCGATCTGTCCAACGGATTCAAGTTCGTCACCCGTTCCTGCCTGCAGTCCAAGGAAATGATCAAGATGGAGGACGGACGCGAACTGCCGCTGATGAAGCTGGAAACCTCCAGCGAATCTCACCCCTTCTACACGGGCACGCAGAAGAGCGTGGACAGCCTGGGTGGTCGCGTGGAGAAGTTCCGCAACAAGTTTGCACGCGTGGGACTGAAGAAGTGATTTCGGATTCGCGCTGACAACAGGGCAGCCTTGGCTGCCCTTTTTTTTCGTGGGCTCCTCGTGGGCTCCGTCAGAATGCCTGCAGCATGAACGTGATGACCGCCCCGTGGGTGACACGCCGGGAAGTGGCCCGCTTGCCCAGGCCTGCCTTGCTGCTGTTCTGTGCCCTGTGGCTGCTGCCCGGCTTTGTGGGGCGCGACCCATGGCGCCAGGTAGAGGTCACTTCTTACGGCGTCATGCTGGCCATGGCCCAGGACCGGACCTCCTGGTGGGCGCCGACCATCGCCGGCCTGCCGGTTGAGGTGGCCTTGCTCCCTCATTGGCTGGGGGCTCTGGCCATCCAGGCTCTGGGGCACTGGACGGGCCCCGTCGTGGCGGTGCGGCTTGCCTTTGGTGGGCTGTTGCTGTTGGCGATGGCCTGCGTCTGGTACGCCACTTTTCACCTGGCTCGTACCGAAGCCGCACAGCCGGCACCCCTTCCCTTTGGTGGTGAGGCTCCGGCGGTGGACTACGCTCGGGCCTTGGCCGACGGTGCGTTGCTGGCCTTCATCGCCACGCTGGGTTTGCTACAGCTGGGGCACGAGACCAGTCCGGAGGTGCTTCAACTGGCCTGCAGCAGCGCCTTCCTCTGGTGTGTGGCAGCAGCACCCTGGCGCCGGTTCACACCCAGGCTGGCCTTGATGCTTTGCCTGCCCCTGATGGCCGCCAGTGGGGCTCCTGGCACTGCGGTGGCCATGGGTCTGCTGGGCGTCGTCATCTGCGCCCAGTCGGGCTATCCGGGTGCTCGCCAACTGGTACCCTGGCTGATCGTATCCCTGGTCGCGGCAGTGTTCACGGCCACCGTGCTGGGTGCCTGGCGCTGGCGCTACGGGCTGGAACCCTCGTGGGCAGAAGCTCTGCTGATTCTTCGCGAGTGGATCTGGTTCCTCTGGCCCGCATGGCCTCTGGCCTTGTGGACGGCCTGGCGATGGCGCGCCAACTGGTCCAGCCGCCACGTGGCGCTCCCTCTCGCCGCGACTACCTGTGTCGTGGCCAGCAGTGTCCTTGTTGGCGGGGACGATCGCGTTCTGATGCTGGCCACACCGGGCATGGCCATCCTGGCGGCGTTTGCACTGCCCACGTTCAGGCGCCAGGCATCGGCCGTCATCGACTGGTTCTCGATCTGCTTCTTCAGCGCCACGGCACTGTTCATCTGGTTCATGTACGCGGCCATGCACACGGGCTGGCCGGCAAAGCCCGCGGCGAACGTGGCCAAACTGGCCCGGGGCTATGTACCCGAGTTCAGCGTGGTCGCCCTGTGCCTGGCGCTGGCCGGCTCCCTGGCATGGCTGGCACTCGTGCGCTGGCGGACCCGGCGCCAGGTGCACCCCCTGTGGAAGAGCATGGTGCTGCCCGCCGGGGGCGTGGTGCTGTGCTGGCTGCTGCTCATGACCCTGTGGCTGCCGCTGCTGGACTACGCACGAAGCTACCGCCCTGTGGTTGATCGTGTGCGCCAAGGGTTCGACGCAACTGCTTCCCCCCTCGATGCCGGGGTGGCGGCTGAGCGCCACGGTCCTGCGACCCACCGACCGTGAGGAGAAGGTGGGTGTGTACTGGCGCGTGACAGACGCCCCTTGAACACCTCAACCGGAGAATTCAGGCTGGCGCCAAGGCATCCGCAAGCGCCTGCGCACTGGAGCGCGCCAACTCCTGCTCTGAAGCCTCCACCATCACGCGCACCACCGGCTCGGTGCCCGAGGGCCTGAGCAAAACTCTTCCGCGCCCGGCCAGGCGCTGCTCCACTTCCGCCCGCACCTGCACCAGGCGCGCGTTGCTGGACCAATCTGCACCCGGCGCCATGCGCACGTTCAGCAGGACCTGAGGAAACAACTTGACGTCCTCCAACATGGCCTTCAGGCCCCTGCCCTGTCGGATGCTCGCCTGGAGCACTTGCAGGGCGCTGATCAAGCCGTCACCGGTGCTGTGGCAGTCCAGGGCCAGGAGATGCCCTGAGCCCTCACCACCCAACAGCCAGCCGCGCCTTCCCAATTCTTCCAGCACATAGCGGTCCCCCACCTTGGCGCGTACGAGTTCGATGCCCTGCCGCGCGAGCGCCTGCTCCACGCCCATGTTGGTCATCAAGGTGCCCACCACCCCCTGAGGGGGCCTGCCTTGTCGGACGCGGTCCAGCGCCAACACGTACAGCAGTTGATCCCCGTCGAACACCGAACCTTCGGCATCGACCAACACCAGGCGGTCGGCATCGCCGTCCAGCGCGACCCCATAGTCTGCCTGCTGGGCACGAACCGCCTCGACCAGCGCATGGGGCGCCGTGGCACCGAAGCCGGCGTTGATGTTGAAGCCGTCGGGCGCACACCCGATGCGGCCGACCTGCGCACCCAACTCGTGAAACACCGCAGGGGCGACCTGATACGCAGCCCCATGGGCCGCATCCACCACCACCCTCACGCCCTTGAGCGAGAGTTCAGCTGAAAAAGTGGACTTGCAGAACTCCACATACCGCCCGCCGGCATCATCCAGGCGGCGCGCCTTGCCCAGGCTCGCGGCATCGGCCCACTTGGGCTCGGCGGTCAGCGCCTGCTCCACCTCCAGTTCCCATGCATCAGGCAACTTCTCGCCGCGTGCAGAGAAGAACTTGATGCCGTTGTCTTCGAAAGGGTTGTGGGACGCGCTGATCACGACCCCCAGGTCCAGCCGCAAGGCACGGGTGAGGTAGGCGATGCCGGGCGTGGGCAACGGGCCACTGAGCACCACGTTCACCCCAGCCGACGAAAACCCCGCCTCCAGCGCAGACTCGATCATGTAGCCTGAGACACGCGTGTCCTTGCCGATCAACACGGTAGGCGCGGAGCCGTGCTGTCGCAGGACCCGCCCCACGGCGTGGCCCAAACGCAGCATGAAATCCGCCGTGATGGCCCCCAGGCCCACCTGGCCGCGAATCCCGTCCGTTCCGAAGTAGCGTCTTGTCATTCCCGAACTTTCCTTCCCCTGTGGCCGAGTGAGGCCGCTCGCTCAGGCGGCATCCGTGCCGCAAAGCAAAGCGGGGCCCTTGCGGCCCCGCTCCAAGTGAATGAATCCCAAGCGAAGTTCGCCGACCTCAGGCAGCCGCCGGAGCACTGTCCGTGCTGACTGCCGCCTCGCCACCACCACCTCCTCCAGCCTTGGGGGGCTGGGCGGTCCAGTCCTTGGGCGGACGGGGTGGCTTGCCGGCCATGATGTCATCGATCTGCTCACTGTCGATGGTTTCCCACTCCAACAGGGCCTTGGCCATGGCGTGCATCTTGTCCTTGTGGCCCTCGATCAGCGAGCGCGCGATCGAATACTGCTCGTCAATGATCCTGCGGATTTGAAGATCGACTTTCTGCATGGTCTGCTCAGATACATTGACCTGCTTGGTCACCGAGCGTCCGAGGAACACCTCGCCCTCGTTCTCGGCGTAGACCATGGGGCCCAGCTCGTCCGTCATGCCATAGCGTGTGACCATGTCGCGGGCAATCTGCGTCGCCCGCTCGAAGTCGTTGCTGGCGCCGGTGGTCATCTGGTTCATGAACACCTCTTCCGCGATACGACCGCCGAACAACACCGAGATGGTGGAAAGCATGCGCTCCTTGTCCATGCTGTAGCGGTCACCCTCAGGCAACTGCATGGTCACGCCCAAGGCCCTGCCCCGGGGGATCACCGTCACCTTGTGCACTGGATCCGTCTTGGGCATCAAGCGGGCGACCAGGGCGTGGCCCGCCTCGTGGTAGGCCGTGTTGCGGCGCTCATCCTCGGGCATGACCATGGACTTCCGCTCAGGGCCCATCATGATCTTGTCCTTGGCCTTTTCGAAGTCGACCATCTCCACCACGCGTGCGCTGCGACGCGCGGCGAACAAGGCGGCTTCGTTGACCAGATTGGCCAGATCAGCGCCCGAAAAGCCTGGTGTGCCGCGCGCCAGGATGTCGGCGCGGATGTCCTGACCCACCGGCACCTTGCGCATGTGCACGTTGAGGATCTGTTCGCGGCCACGCACGTCAGGCAGCGTCACATAAACCTGGCGGTCGAAGCGGCCTGGACGCAGCAGGGCGGGGTCCAGGATGTCAGGCCGGTTCGTGGCCGCCATCACGATGACACCCAGGTTCGTCTCGAAGCCGTCCATCTCGACCAGCATCTGGTTCAGCGTCTGCTCGCGCTCGTCGTTGCCGCCGCCCAGGCCGGCCCCGCGATGCCGACCCACTGCGTCGATTTCATCCACAAAGATGATGCAGGGCGCGCTCTTCTTGGCTTGCTCGAACATGTCGCGCACGCGAGCAGCACCCACGCCCACGAACATCTCGACGAAATCCGAGCCCGAGATGCTGAAAAAGGGCACCTTGGCTTCGCCTGCGATGGCCTTGGCCAACAAGGTCTTGCCGGTTCCCGGCGGGCCCACCAGCAGGACGCCACGCGGAATGCGCCCACCCAGCTTCTGGAACTTCTGGGGATCCTTCAGGAAGTCCACCAACTCCTTGACTTCCTCCTTGGCCTCGTCGCAGCCGGCCACATCAGCGAAGGTGGTGGAATTGTTGGCCTCGTCCAGCATCCGGGCCTTGCTCTTGCCGAAGCTGAAGGCGCCGCCCTTGCCCCCGCCCTGCATCTGGCGCATGAAATAGATCCACACCCCGATGAGCAGCAACATCGGGCCCCAACTGACGAGGATGCTCATCAGCAGAGAGGGCTCCTCGCGGGACTTCACATCGAATTTCACGCCGTTGGCGCGCAGATCGCCCACCAGACCTCTGTCGAGGTAAGTGGCCGTGGCACGCAGGCGCTTGTCGTCCACCGTGGTGGCCACGATCTCAGTGCCGCCGCCAGGCTTCTCCTCCAGGACTGCAAACTTGATGCGCTTGGCCTGCACCTCGTCCAGGAATTCAGAGTAACCGATCTGGTTGCCCTGCATCGCCCCCCGGTCGAACTGCTTGAACACGGTGAACAGCACCAGGGCGATCACCAGCCAGACAGCCACCTTGGAGAACCATTGATTGTTCACCACTGCTCCTTCACAACAGACGGCACAGGAGGGGAAAGACTCCCCTTTGCTGCACTTCTGGATATGGGGATGAGTGTAGGGCAGTCAAGGGCTCCTTCATGGGATCCAGGAGATGCCGTCCCCGCAGGAGATGAACCGGCCCAGGCCAAGGTCCCAAGCCTGTGCGGCTGCAATGCTTGCGCGCATGAAGCATGGGTCAAGGACTTGGCAGATCGCCTGTCGCGATGCCGGGCGCGATGGCCTGCCAGGCCTTGGCCAGATCTTCGGGGGGGAGGCGCACGAACTCCAGCGGCTTTCCATGGATCGGGTGGGCAAAAGCGAGCTTCCAGGCATGCAAGGCCTGACGCTCAAGCCCGAATTCCACGGCGCCGCCGTACAGGCGGTCACCCACCAAGGGATGACCGATGTGCGCCAGGTGAACACGAATCTGGTGGGTGCGGCCCGTGTGCAGGCGGCAGTGCACAGCGGTGCAGCCCTGGGCGCTGGCAAGTGTCTGGACGTCGGTCCGCGCCGGTCGGCCGGCCGGGTGAACCGCCATGCGCGTACGCGAGGCAGGGTCACGCCCTACACGCGCGTCCACGGCCCTGACCCCCGGGGGCATCACCCCATGCACCAGCGCCATGTACAAGCGCTGCACTTCACGGCTGGCGATGGCACGGCTCAGGGACGTGACGGCTTGCAAGGTCTTGCCCACCATCATCAGGCCCGATGTGTCCTTGTCGAGCCGGTGCACGATGCCGGCCCTCGGCAACTGCACCGAAGCCGGATGGTGTGCGAGCAAACCGTTGAGCAGGGTGCCCGACCAGTGACCAGGCGCGGGGTGGACCACCAGGCCCACGGGCTTGTCCACGACCAGCACGTGCTCGTCCTCGAAAACCACCTGCAGCAGCAGGCGTTCAGCTCGAAAGGCCAGGCTCTCGGCCGTCGGTCGCAGTTCGACCCGCACCGACTGGCCTGCCTTGACCTTTCGTGAGGCCAGTGCCGCCGCCGCCCCGTCAAGAACCACCAGCCCCTGGTCGATCAGGCCCTGGAGATGGCTGCGCGAGAACTCTGGCGCCATCGCCACGAGCACTTTGTCCAGTCGCCAGCCATGCCAGTCCCCATGAACAACGGCGCTGCGGACCTCGTGCTCGGGCGCGGCCGTTGACTCCAGACCGTCGTCCTCTTCAAGATCGATCATGTGCGACAGCTCATGGGCGGCTGGATCCGATCCCTATAATTTAAGTGGTCCATCACACAAGGCGGCGCTTGGCGTCGGCACCTGCGGCATGAAGTTCTCCAGAGCCCTGCACATGGGCGCCCTGACGCTCGCCGTCTTCATGTGGCTGCCCGGATGCGCCTTGTTTTCAGGCAAGGACGAGTCTCGTGCGGAAAACCTCGACAAATTGTATGCAGAGGCACGCGAGGACATTGCAGGCGGAAGCTTCGACCAAGCGATCAAGAACCTGGAGCGCCTGGAAGCCAGAGCTTCGGGCACCTTGCTCGGGCAGCAGGCCCTGCTGGACCTGGCTTACGCACAATGGAAATCCGGCGAGCGGGCTTCGGCCCTGGCTTCCCTGGAGCGCTTCACGAAGCTGCACCCGTCCAGCCCCGCCTACGACTACGCGCTGTACCTGCGCGGGGTGTTGAATTTCAACGACAACCTCGGTCTTTTCGGCCGGTTGGCACGGCAAGAAGTTTCCGAACGAGACCAGAAAGCCTCGCGCGAGGCTTTTCAGGCCCTTTCTCAACTGGTGCAACAGTTTCCGGACTCGAAATACGCTCCCGACGCTCGGGTGCGCATGGACTTCATCGTGAATTCGCTGGCAGCCTACGAAGTCCATGTGGCTCGCTACTACTTCCGCCGTGGGGCCTACCTCGCCGCGGTGAACCGGGCCAAGCAGGCCGTGACTGAATTTGACCGCGTGCCGGCGGCGGAAGAGGCTCTGGCGATCATGGTCGAGGGCTACGGCCGCCTGGGGCTGAAAGACCTGAGCCGGGATGCACAGCGAGTGCTGAAGCAGAACTTTCCGAACTCGCGCTTCCTCTCGGCTGATGGTCTGGAGGTCACCTCCAAGCCCTGGTGGCGCGTTTGGTGAGGCGGCCAAGATGATGCCGGGCCGCGGTTGATCCAAGCCACGGGGGCGTTGCCGCTCAATCCGCTCTGGATCTCGCTGCCACCTGTTCCAACCACGCCAGAGCCTGCGCCTCCGTGTCCAGGCGTGTCATCGCAGGCAGGGCCTTGAGCAGGGCCTTGCCGTAGCCCATCCTGCCCATCCGCGGGTCGCACACCACGAGCAGCCCCATGTCCTGCTCGGTTCGGATCAATCGCCCGGCGCCCTGCTTCAGTGACACGGCGGCCTCCGCCAGGAAATAGTCCTCGAACGGACTCCCGCCTCGGGCCTCGATGGCCTGGGCCCGGGCCTTCACCAGGGGATCGTTCGGCGGCGGGAAGGGAAGCTTGTCGATCAGCACGCATTGCAGGGCATCTCCCGGCACGTCGATGCCTTCCCAGAAGCTCTGCGAGCCCACCAACACCTTGCCCACGCCATCACCGTAGCGCTGCAGCAAAGCCCTGCGGGGCTCCTCGCCCTGCACCAGAACCTCGAGCGGATGTTGCAGAGTCTTGGATACGCTGCGAATGGCCTGCGCCACCAGGGGCAGCGCCTTCAGGGTAGTGGTCAGGACGAAAGTCCGGCCCGAGAGGACCGCTGCGCAGCGCGCTGCCAGGCGGCCCACGGCACCGGGATGGGCGCCGTCCTGGGGCAACGGCATCTCCTGCGGTACCCACAGCCGGGCTTGCTTCGGATAGTCGAAAGGACTGCCCGCGAGCAGGATGCGGGCATCCTCCAATCCGCAGGCGGCGGTGAACCAGGACAGGCCGTCGTCACTTCCCAGGGTTGCGGAGGTGAAGATCCAGGTACGCAGGGCGGACTCTCGCTGCGCGGTCAGGGCTTCGCGGATGTCCAGCGGCGACTCCAGCAGTCGCACGCCATGGGGTGAAAGATCCACCCAGCGGATCCGGGACGGGTCACCCGCTTGGGCAAAACGATTCGCCCGTTCGGCCAGATCGGCGCAGCGCTGCGCCAGGCGCTTCCAATCGGGCGCTGTAGCCTCCACCGCCACGGCTGCCTCAAGCGCGTGCAGGAGTTGCTGAACAACACTTTGCAGCGCCTCCGTCCAGCCTTGGCGAGCTGTCACACGAGTCCACTCGATCTTTTGCGCCACGCGTGCCTCGGTTTGCCCGCCGGCGGCAGCAAGTCGCAGGTCGCGAGCGCACAGCTCCAGCCCGGAGGTCAACTCCTGCCAGGGGCGCAGCCCGCGCGCGTGCTGAAGGCCCGCCTCCAGAAGGTCGCGGGCCAGATCGATGATCTGGCCACTGCCCAGGCTGGTTCCCAGAAACTGCAGGCCCACTTCCATCAACTGGTGGGCCTCGTCAAAGACCGCAACATCCACGGTCGGCAGCAACTCGGCCACCTCGGACTCGCGCAGGGCAATGTCAGCGAAGAACAGATGGTGGTTGACCACGACGATATCGGCAGCCATGGCCTCGCGACGCGCCCTGACCACGTGGCACCCGGCCCATTGAGGGCAGTCACTTCCCAGGCAGTTCTCTCGGGTGGAGGTGACCAGGGGCAGCACCGCTGACCTCTCATCCAGCCCCTGCACTTCGGCGAGATCCCCGGTGCGGGTGTGCAGGGACCAGGCCTCCACACGGGACAGTGCACGGACCGCCCAGCGATCGCGCCCATCGATCACCTGGGGCGCCTGCTCCAGGCGGTGCAGACACAGATAGCTGCCACGGCCCTTGAGCAGGGCCAGTTGCACCGGCATCTGCAGGACAGCGCGCAAGCGCGGAAGGTCGCGCAGGAAAAGCTGGTCCTGCAGGCTTTTGGTCGCGGTGCTGACCATGGCCCTTCGTCCCGACAACAGCAAGGGCACCAGATAAGCGAAGGTCTTGCCCACGCCCGTGCCCGCCTCGACCACCAGGTCTTTCACGTCCTCTATCGACCGCGCCACCGCGCGCGCCATGTCCAGCTGTGCGGGCCTTACCGCGAACTGGGTGTCGGCCTGGCTGAGCGGGCCGGCCGCCGAAAAGGCCCAGTCCACAGCCTGCTCAAGCGCCCCAGGCTCACGTTCGACCTCCACGCCGCGGCCCGGCCCGTTGTCACGTTCGGTCACGCAATCCCCGCGGCGAGTCGCAGGGTTCGGTGAGTGAGGGCTGCCAAGGGGGTCGCCGCTCAGGTCAGACGGGTATCGACATCACGCCGAGCCAGGGCCAGGAACTCGGCCGTCTGCATCTCTCGCAACCGCGACGCGGTGCGCGGAAACTCGTGTGACAAGGGCCCCTCGAGGTAGAGCTTCTCGGGCTCATCGGCGGCCGACATCACCAGCTTCACCCGGCGGTCGTACAAGACGTCCACCAGCCAGGTGAAGCGCCGCGCCTCGCTGGACATCCGGGGCGGCATCCTGGGCACATCGGAAAGCAGCACGGTGTGGAACCGCGACGCGATCTCCAGGTAATCGTTGTGCGATCTCGGCCCCCCGCAAAGAACCGTGAAGTCGAACCAGACCACGCCGCCGGCCCGGCGGCGCACCGGTATCTCCCGGTGTTCGATGTTCAGGGCACCGGGCTCGTCTCGTGCTTCGGCCATCGCCTCGAAGGCGTCCTTCATGGCCGCATCAGCGCCTTCTCCCAGGGGACAGTGATAGACCTGAACCCGCTTCAGCGAGCGTTGGCGGTAGTCCACGCCCGCATCGACGCTGACCACCTGCAGGTGCTTCTTCAGCAACTCGATGGCCGGCAGGATGCGGTCGCGATGGAGCCCGTTCGGGTACAGATCGTCAGGATGGAAGTTCGACGTCGTGACGATGCTGACGCGGTTGGCGAACAGCGACTCCAGCAGACGATGCAGGATCATCGCGTCGGTGACGTCCGCAACGTGGAACTCATCGAAACAGATGAGACGGAAACGGCGCGCGATGCGGCGGCCGAGTTCGTCCAGCGGATTGACGGTGCCCTTGAGGTCCTGAAGTTCCCGGTGCACCTCGCGCATGAACTCGTGGAAGTGCAATCGCGTCTTGCGGGTGAGCGGGACGGACTGGAAAAAGCAGTCCATCAGGAAGCTTTTGCCACGACCTACCCCGCCATGCATGTAGACACCCCGGGGGATAGGGGGACGGCTCAACAGCTTGGTCAGGGCATTGGAGCGGCGAGCCTTGTAGTCTGCCCATTCACGCTCGCAGCGCTCCAGCGCCTCGATGGCCCCCAGTTGTGCGGCGTCGCTGCGAAAGCCCTTCTCGGCCAGCGTGTCGGCGTACAGGGCCCGTACGCCCTGCCCGACCGTGACCGCGCCTGGGTTCTCAGCCATCACAGCGGCTTCATCATGGGGCCCGGTACGGTGTCTGGGCCGCCGAGATCATCAAGCACAAGGTCCACTCAGAAGTTCAGCGTACGCTTGTCCACTGCCAGCGCCGCTTCCTTCGTGGACTCCGACAGCGAGGGGTGTGCGTGGCAGATGCGGGCGATGTCCTCTGCAGAAGCCTTGAACGCCATGGCCATCGCGGCCTCGGCGATCAGCTCGGATGCCATCGGGCCGATGATGTGCACGCCCAGAATCTCGTCGGTCGGGGCATCGGCCAGGACCTTGACGAAACCGGTGGTATCGCCCAATGCACGGGCGCGGCCGTTCGCCAGGAAAGGGAACTGGCCTGCCTTGTAGGCCACGCCGTCGGCCTTCAGCTGCTGCTCCGTCCGGCCGACCCAGGCGATTTCAGGGCTGGTGTAGATCACCCAGGGAACGATGCCGAGATCGACATGCCCATGTTGGCCGGCGATTCGCTCCGCCACCGCAACGCCCTCTTCCTCGGCCTTGTGCGCCAGCATCGGGCCGCGCACCACGTCGCCCACCGCCCACACGCCCGGCAGATTGGTTCGGCACTCGTCATCCACGACAACGGCGCCACGGTCATCGAGCTTCAGGCCGACGGCCTCGGCGTTGAGGCCTTGTGTATTCGGCACGCGACCAATGGAAACGATGAGCTTGTCCACCTCCAACTGGGCGGCCTCTCCCTTGGCGTTGGTGTACGCGACCGAAACCCCCTTCTTGCCATTGGTGATCTCGCCGATCTTCACGCCCAGCTCGATCTTCAATCCCTGCTTGGTGAAGATCTTCAACGCTTCCTTGGCCACCGACTCGTCGGCCGCCGCAAGGAAGGTGGGCATGGCTTCCAGCACGGTGACTTCGGCACCCAGGCGACGCCATACCGAGCCCATCTCCAGGCCGATCACGCCCGAGCCAATGACCCCCAGCTTCGTGGGCGCGGCACCCACGCGCAGCGCACCGTCGTTGGACAGGATGTTCATCTCGTCGAACGGTGCGGCCGGCAGCTGGCGCGCACTCGACCCCGTGGCCACCACCACTTGCTTGGCCGACAGGTCGGCGGTCTGGGCGCCGGTCACCTTGACCACATAGGCTCCGTCTGCGGCACTGGCGAAGCTGCCACGGCCGTGGAAGAACGTGACCTTGTTCTTCTTGAACAGGTACAGGATGCCGTCGTTGTTCTGCTTGACGACAGCATCCTTGCGGGCCAGCATCTTCGTCACGTCCATCGTCACCTCACCGGTGGAGATGCCGTGGTCGGCAAAGTGGTGCCGCGCATGCTCGAAGTGCTCGGACGACTGCAGCAGCGCCTTGGACGGAATGCAGCCCACATTGGTGCAAGTACCGCCCGGGGCCGGCCCGCCGGCGGCATTCTTCCACTCGTCGATGCAGGCCACCTTGAAGCCCAGCTGGGCCGCCCGGATGGCCGCGATGTAGCCGCCCGGGCCACAGCCGATGACGATGACATCAAAGGATTGAGACATGTAAAGGCCCTCAGATGTCGAACAGCAGGCGCGCCGGATCTTCCAGGGCTTCCTTCATGGTCACCAGGCCCAGTACCGCTTCGCGTCCGTCGATGATGCGGTGGTCGTAGCTCATGGCCAGGTAGTTGATGGGGCGCACCACCACCTGACCGTTCTCCACCATCGCCCGGTCCTTGGTGGCGTGCACGCCGAGGATGGCCGACTGCGGCGGGTTGATGATGGGGGTGGACAGCATGGAGCCGAAGACGCCGCCGTTGGAGATGGAGAACGTGCCGCCGGAGAGCTCGTCCATGGACAGTTTGCCGTCCTTGGCCTTGACACCGAACTCAGCAATCTCTTTCTCGATGTCGGAGAAGCTCATCTGATCCACATTGCGCAGGACGGGCACCACCAGGCCACGCGGTGACCCCACGGCGATGCCGATGTCGAAGTAGCCGTGGTAGACGATGTCATTGCCATCGACCGAGGCGTTGAGCACCGGGTACTTCTTCAAGGCTGCCACGGCGGCCTTGACGAAGAAGCTCATGAAGCCGAGCTTGACCCCGTGCTCCTTCTCGAACTTCTCCTGGAACCTCTTGCGCATTTCCATCACGGGCGCCATGTTGACCTCGTTGAAGGTCGTCAGGATGGCGTTGGTGGCCTGGGACTGCAGCAGACGCTCAGCCACACGGGCGCGCAGGCGGCTCATGGGCACGCGTTGCTCTGGACGGTCACCCAGGTGAGCGGACGCAGGTGCCGGCACGGCCGGCAAGGGCTTGGCCACTGCCGGGGCAGCGGCCACGGCGACGGGTGCAGGAACAGCAGCAGGTTGAGGTGCAGCCACCGCGGCCAGGACGTCGCCCTTGGTGACACGTCCATCCTTGCCGGTGCCCGCCAACGAACCGGCGGACATCTGGTGGTCGGCCATCAGCTTGGCGGCAGCGGGCATGGCCACGCCAGCCTTGGTGCCAGCGGGCGCAGACGCCGCCGCCGCGGTTGCCGAGACAGGCGCCACCACGGCAGCCGGTGCCGCAACCCCGGCCGTGGCCTCGGTATCGATGCGGGCAATCACCTGATCACTGCCGACGGTGCCGCCACCGGCCACCACCAGTTCAGCCAACACGCCCGCGGCGGGAGCAGGAACTTCCAGAACAACCTTGTCGGTCTCGATCTCGATCAGGATTTCATCTGCGGCAACGGCTTCGCCAGCCTTCTTCTTCCATTGCAGCAAGGTGGCTTCCGCCACAGACTCGGACAACTGAGGGACTTTGACATCTACGATGGCCATGATGGTCTTGGGAGTGAATTCGTTTCAGATGGAGCGGCGGATTACTTGGTCAGCGTGAAGCCCTTGAGCTTGCCAAAGGCGGCGTCGATGAGCGCCTTCTGCTGATCCTGGTGCAAATGGGCGTAGCCCACCGCCGGCGAGGCCGAGGCGGCACGTCCGGCATAGCCCAGGCGCTGCCCGTCCAGCATGTTCTCGTGGATGTTGTGCTGCACGAAGAACCAGGCCCCCTGGTTCTGCGGCTCGTCCTGGCACCACACGACTTCCGTTGCGTTAGGGAACTTCTTGAGTTCAGCCGACAGCACCTTGTGCGGGAAGGGATAGAGCTGCTCGACCCGCAAGATGGCGACGTCGTTCAGGCCCTTTTCCTCACGCTTCTTGACCAGGTCGTAATACACCTTGCCGGAGCAGGCGATGACGCGCTTGACCTTGGCCGCCGCGGCCACCACATCGGCGTTGAGTTCACCAATGACGGTATGGAAACCGCTCTTGGTGAAGTCATTCAGGCTGGAAGTGGCGTCCTTGTTGCGCAGCAGCGACTTGGGCGTGAACAACACCAAGGGCTTGCGCAGGTTACGCACCATCTGGCGGCGCAGCACATGGAAGATCTGCGCGGCCGTGGTGGGCTGCACGATCTGCATGTTGGTGTCGGCCGCCAACTGCATGAAGCGCTCCAGGCGCGCGGAGCTGTGCTCGGGGCCCTGGCCTTCGTAGCCGTGCGGCAACATCAGCGTCAGGCCGTTCTGGCGGCCCCACTTCACTTCGCCTGACGCGATGAACTGGTCAATCACCACCTGCGCGCCGTTGGCGAAGTCACCGAACTGAGCCTCCCAGATCACCAGGGTGTTGGGGTCCGAACCCGCATAGCCGTACTCGAAGGCCAACACGGCCTCTTCGGACAGGATGGAGTCGATGACCAGAAAAGGCGCCTGGTTTTCAGCCACATGCTGCAGCGGCACATAGGTGCCTTCGTCCCAGCGCTCACGCTTCTGATCGTGAATGACGGCGTGACGGTGCGTGAAGGTGCCGCGGCCGGAATCCTCGCCAGACATGCGGATGGGGTAGCCGCTGGACACCAGGGACGCGAAGGCCATGTGTTCGCCCATGCCCCAGTCCACGCGCAGTTCACCCCTGCCCATGGCCGCTCGGTCGTCATAGACCTTCTTGACCAGCGGGTGCATGTTCACGGTCTCGGGGATGGTGGTGATGCGCTCGGCCAGACGCTTCCATTCCGCCAGGGGGATGGCCGTGTCGGCAGCGTCAGTCCACTTCCTGCCCAGGTATGGCAGCCAATCCACCGCGTACTTGCTCTTGAAGTCGGTCAGCACCGGATCGACCGTGTGGCGTCCTTCATCCAGCGCAGAACGGTAGGCCTTGGACATGTCGTCGCCCAGGCTCTGCCCCAGGCCCTGGGCCGCCAGCTTGTCGGCATACAGCTTGCGCGTGCCAGGATGCTGGGCAATCTTCTTGTACATCAGCGGCTGGGTCAGCGAGGGCGTGTCCTGCTCGTTGTGGCCCAGCTTGCGGAAGCAGATGATGTCCAGCACCACATCCTTGCGGAACTCCATGCGGTATTCCAGCGACCAGCGCACTGCCAGGACCACCGCCTCGGGATCGTCGCCGTTGACGTGCAGAACCGGTGCCTCGACGCCCTTGACGATGTCTGTGCAGTACAGCGTCGACCGCAGATCGCGCGGGTCCGAGGTGGTGAAGCCGATCTGGTTGTTGATGATGAGGTGTACCGTCCCGCCCGTGGAGTAGCCACGCGTCTGGGCCAGCGCCAGGGTCTCCTGGTTCACGCCCTGCCCCGCAAATGCGGCATCGCCATGCACGAGAACCGGCAGCACCTGGTCACCGCGCTTGTCGCCCCGACGGTCCATGCGGGCACGCACCGAACCTTCCACCACCGGATTCACGATCTCCAGGTGCGACGGGTTGAACGCCAGGCTCAGGTGCACCGGGCCACCGGGGGTGGAGACATCAGAGCTGAAGCCCTGGTGGTACTTCACGTCACCCGCGGGCAGTTCCTCGGGTGCCGTGTGATCGAACTCGGCAAACAGGTCCTTGGGCATCTTGCCCAGGGTGTTCACCAGGACGTTCAACCGGCCCCGGTGGGCCATGCCGATGATGATTTCCTGCACACCCTTGGCGCCGGCCTGCTGGATCAGTTCGTCCATCGCAGCGATGAAACTCTCGCCGCCCTCAAGGGAAAACCGCTTCTGCCCCACATACTTGGTGTGCAGGTAGCGTTCCAGGCCCTCGGCCGCGGTCAGGCGGTCCAGCACATGCTTCTTCTGCTCGACGCTGAGCACTGGCTTGCTACGGGTGCTTTCCAGGCGCTCCTGCCACCAACGCTTTTCCGTCGGCTCGGTGATGTGCATGAACTCCACGCCCAGGGTGCCGCAATAGGTGTCGCGCAAGGCCTGCAGGATGTCCCGCAGGCTCATCTGCTCGGCCTTGCTGAAATAGGTGTTGGCTGCCGAGAACGTGATGTCCATGTCGGACTCACTCAGGCCGTAGAACGAGGGCTCGAGTTCCGGAATCTTCGGGCGCTCGGTGCGCTTGAGCGGATCCAGATCCGCCCAGCGGGACCCGAGGAAACGGTAGGCCGCAATCAGGCTCTGGACATGAACCTGCTTCTGCGCCACCGCCAGGTCGGCACTGCTGGCTTTCAGCGCAAATGCGTTGGCCTTGGCGCGTTGCGCAAAGGATTCGACCACCGGGGCGTGCGCCACATCGCGCGAATCGCTGCCGTCGACGGCGGGGACGTGCTGCAGGTTGTCGAAATACGCGCGCCAGTTGTCAGGCACGCTGCCAGGGTTGTCGAGATAGGCCTCGTACAACTCTTCAACATAGGGCGCATTACCGCCAAACAGATACGAGTTGGATCTGTACTGCTGCATCAACATTCGCTCACCTTTCGCGCCGGTAACCGGCACTCCGATGGGTTCAACAACCTTCCGCGGCCCCGGCTTCACCGGTTGGCGGATCGCGACCCGCCTTGCTGTCGTCTCGTTCAGCAAGGGGACGGGAAGGACCTGTGTCTTTCTGTCTGGCACTGTAGCATCGCCCCAGCCCGACCTTTCCTCAAGCCGACATTGGAACCACTGGACCCCCTCAATTCGCTGACAAGTGGGCAGGGAACTGCGAAGTCCGCGCCCCGCGCCCCGCGCAAGCGCCCATCGATGAGCCGGGTCCGTCCCGTGGTCAAGAACCTACCCTGCCTGATCTGCGCCATCCGATGACCAGACACGAACGGATCGTGATGATCCAGCCGCTGGCACCTGCCCATCCCGGCGTGGGTCAGCCCTGCAACGGGTGCGGGCTTTGCTGCCTTTGGAAACCCTGCCCGGTGGGCGTGGTCATCACTAGAAAAACCCTGGGTCCGTGTCGCGCCCTTGACTGGTCTGCCGAACAAGCCGTCTACCGTTGCGGGCTGCTGACATCGCCCCACACTTTCGTGCCCTGGCTGCCGCAAGCCGTGGTGCGGCGTGTCGCCCGGCGGTGGATCGCCGCGGACACCCGCTGTGATGCCAACTTGGAGCGGGCGGATTCGAAACCCGAAAACCCCGGCTCGGATTGAACCTCAAAGGGATCGGGGTTTCCCGGCTTTGCAATTCCGCCGCAGGCACTAGCATTGTGGATTCGTCATTTGCTCTCGGAGCCTCCGCATGAAGAATTTCAAGTTGATGTTGGTTGCCGCCTCGGTGGCCGCCGTGCTGGCCGCGCCAGCCCAAGCCCAAACCCTGCGCTGGGCAGCCCAGAACGACATCCTGACCCTGGACCCGCACTCGCAGAACCACGCCACCACCAACGCCATCCTCATGCACGCGTATGAGGGGCTGACCCGCTACAACGACAAATTTCAGGTGGAGCCCGCGCTGGCCACCAAATGGACCTACATCTCACCGACCCAGGTGCGTTTCGAGTTGCGCAAGGGCGTCAAGTTCCATGACGGCACCCCCTTCACTGCCGACGACGTCGTGTTCTCTTTTGGCCGGATCCGCCAACCGCAGGGCACGATGGGCATCTATGTGACTGGCATCAACGAGATCAAGAAGATCGACGACCACACCGTTGACTTCATCATGGCGGCGCCCAACCCCCTGCTGCTGCGCAACATCATCGACTTCCGCATCATGAGCAAATCGTGGGCAGAGAAGAACAAGACCACGAACACGCAGGATTACAAGGCCAAGGAGGAAAACTTTGCCTCCCGCACGGTGATGGGCACTGGCGCGTACAAGATCACGGGATGGACCCCGGAACAGCGCATCACCATGACCCAGAACGCGGACTGGTGGGATAAGCACACCGGCAACGTGAAGGAAGTCATCTACACCCCCATCAAGAGCGATCCCACCCGGGTGGCGGCTTTGCTGTCGGGTGATGTGGACATGCTGACGGACCTGCCCACCCAGGACATCGCACGCCTGCGACAAGACAGCAAGCTGAAGGTGGTGGACGGCCCCGAAGTGCGAACGATCTACCTCGCCCCTGACATGGGCAGCCCTGAGCTCAAGCACAGCAACATCAAGGGCAAGAACCCGTTCGCAGACAAGCGGGTTCGGCAAGCACTGTCCATGGCCATCGACCGGGAGGCCATCAAGCGCAACATCATGCGAGGCCTGTCCATTCCGGCAGGGTTGATGGTGGCACCCGGTGTGAACGGTCATTCGCCTGAACTCGATACCCCCACCAAGACGGACGTCGAGGGTGCAAAGAAGCTCCTGGCAGATGCTGGTTACCCGAATGGGCTCGAAGTGCGCCTGAACTGCCCGAACAACCGCTACGTCAATGACGAGGAAATCTGCCAGGCGGTGGTGGCCATGTGGGCCCGAGTGGGCGTCAAGGCTACCCTGGCCGCGGAAAACATGGCCACCTTCATCCAGAAGGTGCAGAACTTCGATTCCTCAATCTACCTGCTCGGATGGGGTGTCGCCACCTATGACGCCCAGTACTCGCTGCAGTCTCTGATCCGCACCCGCACCACCGGTGCGGACGGCAACTTCAACTTCAGCAAGATCAGCGACGCGACGGTGGATCGGCTCGTGGATGCCATGAAGACCGAAACCGACACGGCCAAGCGAAACGGCATGATCCGGGAAGCCCTGGTGCGAACCAAGGAAGAAGTGCTGACCATCCCGCTGCACCACCAAATGCGCCCCTGGGCCATGAAGGCCGGCGTGACGACGCTTCACCGTTCGGACGACCGGCCGGAAGCGCGGTTCACCTCCATCCGATAAAGCGGTCGGCGGCCGGCCGCGCGGTCCGGACACCGCTCATCTGTGAACTCTTGGACGGGGCCTGCATGTGAGGCCCCGTTTTCTTGGGGCTCGGGAAGTTGGAGGCGGTCAATGAGACCGGCGCACCCCTCGCTCGCGCCGTATCTCAGAAAGCATCCAGCGGCATATCGGTGACGGCCGCAGCGCCATCGACGATGCTGTCGCGCCAAGCCAGTGTGCGTGGCAGCAGGTGATCGGCATAGAACCGGCAGGTAGTGATCTTGGCCTGCATGAAGACAGGGTCTTCGCCCGCTGCACAGAGGTCTTCTGCCGCCATGAAGGCGCGGGCCATCTGCCAGCCTGCCACCAACGTACCTGCCATCATGAGATAGGGCACGCTCCCGGCGTACACCGCGTTAGGGTCGGAGCGGGTGCGTTCGACCACGAAGGTCACCACATCCAGAAACGCCGCGCGGGCCGCTGCAAGGCGACGGGCGATGGCGTGGCCTTGCGGGCTGGGCCGTCCGATCAGGGCGGACTCCGTGTCTGCCACACGCTGCGCCAGGGCGCGGGCCAACTGGCCTCCATCGCGCGCCGTCTTTCGGCCCACCAGGTCATTGGCCTGGATGGCCGTGGTGCCTTCGTAGATGGTGAGGATCTTGGCGTCCCGCAGGTACTGGGCAGCGCCCGTTTCCTCGATGAAGCCCATGCCGCCGTGCACCTGGACGCCCAGGCTCGCCACTTCCAGGCTCATCTCGGTGGACAAGCCCTTCACCAAGGGCACCAGGAACTCGTAGAACGCCTGGTTCTCGCGCCGCACCGCCTCGTCCGGATGGGCATGGGCGGCGTCGAAAGCGCCGGCAGCCACCAGCGCCATGGCACGGCAGCCTTCGGTGTGCGCCCGCATGGTCATCAGCATGCGGCGTACATCCGGGTGGTGGATGATGGCTGCCGCCGCATGCGCTGACCCATCGATGGGCCGACTCTGCACGCGGTCACGAGCATATTGCACAGCCTTCTGGTAAGCCCGCTCGGCCACCGCAATGCCCTGCACGCCCACGCCAAAGCGCGCCGCATTCATCATCACGAACATGTACTCGAGGCCGCGGTTTTCCTGGCCGATGAGGTAGCCGACCGCGCCGCCCGCATCTCCGTACTGCAACACCGCCGTGGGACTGGCCTTGATGCCCAGCTTGTGCTCGATGCTCACGCACCGTACGTCATTGCGCGTGCCGTCCTCCAGGATCTTGGGGCAGATGAACAGCGAAATGCCCTTCACGCCTTCCGGCGCACCTGCCACCCGGGCCAGCACCAGGTGGACGATGTTGTCCGCCATGTCGTGCTCGCCGTAGGTGATGTAGATCTTGGTGCCAAACAGACGGAAAGTGCCATCGGGCTGCGGTTCAGCTCGGGTACGCACCAGTGACAGGTCACTGCCGGCCTGAGGCTCCGTCAGGTTCATCGTGCCCGTCCAGCGCCCTTCGATCATGGGCGGAATGTAGGTTTGCTGCTGCTGCGGGCTTCCTGCGGTCAGCAAGGCCTCGATGGCGCCATCGGTCAACAGCGGGCACAGGGCGAAACTCATGTTGGCGCTTTGCACCATCTCGCCGCAGGCGGCATGGATCAACTTGGGCAGGCCTTGACCACCAAAAGCCTCAGGGTGCTGCAACCCCTGCCACCCGCCTTCGGCAAACTGCTTGAAGGCTTGCTTGAAGCCAGGGGTGGTCCGCACCTCACCGTCGTGGAATGACGAAGGGTTTCGGTCACCTTCCCAGTTCAGGGGCGCCACCACCTCCTCATTGAAGCGCGCGCACTCCTCCAGCACCGCAGCGGCAGTGTCAGGCCCGGCATCCGCATAGCCCGGGAGAGCCGCCACGGCCTCCAGGCCCGCCAGTTCCTTCATCACGAAGAGCATGTCCTTCAGGGGTGCGCGATAAGTCATTTCAAGGCTCCGGATGCAACAAGGGCGCCCCTTGGGCGCCCTCGAGAGGTTTCAATGATTCAAAGGGCGTTGACCAGCTCAGGTACCGCAGCGAAGAGATCAGCCTCCAGCCCGTAGTCAGCCACGCTGAAGATCGGGGCCTCGGGATCTTTGTTGATGGCCACGATGACCTTGGAGTCCTTCATGCCGGCCAGGTGCTGGATGGCGCCGCTGATACCGCAAGCAACGTAGAGTTGCGGAGCCACGATCTTTCCGGTCTGACCGACTTGCCAGTCGTTGGGGGCGTAGCCCGCATCCACCGCGGCGCGGCTGGCCCCGAGGGCGGCCCCCAGCTTGTCGGCCAGCGGCGTCAGCACTTCAGCGAACTTGTCGTTACTGCCCAGAGCCCGGCCACCCGACACGATGATCTTCGCGGAGGTCAGCTCTGGGCGGTCAAGCTTGGCAATCTCAGAACCAAGGTAGACGGACTTGCCCTCATCCACTGCCACTTCAAGGCTCTGCACGGCCGCAGAACCACCGGACGGGGCCGCCGCGTCGAAGCCCGTGGTCCGCACCGTGATCACCTTGACCGCATCGGTGCTCTGCACTGTGGCGATTGCATTGCCCGCATAGATGGGGCGCTCGAAGGTGTCGGCCGAGATGACCTTTGTCGCATCGCTGATCTGGGCAACATCCAGCAAGGCAGCCACCCGAGGCGCCGTGTTCTTGCCACTGGCCGTGGCCGGAAAAAGGATGTGAGTGTAGGAAGACGCCACCGCCAGCACTTGGGCTGCCAGGTTCTCTGCCAAGCCGTGGGCCAGGGAAGCGCCGTCGGCATGCAGCACCTTGGAAACCCCCGCGATCGCCGCCGCAGCTTGCGCGGCGCCTCCGGCACCAGCACCCGCCACCATGACGTGAACCTCGCCGCCGCACTGGAGCGCAGCCGTCACGGTATTGAGCGTAGCGGCCTTCAGGGAAACGTTGTCGTGTTCGGCAATGACCAGGGCTGCCATCAGACCACCTTTGCTTCGTTCTTGAGTTTGTCCACCAGAGCGGCCACATCAGGCACCTTGACCCCGGCGCCGCGCTTGGGAGGCTCGCTCACCTTCAGCGTCTTGATGCGAGGCGTGACATCCACTCCGAGGTCCGAGGACTTGAACACATCCAACGGCTTCTTCTTGGCCTTCATGATGTTGGGCAAGGTCACGTAGCGCGGCTCGTTCAGGCGCAAGTCGGTCGTGACCACAGCAGGCAAGGTCAGCGAGACTGTCTCCAGGCCGCCGTCCACCTCACGGGTCACCTGCGCCTTGCCTTCCACAACTTCCAGCTTGCTGGCGAAAGTAGCCTGGGGCAAGCCCGCCAGGGCCGCGAGCATCTGACCCGTCTGATTGCAGTCATCATCAATGGATTGCTTGCCCAGGATGACGAGGGCGGGTTGCTCCTTGTCGACGATGGCCTTGAGCAACTTGGCCACTGCCAGCGGTTGCAGTTCGTCAGCGCACTCCACCAGAATGGAACGGTCTGCGCCAATGGCCATGGCGGTACGCAAGGTTTCCTGACATTGGGCCACGCCGCATGACACTGCAATCACCTCGGTGGCGACACCCTTTTCCTTCAACCGCACGGCTTCTTCCACGGCGATTTCGTCAAACGGGTTCATGCTCATCTTGACGTTGGCGATGTCCACGCCCGTACCGTCACTCTTGACCCGTACCTTGACGTTGTAATCGACCACCCGCTTGACGGGGACCAGCACCTTCATGTCGCCTTGCTCCTGGGGAACTGTGATGAAACGATCAACCTGTCATTCTAGGGCTGAGACATGCCACGTGACGTGCCGGCATGGTGCCCGGGACGGGACTCGAACCCGTACACGCCGATGAAAGCGTGGCGGATTTTAAGTCCGCTGCGTCTACCGATTTCGCCACCCGGGCCATCTCACATTATCGATCGCCCGCCCCTTATGGCGTCGAACCGGGCAGCCATGCGAAAACGCCCGGGTCCGGCAGGCCGGGCTCGGGCGTTCGCGATATGGAGGCGCGGCCCGGAGTCGAACCGGGCTAGACGGATTTGCAATCCGTTGCATAACCGCTTTGCTACCGCGCCTGGGTCATGCTTAACCAAAAAAGGGAAGCCCGTGCTTCCCTTTGAGGCCAGACTCGACGTCTGGAATTTGGAGCGGGAAACGAGGCTCGAACTCGCGACCTCAACCTTGGCAAGGTTGCGCTCTACCAACTGAGCTATTCCCGCGTAAGCCTCACATTATATGCAGAGAGGCCTGCCCCGCAAGAAATTTTTCAGTGTGGTAACCCGTCACCCGCCGAGGCTTCCGCCACAGCGGCCGCAGAGGTGGCCACGGCCTCAGGCTTGGTGGGCAATTCTTCCTCCGGCAACGGCTTTGGCATGGTCTCCAGCGCTATCTCCAGCACCTTGTCGATCCACCGCACCGGGATGATCTCGAGTTGGTTCTTGGCGTTCTCGGGAATGTCCTGCAGGTCTTTGACGTTTTCCTCGGGAATCAGCACCGTCTTCACGCCGCCGCGCAAGGCGGCCAGCAGTTTCTCCTTCAGTCCACCAATGGCGGTCACCTCGCCGCGCAAGGTGATCTCGCCTGTCATGGCGACATCGGCGCGTACAGGAATGCCCGACAGCGCAGAGACGAACGCCGTGGTCATGGCGATGCCCGCACTCGGCCCGTCCTTGGGTGTTGCGCCATCGGGCACGTGGATGTGGATGTCCCGCTTCTCGAACAGATCATCCTTCAGGCCCAACCGGCGGGCACGGGACCTCACCACGGAACGCGCAGCCTCGACGGACTCCTTCATGACGTCACCGAGAGAACCGGTGCGAATGATGTTGCCCTTACCCGGCATGACGGCGGCCTCGATGGTCAACAAATCGCCGCCCACCTCCGTCCAGGCCAAGCCCACCACCTGCCCCACCTGGTTGGTCTTCTCAGTGCGCCCGAAGTCGAACTTGCGCACACCAAGAAAGTCGTTGAGGTTGCCCTCCTCGACCACCACCTTCTGCTCATACTTCTTCAGCTGCACGCCCTTGACCACCTTGCGGCAGATCTTGGAGATCTCGCGCTCCAACGAACGAACACCTGCCTCTCGCGTGTAGTACCGGACGATCCCGCGGATGGCACCCTCGGTGACCTCCATCTCGTCATCGCGGATGCCGTTGTTCTTCTGCTGCTTGGGCAACAGGTAGCGCTGCGCGATGTTGACCTTCTCGTCCTCGGTGTAGCCCGCCAGACGGATCACTTCCATGCGGTCCAGCAGCGCCGGGGGAATGTTCATCGAGTTCGACGTCGCCACGAACATCACGTCTGAGAGGTCGTAGTCGACCTCGACGTAGTGGTCGCTGAAGGTGTGGTTCTGCTCGGGGTCCAGCACCTCCAGGAGCGCCGAGGACGGGTCACCCCGGAAATCCATGCCCAGCTTGTCGATTTCGTCGAGCAAGAACAGGGGATTGCGGGTACCGACCTTGGTCAGGCTTTGCAAGACCTTGCCCGGCATGGAGCCGATGTAGGTACGACGGTGTCCGCGAATCTCCGCCTCGTCGCGCATGCCGCCCAAAGCCATGCGGACGAACTTGCGTCCAGTGGCGCGGGCGACGCTCTGCCCGAGAGAAGTCTTGCCCACGCCCGGGGGCCCCACCAGGCAAAGGATCGGCGCCTTGACCTTGTCCACGCGCTGCTGAACCGCGAGGTATTCGAGGATGCGGTCCTTGACCTTTTCCAGGCCGAAGTGGTCCTCGTTCAGAACGGTCTCTGCATTGCCCAGGTCATGCTTGATCTTGGTCTTCTTCACCCAGGGCAGGTTGATGAGGACATCGATGTAGTTGCGCACCACTGTGGCTTCTGCAGACATCGGCGACATCAGCTTGAGCTTCTTGAACTCGGCCTCAGCCTTCTTGCGTGCCTCCTTGGGCATGCGCGCGGCCTTGATCTTCTTGTCGAGTTCCTCGAGATCAGCACCTTCCTCTCCGTCACCCAACTCCTTCTGGATGGCCTTGACCTGTTCGTTCAGGTAGTACTCGCGCTGGCTCTTCTCCATCTGGCGCTTCACACGCCCGCGGATGCGCTTTTCGACCTGAAGAATGTCGACTTCGTGCTCCAGCAGTTCCAGCAACTTCTCCAGTCGCCGAGCCACAAGGAACATGTCCAGCACCGACTGCTTGGCATCCAACTTCAACGGAAGGTGCGCGGCGATCGTGTCTGCGAGCCGGCCTGGGTCGTCGATGCCCGCGATGGACGTCAGGATCTCGGGGGGAATCTTCTTGTTGAGCTTGACGTATTGGTCGAACTGCTGGGTGACAGCCCGGCGAAGCGCTTCGATCTCCGGGCTGCCCTCTGCGGGGGGCGCCACCGGCGTCACGTCGCCAACGAAGTGGTCGCCTTCGTCACGGATGGCCTGCGTGGTGGCACGCTGCACGCCTTCCACCAACACCTTCACCGTGCCATCCGGCAGCTTCAGCATCTGAAGGATGCTCGAGATGCAGCCCACCTCGAACATGTCTTCGGGCTTGGGCTCGTCTTTGCCCGCGGCCTTCTGTGCCACCAGCATGATCTGCCGGCCTGCCTCCATGGCGGATTCCAGGGCCTTGATCGACTTCGGCCGCCCCACGAACAGGGGAATCACCATGTGCGGGAACACGACCACATCCCGCAGCGGCAACAGCGGCAGCGTGATGGGTTCAGACGGAAGAACAGGATGACCTGACATGACATTCCTCACTTTCTTCAGCAGACATGGGGCCCGTGCGACTTAATGCAAGGGCGCATGCTGCGGAGGTCGGCCCCGGGGGGCGGATCAAGCGCTTGCCTTGGCTTGCTCTTTGTAAACCAGCAGGGGTTTGCCCCCTTCTTCAATGGTGTGGTCATCCACCACCACCTTGGCCACCCCGTCCAGGTGCGGCAACTCGAACATCGTGTCGATCAGGGCGTGCTCGACGATGGACCTCAAACCTCGGGCGCCGGTCTTGCGAGCCAATGCCTTGCGCGCCACAGCGGCGAGGCCTGAAGGCCTGACTTCCAGTTCCACGCCGTCCATGCCGAAAAGCTTCTGGTACTGCTTGAGCAAGGCGTTCTTGGGTTCGGTCAGGATCTGGACCAGCGCATCTTCAGTCAATTCACCCAGCGTGGCCACCACAGGCAGGCGTCCCACGAGTTCGGGAATCAATCCAAACTTGATCAGGTCCTCAGGCTCGACAGACTGAAAAGTCTCCGAGACGCGCTTCTCTGACTTGCTGTGCACGGTGGCAGCAAAACCGATGCCGGAGCGCTCGGTACGGTTCTGGATCACCTTTTCCAGCCCATCAAATGCGCCGCCGCAAATGAACAGGATGTTGGTGGTGTCGATCTGCAGGAAATCCTGGTTCGGGTGTTTGCGTCCACCTTGAGGGGGCACGCTGGCCATGGTGCCCTCCACCAGCTTGAGCAGGGCCTGTTGCACCCCCTCACCCGAAACATCGCGCGTGATGCTGGGGTTGTCGGCCTTGCGGCTGATCTTGTCGATCTCATCGATGTAGACGATGCCGCGCTGGGCCCGCTCGACGTCGTAGTTGCAGTTCTGCAGCAACTTCTGGATGATGTTTTCGACGTCCTCGCCAACGTAACCGGCTTCCGTCAGGGTGGTGGCATCCGCAATCACGAAGGGCACGTTCAGCAGTCGCGCCAGCGTCTGGGCAAGAAGCGTCTTGCCAGAGCCCGTCGGACCGATCAGCAGGATGTTGCTCTTGGCAAGCTCGACCTCGTCCTTGGAAGCACCCATGTGCTTCAGGCGCTTGTAGTGGTTGTACACCGCCACGGCAAGCGTCCGCTTGGCAGCTTCCTGCCCGATCACGTACTCATCAAGACTGGCCTTGATTTCGCTGGGAATTGGCAGATCAGATCGCCCGGCCTTGCCTGCCGGGCTCTCCGGCGGCGCCTCATCCCGAATGATGTCGTTGCAAAGCTCGATGCACTCATCACAGATGAACACCGAAGGGCCCGCAATGAGTTTCTTGACCTCGTGCTGGCTCTTACCGCAGAAGGAGCAGTACAGAACCTTTTCGCCTGAGGCGCCTTTCTTTTCGGCCATGTGTGGTTGCGAGCTCAGGTCAGTGGTTGGGTTGCGGATGATGATAGTTCATACGACATCTTCACCCGGAATGCAGCGGGTCAAGCGTTGGAATTGAACCCCTAAAGCCCGCTTCAACCTGGACGCCGCTCCAACACCTGGTCGATCAGCCCGTACTCCTTGGCCTCGGCAGGAGACATGAAAAAATCCCGCTCCATGTCGGCAGTGATCTTTTCCAGGGACTGGCCCGTCCGCTCAGCGTAGATCCGGTTCAACTGCTCGCGGGTCTTCAGGATCTCACGCGCGTGAATCTCGATATCCGTGGCCTGACCTTGCGCACCCCCGGAAGGCTGGTGGATCATCACCTTCGAATTCGGCAAGGCGGCTCGCTTGCCCTTGGCGCCGGCCATGAGCAGGAAGGAACCCATGCTCGCTGCGATGCCCATGCAAAGCGTCGACACATCCGGCTTGATGAACTGCATGGTGTCGTAGATGGCCAAGCCTGCACTGACACTGCCGCCAGGCGAATTGATATAGAGAAAAATGTCCTTGTCAGGGTTCTCGCTCTCCAGGAACAACATCTGCGCCACCACCAGGTTGGCGCTTTGGTCGTTCACAGGGCCGACGAGGAACACGATGCGCTCCCGCAGCAATCGGCTGTAGATGTCGTAGGCGCGCTCACCCCGCCCCGACTGCTCGATGACGATGGGCACCATGCCCAGTGCGGTCGTCTCCAGTGCGCTCATGTTCGATCGTCCCTTCAAGCTGATGCCATCAATTCGTCGAACGGTACCACCTTGTCCACGACCTTGACCTGGCCGAGCACATGGTCGGTGACGTTGTTCTCGATCACGACGGCCTCGACTTCCGCCATGCGCTGACGATCGCTGAGGTAGTACCGCACCACCTCGGCAGGCCGCTCATAGCTCTGGCTCAACTCTTCGATGTGCTTCTGCAGTTGCTCGGGCTTGGCTTGAAGACCGCTGCTGCGCACCAACTCGGCCACCACCAGCCCCAGCCGCACCCTGCGCTCGGCTTGCGGCTTGAAGATGTCAGCAGGAATGGGCGCGGTGTCTGCGTCCTTGATGCCGCGCTGCTTGAGGTCGGCCCTTGCCGACTCGACCATGCGCTCGGTCTCGCTGTCGACGAGGGACTTGGGAACGTCGAGTTCGGCCGACTTCACCAAGGCGTCCATCACCGCCGCCTTGTTCCTGGACATCAGGCGGAACTTGACTTCTCTATCCAAGTTCTTGCGTACATCGCTGCGCAGGGCTTCGACGGTGCCTTCCTTGATGCCCAGCGCCTTGGCAAACGCGTCATCCACTTCGGGCAGGTGCGCAGCCTCGATCTTCTTCATGGTGACCAGGAAGTCAGCCTCCTTCCCAGCCACGTCCTGACCCTGGTAGTCAGCAGGAAACTGCAAGGGGAAGGTCTTGCTCTCACCCACTCGCATACCGCGTACGGCCAGATCGAATTGCTCCAGCATCTGGCCTTCGCCGATGATGAACTGGAAGGCCTCAGCCTTGCCGCCGGCGAAGGGCTCTCCGTCGATCTTGCCTTCGAAATCGATCGTGACACGATCCGCTTCGGCGGCACCTTCCGATGCCGGCCGCTGGGCAAAGGTGCGGCGCTGCTTGCGCAGGATATCGATGGTGCGGTCTACCGCAGCCTCGGTCACCTCGGTGGAGATGCGCTCGACCTCCAAGGGCGAGAGGTCACCCAGGCGAACCTCCGGGTACACCTCAAACGTGGCGTCGAAACCCAGGTGCCCTTCTGGAGCTTCGTCCTTCTGGGCGATTCGCGGGGCACCCGCCACCCGCAATTTCGCCTCGGTGGCGGCGTCCGAAAAGGCCTTGCCGACCTTGTCGTTGACAACTTCATATTGCACCGAGTAACCGTACCGCTGCGCCACAACCGACATCGGCACCTTGCCTGGTCTGAATCCATCGGCCTTTACCGTGCGTGACAGGCGCTTCAGCCTGCTGTCGACTTCCAAGCCTATCTCCTGGACTGAGAGGTTCAGGGTGATGCGACGTTCGAGCTTCTCAAGGGTTTCGACGGTGACGGTCATGGGGGAACTCTGTTCAGTGGACGGAAGGTTGGAAGTGGTGCGCGGGGTCGGACTCGAACCGACACGGGGTCTCCCCCGTCAGGACCTAAACCTGGTGCGTCTACCAATTTCGCCACCCGCGCATGTCCGGAAGGCACGGCACCCCTTCTGAACGGGTACCGAATGGTGATCGCAAAGCGCACGATTTTAGCCTGTGGCCGGAAGGGAGACCGCAGGACACAGACCGCCCACCATGGCCGAGGCGCCGCCTGACGGATCGATCATCCGACACGGCGACAATCCGGCTCGTGGCGGTCCAGCATTACGAGAACTTCCCGGTAGCTTCATGGCTGTGCCCGCCAGCCATGCGTGAGGCTGTTGTCGCGATCTATCACTTTGCACGGACGGCAGATGACATCGCAGATGAGGGCGACCTGGCGAGGGAGCAACGCCTTTGCGAACTGAAAGCCTATCGGCTCGCGCTTGAAGACACCCTGCAAGGGCGCAGCCGCGATCCAGATGCGCCGTGGTCTCGCATCTTCAGTCTGCTGGCAAGCGCGCATGCCAGGCACCACCTGCCACCGGCCCCCCTGCATGACCTGCTGGACGCCTTTGAACAAGATGTGCGTAACCCCGCCTACGCCAGCCGTGATGAATTGCTGGACTACTGTCGCAGATCAGCCAACCCGATTGGCAGGCTGTTGCTTCATCTGCACGGCGTGAACCGCGAGGCGCTGTTCACCATGTCCGACAGAATCTGCACAGCCCTGCAGTTGATCAATTTCTGGCAAGACCTGAGCATCGACCTCCCCAGGGCCAGGGTATACATCCCTCAACAGGATGCGGCGGCCCACGGTTTGCACTGGCCGCCTGGCTCAGGAAACCTGCCATGCACTCCAGGTGAGCGCGCCCTCGTGGCGGATCTGTGCGATTGGGCCAGCGCCACCATGCACGAAGGCGCGAGGCTGCCGCTGGAGATCGGTGGCCGCCTGGGCCTGGAACTTCGCCTCGTGGTGCAGGGTGGGCTGCGCGTTCTGGAGAGAATACGGCGCATGGACTACCAGACCTTTCGCCAACGTCCGGTGCTCGGCGCAGCTGATATGCCCGCCCTGGTCTGGCGAGCCTTGTGGATGCGCCCCGCCATCGGACCCGCACAATGACGCCCGAGCAGTACGTCCAGCAGAAAGCCGCGCGCAGCGGATCCAGTTTCTATTACGCGTTTCTTTTCCTGCCGCCCCGCAGGCGACTGGCCATCACGGCTTTCTATGCGTTTTGCCGCGAAGTGGATGATGTCGTGGACGAAGCCACGGAGTTGTCCGTGGCGGGCGCCAAGCTGGCCTGGTGGCAGCAAGAGGTTGCTGTAGCCTTTGGCGGCGCACCCTCGCACCCGGTCATGCGGGCCCTCATGCCCATGACGAAGGAGTTCGGCATCGAGCAGGCGCATCTGGAAGCGGTCATCAGGGGCTGCCGGGTCGATCTGGAGCAGAACCGGTTCATCGACTTCCCTGCTTTGTCAGGGTATTGCCATCTGGTGGCCGGCGTGGTCGGTGAAGTCGCCTGCAACATTTTCGGACGTCAATTGCCGCAAACCGTCGACTATGCCCATCGACTGGGACTGGCGATGCAACTGACCAACATCATCCGTGACGTGGGGGACGATGCCAGGCGAGGCAGGATCTATCTGCCCATCAGCGAACTGCAGCAGTTTGGCGTCAAAGCACATGAACTTCTTGCGCGTCAGCGACCCTGGGGCTACAGCGACCGCTTCACAGCGCTGATGTCGTTTCAGGCCCAGCGTGCCCATCGACTGTTCGACGAAGCCTTCGCGCTGCTTCCAGCCGAAGACCGGTCCCGACAGCGGCCTGGACTGATGATGGCCAACATCTACCGCAACCTGTTGCGCGAGATCGAAGCGCAAGGATTCCAGGTGCTGCACCAGCGCACTTCGCTCACCCCTCTGCGAAAGCTCTGGATCGCAGCCAAAACCCAATGGCGTGGGTCCTGAAGACCGCAACGCGAAGACCGCGTCGGGCATGAAGATTGCCATCGTCGGGGCTGGATGGGCAGGTCTGGCGGCCGCGGTCAAGGCCGTGCAACGCAGACACGAGGTCACACTGTTCGAGATGGCTTCGACCTTGGGAGGTCGCGCCAAGACAGTGCAGACGCATGGACAGCGCCGCGACAACGGCCAGCATATTCTGATCGGCGCTTACCACCACACCCTGGACCTCATGCGGGAACTGGGCGTAGACATTCCGCAGGCACTGCACCGCATTCCCCTGTGCCTGATAGACCCCAACGGCAGCGGCCTGGCGCTGACCACCACGTCCTCTCCAACAGCTTTCGCCATGGCGGTCCTTCACCACGACGCATGGAAATGGTCTTCACGCCTTGCGCTGCTTCGCGAAAGCGTGCGTTGGGCATTGAGCGGCTTCAAATGTTCGGAGGACCTCAGCGTCGAGGCCTTGACGCGAGGCTTGCCGCAAGAGGTCCGCCAGGGGCTGGTGGATCCCCTGTGTGTGGCAGCCTTGAACACCCCGCCCGCCAGGGCGAGCGCGCGGGTGTTCCTTCGGGTACTGAGGGATGCGCTGTTGACCGGCCGGGGCAGCGCCGACCTGCTGCTGCCAAGCCGTCCCCTGGGGGACTTGCTTCCGCTGCCGGCGCTTGACTGGCTCCAGCGCCACGGGGCCGAGGTGAAACTTCGGCAACGTGTAGCCTCGCTGGAGAGAAGCGGCGCAGGCTGGCAGCTGTGCGGCGGCCACTTTGACGGCGTGATCCTCGCGTGTTCAGCCAAAGAGGCGGCCCGCTTGGCACAGGATCATGATCCTGACTGGTACCGCCTGGCGTCACAAATCCCTCATGAATCCATCACGACGATCTACCTGCGTTGCGTTGGCGCCCGGCTGAAGGCTCCCATGACATTTCTTCCCAGGGGCCCGGCGCAGTTCGCCTTCGATCTGCAGGCGATGGGCCACGCAAGCGGCGGCTTTGCTTTCGTGATCAGTGCCGCCGATGAGTTCAGCAGGGCGGCGGGGGACTACATCGAGGGCCCCTACCCTGCCACCTTGGAAGGTGCTGTCAGATCCGGACAGTTCGCCGTTGAAGGGCTGGTCGGAAACATTTCCGCCATGCAAAATACAATTCCGAATCGTGGAAACTCATGAGCAAGTCGGATCCCCCAACCCCCGCCATTCAGGTCTTGGAGCGCACCTTTGCGCTGCTCGACGTCCTCGCATCTCACCAGGATCCGGTGTCGCTGAAAGAGATCAGCGAACGCACAGGCCTGCACCCGTCCACAGCACACCGCATCCTGAACGATCTGACAATTGGCCGATTGGTGGACAGACCAGAAGCGGGCAGCTACCGCCTGGGAATGCGTCTGCTGGAGCTGGGAAACCTTGTCAAGGCCAGACTCGACGTGAGGGACGCGGCCTTGGGTCCCATGCGGGAACTGCACCGTCTGACCCACCAGCCGGTCAACCTCTCCATGCGCCAGGGCGATGAAATCGTCTACATCGAACGCACGTTCAGCGAACGGTCGGGCATGCAGGTCGTCCGGGCCATTGGCGGGCGCGCTCCTTTGCACCTCACCTCTGTGGGCAAACTGTTTCTGGCGCACGATGACCCTCAGCGGGTTCGCGCCTACATCACCCGCACGGGTCTGATGGGCCACACACGCAACAGCATCACCGAACCGGCGCGGCTGGAGCGAGAACTCGCGGCAGTCAGGGCCCTGGGCTACGCCCGTGATGACGAGGAACTGGAACTCGGCGTGCGCTGCATGGCAGCAGGGATCCATGACGACCAAGGCAAACTGATTGCCGGGTTGTCGATCTCCTCACCTAGCGATCGACTGGAGGAATCCTGGCTGGAACGCCTGCGTGCTACGGCCACGGAGATTTCGGCGGCGCTGGGGCACCACAACCGCTGAAGCAGGGACGCTCAGCCTCCTGAAGCAGGCGCCGTGGCAGCCTGGGCGGCCGGCACGGAATGTGTGATCCAGTTGCGCAGGCGCTCAGCATCGCCAATGCGAGAGTAGCGGCCTGCCGAATCCAGCAGCACCATGATGAGTTTGCGCCCCGCAAGCTGGGCCTGCATCACCACGCAACGACCAGCCTCAGAGATATAGCCCGTCTTCTGCAGACCGATCTCCCACGAAGGGTTGCGTATCAACCCGTTGGTGTTGCGAAACTGCAGGGACCGGCTGCCGACGTTGACACTCGCGTCTGCCGTGGTGGACAACTCGCGGATCAGTTGATGCTCGGAAGCCGCACGCACCAAGACAGACAGGTCATGGGCACTGGACTGATTTGCACTCGACAGACCGGTGGGCTCCGCATAGCGCGTGTTGGTCATGCCCAGGCTGCGAGCCTTGCGGTTCATGGCGTCCACGAAGTCCTTCAGGCCCCCCGGGTAGTGACGTCCCAACGCGTTGGCAGCCCGGTTCTCCGAAGCCATCAAGGCCAGATGCAGCATGTCCCCGCGTGACAGGGACGACCCCACCCGCAAGCGCGAGCCGCTGCCTTTTTCGGTGTCCACGTCGTCCTGCGTGATCGACAGTTGCTCGTCAAGCGACTGACCAGCCTCCAGTACCACCATGGCCGTCATGAGCTTGGTGATGGAAGCGATGGGCAACACGGCATCTGGGTTCTTGCTGAAGAGCACCTGCTGGGTATCTTGATCGATCACCAGAGCCACACTGGACCTCAGATCCAAGGGGTCAGCCGTGTCATGCAGCCCCGCACGCTGCCCAAACGACGTTCGCGCAGGCCCGCTGCTGGTCCGCGTGACGGACTGTGCGTTCACAACACCGCCAGAAGACTTCGGACGGCGCACGGCGGCGCCGACGGACGCTTTCTTCCTCAAGCCATGCTTCTGGGCCGTGCGCTGCGAACGAGCATCGGTGCGTGCCTTCAGGCCTCGGGCCGCCTTGGCCCCCTTCGCTCCTTGGGTCTTGGCGGTTGCAGGGCGTGAACTGCCCTGTGCTGAAGGCGAGCCTATCTGCGCCTTCTCGGTCTTCTGCGCGTTAACTTGCGACTTGCCAGGAGAAGTGGACTGCGCACCGGCCAACAAGGCCCAGCCGACCCCTGCGAGCACCAGCACCCCCTTCAGCAACCGTACAACTCGCATTTCACCTCCGACCGGCATCTTCACCACCATGCGCGTCACCACGCGAGAGTGTAGGGGAAGGCTAAAGATTGGGCAATATCAAGCACTTGGAAAATGCTGCTCAACAGTCACCTGAGAAATTGCCACACTGCCGGACAGGCGGGAGACGCTCAACCCTGAGCAGCCACTCTCTCGGCCTTGCTTTGCAATTTGTTCAGAGCCGCAAGGTACGCCTTGGCCGAGGCCACCACGATGTCAGGGTCGGCACCCACACCGTTGACGACGCGGCCGCCCAACTGAAGGCGAACGGTCACCTCGCCCTGGGACTCGGTGCTGCCCGAGGTGATGGCGTTGACCGAATACAGCAACATCTCGGCACCGCTGGAAAGCTTCGACTCGATCGCCTTCAGGCTGGCATCCACCGGCCCATTGCCGTCACTCTCAGCCTTGAACTCATGCCCGCCTGCGGAGACCGTCACGCTGGCATGCGGGCGCTCGCCGGTTTCGGACCTCTGGGACAGCGAGAGCAGCCTGTAGTGTTCTTGCTCGACAGTCACGCTCTCGTCGCTGACAAGCGCAATGATGTCCTCATCAAAGATCTCGCTCTTGCGGTCTGCCAGATCCTTGAAGCGGGCGAAGGCGGCATTGATTTCCGCTTCGGATTCCAGTTCGATACCCAACTCTTGGAGCCGCTGCTTGAAGGCGTTGCGCCCGGAAAGCTTTCCCAGCACGATGCGATTCGCACTCCAGCCCACATCCTCTGCGCGCATGATCTCGTAGGTGTCACGGGCCTTGAGCACCCCGTCCTGGTGAATGCCTGACGCGTGCGCAAACGCGTTCGCGCCTACCACCGCCTTGTTGGGCTGCACGACAAAACCCGTGGTCTGCGCAACCAGGCGCGAAGCCGGCACGATCTGAGACACGTCGACGCCCACCTCGAGCCCGAAGTAATCACGGCGGGTACGAACCGCCATCACCACTTCCTCCAGCGAGCAGTTGCCGGCGCGCTCCCCCAGCCCGTTGATGGTGCACTCCACCTGCCGGGCGCCGCCGATCATCACCCCGGCCAATGAGTTCGCGACAGCCATGCCCAAGTCATTGTGGCAATGGACGGACCACACCGCCTTGTCAGCATTGGGGATACGCTCTCGAAGATTCTTGATGAAGTTCCCGTAGAGCTCAGGTATGGCATAGCCTACCGTGTCGGGTATGTTGATGGTGGTGGCGCCTTCGGCGATCACGGCCTCAAGCACGCGGCACAGGAAATCCGGGTCCGAGCGGTACCCATCCTCGGGCGAAAACTCGACGTCACCGCACAGGTTGCGGGCAAACCGCACAGACAGCCGAGCCTGTTCCAAGACTTGCTCCCGGCTCATGCGCAGCTTCTTCTCCATGTGGAGTTCACTGGTTGCGATGAAGGTATGAATGCGTGAAGAGGCCGCACTCTTCAGCGCCTCGGCTGCGCGGGCAATGTCGCGATCGTTGGCGCGAGCCAGCGAACACACCGTGCTGTCCTTGATGACGTCCGCGATGGCTTTCACGGCCTCGAAGTCACCGTTGCTGGAAGCGGCAAAGCCGGCCTCGATGACATCCACCCGAAGCCTTTCCAGTTGCCTGGCGATACGCAACTTTTCCTCCCGGGTCATGGACGCACCCGGCGACTGCTCACCGTCACGCAAAGTGGTATCGAAGATGAAGAGCTTGTCGGTCATGAAAGATCTCCCGGGCGGGGTTGGAAATCAGTTGCGGAAGGAACGGGGGCTGAAAATGAAAACGGCCCGCTGCGCGAAGCTGGCGGGCCGTCTATCCAAGGCAGTTGCGACGAACGTGGATGATCAGCGCGCCATCGGCACCTCTAGGTATAGAGCCATCAAGAGAGCGTTCATATTCATCACGGCTTGAATGTAGCACACCCACTTGTCAATGAAGTCCGCGTTCTTCAGGTTCGTCCGTCGAGGTGGCGATGACGCTCACGGGCCTGCCCTTGGCCTTTCGGTAGGCATAGATCACGTAGCCGGACAAACCGTAAGCCAGGAACAAGCTGAACAACACGATGGGCGGGTGGACGTTCACCAGCGCGATACCCAAGGCCACAGCAACAATGACAGCGAAGGGCACTGTCTTGCGCCCTCCCACCACTTTGAAACTGTAGAAAGGCAGGTTTGTCACCATCGTCAAGCCGGCAAAGAGCGTGACGCCCAAGGCGGTCCATGACAGCCAGGCGATGTTGGAGACATCCCGCCAACCCGCATCTTCCGCAACGAAGATGAGGCCGATCACCAAGGCAGCGGCGGCAGGGCTGGGAAGCCCTTGGAAGAAGCGCTTGTCAACAACGCCGATGTTGGTGTTGAAGCGGGCCAGACGCAAGGCCGCAGCAGCGCAATAGATGAAGGCCACGATCCAGCCGGTTTTGCCCAGTCCTTTGAGAGCCCATTCATACACGATCAGCGCAGGCGCCAGCCCGAAGCTCACCATGTCGCACAAGCTGTCCATCTGCTCACCGAACGCGCTCTGTGTGTTCGTCATCCGGGCGATGCGGCCATCCAGACTGTCCAGGATGGCCGCACAAAAAATGCCGATGGCGGCCAACTCGAACCGGCCAGACATCGCCATGACGATGCCGTAGAAGCCCGCAAACAACGCGGCCAGCGTCACCGCATTGGGCAACACGTAAATGCCGCGCCGCCTTGGCCTCACGGGCTCCTGACCCTCCTCAAGCTCGCTTGAAGGCATCTCGTTCCTTCGGGTGCGGGGTGGCAGGATGTGTCGCAACTCTGGTCAGTTGCGGGTCTTGTCGACCAGCTTGTTGGCCTTGATCCAGGGCATCATGGCACGCAGCTTCTCGCCCACGACTTCGATCTCGTGTTCTGCCATCAGGCGGCGGCGCGACGTCAGCGTAGGAGCGCCAGCCCGGTTCTCGAGAATGAAGCTCTTCGCGTACTCGCCCGTCTGGATGTCCTGAAGCACCTTGCGCATCACCTGCTTGGTCTCATCGTTGACGATGCGCGGGCCGGTCACGTACTCGCCATACTCCGCGTTGTTGGAGATCGAGTAGTTCATGTTGGCGATACCGCCCTCGTAGATCAGGTCCACGATCAGCTTGAGCTCGTGCAAGCACTCGAAATACGCCATTTCAGGTGCATAGCCTGCTTCCACCAGCGTCTCGAAGCCCGCCTTGATGAGCTCGACCGTGCCGCCGCAGAGTACAGCCTGTTCGCCGAAGAGATCGGTCTCGGTTTCCTCGCGGAAGTTGGTCTCGATGATGCCGGCCTTGCCTCCACCATTGGCGGCGGCGTAGCTCAGGGCCACGTCCCTGGCCTTGCCGGAGCGGTCCGCATGCACGGCAATGAGGTGAGGTACACCGCCACCTTGCGCGTACGTGCTGCGCACCGTGTGGCCTGGCGCCTTCGGGGCCACCATCCAGACATCAAGATCCTCGCGCGGCACCACTTGGCCGTAATGCACGTTGAAGCCGTGCGCAAAGGCCAGTGAAGCGCCTTGCGGAATGTGCGGCTCGATGTCGTTCTTGTAGACCGATGCGATCTGCTCATCGGGCAGCAACACCATCACCACATCTGCCGACTTGACGGCGTCGGCCACCTCGGCCACTTTCAGCCCGGCCTTTTCGACCTTGGACCAGGACGCGCCCCCACGGCGCAGACCTACAGTCACCTTCACGCCGCTGTCGTTCAGGTTCTGCGCGTGCGCATGGCCCTGCGAGCCGTAGCCGATGATGGTGACGTTCTTGCCCTTGATGAGGCTGAGGTCAGCGTCCTTGTCATAGAAAACCTTCATGATCTCTCCGTTCTTGGTGGTGGGATGGATGGTGGGTGAATCCGGTCGTGACTCTGATGGCGTCAGACCCTGAGGATGCGCTCGCCGCGACCGATGCCGCTGGCGCCCGTGCGCACAGTCTCCAGAATCGACGCGCGATCGATGGCGACCAGGAACGCGTCGAGCTTGGTGGAGTCTCCCGTCAACTCGATGGTGTAACTCTTCTCGGTCACGTCGATGATGCGCCCGCGGAAGATGTCAGCCATGCGCTTCATTTCCTCGCGCTCCTTGCCGACGGCCCTCACCTTGATGAGCATCAGTTCACGTTCAGTGAAATGCCCCTCGGTCAGGTCCACGACCTTCACCACCTCAATGAGCCGGTTCAGGTGCTTGGTGATTTGCTCAATGACGTCATCGGAACCCGTGGTCACGATGGTCATGCGGGACAAAGACGCGTCCTCGGTCGGCGCGACGGTGAGACTCTCGATGTTGTAGCCACGGGCCGAAAACAAGCCGACCACCCGAGACAGGGCGCCCGGCTCGTTCTCGATCAGTACCGCAATGATGTGTTTCATATTGAGTTGACCTTGAGGCACTCAGGCGGACCGTCTGTAGACAGTTCGCCCCAGCCTTGAGGTTTCAATGAGGTTGAGAGGTGAGGAAACGAGAGGGGTCCAAGACAGATCTGCAACACTTGGCGCCGGTACTTCAGATGCAGCGGTAACCGCATCCAGCCCCGACGCCTTGCGCAAAGATCAAAGGTCCTCGGAACCCAGCAACATCTCGGAGATGCCCTTGCCCGCCTGAACCATGGGCCAGACGTTTTCGGTCGGGTCCGTTCGGATGTCCAGGAACACCGTGCGGTCCTTCAGCCGAATGGCTTCCTTCAGGGCCGGCTCCACATCTGCCGGCGACTCGATCTTCAGACCGACATGGCCATAGGCCTCCGCCAATTTGACGAAGTCAGGCAAGGCATCCATGTAGCTGTGCGAATAGCGGCCCCCGTAATCGAGTTGCTGCCACTGGCGCACCATGCCGAGATAGCGGTTGTTCAGCGACAGCACCTTGACGGGCGTGCCGTACTGAAGACAGGTGGACAACTCCTGGATGCACATCTGGATGGAGCCTTCGCCCGTGATGCAAAACACATCCGCATCGGGCTTGGCAAGCTTGATGCCCATGGCGTAGGGAAGGCCCACACCCATGGTGCCGAGACCGCCCGAGTTGATCCACCGACGCGGCTCGTCAAACCCGTAATACTGGGCCGCCCACATCTGGTGTTGTCCGACATCGGAGGTGATGTACGCGTCTGTGCCGCGGGTCAGGCGGTGCAGGGTCTCGACCACCATCTGGGGCTTGATGACCTCGCTGCTCTCGCGGTACTTGAGACACTCACGGCCGCGCCACTGTGCGATCTGCGACCACCAAGCCTGCAGTTCCCGCGCATCAGGACGCGCCGTGGCTTCGCGTATCTGGGCCGTCAGCTCGGTCAAGACCTCTTTGACGTCGCCCACGATCGGCACATCCACCTTCACTCGCTTGGAAATGGAAGAAGGGTCGATATCGACATGGATGATCTTTCGCTCTACTGAGGCGAAGTGCTTGGGGTTGCCGATGACGCGGTCATCAAACCTCGCGCCCACGGCCAGCAGCACATCGCAGTTCTGCATGGTCATGTTGGCTTCGTAGGTGCCATGCATGCCCAGCATGCCAAGGAACTTCGGATCCGAGGCGGGTATGGCGCCCAGCCCCATCAAGGTGTTGGTGCAAGGAAAGCCCAGCAGATCGGCCAGCACCCGCAGCTCCTGCGAGGCTTCACCCAGGATGACGCCGCCACCGGTGTAGATGTAGGGACGTTTGGCTGACAGCAGCAATTGAACGGCCTTGCGGATCTGACCCCCGTGACCCTTGCGGACAGGGTTGTAGGAACGCATGGCAATGGTGTCGGGGTAGTCGAACGGCGCGGTCTTGAGCGACACATCCTTGGGTATGTCAACCACCACCGGACCCGGCCTGCCGCTGCGGGCGATGTGAAAAGCCTTCTTCATCGTGGACGCGAGATCACGAACGTCCTTGACAAGGAAGTTGTGTTTCACGATGGGCCGCGTGATGCCCACCGTATCGCACTCCTGGAAGGCGTCGAGTCCGATGGCCGGCGTAGGCACCTGCCCGGTGATGATCACCATCGGGATCGAATCCATGTACGCGGTGGCAATGCCCGTGATGGCGTTCGTCACCCCGGGCCCTGATGTCACCAGCGCTACGCCGACCTCGCCCGTCGCACGGGCATATCCGTCGGCTGCATGCACTGCGGCCTGCTCATGCCGCACAAGCACATGCTCGATCGAATCCTGCTTGTAGAGCGCGTCGTAGATGTACAGCACCGCTCCGCCTGGGTAACCCCAGAGGAACTTGACACCTTCGGCTTGAAGGCTCTTGACCAGGATTTCCGACCCGTTGGGGTCTGTAGTGGCGGCGCTAGCGTGCGCCAGGGAGGCGCGCTTGACTTCAGCGGCAGACATGTCCATTGAGAACCTCTGTGAATTTCTCTGACGAAAAACCATCGGTGCACCTCCTGCGCACCCTCGTGGGGCGGATTCGGTGCCTGCGCAGTCTTGCGGCTTCACGCTGAAAAACAGCGCGCCACCGTGACTACTCGCATGGTGCGAGGCGCGGATTATGACACCGCCCCTCAGCGATCCGGTGGGTGGCTTGCGGATGGGATACTCCTTCGAACTCCCGCGCTACCTTGCTTCGCCCATCTTGACTTCGGATCAGGCCCTGACGGACTTTCTGAAAAGCGTCGAGAAGCGCGCTTTCAAGCGCACCGCGTTCACTGTTCGAGACGATGACTCCGCGCTGGACATCGTGCAAGACGCGATGATCCGCCTGGCCGAGCGATATGCGGACCGCCCGAGCCAGGAATGGCCGCTGCTCTTTCAGCGCATCCTGGCCAATGCCACCATGGATTGGTTTCGGCGGCAAAAGGTCAGTAACGCTCACTTCACCTCGATCGAAGAGCTTGAATCATCGAACGATGACCCGGTTTTTGATTTGCTGGAATACTTGGCTGTCGGCGGCGGCGGTTTTGGCACAGAAAGTGCTGAAGACGGCGCCTACCGCTCGCAGGTGATGATGATCATCGAATCAGAAATTTCCGAACTGCCTGGCCGTCAACGCGAAGCCTTCCTGTTGCGTTACTGGGAGGAGATGGATGTTGCGGAAACGGCACATGTCATGGGCTGTTCCGAGGGCAGCGTCAAGACGCACTGCTATCGGGCCGTCAACAGCCTCGCGAAGGCACTGAAAGCCAGAGGGTTAGTGTTGTGATCAAACAGCCAAGCAAGCCACGCATCACCTGCGCAGACGGCGCCGCCCATGCTGAGCAAGCGTTCGGTCAGCGGGTGATCGCCGGGCTGGGCGGCGGCAGTCCCGCGCTGAACGCCCACATCGAAAGGCGTCTGTCCGCCGCCAGGTGGCAAGCCGTCGAAGCTGCAAAGCGGGTTCGGCGCCTGAGGGCGTTGGACGCTCGGTCTGCAATCATCACCTACGGCTCCGCAGCGGGCCTGACGCCCTGGTGGGCCCGATTGGCAGCGTTCATGCCGGTAGTCGCACTGACATTGGGTCTCATCTGCATCGACCAGTTCAACCTGACGCAGCGAATTGAAGCAGCGGCCGAGGTCGACGCAGCGCTGCTCTCGGACGATCTCCCGCCTTCCGCCTATGCCGACCCGGGCTTCGCGGAGTTTCTCAAGTCGCCCCGCCCGTGATGGCCGTCAGTCTTCGCCGAAGCCTGATCTGGCTGCGAATCGCTGGGCTGGTGTGCGCAGCCTGGGGTTGTTCGGGCATCGCCCTCGGACAATCCCCGGCGGAAGTTCCGCGCACACCGGTCTTGGCTTCGACAGCGAGTCAGGGTCAGCTTCCCTGGGCTTCGCTGACAGTTCAGCAACGGCGCGAGCTGCAACAACTGCAAAAGGTGTGGCCTTCCCTGTCAGCCGACCGGCAACAGAAGTGGCTGGAGGTTGCTGCCCGCATGCCGCTCATGTCCAAGGAGGAACGCGGGCGGGTGCGCGAGCGCATGTTCGAGTGGGCACAGATGTCGCCCGCCCAGCGGGGCCAGGCCAGGCTGCACTTTCAGGAGGTGCGCCAATGGCCTGCCGATGATCGGCAAGCCAGATGGGAAGCGTATTTGGCGCTCACTGATGATGAACGGACGGCACTGGCGGGCCAGGCAAGCCGTAGCGCTAAACCGCCGGTGTCCGGCTCGGCAACCCAGAAGAAGAACACCGTCTATGCATCCGCGCCTGGGCTGAACGTGAAAAAGCCCGTCGCCCCGACGGTGGTTCAGATCAAGCCTGGCGCCACCACACAACTGGTGTCCAAGGTCCACGCCCCCCCATCCCATCACCAGCCTGGCATGCCCAAGATCGTGGCCACTTCGACCTTCGTCGACCCGCAAACCTTGCTGCCCAAGCGTGGGCCTCAAGCCGCCGCCATGGCGGGCTGGGCCATCGACCAGACGCCGTCTCCATGACTGCCGGTACTGTGCCCGGAGCCTCCCCAGCCGGCCTAATCCGCAGACCTTGGCCATGAAGACCTGGCATGTGCGCGTGGTGGACAAGCAAGGGCGTGCATTGACTTATCGCCGTGCTGTGGCGCGATACCTGCTGAGCTGGCTATGGTTCCTTCCGGCATTGGGGGTGGCCCATTGGGCTGGCATGCCTGCTGGAGCGGGGCTCTGGATGTGCTTGCTGGGCGGGGTGGTGGTCATTGCGGTCGCGGCACGCTTCAGCCCCGACAGGCAATTCGTGCACGACCTGATCTGCGGCACCCGGCAGGTGGACTGCAGGCCCTCGCCTGCCCGACTGCCAGCCTCCGATTCGGCCTTGAGCACATGAACAACGAACCCGGCGACAAGCCGGCAGAGAACCCTTACAAGATCCATACCGGGTGGCGCAGGGTGCTGCGCGCCACCGGCCACTCCTCGCGCGGCCTTCGCGATGCCTGGAAGTTCGAGAGCGCGTTCCGCCAGGAAATCGTGCTGTTCCTGCTGGTGCTGCCGTTGGGCGCATGGCTGGGCCAAAACTGGGTGGAAAGGGTGCTTCTCATTGGCACCGTCATGCTGGTCCTGATTGTCGAATTGCTCAACTCCGCTGTTGAGAGCACGGTAGACCGTATCTCCATGGACCACCACGAACTCAGCAGGCGGGCCAAGGATCTGGGAAGCGCTGCCGTCATGGTGTCCCTGCTGCTGTGCGCGGCGGTCTGGGCCTCGGCAGCCTGGGTTCGATTGACTGCTTGACCCTTTCAACTCACCCGGCCTTCCTTTACCGTGACCACACAAGTCCCGTTCAGCGTTTGCGTCTACTGCGGCTCCCGTTCCGGGTTTGACCCTCGACACACCCAGGCGGCTCGCCAGGCGGGTCAGGCCATCGGGCAGCGTGGATGGCAGTTGGTCTACGGGGGTGGCAGAGTGGGGTTGATGGGCAGCGTGGCCGATGCAGTCATGGCGTCAGGGGGGCGTGTGGTAGGGGTGATCCCTCAGAAACTGCGCGAACGCGAAGTCGGTCACACCGGCTTGAGCGAGATTCACATCGTGGACACCATGCACCAGCGCAAGCAGATGATGGCTGAGCGGGCCGACGTCTTCCTGGCCCTTCCTGGCGGCATTGGCACCCTGGAGGAATTGTTCGAGGTCTGGACCTGGCGACAGATCGGCTACCACGACCAGCCCATCGGCCTGCTCAACGTGGGCGGCTTCTACGATGGCCTGCTGGGCTTCCTGCGCCACACCGTCTCAAGCGGATTCCTGGAACAGGCCCAGCTGGACAACCTGCATGTCGGCACCGATGCCGACGAACTGCTGGGGCGGTTGCATGGAGCGTGCCTGAAGGCGACCGGGCTGGACAGCTACCGGGACATCTGATCCAGGCAAGCGCCTCCCTCCTCAGCGGCTCAAGCGCTAGACAGCCGACTCGTCGGTTTCGCCTGTACGGATGCGCACCACCTGTTCAACCGCAGTGACGAAGATCTTGCCATCACCGATCTTCCCGGTCTTCGCAGCCCGCACCACAGCGTCAATGCAGCGGTCGACGTCAGCATCCTTGACCACGATCTCGATCTTCACCTTGGGCAGGAAGTCCACCACGTACTCGGCACCGCGGTAGAGCTCGGTGTGGCCCTTCTGGCGGCCAAAGCCCTTGACTTCGGTCACGGTCAGTCCCGACACGCCGACATCCGCCAGGGCCTCCCGGACCTCTTCCAGCTTGAACGGCTTGATGATCGCGGTGATCTGCTTCATGGGAAACCTCAGCTTTCAACAATGCATCGAGACAGTTTACGCACGGAATCTGGAAGTGATGGGGTATCGCCAGTCGCGACCGAAGGCACGATGGGTGACGCGTATGCCCACGGGGGCCTGGCGCCGCTTGTACTCGTTGATCTTGATCAGCCGCGTGACACGCTCGACATCTGCAGGAGCGTACCCCTGGTCGATGATCTCCTGCACGCTGCGATCTTCTTCCATATACAGGGCCAGGATGCCATCGAGCACGTCGTACGGCGGCAGGCTGTCCTGATCCGTCTGGTCAGGACGCAGTTCGGCAGACGGCGCGCGCGTGATGATGCGTTCCGGGATGACGGTCCCGCCTGGTTGCTGATTACGCCACCGAGCCAGCCGGTACACCAGCGTCTTCGCCACGTCCTTGATCACCGCGAAACCACCGGCCATGTCGCCATAGAGAGTGCAGTACCCCGTGGCCATCTCGCTCTTGTTGCCCGTGGTCAGCACGATGGCGCCGGTCTTGTTGGACAGGGCCATCAGCAGGGTGCCCCGTATGCGCGCCTGGATGTTCTCCTCGGTGGCGTCCTCGGCCAAGCCGGCGAAGAACGGTGCGAGACCGGCCTTGAAGACCTCGAAAACGGGGGCGATGGGAATCTCGTCATGGCGAACACCCAGACCATCGGCCATTTCCCGGGCATCGATCCAGGAGATGTCCGCGGTGTAGGGGGACGGCATCATGACCGTACGTACACGCCCGGCACCCAGAGCATCCACAGCCACAGCCAACACGAGAGCAGAGTCGATGCCGCCTGACAGCCCGATGATGGCACCGGGAAACCCGTTCTTGTTCACATAATCCCGCACACCCGTGACCAGGGCCGACCAAGCCTGCTGCTCCACGCTCGGAACCGCAGTGATGTGTCCCTCCACCCGCCCGTCGGGCCACACGGTCAACACGCTGAGGCAGGCCTCGAAAGATGCCAATCGCGCCCGGACCGTGCCTTGCGCATCGACCGCAAAGGAGGCGCCGTCAAACACCACCTCGTCCTGCCCGCCAGCCAGGTGGGCGTAGAGCACGGGCACACCGCAGGCACGGGCGCGCTGCGCCATGCGGTCCTCGCGCTCGTAGGCCTTGTCCAGATGAAAAGGCGAGGCATTGATGACGCAAAGCACCTGTGCGCCTGCGGCACAAGACACCTCAGCCGGTTCGTCGAACCATGCGTCTTCGCAGATGAGCACTCCCACGCGCAAGCCTTGCACGTCAAAGACCAGTGGGCCGGCGCCCGCCTCCCGCCCTGAGGTGAAGTAGCGCCGCTCATCGAAAACCCGGTAGTTGGGCAACTCTCGCTTGAAGTACGTGCCCGCGACGGCGCCGCAGGCCAGCACGCTGGCCGCGTTGAAACAAGCGGGGGCTGCGAGCGACTTGGAGCGCTGATCTGCCGGGAGTTGGACCGCGACGGGATGGCCCACCAGCACACTCAGCCCCGGCAGATCTTCCAGGCGCCGGGCCAGCCCTTGCAGGGCATCGTCACAGGCCCTCATGAAAGCGGGCCGCAGCAGCAGATCCTCGGGCGGATATCCGGTCAGGGACAGTTCCGGTGAAACAACGAGGCGCGCGCCTTTAGCGTAGGCTTCGCGGGCTGCGACTTCAATGAGTTGCGAGTTGCCCTCGAGGTCTCCCACCGTCGCATTGATCTGGGCCAGCGCCACCTTCAACATAGGGTCTTTGGGGCCCGCCATCAGGAGCCATCACAAGGTGTCCGAGTATCGCATCCAGGTACATGATTCGCCCACCGAGATTCCCGCGGCAGACTGGGATGGACTGCTGGGGCGGCAGAAGCACCCGACCCCCTTCATGCGCCACGCCTATCTCAGCGCGCTTGAGGCCTCAGGCAGTGCCACTCCTGCCACAGGCTGGGATCCCAAGTTCCTCACCCTCTGGCACAACGGGGACCTGCACGCGGGTCTGGCGCTGTACCTCAAGAGCCATTCATATGGGGAATATGTCTTCGACTGGGCGTGGGCCGACGCTCATCATCGTCACCGCCTGCCGTACTACCCGAAAGCGCTGGCCGCCGTCCCGTTCACGCCCGTGCCCGGCACGCGGCTGCTGGCCCGTGACGAAGCTTCGCGCGCCGCACTGGCCGAGGCTCTTCGGCAGCTAACGAAGGAGTTCGGCCTGTCGTCTGCGCACCTGCTGTTCATGGATGGCTGCGACGAAGCGGCGCTGGCATCCCAGGGGTGGCTGATCCGCGAAGGCCTGCAGTTCCACTGGATCCAGGACCCAGAGCACCCGGTGATGGACTTTTCGCAGTTGCTCAGCGGCATGCACCGACACAAGCGCAAGAACATTGTTCAGGAACGCCGCCGCGTGGCCGACGCCGGCGTGAGCTTCACCATTCATGAAGGCAGCGCCATCGACGAAGGTCTCTGGGACTTCTTCTATCGGTGCTACTGCGGCACCTACGCCGCGCACCACTCCAGCCCGTACATCAGTCGAGACTTCTTTTCCAGGATGGCCCGGGACCTGCCTGAACACTGGGTGCTCTTCGTGGCTCGCCGCCAGGGCCAGCCCGTGGCAGCTTCGCTCATCGCGATCGACCGGGGCACCGGGTGGGCCTGGGGACGCTACTGGGGCGCCACGGAGTCCATACCGTGCCTGCATTTCGAGGCCTGTTACTACCAGCCCCTGGCCTGGTGCATCGCTCAGGGATTCAATCGGTTCGAAGGAGGTGCCCAGGGGGAACACAAGATGGCACGGGGCCTTCTTCCCGTCAGGACGGCTTCCGCACACTGGATCCGGAACGTCCACTTCGAGGCGGCTATCGCCGATTTCCTGGCCCGTGAAGGCACGGGCATCGAGGCCTATGCCGATGAGTTGCGAGACCGCAGTCCCTTCAGGAAGCCGTCACCGGAAGCGGTCTGACTCCCTTCAGGCGCCCTTGCAAGCACCGTTGACAGGGACAAGCCCTGCCCTGCCCAGCCCGCGCTGAAGCCGAAGGGCGAGGCCTCTTCAGCCGGCCTGCTTGGCCGCCCAGTTCGCCATGCCAGCTTGCACTTCCTCGCGAGCGCTTTGCGGTCCTTCCCAGCCCTGCACCTTGACCCACTTGCCAGGTTCAAGATCCTTGTAGTGCTCAAAGAAGTGCTGGATGGTCTTCAACCGCATGGGGTTGAGGTCCTCGGGCTTCTGCCACTGGGTGTAGATCGACAGGATCTTGTCGATAGGCACGGCCAGCAGTTTGTTGTCACCGCCCGCCTCGTCGTCCATCTTGAGCACGCCAATCGGGCGGCATGTCACCACCACGCCGGGGATCAGCGGCACGGGGGTGATGACCAGCACGTCCACCGGGTCACCATCATCGGCCAGGGTCTTGGGGATGTAGCCGTAGTTGCATGGATAGTGCATGGCGGTACCCATGAAACGATCCACGAACAGCGCACCGGATTCCTCGTCGACCTCGTACTTGATTGGGTCGGCATTCATCGGGATCTCGATGATGACGTTGAACTCTTCGGGCGCTTTGGCACCGGGCGACACGTTGTGCAGACTCATACGGGCTTTCGATCAGGAAGTTGACTGTGGCGGCCTCGAAGACAGCACTTCGAGATCAGGGTTCACCCCAATTCTAGGCGGCGTGCTTTCCAAGTTCTGACAGGAAGCCGTTGACACCATTGAGTGTCAGGGCCGTCAAACCGCAGGAAAACACCATGGCTGACAGGGTCGAGCGTCCCGTAGCATTCGCTCGGTCCCGGAGGTGAGGGACCAGCGCGCCAGAACGAGGCTTGCTTTGCTTCCTGGCACAGACGAAAGATAGAAAGAAGAAGGAGTTCTCCCGATGTCCACTTCGATGGCGCTCAACGTAGCGCTTGGCTGCGGCTTGATTGCCGTGATCTACGGGTTCTTGCAACGCAGTTGGATCCTCAAGCAGGATGCCGGCAACGCGCGCATGCAGGAAATCGCCGGCGCTATCCAGCAAGGTGCTGCCGCTTACCTCGCCCGCCAGTACAAGACCATCGGCATCGTCGGCGTCGTGTTGGCTGCGCTGATCCTGGTCTTCCTCGACACCAAGACAGCCATCGGCTTCGTGCTCGGGGCGGTCCTGTCGGGCGCCTGCGGCTTCATCGGCATGAACATCTCGGTGCGCGCCAACGTGCGCACCGCGCAAGCCGCCACCAAGGGCATCGGTCCGGCACTGGACGTCGCCTTCAAGGGTGGCGCCATCACCGGCATGCTGGTCGTCGGCCTGGGACTCATCGGCGTCGTGCTGTTCTTCTGGTGGACCACCGGTGCGGTGATGCCCGCCGGTGACACCACGCTGTCGCAAATGCTCAAGCCCATGCTCGGGCTGGCATTCGGCTCGTCGCTGATTTCGATCTTTGCGAGGCTGGGCGGTGGCATCTTCACCAAAGGTGCTGACGTCGGCGCCGACCTGGTGGGCAAGGTGGAAGCCGGCATTCCGGAAGACGATCCGCGCAACCCGGCCGTGATCGCTGACAACGTGGGCGACAACGTGGGTGACTGCGCCGGCATGGCCGCCGATCTGTTCGAGACCTATGCGGTGACGCTGATCGCCACCATGGCGTTGGGCGCCATCATGGTCGTCAGCGCCCCGATGGCTGGCGTGATCTACCCGCTGGTGCTGGGCGGGGTGTCGATCATCGCGTCCATCATCGGCTGCTACTTCGTCAAGGCCTCGCCCGGCATGACCAACGTGATGCCAGCGCTGTACCGCGGCCTGGCGGTGGCCGGCGTGCTGTCGCTGATCGCGTTCTACTTCGTCACCAACGCGGTGTTCCCCGAGCCCGTGAAGCTGGTCGGCGGCAAGACGGCCAGTGCGATGGCGCTCTTCGGCGCCTGCTTTGTCGGCCTGGCGCTCACGGCCGCGCTGGTCTGGATCACCGAGTTCTACACCGGCACGCAGTACAGCCCGGTCAAGCACATCGCACAGGCGTCCACCACCGGCCACGGCACCAACATCATCGCCGGTCTGGGCGTCAGCATGCGCTCCACGGCCTACCCGGTTCTGCTGATCTGTGCTGCCATCTACGCGGCCTACGCGCTGGCCGGCCTGTACGGCATCGCGGTGGCCGCCACCTCGATGCTGAGCATGGCGGGCATCGTCGTCGCGCTGGACGCCTACGGCCCCATCACCGACAACGCTGGCGGCATTGCCGAGATGGCCGAGCTGCCCAGCAGCGTTCGCGACATCACCGACCCGCTGGACGCCGTGGGCAACACCACCAAGGCGGTGACCAAGGGCTACGCCATCGGCTCTGCCGGCCTGGCCGCGCTGGTGCTGTTCGCCGACTACACGCACGCGCTGGAAGCGCGCGGCATGAACCTGGCGTTCGACCTGAGCGACCACAAGGTGATCGTCGGCCTGTTCATCGGCGGCCTCATCCCTTACCTCTTCGGCGCCATGGCAATGGAAGCCGTGGGCCGCGCCGCTGGCGCCGTGGTGGTGGAAGTGCGCAAGCAGTTCGCAGACGGCCAGATCATGGCCAACAAGCGCAAACCGGACTACAGCGCAGCCGTGGACATGCTGACGACGGCGGCCATCAAGGAAATGATCGTCCCCAGTTTGCTGCCGGTTGTGGTACCCATTGCGGTGGGCATGCTGCTTGGGCCGGCTGCGCTGGGCGGCCTGTTGATGGGCACCATCGTCACCGGTCTCTTCGTGGCCATCAGCATGTGCACGGGCGGCGGCGCCTGGGACAACGCCAAGAAGTTGATCGAGGAAGGCTTCACCGACGACAACGGGACGCTGCACAAGAAGGGCGGCGATGCACACAAGTCGGCCGTGACGGGCGACACCGTGGGTGACCCCTACAAGGACACTGCCGGCCCGGCCGTGAACCCGCTGATCAAGATCATCAACATCGTGGCGCTGCTGATCGTGCCGTTGCTGCCGATGACGGGCACCGCCAAGGCGCCGGCCCACTCGGCCACGCCGGCCGCAGTGACTGCGCCCGCCACCAGCGCCACGCCTGCGGCGGCTGCGGCTGCGCCCGTGGCAAGTGCCGCCTCTAAGTGACCTAGGCTTCTCTGCTGGGCTACCAAGCCGCCTGCGGGCGGCTTTTTTGTGGGCTGGGCAGCAGCCGCCCGCCGGATGCCTGAAAGAAGAATGGGCCAGCTTTCTTGCGAAAGACTGACCCATCTTCAACCCGTTGACAAACAACGGAAATCTTTGGTCGGGGTGGCGGGATTCGAACTCGCGACCCCTTGCACCCCATGCAAGTGCGCTACCAGGCTGCGCTACACCCCGACGAAACCAAGATTATAGCCCGGGCGACAGGCGCTTTGGGCATGCGGCCGCGCTCAGTCCTTCAAGAGCTCACGGATCAGCTGAAGCTCCCGCAACACGTCTTCGAGGGCATCGACGGGCGGCACCAAGGGGGCAGAGGCGACGCTTGCAGCTTCAGACCGCTCAGACGCGGCAGACTCCAATGCGTCTACCGCAGAAGCTTCGTCGGGAGGCTCCACGGGCTGCGGATCAAGGAGGGAGTGATCCAACCGCCCCGATGCCTTGCGTGCTGCCGCGAAGGCGGCCCCGCGGCCGGAAGCCATGGCCTCGGCCAGACGGTTTCGTGCCCCGCTGATGGTGAAGCCCTGGTCGTAGAGCAGTTCACGGATGCGCCGGATCAGCAACACTTCGTGGTGCTGGTAGTACCGCCTGTTGCCCCGCCGCTTCATGGGGCGCAGCTGCGTGAATTCCTGCTCCCAATAGCGAAGCACGTAGGCTTTCACACCGCAGAGTTCACTGACCTCTCCGATGGTGAAGTAACGCTTGGCGGGAATGGCAGGAAGCACGGTGTCCATGGAGGACCGGCAAGCTCAGGCGGGCGTCACGTCGATGGACCGAAAACTTTACTCGAATTCACCGCTGGGCGGCACATCGCCTTGCACCATCGCCTTCAATTTGAGGCTGGGGTGAAAAGTCACCACCTGCCGGGCCTTGATGGGGATGGACTCACCCGTGCGCGGGTTGCGTCCTGGTCGGGGGGCCTTGCGGCGGACGTTGAAGTTGCCGAAGCCTGACAACTTGACGTCTTGCCCTTGCACCAGGGATGCGTGGACGATCTCGAAGAAGGCCTCGACCATGTCCTTGGACTCGCGCTTGTTGAGCCCCAGCCGATCAAACAACAGCTCGGCCAAGTCGGCCTTGGTCAGCGTGGGCGTCTCCAGGGACTGCAAGAGGGCACTGACCGCAGGGACGTTGGGAATCTGGTCGTTCATGTGCAATGCTCCAGGCGGGTTGTCCGTTCAGACCCGCAAGCGGGCGCCACAGGCCGCGGCGGCACGTTGCACCGCCGCGGCCACGGCGGCGTCGATACGGGCGTCGGTCAGGGTGGTGGCATCGTCCAGAAGTTCGAGCCTGACGGCCAGACTGTGTTCGTCAGCGGTCATGCCGTCCACGGGTTGCGCCGGCTTGTAGATGTCGAACAGCGTGGCCTGGCGCACCAGGCCCTCGGGATCCGACCGCAAGGCCCTCAACAGGGTGTCGTGCGACACATGCTCCCGTACCCACAGGGCCACGTCGCGTTGCGCTGCCTGCTGCCGGGCGACAGGTTCAAACGCAGGCACTGTCCGCATCAGCACGTCGTCCAACGCAAGTTCGAAGAGCATCGGCGCCGAGGGAAGGTCTTGGGCCTGACGCCACTTGGGGTGCAATTCACCCACATGACCCAGCACGCGCCCATGCCACTCCACACGCGCACACCGTCCGGGATGCATCGCCGGAT
>JAJTDM010000142.1 GCA_021300575.1 Rubrivivax sp.
GATTCGACCTGCGCGACCTGATCGCCAACCTCATCGTTGACGCGGCGCGTACCAAGCCGGTGCCGAAAAAAGTGATCAGGGACAGGCATGCTGAGGCACGTTTCTAATCAAGTCATGGAATGCCTCCAGGGTCATGCCGCTCGCAAAACGAGGATGGTCTGCCCGCGTGACGCACACATAGCGCTCGGTGAACAGCAGGCGCTGTCGAAAGCCGGCCTTGAGCGTGGTGATGTAGCCCACTGCCAGGTCCACCTCGCCTGATTCGAGCAGCACGCTGGGCTGGTGCTGCGGCAGTGGCGAGACCCGCAGGCGCAGTCCCGGCGCAGCCTTTCCAATGTGCGCGAGCAGGGGGGGCAGGAACACGGTCTGCCCAATGTCGCTCATGTGCATGGCAAAGGAGCGCTCGGAGGTGGCCGCGTTGAAGGATTCGGCTGTCTCCAGCCCCTGACGCAGCGCCTTGAGCGACTGCTGGGCCGCCTGGAAAGCGGCTTCGCCGTAGGGCGTAGCCTTCATGCCGTTGGTGGTTCGCACCAGCAGAGGGTCATCCAGTTCGCGCCGCAGCCGGGCTAGCGCATGGCTGGCGGCTGACTGCGACAGGCCGATGGCAATGGCGGCCGACGACAGGCTGCGCGCCTCGCCCAGCGCTGCCATCAGCTCGATCTGGGTGAACTCGAGATTGACCCGCCGACCACTGATCTTCACACACTGTCTCCGGGCGTTGGCTGTTGACGCGCTCGATCAACTCGGAGTTCCCCGAGCTGCCCGCGCACGGATCTTCCGGCAAGCAAGTTTCGGGCGCAAGTCGTTTGCGGCGCTGATCACGAAAGTCGAGTGGCGCTGGGGCCTCAGGGATCTTGCCTCAGCGGGTGCCGCCCGGCAGCTCAAGCAGCCGGCGCCGCTCCACCGCCCGTGATCCTGCGCACCAGCCCGTGCTCGATCCGCTTTCCTCGGGTGATGGCAAAGAACACTTCCTCCACCCCGTCGCACTCTCCTACCTGCTCCACGTGGCAGCGCTGTGTCAGTTCTCCCTCGCCGATCACAGTCGCGGCGAACACCCCACGCCACCGGCATGAACGTTTGCAGCAAGGCGCTGTCCTCGAACGCGCCGGCAATGGGTGGGCGAATGTCATGGCGATCGAATCAGCGGCCCAGACGCTCTCGCACAACGCTGTGGCTTGCGGGCAGCAGCACCGCGATTTGCGGATGCGCCAGCGCAGCGGTCAGCGACAGGGTGTCTGCCTGCACCGTGCGCGGCCGGGCAACGAGTACCGGCGTGATTCGCCGCAGTGGCACGGCAGGTACAGGCGTGGCTAGTGCATGATGGGCTTCAGGAGGCGGCGCATCGCCAGCATGGGCAGCCCGCTAGGTGAGGCAAGAGGTAAGGCGCTGGTGGCCCGCAGAGACGCTGTTGCAGACCCGGCGCAGCCACTGATGCTGGACACACTGGGCGGGCGCCAGGACGAAGCCGAGATTCGGCGCCATCAAGCGTGACCGTTTCGCGCTGGCGAAGTGGTCGCCGCAGATCCGGCCCAGGGTGGTGGTGATCAAGGCCGTGCCCGGTCGCAAGACCGAAGTGGCAGACGCGCAGTGGCTGGCAACGCTGGCGTGTGCGGGTCTGCTGCGCGCGTCGTTCATCCCGCCTGTGCAAATGCGCCAGCTTCGCCCAGTGGCGCGCCAGCGCCAGAAGCTGGAGGGCATGTGCAGCGCAGAGAAGAACCGGTTGCACAAGGTGCTGTTCGACGCGGGTATGCGTATGAACGTGCTGGTGGCCGACATCCACGCCAGCAGTGTGCGGGCGATGGTCAAGGCGCTGATGGCCGACAAGCCCAAGCACGAAGTCCTGGATTGCAAGGGTCGGCTGCGTGCCAGCCGGCAGGAACTGCTCGAGGCGCTCGATACCGAGCAATTCAGCGCCGCACACCTCTTCGTGGCCCACGAGATCATGGAGCACATCGAGCAGATCGAACAGCGCAACGCGTGGCCATGCTGCTGGTGGAGATCGGCTCGGACATGGGCGCCTTCGGCAGCGCCGAGCGGCTGGCCAGTTGGGTGGGGATCTGTCCGGGCAATGAGCGCGCGGGCAAGTGCAAGACCGAACGCATCCGCAAGTGCAACGCCTTGGTCAGGAGGCTGTGCGGCCCGCACGCGCTGCGCGCTCAAGGCCAAGTTTGACGCGTTGTCCATCCGCAAGGGACGCAGGAAGTCGGTGGTTGCGGTCGCCCACAAGATGCTGCGCGAGCGTGGCTTCATCGCGATGTCCGCAGCCGCCTGAAACACCCGAACATCGGTACCCCACGGCCACGACTGACATCAGGTCAGGCACACGTGCGTCCGCAAGTGGGTGTCCTCCGCAGCAAGAGTTAAGTTCAGATTGAACAATTCGTCATGTTCAGGACGTCCGCAGCGCCTGGCGGATCAGCTCGGAGGCTTTCTCCGCGATCATGATCGTCGGCGCATTGGTGTTGCCGCCCACGATCTGCGGCATGACCGAGGCGTCCACCACGCGCAGGCCCTGCAGGCCGTGCACCCGCAACTCGGCATCGACCACGCTGCCGCCATCATCGGCCTTGCCCGCCGGCCCCATGCGGCAGGTGCCCACCGGGTGGTAGATGGTGTCGGCGTGCTGGCGCACGTAGGTTTCGATCTGGGCATCGGTCCGCGCCGCGGCTGAGGCGGCCACCTCGCGGCCGCCGTGCTGCGCCAGGGCGGGTTGGGCGAGGATGTGGCGCATCAGCTTGAAGCCACGCACCAGCCGCGCGGTGTCGTCGGGGTCGCTCAGAAAGGCCGGGTCGATCAGCGGCGCGGCCAGCGGGTCCGGGCTGGCCAAGGTGACGCTGCCTCGGCTCTTGGGGCGCAGCAGGCAGACGTGGCAGGAGTAGCCGTGGCCGAACACGGTCTTGCGGCCGTGGTCCACCAGCTTGCCCACCACGAAGTGCAGCTGCAGGTCGGGGACGGGCTCGTCGGGCGCGCTGCGAAGGAACGCGCCGCCCTCGCCGAAGTTGGTGGTCAGCATCCCGGTGCGCTGCCGCCGCCACTCGAAGATGCCCCGCATTGCGCGCACGGCCCCGGCCAGGCTCAGGCCGAACAGGTCGTGATGACCGGGGGCGTCTACCACCTGCACCACGTCGATGTGGTCGTGCAGGTGCTGTCCCACACCGGGCAGGTCGTGCAGCACGGGCAGGCCGAGCGCTTGCAGATGGGCGCCAGGCCCTACACCCGAGAGCATCAGCAACTGCGGTGACTGCAAGGCCCCCGCGCTCAGGATCACCTCGCGTCGGGCCTTGAGCCTGCGTTCAGCGCCACCCATCCTCACGTCCACACCGACGGCACGGCCGCCTTCGAAGCGCACGCGCAGCACCTGGGCACCAGTCAGCACCTGCAGGTTCGGCCGGGAAAGCTGCGGCGTGAGGTAAGCCTTGGCTGCGCTGAAGCGCTCGCCGTTGCGGTGCGTCACCTGGTAGGGGCCGAAGCCCTCCTGCTCGGCGCCGTTGAAGTCGGGGTTGCGCGGGTAGCCGGCCTGCACGCCGGCTTGCGTAAAGCGCTCTCGCCACGTGGCGTCGCTGCGCAGGTCGGCCACGTTCAGCGGGCCGCCCGTGCCGTGGAAGGCGTCGGCGCCGCGCTCGTTGTGCTCGGCGTGCTTGAACCAGGGCAGGACCTCGTCGAACGACCAGCCGGGGTTGCCCTCGGCAGCCCAGGCGTCGTAGTCGGCCCGGTGGCCCCGGGCGTAGATCATGGCGTTGACCGAGCTGGAGCCGCCCAGCACCTTACCGCGGGGCTGGTAGCCGCGGCGGCCGTTCAGGCCGGGCTGCGGCTCCGTCTCGAACCCCCAGTTGGCCGCCCCCGTCTGGGCCAGCAGTGCCAGGCCGGCGGGGCAGTGGATGAGCACGCTCTTGTCGGGCGGGCCGGCCTCGATGAGGCCCACGCGCAGTGCCGGGTCCTCACTCAGACGCGCTGCCAGCACGCAGCCTGCCGAGCCAGCGCCGACGATCAGGATGTCAAAGGCTGCACCGTCCGGGAGGTCTTGCATGGCGGCTCCTGATGTATCTGGGGCGTAAGGGGGTTGGCTTTCCGGACTGGCTTGCGCGCAAGTTGGCGAGGTGTCTCAGGTGGTCGTGGCCGCAGCCGCGGCCGGCACCGCATGGGCTTCAGACCCGGAGCCTGTGGCAGGTGCGGTGCTGCCGTCCAGCCCGAATTCACGCGCCAGCAGCGCATAGGAGTGCCGCCGCACCGCGGGGTCGTGCGCCCAGGTGTTGACGACCAGGTGGTCGAGCTCCAGGCTGCGGGCCAGATCTTCCATCTTGTGCTGCACCGTCGCGGCCGAACCCACCAGAGCCTTGCGCCGCAGGGGCGCGACGATCACGGCCATCTCCTCGTCGCTGAAGCCTTGCGCGGCCACGTCCTGCGGACGCTGCAGCGGCCCGAGTAGCCCACGCTGCCGGTTGACGCGCCAGCGCTCGCGGCTCAGGGCCTGGAATTCGGCCTCTTCGTCACGGTCGGCCGCCAGGGCCCAGACGCAGATGGTGACTTCGGGCTTGGGGTGGCGCTCGCTGGGCCGGTAGAGGCTGCGGTACAGGTCCAGCGCCTGCTCCACGCCCTGGCCGTCCATGAAGAAGTAGGCAAAGGCGTAGGGCAGGCCCAGGTGGGCCGCCAACTGGGCCCCGTAGTCGGAGCTGCCGAGGATCCACATTTCCGGGCGACGGTCCGCGCTTGCAGGCGGGGGGCCGCTCACCCAGGCTTGCAGGTCCAGCACCTGCTGCGGGAAGTCCTCGGCCATGCCTGACACGTGGGGGTTCAGCGCCTGGGCCGTGCGGCGGTCGCTGCCCGGGGCGCGGCCCAGGCCCAGGTCGATGCGCCCGGGCGCCAGGGCGTCCAGCACGCGGAAGTTCTCGGCTACCTTGAAAGCCGAGTAGTGCGGCAGCATCACCCCGGCGCTGCCGATGCGGATGCGGGTGGTGCGCGCCGCGATGGCGGCCATCAGCACCTCCGGCGCCGTGCCGACGATGGTGGGCATGCCGTGGTGCTCGCTCACCCAGAAGCGCTCGTAGCCCAGGGCCTCGCAGTGCTGAGCGAGTTCCAAGGTGTCGCGCAGCGCGTGGTCTTCACCGCGCCCGGCGCAGGCCACGGACTGGTCCAGGACGGAGAGTCGAAGCGGCATGGAATTCATGATCTTGCCAGTGCCCGCTCCTGCGGCAACAGCTGGATGGTCTGGCCATGAGGCGTGCGCTCGGCTGCGTCTTCCCAGGCGTGTTCCAGGGCGTGTAGGGTGGCGGCACTGGCCAGGCCTTTGGCCTGAAGCAGCGTCTCCAGGGCGTCCAGCCAGTGGTGGTAGTAGGTGTCGCCCAGGTCCGGGTCGCCCTGGCCCTGGGCGCGGGCGATGGCCTGGCTCAGGGCCTGCGCCCACTCGCCCCAACTGAACAGGCCGCGCTCGTGCATCGCCAGGGTCATGGCGAAAGCCTGGGCCTGCCAGGGAGCGCTGAAAACCGGTCCGGCATCGTCCTGTGGCAGGCCGGGAAGGTCGCAGGCGGCGTGGGGCATGGTCATGCGGTCCCGGGCGATGCCGGTTCCAGGTAGCTTTCCCAGGCGTCCACGCTGACGCGCAGGCCGGGTTCGGCGTCGTCGCCCCACAGCTCGCGTCCGTCGAAGGCCACGGTGTACAGCCACTGCGGGGCTTCGTCGAAGGGTTGGCCCGGGGCGCTGGCGGCATGGCGGTCGGCAAACACATGGGCGCCGTGCACCAGCACCACCGTGCCGGTGTGGCCGCGCACATAGCGGGGCAGCCGCGTGTGGCCAGCGGGGTGCCGGTTGAGGGCTCTGACTCGCTCGCCCACGGCATAGCGCGCAGGCGTGGTGGCCGGCCGCTCGGTGGGCGTGCCGCGGGCCAACGCAGCGTCGACGCTCTCGGCGCGCAGCACCCGG
>JAJTDM010000079.1 GCA_021300575.1 Rubrivivax sp.
CTACACCCGTGTGCCCGCTCTGGACGCCGCCTCAGGCAGGCTGACTTGGCGGCCCGTGCCATCCGCACCGGGCGATGACAGCGTGGTGCGTCGCGTGGGCCAGCCTTTTTCCCCCAGCGGGGGCCTGCGGCTGCTGCAGGGGCGCCTGGGCCGCGCGGTGATCAAGGTCTCCGCCGTGCCGCAGGACCGGCAGGTCATCGAGGCGCCCGCGCGCGTGTTCGACAGCCAGGAAGCGCTGCTGGCGGCCTTCCAGGCGGGCGAGCTCGAGCACGATATGGTGGCCGTGGTGCGCTTCCAGGGGCCTGCGGCCAACGGCATGCCGGAGCTGCACAAGCTCACCCCGCCGCTGGCGGTGCTGCAGAACCGGGGCTTCCGGGTGGCGCTGGTGACCGACGGGCGGATGAGTGGCGCATCGGGCAAGGTCCCCGCGGCCATTCACGTGACGCCTGAAGCGCTGGGCGGCGGCCCGTTGGCCCGTTTGCGTGACGGTGATGTCGTCCGGCTGGACGCCCTGTCCGGTACGCTGGAGGTGCTGTTGCCCGACGACGAATGGGCGCGCCGTGTGCCCGCGCAGCGCCCCGAGCACCTGGCGGCGGACAGCGCCCACGGGATAGGGCGGGACTTGTTTGCCGGGTTGCGGCGCAACGTGCGCAGCGCCGAAGAGGGCGCGGTGACCTGGCTTTGAGGCTGCGGCACCCGCATTCCCACGGCTTGTATGCCGCTGCCTTCCTGCTTTCTCATTCCTTCTGAACAGCGGAAACCACGTCCGATGAACACGCTTGAACTTTGCGCCTACGGCCCCGTCATTCCGGTCATCGTGCTGCAGCGGGTGGAAGACGCCGTACCTGTGGCGCAAGCCCTGGTGCAGGGCGGGGTGCGGGTGTTGGAAGTGACCTTGCGCACGCCCGTGGCCTTGCGTTGCCTGGAGGCCATTGCCCGGGAGGTGCCCCAGGCCATCCTGGGTGCGGGCACGGTGCGCAGCGCCGCCGATGCACGTGCCGCCCTGGCTGCGGGGGCCTGTTTTGCCGTCAGTCCGGGCTACACCGAGGCCGTGGGGGCCGCCTGTGCGGATCTGGCCCTGCCGCTGCTGCCGGGCGTGGCCACGGCCAGCGAGCTCATGGCCGCACAGGACGGGGGCCACCATTTCGTGAAGTTCTTCCCGGCCAGCGCGGCCGGCGGCATCCCCCTGCTCAAGGCCCTGGCAGGGCCGTTCCCGGAGGTCAGCTTCTGCCCCACGGGCGGCATCACGCCGCAGAACGCGCGCGACTTCCTGGCCTTGCCGCAGGTGAAGGTGTGCGGAGGCTCGTGGCTCACGCCGCAGGACGCCATTGCAGCGGGTGACTGGCCGCGCATCACGCGCCTGGCCCAAGAGGCCGCAGCCCTTCGTTGAAGTGCAGGGCCGGGCACGCGCCGCGCGCCGCCCTCAGCCGCCCACGCCCGCCAGCACCAGCACGCCGATGACGGCGAACACCAGCGCGGCGATGCGGTGCACCCACTCGATGGGCACGAACTTCACCGCCTTGTCGCCCAGCAGCACGGCCGGCACGTTGGCGATCATCATGCCCAGCGTGGTGCCGGCCGTCACGGCGATCAGGGCGTCATAGCGCGCGGCCAGCATCACGGTGGCGATTTGCGTCTTGTCGCCCATCTCCGCCAGGAAGAAGGCGATCACCGTCACGCCGAACACGCCGAAGCGGGGCTGTTCGGCGCCTTCCACGTCGTCGGCCTGGTCGGGCACCAGCATCCAGGCGGCCACCGCCAGGAAGGACAGACCGAGGATCCAGCGCATCCACACCGGGTCCACCAGCCGGGTGATCCAGGTGCCCAAGGCACCGGCTGCCGCGTGGTTCAGCAGCGTGGCCACCAGGATGCCGGCGATGATCGGCACGGGTTTGCGGTAGCGCGCGGCCAGCAGCAGCGCCAGCAGTTGCGTCTTGTCGCCGATCTCGCCCAGGGCCACCACGCCCGTGGACACGGCGAAGGCTTCTGCGATCACACCGGGACGGTGTAGTTCAGTGCGCGCCGCCCGCCGTCCACGTAGACGATCTCGCCGGTCATGTAGCTGGAGGCATCGCTCAGCAGGAAGGCGACCACCTCGGCCACCTCGGCGGGCTCGCCCAGGCGCTTCATCGGGGTGCGGCCGAGGATGCGCAGCCGGGCGTCATCGCTCGTGAGCACGGCCGATCGCGCCAGTTCGGTGGCGATGGTGCCCGGCCCCACCGCGTTGACGCGGACGTGACGGTCGGCCAGCGCCAGCGCCATGGCGCGCGTGAGCTGGTCGATGCCGCCCTTGCTGGCGTTGTAGCTGGCAATCGACGGGATGGCCATGGAGCCGTTGACCGAACTCATGTGGACGATGGCGCCGTAGCCTTCGCCTCCTTGGTTGGCGCACATGGCCCGGGCCACGGCCTGCCCGACCAGGAACGCCCCCTTGAGGTTCACGGCGATCACCGCGTCCCAGTCGGTCTCAGAGACTTCCAGGAAGTCAGCCGCCCGGAAGATGCCGGCGTTGCTGACCAGCCCGTCCACCTGGCCGAAGGCGGCCAGCGTGGCGGCCAGCGCCGCATCCACCTGCGCCTTGCTGGAGACGTCGCAGTGCAGGTAGATGGCCTGCGCCCCCTGTGCCTGGAGTTCGGCGGCCAGTGCCTGGCCGGGCGCGTCGGCCACGTCCCACAGGGCCACCACCGCGCCCTCGCGCGCCAGGCGCCTCGCGCAGGCTTCGCCTATGCCCTGGGCGGCGCCGGTGACGACGACCGAACGCTGGGTCAGTCCGAAATGGATGGGGTTGCTCATGGTGGTGATGCGTGGTGATGCGTGGTGACCCGTGTTGACCTGTGGTGGAGGGCCGCCGCGCGACCTGGCGCCTTCAGCTCTGGCGGTCCAGCCAGATGGCGATGCCCTGGGCGTTGAGCTCGATGTCGATGCTCAGCAGCCGGGCGATGTCCTCGGCACTGTGGGTGGTGCCATGCCGGCGCAGGTCTTGCACGTACAGCGCGTGCAAGGCGGTCTTCAGGGCTTCGTGGCGCTGCGGGTGATGCTGCAACTGCCGGGCCAAGGTCACTGTCTGGTCCAGGAGCGTGCGCAGCGTGCCGGCCAGGGCGGCGACCTGGCCCACGCGCCCGTAATGGGTCAGGTACACCCACTGCGGCGAGCGCTCGGCCAGGCGGTCGATGGAACGGGCCAGGGCCTCGGGCTCGAATTGCACGGGTGTGGAGGTGGGCAGGATCCAGGCGCCTTGCGCCGTGTCGAACTCGCGGTAGCTCAGGCCGAAGGTGTCGCCCGTGAACCAGCCCCGCGTCGCCTCGTCCCAGATGCAGTGGTGGTGCCGCGCGTGCCCGGGCGTGTCGATGAGGGTCAAGGGCCGGCCCGCGAGTTCCACCGTCATGCCTTCCGCGCTGGACACCACACGCTCGGCCGGCACCGGCACCAGATGGCCGTAGGCCCGGTCCATCTCCTGCTGGCCGTACACCGCCAGGGCACCTTGGTACAGCGCGGTCGGGTCCACCATGTGGCGTGCGCCGCGCGGGTGCACCAGGGCACGGGCCCGAGGCAGTTCGCTCATCAACAGCCCCACGCCGCCGGCATGGTCCAGATGCACGTGGGTGGGGATGACCCAGTCCACCGCATCGCGCGGCAGGCCCACCGCGTCCAGCGCGGCCAGCAGGCGCGGCACGCTGAAGTTGGTGCCGGTGTCGATGAACGCGGCGCGGCCGTCCTGCACCATAAGGTAGGCTGCATCGAATTGGTCGCGGTGGAAGCCGGTGTCGATGGTGTACAGGCCCTGATCCAGGGGCTCGACGAAGGCGGGCAAACTCATCCCTAGATTGTGCCTGCCGCCACCAGAACGGCTGCGCAATCCGCGCCCCACATGCTTTAGTCCTAAAGCAAATTCATTGGACAATGACCGGCAAAGGCTCACTGGATCGAACATGCGCATCGTCTGCATCGGCGGCGGCCCCGCCGGCCTGTACTTCGCGCTTCTGATGAAGAAGCTCGATCCCTCGCACCACATCACCGTGGTGGAGCGCAACCGCCCTTACGACACCTTTGGGTGGGGCGTGGTGTTCTCGGATGCCACCATGGAAGGCATGCGGGTGTGGGACCCCGAGACCGCCGATGCCATCGAGGTGGCCTTCAACCACTGGGACGACATCGAGCTGCACTTCAAGGGCCACGTCATCCGCTCGGGCGGCCATGGCTTCGTGGGCATCGGCCGCAAGAAGCTGCTGAACATCCTGCAGGCCCGCTGCGAAGCGCTGGGCGTGGAACTGCTGTTCGAGACCGAGGTGGACTCCGACGAGGACTTCCCGGATGCCGACCTGGTGATCGCCAGCGATGGCATCAACTCCAGGATTCGCAGCAAGTACGCCGAGGTCTTTCAACCCGACATCGTCACACGGCCCAACCGCTTCATCTGGCTGGGCACCACCCAGCTCTACGACGCCTTCAACTTCCACTTCGAGAAGACCGAGCACGGCTGGTTCCAGAGCCACGTCTACAAATTCGACGACCAGACCACCACTTACATCGTCGAGACGCCGGAAGACGTGTGGAAGGCCCATGGGCTGGATGCGGCCACCACTGAACAGTCCATTGCCTTCTGCGAGAAGTTGTTTGCCCGCTACCTGGGTGGGCACCCGCTGCTGAGCAACGCGCGCCATCTGCGCGGCTCGGCCTGGCTCAACTTCCAGCGCGTGCGCTGCCGCAACTGGCACCATTTCAACGGCAAGAGCCACGTGGTGCTGATGGGCGACGCCGTGCACACCGCGCACTTCGCCATCGGCTCGGGCACCAAGCTGGCGCTGGAAGATGCCATCGGCCTGGCCCGTTTGTTCAAGCAGGCGCAGGAAGCCGGTGGCGGCGGCGCGGCCGATATCCCGGAATTGCTGCAGCGCTACCAGGCCGAGCGCGAAGTCGACGTGCTGCGCCTGCAAAACGCGGCCTGGAACGCGATGGAGTGGTTCGAGGTGGTGGGCACGCGCTACTGCGACCAGCTCGAGCCCGAGCAGTTCATGTACTCCATGCTCACCCGCAGCCAGCGCATCAGCCATGAGAACCTGCGCCTGCGCGATGCCCGCTGGCTGGAGGGCTACGAGCGCTGGTTCGCGCGGCGCGCAGCGGCGCAGGCCGGGTTGGCGGTACCGGTGTCAGCCCAGGAGCCCGTCGCCTCTGTCGGCCCTGAGCCCTCCCCCGTTCGCCCTGAACCTGTCGAAGGGCTTCGACAAGCTCAGCCCGAACGGGAATCAAGGGCCAGCAAATCGGGGGCGGCCTTGAAGCCACCCAGTCCGATGTTCACCCCGTTCAAGCTTCGCGGCCTGACGGTGCCCAACCGGGTGGTGGTCTCGCCCATGGCGATGTACTCGGCGCAGGATGGGCTGCCCAATGACTTTCACCTTGTGCACTTCGGCTCGCGCGCACTCGGCGGCGCCGGGCTGCTGTACACCGAGATGACCTGCCCCAGCCCCGAGGCCCGCATCACCCCGGGCTGCGCCGGCCTGTGGAACGACGCGCAGCGCGACGCCTGGAAGCGCGTGGTCGACTTCGTGCACGCCAGTTCACCCGCCAAGATGGGTATCCAGCTCGGCCACGCCGGGCGCAAGGGCAGCACCCAACTGGGCTGGCAGCAGATGGACGAACCGCTGGAGCAGGGCAACTGGCCGTTGCTGTCGGCCTCGGCCATCCCCTACCTGCCGCACAGCCAGGTGCCGCGCGCGATGACGCGCGACGACATGGACCGCGTGCGCGACGACCATGTGGCGGCAGCCCAACGCGCGGCCGAGGCCGGCTTCGACATCCTGGAGTTGCACTGCGCGCACGGTTACCTTCTCTCCAGCTTCCTCTCGCCGCTGACGAACCGCCGCGGTGATGCCTACGGTGGCGCCATCGAGAACCGCGCGCGCTACCCGCTGGAGGTGTTCGCCGCGGTCCGTGCCGTGTGGCCGCAGGACCGGCCCATCTCGGTGCGCCTGTCGTGCCATGACTGGTACCCCGGTGGCAACACCGCCGACGACGCAGTGGCCATCGCGCGGCTGTTCAAGGTGGCAGGTGCGGACATCATCGACTGCTCCTCGGGCCAGGTGGTGGCCGACCAGAGGCCGGTGTACGGGCGCATGTACCAGACGCCGTTTGCCGACCGCATCCGCAACGAGGTGGGCATTCCCACCGTGGCCGTGGGTGCCATCTTCGAGGCCGACCACGTCAACATGGTGATCGCCGCCGGCCGCGCCGACCTGTGCGCCGTGGCCCGCCCGCACCTGGCCGACCCGGCCTGGACCCTGCACGAAGCCGCGAAGATCGGCCATGCCGAGATCGCCTGGCCCTTGCCTTACCTCTCGGGGCGCAGCCAGTACGAGGCCAACTTGAAGCGTGCGGCCGCGATGTCCGCCGGCCCCGCCTGAACCCGGCGCTGCCGGCCCGCATCCACCTGCTCCTGCCCCCATTCGCCCAAGCCCGAACGACCTCCTGCTGCGAGGACCTCCATGCACGACGACAAGCGACCTTTCAAGGACTACCGCGCACGCCACTTCCGCTGGCAGTGCAGCGACGACGGCCGCGTGGCCACCCTCACGCTGAACCGGCCGCAGAAGAAGAACCCACTCACGTTCGAAAGCTACGCCGAACTGCGCGATCTGTTCCGCGACCTCGCGCATGCCAGCGACGTGCGGGCCGTGGTGCTGGCCGGGGAGGGCGGCAACTTCTGCTCGGGTGGCGACGTCTTCGAGATCATCGAGCCGCTGACCAAGATGCCCATGCCCGAGTTGCTGCGCTTCACGCGCATGACAGGCGATCTGGTCAAGGCCATGAAGCGGGCGCCGCAGCCCATCGTGGCGGCCATCGACGGCATCTGCGCCGGCGCCGGCGCGATGATTGCGCTGGCGGCCGACATGCGCCTGGGCACCCCGTCGGCCAAGACGGCCTACCTGTTCACCCGCGTGGGTCTGGCCGGCGCCGACATGGGCGCCTGCGGGCTGTTGCCGCGCGTGATCGGCCAGGGCCGGGCCACCGAGCTTTTGATGACCGGCCGGGCCATGACAGCCGAGGAAGGCGCGGCCTGGGGCTTCTTCAACGCGCTGCACCCGCGCGATGAGGTGGTGGCCCAGGCGCAGGCGCTGGCGCGAACGCTCGCTGACGGTCCCTACTTTGCCCACACCATCACCAAGACCATGCTCAACCAGGAGTGGGCCATGGGCATCGAGGAGATGGTGGAAAGCGAGGCCCAGGCCCAGGCCATCTGCATGATGACCCAGGACTTCCACCGCGCCTTCCAGGCCTTCGCGGCCAAGCAGGCGCCGAAGTTCGAGGGGGATTGAATCGTCACTTCCTGCCGTTTGCCGTCGCCCGCGGTTCGTTTTGCGCTGATGCCTCGCGGGAGCAGTGGGCGTGGCGCTGTGTTCCGCTCATGTCCCCCGGGGAGGGCTGCGCCCACCCCTCCTCCTTTACTTCGCTCCACACAGCACCCCACCCACTGCTCCTGCCAGCCGCGTGGTCTGCCCAGTACTGACTGCGGCGTGCCTGCGATGCTTGCAGGACGCGGGGTGTGGGTACCCCCGCAGCGAAGTCAAGGAGGAGGCACGGGCGTAGCCCGGGCCGGGGGACATGAGCGGAGGGGGTATCCGTACCCCGCGTCTGGTGAAATCTTGACTTGAAGCACTCGGTCCTGAAGTACCTGAATCCACTTGCGGATTTCCGCAGTAGTTTGTGAATGGACATGACACGCCTCACCCACCTCGACATCCCTTTCTTCGACGACCTGCACCGCGATCAGGCTGCGGCGCTTGACGCTTGGTGCGCGCAGCACCTGGTCCACGTTGACCACGCCGACACCGACGCCGCCTGCCGCCGTCTTGTCACGATGCTGGGCGAAGGCGGGCACTTGCGCTGGTGCGTGCCCGCGGCGCATGGCGGGGCCTTGCCGGGGCTGGACTCGCGGGCCCTGGTCGTGGCGCGTGAAACCCTGGCGCGACACGACGGGCTGGCGGACTTCGCCTTCGCCATGCAGGGCCTGGGCACGGGGGCCATCACCTTGGCCGGCTCGCCCCATGTGCGGGCTGACGTGCTGCCCCGCGTGGCGCGGGGGGAGTGGATCTCGGCCTTTGCCTTGTCTGAACCCCAAGCGGGGTCGGACGTGGCGGCCATGGCGTGTACCGCACAGGACGGTGGTGACCACTGGGTGCTCAACGGCGAGAAGACCTGGATCAGCAATGGCGGCATCGCGGACGTCTACACCGTCTTCGCTCGCACCCTGAACGCCGATGGCCAGCCCGTGGGCGGGCCTGGTTCCAAGCCCACGGCCTCGATCAGCGGCTTTGTGGTGCGGGCCGACACGCCGGGCCTGGAGATCGCCGAGCGCATCCATGTCATCGCGCCGCACCCCTTGGCCCGGTTGCGCTTTGTGGACTGCCGTATTCCCAAGGGCAGCCTGCTGGGGACGCCCGGCGAGGGCTTCAAGCTCGCCATGCGCACGCTGGACATCTTTCGCGCCTCGGTGGCGGCGGCCGCGCTGGGTTTCGCACGCCGGGCGCTGGACGAGGCCATCGCTCACGCCAAGTCGCGCCGGATGTTCGGGCAGACGCTCGCGGACTTCCAACTCACCCAGGCTGCGCTCGGTGAGATGGCCAGCGCGGTCGATGCCGCTGCGTTGCTGACCTATCGCGCCGCCTGGCTGCGGGACGTGAAGGGCGTGCGCACCACGCGCGAGGCCGCCATGGCCAAGATGTGCGCCACCGAGAACGCCCAGCGTGTCATCGACCGTGCGCTGCAGATGCACGGCGGGCTGGGCGTGAAGGTGGGCTCGGTGGTGGAGTCGCTGTACCGGGAGATCCGCGCCCTGCGCATCTACGAGGGCGCGACCGAGGTGCAACAGCTCATCGTGGGCCGCGACTTGCTCGGCGCCTGAGCGGCGGCTGCGGGGCCGGCAGGCCCTGCTTCAGCTGTCCCAGCAGATCGAACAGCGCGCCCTGCTGCGGGTGGCTCAGGCCCGACATCAGCTCGATGATCCAGGCCTCATGCTCGGCCGCCATGGCGCGAAACTGCCGCTGGCCCTCCGGGGTGAGGCTGACCGTCACGGCCCGGCGGTCCTGCATGTCGTCCCGGCGCTGCACCAGGCCCTCAGCCACGAGCCGGTCGGTCAAGCCGGTGACGTTGCCGCCAGTGACCATCAGGCGCTGCGACAGGTCGCGCATCTTCAGTCCCTGGGGATGGCGGTCCAGCTGGGCCATCAAGTCGAAGCGGGCCAGTGATCCCGAGAAGCGTCCGCGCAGGCGCGTCTTCAGCGGGCTTTCGATGAGATTGGTGCAGGACAACAGGCGCAGCCACAGCCGCAGCGCCAGATGATCGTCGTCGCGCGCCCGGGTCTCGAGGTCCGTGCCGCTGAGGCCGGACGCCGTCAACCGCCCGCGATCACCCACAGCCGCGCGATGTCGGCCGAACCGTCGCTGCCGCCCACGCTGCGAAGCGTCTGCTGCGCCTTGGCCCTGTTCTTCGTCAGTTGGGCCATGCCCAGCCTGAGCTTGGCGTCTTCGGGACGCTTCAGGCCTCCTTTGGCGATGCCTTGCTCGATCATCGCGATGCCCTTGTCGGCGTTGCCCAGCGTTACGAACGCGTAGCCCACTCGGACGAGGTCGTCCCCACTCTTCTGAGCGGCTGCCTCGATGGCCTGCGCGGCGATGCCTGACTTGGCTTCTTCGGTCTTCTTGACGGCCAGGTCCCGCAGCCGCTTGTGCCGCTCAGCCTCGGGTCCGGTACCCAGCACCTTGGCGGCCAGTCCTTTGTCCACGATCTGCAAGCCCTCGGCAGGCAAGCCCACCTGCATGGCCATCTGGGCCATCTCCATGTATTCGTCGGCCTTGGTGAGGTTGCCGGTGGCCAGCTTCAAGCGCAACACGTCAAGCCCGAACCTGTCAGCGAAGTTGGGTTTGCGGGGCAGGCGGCTGAGGTAGGCGTTCCAATAGTCCTTCTTGGGGTAGAGGGTGAGCAGTCTCTCGAGCGTGGCGACCTGAGGCCCGGTCTGCCCGGTACGCTGCTGCGCATCTGCCAGGCGCAACAGATCGGCCTCGGTGGGCCTGCCGCCACTTTGCTCGGCGGCGGCCACCGCCGCTGCAGCATCTCTGGCAATGGCCGCGTAGTCGCCACTCGCGCCTTGCAGGTAGCTTTGCAACTGCTTGAGCGTCGCGCTGTTGTTGCCGGCCTGCTGCGCCTTGGCCACCCACTCCGTGGCCTTCGGCACGTTCTTGAGCTGGGTGTAGACCGATGCGATCTGCTCGGCAATCTGTCCTGCTTCGGCGCCTGAGGTCTTGGGGTGCACGGCTTCAAGCGCTTGCACTGCCGTGGCCATGTCACCGGCCCGTTGGGCGGCAGCGGCCTTCATGCGGTCCACCATCAGTTGCTCTGCCGGCGTGCGGTTCGGCACGGCCTCGGCTTCACGCACCTTGGCCAGAGCCTCCCGGCCCTTGCCTGCCTTGATGTATTCGGCCGCCTGTTGCAGGGGCTTGCCAAGCTCGGGACGCAGCCCTTGCGCGTGTGACGTGCCAAAGGCGAAGGCTGCGACGAGCGCCAGCAGCAGGGAGGAGGGACGCTTCATGACGGGAATCACTGGAACTGTTCGTTGCCGACGATGCCGATCTTGGTCATGCCCAGGCGCTGCGCACCGGCCAGAACCATGGCGACATGCTCATAGGCCGCCAACTTGTTGGGGCGGATGTGCAACTCGGGCTGGTCGGACAAGGCTGCCGCCGCCGCAAGCTTGGCTTGCACGGCCGCCCGGTCGCCGGGCGCAATCACTTCGCCGTTCCAGCCAATGGTCCCGTCGAAGTCGATATCCACGCGAATGATTTCTGGAGACTTGGGTGGTGGCGCAGCGTTGTTCGGTATCGGCGTGTTCATCTTGACGGCGTGCGTCTGGATGGGGATGGTGATGATGAACATGATCAGCAGCACCAGCATCACGTCGATCAGCGGCGTGGTGTTGATGTCCACCATCACTTCGCCGTCATCATCCGCCGAGGAGGTTCCTACATTCATTCCCATGGTCGTGGTTCTCCTGGCGTTCTCAGTTCAGGCGCGCGCCTGCCCCTGCCGGGGGCTCGGTGATGAAACCCACCTTCAGGATGCCGGCTCGCATGCAGGCCATGTTGACGCGGCCCACGGGCTCCCAGCGCACCCCAGAGTCGGCGCGGATGTGCACCTCGGGTTGCGGCTCCTTCACAGCCTCCTTCTTCAGGCGCACCACCAACGCTTCGAAGTCCGGCACGCGCTCCGTACCCCAAAAGACCTCGCCGTCCCGGTTGACCGCGATCACCACGTTCTCCGGCTTGGTCTGCAACGGGATGTTGCGCTCTTTCGGCAGGTCAAGCTTGATGGTCTGCGTGACCACGGGCACGGTGATCAGGAAGATGATCAGCAACACGAGCATCACGTCCACCAGCGGGGTGGTGTTGATGGTGTTGTTGAGTTGGTCTTCGCCGTCGTCGGTGGCAGTGCCTACGTTCATGGCCATGGGCAATCTCCGCTTTGGTGGCCCGGGGCTCTGGCGAGCCGGCCGGGCAGTTCAGTGCGAGGCGTCTTCAGCGCTTGCCCGCGATCAGCACGCTGTGCAGGTCGGCGGCAAAGGCACGGGTGGCGTCCATGATGGCCTTGTTGCGACGGACGAGCCAGTTGTAGCCCATCACCGCCGGCACCGCCACGGCCAGGCCGATGGCCGTCATGATCAGCGCCTCGCCCACCGGGCCGGCCACCTTGTCGATGGAGGCCTGCCCGCTGATGCCGATCTTCACCAGCGCGTTGTAGATGCCCCAGACGGTGCCGAACAGGCCGACGAACGGGGCCGTGGAGCCCACTGTTGCAAGGATGGCCAGGCCGCCCTGCAGGCGGCTCTGCACACTGCCCACGGCACGGTCAATGTTCATGCTGACCCAGGTATGGCGGTCGATGGTCTCGACCATGGTGCCCTCATGATGGTCATCGGCCTTCAGAGCCTGCTCGGCGACGAAGCGGCTGGCAGAGCCTTCCTCCAGTGCATGGAGCCCCTCCTTGACGGAAGACGCCTTCCAGAAGGCCTCTGTCGAACTGCGCGCGCTCTTGAGCATCTTTCCTTGCTCGTACAGTTTGGTGAAGATCACGTACCAGCTGCCCATGGACATGATCAGCATGATGATCAGCGTGCCGTGAGCGACGGCATCCCCTTGCTCCCACAGCGCCTTGAGACCGTAAGGGTTCTCGACAGCTTCTTCCGTCACCGCAGGCTTGCCCGCGACTGCGGCCGCCGGTGCCGACGCTGCGGGCGCCTGGGCGGCCGCGGGCGTGGGAAGCGTGGCCGCCAGTGTGGTGGCCGTGATCAGAACCGCCGCGAAAGACGCGCGCACGAGGGAAATCAGGGACATGGTGCCTCCAGGGAAAAGGGCGCGTACGTTGCGGACATGCGCCAGAAAACGAAAGTAGGGTTGGGCTGGGACGAACGGAGCTTGGATGGGACGAAACGTGGTTTCACTCCAGCTTCCACACGTACTCCACCTCAAAGGTGCCGCCGACTGGCTTGCCAGTCTCGTCATTGCCGGGCTTGAAGGTGCATTCGCTGAGCTTGCTCAGCGCCACACGGTCCAGTTGCCGATGCTCGCGCGAGGAACCGGCGGCCTTGACAACCTCCGCATTGGAAAGCTTTCCCGTTGCGTCCACGGTGAAGCGAACTCGAGTGGTCCCAGTAGCTTCTGCGCGAACAGCAGCAGCCGGGTAGTCTTCGTTCTTGGGTGCGCACGCAGCCACGTTACCGATGGCGGGCTTCGCCGCCACGCGGGGGGGAGGGGGAGGTGGTGCCGGGGGAGCGGGCGGAGGTGCGATGCGCACTGGTGCAGGCGGCGGCGCCACCGTGGTGGTGGTGATCACAGGGGCCACGGTCGGAGGCGGATTGACCACCACCTCCGGAGGCGGTACGAAACTCGGGGGAGGCGGCGCGAACTTTGGCGGCGGCGGCAGGTTTTCCGGCGGCGGCGGAGGGGGTGGTTTCACCTCCTCAATGATCTTGGTCTCGATGGGCCCCTTGATCACTTCGACCATGCGCTGGGCCAAACCGTTGAGCAGGGCCCAGCCCAGCAACACATGCAGGCCCAGCACGACGCCGATGCCCACCATATGCTTGCCGGGGTTGCGTTGTTCCTGGCCGAAATCCACTTGCTTCCTCCGGGGTCTCGCCGCGCGGGCAGAGATCTATTACGAGCACGAGGCTCTTGAGAGTGATTGAGCAGCAGCAGGGCTGCCCGAACATGCCTCACTGTATCTTGACCCCGTACATCCAGGGCTCAGGGACTCACCCTATGTCAGTTTGACTACAGTGGTTTCGCGACATCAACCGAGCCAAGAACGGAAGGATCTTCAGGCCCCAGGACTTGCTGAAGAATGTCCACCGATTCCGACCATGCGCGTTACAGAAGGATGAAGGTCGCCGCCCAATGAAAACGGGCGTCAGCGGTTGTTGAACCACTGACGCCCGTCTGGTCTGGTGCCGGTGAGAAGAGTCGAACTCCCGACCTTCGCATTACGAATGCGCTGCTCTACCAACTGAGCTACACCGGCGAAAATCGGCATTATAAATGCGCCCCTCAGCTTGAGGCCTCCAGGTGGTAATCGGTCACGCGCTGCACCTCGTTCCTTGAGCCGAGGATGACGCTGACACGCTCGTGCAGCTTCTTCGGGCCGATGTCCATGATGCGCTGCTGGCCGTTGGTGGCCATGCCGCCGGCCTGCTCAACGAGAAAGGCCATGGGGTTGGCTTCGTACATCAGGCGCAGCTTGCCCGGCTTGTCGGGCTCGCGCTTGTCCCAGGGGTACATGAACACGCCGCCGCGCGACAGGATGCGGTGCACGTCGGCCACCATGCTGGCGATCCAGCGCATGTTGTAGTCCTTGCCGCGCGGGCCTTCCTTGCCTGCCAGGCACTCATCGATGTAGCGGCGCACCGGCGGAGCCCAGTGGCGCATGTTGCTCATGTTGATGGCGAACTCCTTGGTGTCCGCCGGGATCTGCACGTTGTCCTGTGTCAGCACGAAGGAACCTTGCTCGCGGTCCAGCGTGAACATGGCCACGCCGTCGCCCACGGTCAGCACGAGCGTGGTCTGCGGGCCGTAGACGCAGTAGCCGGCGGCAGCCTGTTGCCTGCCGGGTTGCAGGAAGTCCTCTTCGCTGATGCCCCTGGTGTGGCCCACCTTGCGCAGCACCGAGAAGATGGTGCCGATGCTGACGTTGACGTCGATGTTGGATGAGCCGTCCAGGGGATCGAAGAGCAGCAGGTACTCGCCTTGCGGGTAGCGGTGGGGTACGAGGTGGATGGAGTCCATCTCCTCGCTGGCCATGGCCGCCAGATGGCCACCCCACTCGTTGGCCTCGATCAGCACCTCGTTGCTGATGACGTCGAGCTTCTTCTGCACCTCGCCCTGCACGTTCTCGCTGCCGGCGCTGCCCAGCACGTCACCCAACGCACCTTTGTTCACCGAGATGGCGATGCGCTTGCAGGCGCGGGCCACCACCTCGATCAGCAGGCGCAACTGCGCCGTGATGTGGCCGTGTTGTCGCTCCTGCTCGACGAGGTACTGTGTGAGGCTGATGCGCTTGGCCATGGTGGGTGGGCTTTCTGGCTGCTGTGTAGAAAGGAATGGCTGGTACAGGGTGTCGCGGTGGGTTCTGTCGGAGGCCTTGTGGTTCAGGTCTTGCGATGAGGGGTCAGCTCAACCGGAGGCCAGCGAGCGCGTGACGATCTCTCGCGTGTCCGCGCTCAGTTCGGCCTTGCCGGCCACGCGGGCGATGGCCTCGCGGGCGGCGCTGCGGTAGAGCTCGGGCAGGCTTGTCCAACGGTCCAGTGCGCGGGCCAAGCGTGCGGCCAGCTGCGGGTTGAACGCGTCGATCTCCACCACCTTGTCGGCCCACAGCACGTAGCCTGCGGCGTCTGCGCGGTGGAAGGCTGCCGGGTTGGTGTGCCAGGCAAACAGCAGGGCGCGCGCGCGGTTGGGGTTGCGCAGCGAGAAGTCCGGGTGCTGGAGCAACTGCCGTACGCGAGCAAACACACGCCCCTGCTGCTCAGGCGCACGGGCCTGGAGGGTGAACCACTTGTCGACCACCAGGGGGTCGGTGGCAAACAGGCTGTGCATGCGTTCCAGGGCCGGCACGGCCAGGTCCGCATGCACGTTCACCAAGGCCTGCAGGGCGCCCAGGCGGTCGGTCATGTTGCCGGCGTCCTTGAAGCGCTGGTAGGCGCGCCCGGGCCACACGGTGTCACCGCTGCGAACGGCCTGGCGTACCAGCATGGCCAGGGTCAGATTGGCCAAGGCCCGGCGTCCGCTTTGTTCACTGGTGGGGGCGTAGCCTTCGCGCACCTGGTGGGCGTCCCAGGCCCAGGCCCAGTCGTCGTGCAGTTCGCGTGCCAACTGGTCCAGCAGCGCTTCGCGCACGGTATTCACGCGCTCGGGGTCTGCTCCATCGATCTGGTCGAACAGCTCTCGCTCGCTGGGCACGTTCAGCACCAGTTCCTTGAACGCGGCGTCCAGTGCCGGGTCCCGCAGTACCTGGCGAAGGGAATTCACCAGGGCCTGATCCAGCACCTGGGTGCCAGCGCCAGCGTCGCTGTGGAGCGCGGACAGTGCCTCGCGCACGCGGCTCATCACCAGACGCTGGGCCGCCTCCCAGCGGTTGAAGGCATCGGCATCGTGCGACAGCAGCACGCGCAGCGATTCATCGTCCAGGCCGTCCTCCAGCACCACGGGAGAGCTGAAGCCGCGCAGCAGCGAGGGCACGGGTGCGGCGTCCAGCCCCGTCAGGCCCGTGAAGGTCCAGCTCTGTTCGGCAGCATCCAGCACCAGCAACTGCTCTTCTGACGTTTCACTCTGGCCCTGCAGCGTGAGCGGCAGCGCGCTGCCGTCACGGGCCACCAGGCCCATGCGCACCGGCACGACGAAAGGTTGCTTGTCGGTCTGGCCTGGCGTGGCGGCACAGGTTTGTGTCAAGGTCAGGGTGAGGGTGCCGGCGGCAGCGTCCCAGGCTGTGCGCGCCTGCAGCCTAGGTGTGCCGGCCTGGCCGTACCAGCGCTTGAAGGCTTCCAGTCGCGTGGACAGCTCGCTGCCCGGGTTCGCGTCGGCAATCGCCTGGGCGAAGTCGTCGCAGGTCACGGCCTGACCGTCATGGCGCTGGAAGTACAGGTCCATGCCCTTGCGGAAGCCCTCGCGGCCCACCAGCGTGTGCATCATGCGCACGACCTCCGCCCCCTTTTCGTAGACGGTGGAGGTGTAGAAGTTGTCGATGGCCGCGTAGCTGTCGGGGCGCACCGGATGCGCCATCGGGCCGGCATCCTCAGGGAACTGCACCATGCGCAGGCCGCGCACGTCCTCGATGCGCTTGACGGCGCGGGCCGAGGCATCGCCGGCCATGTCCATGCTGAATTCCTGGTCGCGGAAGACCGTCAGGCCCTCCTTCAGCGAGAGCTGGAACCAGTCGCGGCAGGTGATGCGGTTGCCGGTCCAGTTGTGGAAGTACTCGTGGCCCACCACGCTCTCGATGCCGGCGAAGTCGACATCGGTGGCTGTGGCGGCGCTGGCCAGCACGTACTTGGTGTTGAAGATGTTGAGGCCCTTGTTCTCCATGGCCCCCATGTTGAAGTCTTCCACCGCCACGACCATGAAGCGTTCCAGGTCCAGCGGCAGGCCGAAACGCGCCTCATCCCAGGCCACGGAGGCGATGAGCGAGTTCATCGCGTGCTCGGTCTTGCCCAGGTCGCCGCGGCGCACGTACACCTGCAGCAGGTGCTCTGTGCCGGCGCGGCTGCGGATGCGCTGCTCGCGTGCCACCAGGTCGGCCGCCACCAGGGCGAACAGATAGCTGGGCTTGGGGAAGGGGTCGTGCCACTTGGCGTAGTGGCGTCCGCCGTCGAGCGGGCCCTGCGCCATGAGGTTGCCGTTGGACAGCAGCACTGGGTACTTCCTGCGGTCCGCACGCAGCGTGACCGTGAAGACCGCCATCACGTCCGGGCGGTCGATGAAGTAGGTGATGCGCCGGAATCCCTCGGCCTCGCACTGGGTGAAGAAGCCACCGCTGCTGGTGTACAGGCCTGACAGCTGGGTGTTCTTCTCGGGGGCGCAGGTGTTGCGGATCTCGAGGGTGAAGGCGTCTGACGCGGGCGGGTTGTCGATGACCAGGAAGCCGTCCTCGTGCCGGAACGACACGCTTTGCCCGTCCGCCTGCACGCGCAGCAGGGTGAGGTCTTCGCCGTGCAGGCGCAGGGGCTGTCCGGGAGCAGCCGCCGGGTCGCGCTCGATCTGCATCTTGCTGGCGACGATGGTCTTGACCGGCTCCAGATCGAAGTTCAATTCGACGGAGCGGATGCAAAAGGGTGGCGGTGCGTAGTCGGCACGCCGGACGACCACGGGGGAGGTTCCATCACGCAGGTTCATTCATGTCTCCTGGGGCCAGTGTGCAGGCCCGTCTTGGCGGTGGTGCGCTTTGAAAGTCAGGCTGCAACGGACAGCGGGCTCTGTCAGAGCCCCTGCTTCAGGCTCGCCTGGATGAAAGGGTCCAGGTCGCCGTCCAGCACTTTCTGGGTGTTGCTGATCTCGACGTTGGTGCGCAGGTCCTTGATGCGGGACTGGTCCAGCACATAGGAGCGGATCTGGTGACCCCAGCCCACGTCGGTCTTGGAATCTTCCAGCTTCTGCTGGGCTTCCATCTGCTTGCGCATCTCGTGCTCGTACAGGCGGCTGCGCAGCATCGCCCAGGCCTCGTCGCGGTTGCGGTGCTGGGAACGGTCGTTCTGGCACTGCACGACGATGTTGGTGGGCAGGTGCGTGATGCGCACGGCCGAATCGGTCTTGTTGATGTGCTGGCCACCCGCCCCGCTGGCACGGAAGGTGTCGATGCGCACGTCCGCCGGGTTGATCTCGATCTCGATCGAGTCGTCCACCTCAGGGTAGACGAAGAGGCTCGCAAAGCTGGTGTGGCGCCCGCCGGAGCTGTCGAAGGGGCTCTTGCGCACCAGGCGGTGCACGCCGGTTTCCGTGCGCAGGTGGCCGAAGGCGTAGTCGCCCTCCACCTTGAGCGTGGCGCTGCGGATGCCGGCCACGTCGCCCTCGGTCTCTTCCATCACCTCGGCCTTGAAGCCCTTGCGCTCGCAGTACTTCAGGTACTGGCGCAGCAGCATCTGCGCCCAGTCGCAGGCCTCGGTGCCGCCGGCGCCGGCCTGGATGTCGATGAAGCAACTGCCTGGGTCGGCGGGGTTGTTGAACATGCGCCGGAACTCGAGTTGCTCCACCGTCTCGCGCAAGGTGTTGGCGTCGTCGCGGATGGCCATCAGGCCGTCGATGTCCTCATCGGCCTTGGACATCTCGTAGAGCTCGGCGTTGTCGTCAAGGTTGGACGTCAGGTGATCGATGGTCTGCACCACCGTCTCCAGCGTCTTCTTCTCGCGGCCCAGTTCCTGGGCGCGCTTGGGTTCGTTCCAGACCGCGGGGTTCTCCAGCGCGGCGTTGACTTCGTTCAGCCGCAGTGATTTGCGGTCGTAGTCAAAGATACCCCCGGAGCTGCTCGGTCCGCGCCTTGAGATCGGCAAGCAGCGAGCCGATGGCGTTGATGTCTTCGATGTCCATGTGTGTCATGCGCTGAATTTTCTCACGCGGCCCTCATCACGGCCCGTCCCCGTGAATCAGCCGGCCAGGAAGTCCACCAGATGTCGTGCCAGGGCTTGCGGTTGGTCATGGTGCAGCATGTGGCCGCAGGGCGAGAGCGTCAACTTGCGCACGTTCGAGACGACCGACAGGCGCTCGTGGAACTCTTCTTTCGAGTAGCGGGTACCCCACCAGCTCGCGGTGTCGGTACGGTCACCCTCCACCCACAGAAGCGGTGCGGTGATCTGCTTCCAGCACTCCAGCGTCTCGTCCACCCGGTACAGCATCGGGTTCACGCGTTTGTGCGCCGGGTCGCCCAGGATCTGCCAGCGGCCATCCGTGCCGGGCTGCGACCAATGGGGCGCCAGCCAGGCGGCTTTGTCGGGCGTGAGCAGCGGGTCGTTCTTCAGCAGGCGGCGGGCCACGGCCTCGGCGCTGTCGTAGTCCCGCAGCGTCTGCTGTGCCTTCAGTTCGTCGAGCCACTGGGCCAGGCGTTTGGGCGCCTGCTCGGGGCGGGTGCGCGGCATGCCAAAGCCTTCCAGGTTGACGAGGCGGCGGATGCGCGAAGGGCGCGCGCCCGCGTAGGTCATCACCACGTTGCCCCCCATGCTGTGACCCACCAAGTCGATGGGGCCCTCGGGACACAGCGCCTCCAGCAGGGCGTCCAGATCGCCCAGGTAGTCGGGGAACCAGTAGCTGTCCACCGCCGCCGGGGCCGCCGTCAGACCGTAGCCGCGCCAGTCGGGCGCGATGATGAAGCGCCGCTCCGCTTCGGCATGGGACAACTCATCGACCAGGAACTGGTACGACGCGCCGACATCCATCCAGCCGTGCACCAGCACCAGGGGCGGCCGGTCAGGGCGGATCAAGGACGCATCACCCCAGACATGGACGTGGTAACGCAGTCCGCGCAGCGGCACGAAGAGCGAGCGGGACGGGCGGGTGGGTTGGTAGGCCTGGACCGCGGCGGAGGCGGTGGAGGAGTCGGCCTTGGGGGAATCAGCGGTCATGCCGGCACTGTAGGCGAGCGCGGCAACGCCACAATCCTGGCATGACGACACCCTTCACCCTGCGCCCGGCAGCACCGGCCGACCTGCCCGCCATCGTCGGGCTCATCCGCGAACTGGCGGACTTTGAGCATCTCAGCCACCTGGTGGTGGTCACGCCCGAGTCGCTGCTGCCGCATCTCTTTGGCGACAAGCCCGCTGCCGAGGCCGTGGTGGCCGAGGTGCAGGGCCGGGTGGTGGCCTTTGCCTTGTTCTTCACCAACTTCTCCACCTTCCTGGGCCGTCCCGGCCTGTACCTGGAAGACCTGTATGTGCAGCCCGCGCACCGGGGCGCAGGCCTGGGCAAGGCCCTGCTGCAGCACCTGGGCGCACTGGCGGTGGAACGCGGCTGCGGCCGCTTCGAATGGAGCGTGCTCGACTGGAACGAGAACGCCATCCGCTTCTACGAAAAGATGGGTGCCACCGTCATGCCCGACTGGCGCATCTGCCGCGTGACCGGGGAAGCTCTGGCGGCCTTGGGGCGTCGCTGAAACGAATCCCTGCGCCAGCGTGAGGCCATGGAACCGACGATCCACCCGCTGGGGATGTCTTCTGTAAGCACTGCGCCTGAGCGCACCCGGCGCGGGGTGGTGGTGGCCGGCGAAGCGCTGATCGACCTCCTGCAGCGCCCCGACGGCAGCCTGGTGCCGCACCTGGGCGGCTCGCCGTGGAACCTCGCGCGGGCTCTTGGTCGCCTGGGCTGCGAGGTGAGCTACCTCAACCCCTTGTCCAGCGATGACTTTGGTGAGCAACTGGTCCAGGCCCTGGAGGACAGCCGCGTGCAGTGCCTGGGCGGGCGCAGTGCGCTACCCACCAGCCTGGCGGTGGTGAAACTCGATGCTCAGGGCCACCCCGACTATGCGTTCTACCGGGAAGGGGTGGCCGACCGGGACTTCGCGCCGCTGTCCTTGCTGCCGCGCTGGCCGCAGACCGCCCTGCTGTTTCACGTCGGCTCGCTCGCGGTCATGCCACCCGATGGGCAAGCCTGGCTGGCCACGCTCTCGGCGCTGGTCGAGCGGGGCATCTCCACCAGCATCGACATCAACATGCGGCCCAGGGTCGCCACCGACCGCGAGGCCTACGCCCGGATGTCCCGGCAGATCCTGACCCGGAGCCGCATCGTCAAGGTCAGCGACGAGGACCTGGAGGCCCTGCACAGGCCTGGCGACCCGCTGGTGCAGGCCCGCGCCCTGCTGAACGACATCACCCAGGTGGTGGTGCTCACGCTGGGGGCGCTGGGCGCCTGGGGCTTGACCCGCGAGGCCGAGCGCTTCCAGCCGCCCGAGCGCGTGCCGGTGGTGGACACCGTGGGCGCGGGCGATTGCTTCTACGCCGGATTCCTGGCGCAGCTGATCGAGTCGGGGGCGTTGGACAGCCCTGCGGTGCCGGCTGCAGACCAGGTGGCGCAGGCGCTGGCCCTGGGCAACCGTGTCACCGCGTTCAACATCCAGCGGGCCGGTTGCCAGCCGCCTTGGCGGCATGAACTCTGACCCCTTCGTCTTGGCCCCACCGGACTGATCTGTCTTTCAGGAGTCTGCCCCCATGCCTTCCACACGTGCGGTCGCGCGCCGCTCCGTACCCCGTCAAGCCCGCCGCCAGGGCCCTCACGCGAGCCCGCCCACAGACCGCTACGCCGAGCTCCACGGCAGCTTCCACTGGCATGTGCCCACCCGTTTCAACATCGCCGAGGTGTGCTGCACCCGCTGGGCGCGCGACACGCCCGAGGCCCTGGCCATCCGCTGGGAACACGAGGACGGACGACACGCCGACTTCACCTACGGGCAACTGCAGCGCGACGCCAACCGGCTGTCGAATGCGCTCAAGCGCCTGGGCGTGCAGCGCGGTGACCGCGTGGCCATCGTCATGCCGCAGCGCTTCGAGACGGCGGTGGCGCACATGGCGATCTACCAGCTCGGCGCGGTGGCCATGCCCTTGTCGATGCTGTTCGGCCCCGAGGCGCTGGAGTACCGCTTCAACCACAGTGAAGCCCAGGTCGCCCTGGTGGACGAAAGCGCCATCGCGAACGTGCGGGCCGTGCGTGGGGCCGCCCCGGGCCTGAAGACGGTGGTGGCGGTGGGCGGCGCGCAAGGGCAGGGCGACATCGACTGGACGGCAGCGCTGACGGCTGAGCGCGCCCGGTTCACTGCCGTCAAGACCCACGCCGACGAAGCCGCGGTGCTCATCTACACCAGCGGCACCACCGGCCCGCCCAAGGGCGCGCTGGTGCCACACCGCGCGATGATCGGCAACCTCACGGGCTTTGTGTGCAGCCAGAACGGGTTCGGCTTTGCGGTGCCCGAGGCCGTGCCGACTGCTCCGGCCCGCAGCGACGCCGTGTTCTGGTCGCCCGCCGACTGGGCCTGGACCGGCGGCCTGATGGACGCGCTGCTGCCCACCCTCTACTTCGGCCGCGAGATCGTGGCCTTCCAGGGGCGGTTTGCGCCCGAGCGGGCGTTCGAGCTGCTGCAGCGGCACGGCGTGACGCACAGCTTTCTCTTCCCCACAGCGCTCAAGGCCATGATGAAAGCCGTGCCCGAGCCGGCGCAGCGCTACCGGCTGCACCTTCGCGCCATCATGAGCGCGGGCGAGGCGGTGGGCGACGCGGTGTTCGCGTGGTGCCGCGATCAGTTGGGCGTCACGGTCAACGAGATGTTCGGCCAGACCGAGATCAACTACATCGTGGGCAACTGCACCGTGCTGTTCGATGAGCACGGACGCGCCGCGGCGGGCTGGCCCGCCAAGCCCGGCAGCATGGGCCGCGCCTACCCCGGCCACCGCGTGGCGGTGATCGACGACGGAGGCCGCGAATGCCCGCGTGGCACGCCGGGCGACGTGGCCGTGCACCGGCTCGATGTCCACGGCCATCCGGACCCGGTGTTCGTCCTGGGCTACTGGCGCAATGAGGCAGCCACCAGCGCCAAGTACACCGGTGACCCGGCCGACTCCTGGTGCCGCACGGGCGACATGGCGGTGATGGACGAGCAGGGCTACCTCTGGTACCAGGGCCGCAGCGACGACATGTTCAAGGCCGCCGGCTACCGCATCGGCCCGAGCGAGATCGAGAACTGCCTGGTCAAGCACCCTGCGGTGGCCAATGCCGCCGTGGTGCCCAAGCCCGACGCCGAGCGCGGCGCGGTGGTCAAGGCCTACGTGGTGCTGGCCCCCGGCCACGCTGCCGGCCCGGCCCTGGTGGCCGAGTTGCAGCATCACGTGCGCGGCAAGCTGGCCCCCTACGAGTACCCCAAGGAGATCGAGTTCATCGCCGCGTTGCCCATGACCACCACCGGCAAGGTGCAACGCCTGGTGCTGCGGCTGCAGGAGGAAGAGCGGGCCCGACGCGAGCAGCCGCCAGTCCGCAGTTGATGCTTCACCCCGGCGCCCGCATCAAGGTGCTCTTGCCGAACAGGCTCTCGATCAGGTCCACCGCCAGCAGCGCGGTCTGGTTGCGCACGTCCAGGGCGGGGTTGAGTTCCATCACGTCCAGGCTGGCCAGGCGGCCGGTGTCGGCGATCATCTCCATGCACAGCTGGGCCTCGCGGTAGGTGGGGCCGCCGGGCACGGTGGTGCCCACGCCGGGGGCGATTCCGGGGTCGAGGAAGTCGACATCGAAGCTCACGTGGAGGTGGGTCTGGGCGTCCAGCGTGGCCAGGGCCAGCTCCATGGCGTGGCGCATGCCCATCTCGTCGATGAAGCGCATGTCGAAGACCTCCAGTCCCTGGGCGTGGACGAAGCGCTTTTCCCCCGGGTCCACGCTGCGGATGCCGATCTGCCGGAAGGCCTTGGCGGGCAGGGCGGGTGCGTTGCCGCCGATGGATGTCAATTCCGCCGGCCCGTGACCCGTGAGCACGGCCACCGGCATGCCGTGGACATTGCCGCTGGGCGTGAGCGCGCTGGTGTTGAAGTCGGCGTGGGCGTCCAGCCACAGCACCCGCAGCTTGCGACCCTGCTCGCGGCAGTGGCGCGCCACGGCGCTGATGGACCCGATGGCCAGGCAGTGGTCGCCGCCCAGCAACATGGGCAGACGGCCCAGGCGCAGTTCTGCCAAGACGGCCTCGTGCACAGCTGCATTCCAGGCGATGACTTCGGGCAGGTGACGGTAGCCGTCCACAGGCGCCTGCCAGGGGTTGGGTGGCCCTGCCAGGTTGCCACGGTCCAGCACTTCAGCGCCATGGCTTTCCAGCGCAGTCTGGAGGCCGGCCACGCGCAGCGCCTCCGGGCCCATCCGGGCGCCCTGCGCGCCCGCCCCAATGTCGGTGGGCGCGCCGATCAGGCTGATGCGCGGTGCCATGCTGCGTGCTCCCAAGTTGTGCGAAAGGCCCCCGCAGGGGCCCTTTGGCGAGGATGCTCGGCTCCTGGGCCGATGCTGTGGGTTACTTGCCCGCCCCGTCGGCCGAAGCCTTGCGCTCGGTGGCGGTCTTGCTCACCACCACCGGCTTGCCGCGCAGCTGGTTCAGCGCCTGCTGCAGCGGGAAGTCCTGCTCGCTGCCGAACTCCGGCAAGGGCTTGATCGACTCGCGCTGCTTGGCCAGTTGCTCTTCGATCTTCTTGCGCTCCTCGGCTCGGGCCTTTTCGCGCGCCTCGTCCTTGGCTTCCGCGGCGCCTGGCTTTTCCGACAAGTGCTTGTTCAGGTCGGCCTCGCGGGTGCGCAGCGCGGCGAACACGTTGCCCTCGGCGGTTTCGTCGAGCCAGATGTCGGGCACGATGCCCTTGGTCTGGATCGACCGACCGTTGGGGGTGTAGTAGCGGGCGGTGGTGATCTTGAGCGCGGTGTCGGGGCTCAACTGGCGTACGGTCTGCACCGAGCCCTTGCCGAAGGTCTGCGAGCCCATGATCGTGGCGCGCTTGTAGTCCTGCAGGGCGCCGGCCACGATCTCGCTGGCCGAGGCCGAGCCCTCGTTGACCAGCACCACCAGCGGCACGTTCTTCAGTGCGGCGGGCAGCCGCTTCAGCGGGTCCGGTCCGCCACGGCGTGCGTAGAACTCGGGTGCCGCCTTGAACACCGCCTTGGAGTCGGCCAACTGGCCGTTGGTGGACACCACCGAGACATTGGCAGGCAGGAAGGCGGCGCTGATGGCCACCGCACCGTCCAGCAGGCCGCCGGGGTCGTTGCGCAGGTCCAGCACCAGGCCCTTGAGCTGCGGGTCGGCCTTGTAGAGCTCTTCCACCTTGCGCACGAAGTCTTCCACCGTGCGGTCCTGGAACTGGCTCACGCGCACCCAGCCGTAGCCCGGCTCGACCATCTTGGCCCGCACGCTCTGGGTGCGGATCTCCTCGCGCACGATGGTGACGGGGAAGCTGCGGTTTTCTTCCTTGCGGAAGATGGTCAGCACCACCTGGGTGTTGGGCTCGCCGCGCATGCGCTTGACGGCGTCGTTCATGGTCAGGCCGCGCACCGCCGTGTCGTCGATGCGCGTGATGAGGTCGCCCGGCTTCAGGCCGGCGCGGAAGGCGGGCGAGCCCTCGATGGGCGACACCACCTTCATCAGGCCGTCTTCCATGTTGATCTCGATGCCCACGCCGACGAAGCGGCCCGAGGTGCCCTCGCGGAACTCCTTGAAGGTCTTCTTGTCGAAGTACTGCGAGTGCGGATCCAGGCCGGCCACCATGCCGCCAATGGCGTCGGAGATCAGCTTCTTCTCGTCCACGGCCTCGACGTAATCGCTCTTGACGATGCCGAAGACGGCCGCGAGCTGCTGCAACTCCTCGATGGGCAGGGGGGACAGCGAGCGCTGCGCCACGGCCTGGACTTGCATCGTGGCCAGCGCGCCGGCCACGGCACCCAGGGCGATAAAGCCGGCAACCTTCAGTTTGGCACCCATGTCTTGTCCTGCAAATGCGGTGTGTGGGGGGTAGATGGACGGGACCGAATTGGCGTTCTCAACCTCTGGGCTGGGGGCGCCCGCAGGGGGGTTCAACGTGGCCGAGAGCAGCGCTGAATGACGCTTGTCGAGTATAGGACTCGCCCCCGTTTTGGATTGCTTCAAACTTGCAAAGTTACGTGTCGGCAGGGCTTCAGGCCGGTACCCGCTCAAAGGTCACCACGTGGTCCACCTGAGCCCGGATGCCGATCCACTCGCCGACATGGTGGTCGTGGTGGGAGGGGACATGCGCCATGACCTGCTCGCCGCTGGCCAGGCGCAGCGTGTAGAGGAACTCCGAGCCGCGGAAGGCCTTGCGCTCGATGCAGGCTTTCACTGGCGAGGCGTCGTCATGGACGATGTCGTCTGCGCGCAGCAGCACATCGCACTGCCCACCAGGGTAGGCGCTGGGCAGGGGGCAGCCCTCGGGGTCGTCCAGTTCCCCCACGGGCGTGTGGACGCAGGGCCCGTGGGCGCAGGCCACGATCTGGGCCGGCGTGAACACGCCGTGCCCGATGAACTGGGCCACGAAGCGCGTGGCCGGGCGGTGGTACAGGGAGTAGGCGTTGTCCCACTGTTCGAGCCGCCCGCCGTTCATCACGCCAATGACATCGCCCATGGCAAAGGCCTCGAGCTGGTCGTGCGTGACCACCAGGGCCCCGGTGCCGTGCGCCTTGAGGATCTGTCGTACCTCCTGGGCCAGGCGCTCGCGCAGGTCCACGTCCAGGCTGGAGAAGGGCTCGTCCAGCAGCAGCAACTGCGGCTGAGGCGCCAGGGCGCGTGCCAGCGCCACGCGCTGTTGCTGGCCGCCCGACAACTGGTGGGGCAGGCGTTTGGCGGTGTGGGCCAGGCCCACCAGGTCCAGCAGTTGCGCCACGCGCGCCTGGCGTTCCGCCTTGGGCAGACGGTGGATGCCGAAGGCCACGTTGTCGGCAATGCTGAGGTGGGGGAACAGTGCGTAGTCCTGGAAGACCATGCCGATGCGCCTGTCCTCCGGCGCCACATGCACCCCCGCAGTGGCATCGCTCAGCAGGCGGCCGTCCATCCGCACCTGGCCTTCAACCACGGTTTCCAGCCCCGCCACGGCGCGCAGCAGGGAGGTCTTGCCGCAGCCCGACGGCCCGATCAGCACGCCGATCTGGCCGGGCGCCAGCGTCAGCGTGACCCGGTCCACCGCCGCGCGGGCGGCGCTGCTGCGGGGGTAACGGACACTGACGGCGTCAAGTGACAGGAACATGGCCCGTATGATAGCCAAATGAGTATGGTTCTCATTTCCGATGATGCGATCCCCGTGAACCAGGCCGGTGTGACCGCAGCGTTACAGCGGTATCCGATGTCCCGGTCCAGCGCATCATGAGGGTGCTGCTCGTCCTGCTGTGCCTGGTGCTGGCCGCGCCGGTGGCGGGCGTGCTGCTGTCCTGGGTGCGGCTGGACGCCCAGGCGCTGGCGGTGCTGGGACACCAGGCGCAGACGGTGATGGCGGGTTATGTGGGGCAGTCCCTCTTGCTGGCCGTGGGCGTGGCGGTGGGTACGGCGGTGCTGGGCGTGGGTACGGCAGTGGCCGTGGCGCTGTTCCGCTTTCCGGGCCGCCGGTTCTTTGAGTGGGGCTTGCTGCTGCCCATGGCCATGCCGGCCTATGTGCTGGCGTACGCCGCCACTGACGCGCTGCAGCCCAGCGGGCCCCTGCAGCAGGCGCTGCGCCAGACCCTGGACGCGTGGCGGGGCGCCGGGCCGTCGGCGGGCGCTGGCGGCCCCCTGGTGCCTTACGTGCTGCCGGACGTGCGCAGCCTGGGCGGAGCCATCCCGCTGTTCGTGCTGTGCCTGTACCCCTATGTCTACCTGCTGACCCGCACCGCCCTGGGTGACCGCGCCGTGCAGATGATGGAGGCGGCCCGCTTGCTGGGCGCTGGTCTTACCCGGCGCCTGCTCACGGTGGCGCTGCCGCTGGCCCGGCCTGCCGTGGTGGCGGGCGTGGCGCTGGCCCTGATGGAGACGCTGGCGGACTATGGCGTGGGCGCCTTCTTCGGGCTGGCCACCTTCACCACGGGCATTTACCGCGCCTGGCTGTCGATGAACGACCCCGTGGCGGCCTTGCAACTGGCTTCCCTGTTGCTGGCCGTGGTGGCCCTGCTGCTGGCCCTGGAGCGCCGGGCGCAGGCCCGCCTGCGCTTTGCCAGCAGCCGTGCGGGGGCTGCGCAGGCGGCCGAGGCGCGCCCGGTGGTGCTGCGGGGAGCCGCCGGCTGGGCGATGTGGGGTTTTTGCGTCCTGCCCGTGCTGCTGGGGTTCGGCCTGCCGGTGGCCTGGCTGCTGGGCATGCTGTGGCGCGAGGCGCAGTACGCCGAGATGGGTTTGCCGCTGGAGCGCTTTGTCCAGTGGAGTTGGGCCACCTTCCGCCTGGCCGGGATCAGCGCCCTGGCCGCCACGGCGGTGGCGCTGGCCCTGGGCTTTGCCTTGCGGCGGCCGCATGCGGCTCGCCCGGGCGCAGACGCTGCCCTGGGCTGGGCCGCGCGGCTGCTGTCGCTGGGGTACGCGGTGCCCGGGGCGGTGGTGGCCATCGGCATCCTGGTGCCGCTGGGTTGGGTGCAGCAGCGCTGGCCGGAATCGGCCTTGACCCCCTGGTTCACGGGCACCGTGCTGGGGGTGCTCTATGCCTACTTGGTGCGGTTTTCGTCGGTGGCCCTGCAGTCGGTGGAGGCGGGCTATGCGCGCGTGCCCGCTTCGGTGGACGAGACGGCGCGCATGCTGGGTGCCGGACGTGCCCGCGTCTTCTGGCGGCTGCACCTGCCGCTGCTGCGGCGCCCCGCACTGGCCGCGATGCTGCTGGTGTTCGTGGATGTGATGAAGGAACTGCCGGCCACCCTGGTGCTGCGGCCTTTTGGCAGCGACACGCTGGCAGTGGTGGCCTACAACCTTGCACGCGACGAGCGCCTGGCCGAGGCGGCCTTGCCCTCGCTGGCCATCGTGGGTGTCGGCCTGCTGCCGGTGCTCCTGCTGTCGCGCGCCATGCGCCAGACGTGAAGAGCGGGGGCGGGTTTCATCCCGCCCCGCTTCGGCGTCATGCGCCGACGTGGATCTCGTTGACCACCGTGCGCACCCCCGGCGCAGCCCAGACGGCGCCTTGCACGGCGTCGCGCTCCTGCCAGGAATGCACCGTGCCGCGCAGCGTGACCTTGGCGCCGTCCACTGACACGTCCACACGCCTGGCTTCGCGCAGCGCCTGGCGCTGCAGCGCCTGCGAGATGCGGGTGGAGAGATCCGTGGGCAGCGCCTTGGCCGCCAGGGCGACCTCGTTGCTCACGCCCACCACCCCCATCAGCGGACGCAGCGCCTTCTCGGCGGCGCGGCGCTGGAACTCCCAGTCCACCTCGCCAGACAGCCGGATCCAGCCGTGCTCCACGCTCAGGCGCAGCCGCTCGGCCGGCACCCGCGCCTGCCACTTCAGGGCCTGCGCGGCGGCTGCGGCAATCTCGCTGTCGCTGCGGCGATGCTCGGGTGACAGGGTGACGTCCACTTCCATGGCCGTGGCCCGCACACCGTCAATGCGCCGCAAGGCACGCTCAATCGCGAACTTCTCGGCATAGGTGCCCAGGTGACCGCTGACGGTGATGATGCCGTCCTTGACGCCCACGCCAATGGCGGCGGCGTTGATCTCCGGGTCCCACTCCAGTTCGGCCAGTACGTCCTTCTTCAATTCGCTGTCGGTCTTCATGTTCAGGGGCTCCTTGGTTTCAATGTGCTGATAAGGGGATGGTGGCGCTGCGCAGTCCAGGGGGGCTGCGTTGCATCGCATCTTGGGCGTGGGGCGTTGACCGCCCTTGCGCGGGCGCAAGGGCCGATGGGGTGCGGACTTCACATTGCATCCACAGGCCGCCCTTTGGCGGCCCAAGGAGCGCAGATGAAACCGACATGGATCGTGATTGCGGACGGCTCTCGGGCGCGTCTGTTCGAGCAGACGCAGGCTGGTGGGCCGTGGCGCGAGTTGCGCGCCTGGGTGAACCCGGCCTCGCGGCTGCGCACCGAGTCCCTGGCCTTCGACCAGCTCGGCCGCGCCAGCAAGGGCCACCCTGGCGCCACCAGTTACGTGCCGCGCACCACCCCGCGACAGCGCGAGCACCGCCGCTTTGCCCATGAGCTGGCGCGCCACCTCGACCTGGGCGTGCGCTCGGGGCAATGCGACGGGCTGGTTCTCATCGCCTCCAGCAGCCTGCTGGGCGAGCTGCGCCAGGCCCTGCCAGCGCAGGCGACCAAGCGGGTGCGCTGGTCGGCGCCCGTGGACCTGACCTCGTTTTCCGGGCGCGAACTTCTGGCGCGCTTCGAAGCGCTGCAGCCACGCGCTGCGGCACTGGAGAGCCTGCCCGAGCCCGAGCAGGCGCCCGCGACGTGGGCGGCGCGTATCAGCTGAGCGCGAATTCCTCCGGCGCGCGCTGGTGACGGTGCTCTCCCAGCGCCGCCCCCAGCGCATCCTCCACCTTCTCCAGCCAGACGAACTCCAGCTGGGTCCGCACCTCCTCTGGCACGTCCAGCAGGTCTTTGCGGTTGCGTGCGGGCAGCAGCACGGTGCGAACGCCCGCGCGCTGCGCGGCCAGCACCTTCTCCTTGATGCCGCCTACCGGCAGCACCAGGCCGCGCAGGCTGATCTCCCCGGTCATGGCCACGTCGGGCCGCACCGGGCGCTGGGTGAACAGCGATGCCAGCGCAATGAACATGGCCACCCCGGCGCTGGGGCCGTCCTTGGGAATGGCCCCCGCCGGCACGTGCACGTGAATGTCGATGCGCTCGAACGCCAGCGCGGGTATGCCCATGGCCGCCGACTGCGACTTCACCAGTGTCAAGGCGGCCTGCGCGCTTTCCTTCATCACGTCGCCGAGCTGCCCGGTGAGGATGAGCCTGTCCGCGCCGGCCACGCGGGTGACCTCGATGAACAGGATGTCCCCGCCGGCGGGCGTCCAGGCCAGGCCCGTGGCCACGCCAGGCAGGCCGGCCCGCAGCGCGGTCTCGTGCTCGAAGGGCGCCGGGCCGAGCACCGCCTCCAGCTCTGTCGCGTCCACGCGCACCCGGGCGCTGGCCTCCTCGGCCACGCGCATGGCGGCGTGGCGCGTGACCCGTCCGATCTCGCGCTCCAGCTGCCTCACACCCGCCTCGCGGGTGTAGCTGGCCGCCAGTTCCTTCAGCGCGGCATCGGTGATCTCGCAGTTGGTCGCGTTCAGCCCGGCGATTTCGAGCTGCCGCCCCACCAGGTACCGCCGGGCGATCTGCAGCTTTTCTTCCTGCGTGTAGCCCGGCAGTTCGATCACTTCCATGCGGTCGCGCACGGGGGCGGGCACCGCGTCCATGACATTGGCGGTGGCAATGAAGACCACCCGGCTCAGGTCGAAGGGCAGGCCCAGGTAGTGGTCGCGGAAGGTGTTGTTCTGTTCCGGGTCCAGCACCTCCAGCAGGGCTGCGGCGGGATCGCCGCGCAGGCTGGTGCCCATCTTGTCCACCTCGTCGAGCATCATCACGCAGTCGCGCGCACCGGCGCGCTTGAGGCCTTGCACCACCAGGCCGGGCAGGGCGCCGATGTAGGTGCGGCGGTGGCCCCGGATCTCGGCCTCGTCATGCACGCCGCCGAGCGACACGCGCACGAAGGGGCGGTCCAGCGCCTTGGCAATGCTCTGGCCCAGCGAGGTCTTGCCCACGCCGGGCGGGCCGGCAAAGCACAGGATGGGCGCACGTCCCTTCGGGTTGAGCTTGCGCACCGCCAGGTATTCGACGATGCGGCGCTTGACCTTGGCCAGGCCGAAGTGATCGAGCTCCAGCACTCCGCGCGCGGTCTCCAGGTCGATCTCCAGCGGCTTGGGCTCGGCCCAGGGCAGCTCGGTCATCCACTCCAGCCAGGTGCGCAGCATCGGGCCTTCACCGGAGCTCTCGCTCATGCGCTTGAGCCGCTCGAACTCCTTGCGCGCCTGCGCCTCGGCGTCAGGCGGCATCTGCGCCTTGGCGATGGACTCCTCCAGGCGCTGGAAGTCCTGAGACTGTTCCGACTCCTCGCCCAACTCCTTGCGAATGGCGCGCATCTGCTCCTGCAGCAGGACGCGGCGTTGGCGGTCGTCGAACTGCTCCTTGGTACGTGCGCCGATCTCCAGTGACAGGCGCAGCACTTGCAGCCGGTGGGTCACCAGGTCCAGCACGCCGCGCAGGCGTTTCTCCGTGTCCAGAGTCTCCAGCAGTACCTGCTTCTGCTCGGGCTCCGCATCCACCAGGCTGGCGGCCAGGTCCGCCAGTTGCGAGGGGGAGGTTGTCGCATGCATCACCTGCGTGAACTCCGCCGGCACGCTGGGCAGCAGTGACAGCAGCTCTGCCGTGCTCTCGCGCAACTGCATCGACAGCGCCTCGGCCTGCGCCGAGGGCCGCTCGTCGTCATCCTCTGGCAGGCGCTCCACCCGCGCGGCCATGAAGGGATGGCCGGGCACCAGTTCCATCACCCGCACCCGCCCGACCCCCTGGCACACCACGTGCCACTGGGACTCATCGCCCTGGGCATGCTGGACGATGCGGGCCAGCGTGCCTATCGGGTGCATGTCCACCAGGCCGGGGTCGTCCACCGTGGGGTCGCGCTGCAGCACGACGATCAGCGGGTCCTTGGAGCCTATGGCCCGCGCCACGGCGGCCACCGATCGGGGGCGGCCGATGGTGATGGGCGCCAGCACCTGCGGAAACAGCACGAGGTTGCGCATCGGCACGATGGGCAGCACGCCGGGCGGCAGGTTGGCGCCCAGCACGATGGGCTGGGAGGTGGTGGTGGTGGTGGCTTGGGCAGAGGGCTCGGTCATTCGGTCTCCTTGAAGAGCATCACGCTAGTGCGGTGGCGCCTGGCCCGGTTGACCCGGCGCAAGGCTGGTGACGACAACAAGGCATCGTGGCAGGTGCCGCGCCAGCAACGGCAGCACGCCGCGCCCGAGGTCGCTCAGCCCGAGCAGCACCACACGTCCACGGAAGTGACGGTCCCGCATCCTCGCGAAGGCGAGGAGCACAGCGTGCCTCAGGGCGCCTCAGTGCGCCTGAGCGTGCGTGAGCGTGCGTGAGCGAGCCTCAGTGCGCCAGCAGCACCGGCAAGGTCATCGAGCCCAACACGCGTTGGGTGACCCCGCCCAGCAGCCACTCCCGCGCGCGCGCGCGGCCGTAGCAGCCCATCACCAGCAGATCGCTGCCGCGGTCGGCCGCCAGTGAGAGCAGCAAATCCCCCACACCGCGGCCGTTCGAGCCCTGGTGCAGCATCTGCGCCTGCACACCGTGGGCCTGCAGCCAATCCTCCAGCCAGACATCCCGGGCAGCGCTCTGGCTGCCGTCCTGGTCGTCCGAGGGCTCGGACCACAGCGCCACGTCCACCACCTGCGCGCTCTGCAGCATCGGCAGCGCCGCGGTCAGTGCACGTGCGGCTTCGCGCGTGGGCTTCCAGGCCACCAGCACCCTGCGCCCGACGCCGGACCACTCCCCGAAGCTCGGCACCACCAGTGTCGGCCGTCCGCTGGCGATCGCCACCGAGGGCACGAAGTCGCCCGGCACGCCCCAGGCCAGGGCGTCTTCCGGGTCGTGCTGGCCCATGACCAGGAGGTCGTTGTACAGGGCCCGCTGGGCAAAGGCCGTCAGCATGGGGGCCTGGCCCGCATCGCACCAGGTGACCCCGGGGCCCGGTCTGGTCATCTGCGCGTCGAACTGTGCCCGGGCACGTTGACGGCGTTCGTCATCTGCGGCCTGCAGCATGATCGCGCCACCCGCGTCGCCCATGCCGGCCATAGGCACGGCCACCCAGGCCGGCTCCACGGCAAGCATGGCCGTTACGCCCGCGTCGCAGGATTGGGCCAGTTCACGGGCCAGTTGCAGCCGCTGGGCGCTGCGGGGGGAACCATCCACATGGACCAGAAGGCGGCGCAGCGGGTTCATCGGGCTCACCCCCCTCAGAACCGGGCCACGATGCCGGCCGTCACCTGGTCCACATCCACCGACTCGCCCTGCAGGCGACTGCGCAGCCGCTCGTACTCCAGGCGCGCGCCGAAGTTCTTGGTCCAGTCCACGCCCACGCCCGCACCCCAGCCGAAGTGGGTGTGGGTTTCGCGTTGGCTGGTGCCCAGGTCTGCCACGCGCACCGTGCCCGACATGCGGGAAGTCAGCAACCCGGCCTTGCCGAACACCGACCAGATGCCCTCTCTCGCCACGGCCAGTCCGTAGAGCCCGATCCCCTCACCCTTGAGTTCACCGCTGGCCACCGTGCTGTCGGCCAGGCTGCCCGAGAAGCGTGCGCGGCCGAGCCGGACGATCTCCGCCTGCGCCCCAAAGTTGGGGTGGAACATCTGGCCACCGTACAGCTTCCAGGCCGTGCCACTGCGGTCGCAGGTGAGGGCGCCGGTGCAGTCGATATCGGAGCGTGAGGTGCCGGCCGACAGGCCGACGAAGCTTTGGCCCTGGGCATTCAGGCCCGCGAGCCCGAGCAACAACGTGGCCAGGGCGGGAACGAGCGTGCGGCGGGTGCCGAAAGTCTTTGCATGCATGGTGCAGATCTCCTGGGATACGCCGCCGGCAAGGGCCGGCAGCCGATGCCCGGATCGTGCCCAGTACCGTCCGGCCCCGATTGCGCATGCGCAGGGCCCGGCCGCGCCATCTGCTCGACGCTGACAGGTCTCTCAGGGAAAGACCTTCTATGAACCGCCCGCCCGGCACGGGATGATTCAAGACATGAACACGACATCCGACCCGCGCCCGCCGCACCGCTGGAAGTTCTTCCGCACGGGCGGCTTTGACCAGGTCTGCATCGAGACCGCGGACGACCTGCGGCACCTGGACCAGCTGGACCAGAAACTCTGGGCGGTGCTGACCGTGCCCACCAGCGGCCTGGAATTGGACGAGCACACCCTGCAACTCATCGACAGCCGGGGCGAAGGCTGCGTGCGAGCCCCCGACCTGCTGGCCGCGGTGAAGTGGACCTGTGAGGTGCTGCGCGATCCGCAGATCCTGTTCGAGCCCGGCGACACCCTGCCGCTTTCAGCGCTGGACGAGCGCCACGCCGACGGTGCCGCGGTGGCCGGTGCCGCCCGGGCTTTGCTGGCGGCCTTGGGCCGGCCTGACGCGCAGACTGTGGGGCTTGCCGATCTGGTGGACACCAGCGCGCTGTTCGCCCCCCACCAGTTCAACGGCGATGGCGTGGTGGTCCCGGGCCTGACCCAGGAGCCCGATCTCTCAGCCGCCATCGCCCTGATCGTGGGTGCGCAAGGTGGCGTGCTGGACCGGAGTGGCGAACCGGGGGTGGACCAGGCCGCGCTGGACGCATTTGCCGCTGCCGCCCAGGCGGTGGGCGACTGGCGCGCCCAGGGCGAGGGCCCGGCCAGCGCGGTGATGGCCTGGGGTGCTGACACCCCGGCCGCAGCGGCAGCCTTCGAGGCCGTGCAGGCCAAGGTGGAGGATTACTTCACCCGCTGCCGCCTGGCGGCGTTCGACCCCCGCGCCGCCGGCGCCCTGAACGCCAGCGATCAGCACCTCATCGACTTGTCGGCCGGCCTGCTGGCCACCGATGGCGCTGCCATCGCCGCCCTGCCGTTGGCCCTGGTGCGCCCCGAAGCCCGGTTGCCGCTGCGCCACGGGCTCAACCCCGCCTGGAGTGCCGCCATCGGCGCCCTGCGTGACCGTGTGGTGACGCCCGTGCTGGGCGAGGCCGACACCCTCAGCGTCGAGCAATGGCAGACCCTGTCCGCCCGGCTGCAGGCCTGGCGGGATTGGTTCGCCACCCGCCCCGCCACGCCCGTGGCAGACCTGGACGCCGCTGTGCTGCGTGACTTCGTCGCGGGTGACATGGTCGGGCGCATCGCCGCGCTCATCCAGGCCGATACGCAGTCGGGGGGCGCCGCCCAGCACCTGGGCCTGCTGGAAAAGCTGCTGCGCCTGCGGCGCGACCTGCTCACCCTGGTGCGCAATTTCGTCAACCTGGCCGACTTCTACGCCCTCAAGGGCAAGGCGATCTTCCAGGCCGGCACCCTGTACCTGGATCAGCGCAGTTGCGACCTGGTGATGCGCGTGCGTGACGCCGGCCGGCATGCCGCCTTGGCACCGCTGTCGGGCACCTTTCTGGTGTATTGCCAGTGCACCCGCAAGGACGAAGCGCCCATCGACATCGTGGCGGCCGTCACGGGGGGCGACGTCGACGAGATGATGGTGGTCGGCCGCAACGGGGTGTTCTACGACCGCCAGGGCCGGGACTGGCACGCCAGCGTGACGCGCATCGTGTCGCAGCCCATCAGCGTCCGTCAGGCCTTCTGGCTGCCCTACAGACGCCTGGCACGCATGGTGGGCGAGCAGGTCCAGAAGTTCGCCCTGGCCCAGGACAAGAAGATCGAGGCCTCCTCGACCTCGCTGGTGAACGCTGCGGGTGACAAGGTGGCCACTGCCGACAAGGTCGACAAGGCGGGCAAGCCGGTCGCGCCTGCGTCAAGCACCGCGCCGGCCGCCTTCGACATTGCCAAGTTCGCCGGCATCTTCGCGGCGGCGGGCTTGGCGGTGGGCGCCCTGGGCACGGCGCTGGCCGCCATCTTCAGCGGATTCCTGTCGCTGCCGGCGTGGAAGATGCCATTGGTGGTGCTGGGCTTGATGCTGCTGGTGTCGGGTCCCTCGATGCTGCTGGCCTGGCTCAAGCTGCGCCGGCGCAACCTGGGGCCGCTGCTGGACGCCAACGGCTGGGCGGTGAACATCCGCG
>JAJTDM010000143.1 GCA_021300575.1 Rubrivivax sp.
CAACTGCAAGCCCTGCAGGCCGACCCCACCACCCAGGGGCTGTGGCTGCTGGCACAAGCCACCCCCGGCACCGGCAGCACCCCGGCACTGCCCTCGCCTGGCCCCCTGGCGCCGAGCACAGGCAGTCTGTTCGACCCCATGGACATCCCGCGCGAGGCCGCTCGCCCACCCAGCGTGGCCGAAGCCCCGAAGCTCGGTGTCTACACCGCGGTGTTCGAAGGCCAGATCGCCATGACCAATCCCCGAGGCCAGATCCAGATCAACGCAGGCCAGGGCGGCTTCGCGCCCGTCACCGGCACCGTCCCGCCCACCACACTGCCCGCATCACCAGCCTTCATGGAAAAAGACCAGGTGCTCAACAAGCAGAGCCTCACACCGGGACAGTGCCCCAAGTAGGGGATGGTTTCGGCTTTACCTACCGGATTTACTTGCTCTCGAAGGTGTAGACCCCATCCCAGCCTTCGGCCGGTGGTTCACCCAGATAGGTCTGCGCCCGCTCCATCCACAGTTCATGCAGCTTGCAGGGCCGCTCGGCTTGCAACGCCGTCCAGGTGTCCAGTGCCTGCTGGAAACGGCGCTCGCGGTAGTCCACCAAGGCCTGTTCGTGACGCGCCACCTGGTCGCGCAACGTGGCGTCGGCCTCGCTCAGGCGGCACAGCGGCTCGTGGATCGCCAGAGGCATGTCCCGGCCCTTGACACGCACCCAGTCGAGTTCGCACCACAGAAACCCCTCGCGCGCCGCGGCGCGCACGGCCTCGCCCACCACGATGGCGGCACCATAGGCCTTGGTCAGCCCCTCCAGGCGCGAGGCAGTGTTCACCGTGTCGCCCAGCACCGTGTAGGCCATGCGGTAGGCCGAACCCATGTTGCCCACCACCGCCTTGCCCGTGTTCAGGCCGATGCCCACGGCGATGTGCGCTCCCTCGGGCACCACCAATCTGGGCAGCAGTGCGGTCAGTGCCTTCTGCATGTCCAGCGCCGCGGCGGTGGCGGCGGCGGCGTGGTCCGGTCGGTCGATGGGCGCGCCCCAGAAAGCCATGACGCAGTCGCCGATGTACTTGTCGATGGTGCCCAGGTGGTCGGCGCGGATCACGCGTGACAGCTCGGTCAGCAGCGTGTTCATCAACTCGCCCAGCGCCGCCGGCTCCATCTTCTCCGACAGCGTGGTGAAACCGCGCACGTCGGCGAACATGACCGTCAGTTCGGTGGACTTGGCCGACATCGAGTACTGCGCCGGGTTCTCGTTCATCTCGCCCACGAGTTCCGGCGGCACGTACTGCCCGAACAGCTTGTTCATGGCGTTCTTGCTGCGCGTTTCGAACAGGTAACCCAGCAGGTTCAGGCCGACGAACAGCATCGCGATCTGCGTCAGCGGCAAGGCCACGGGCAGCACGGCGCGGTGCTGCACCCACAGCCATCCTGCCCCGCCCACCACCGCCGCCAGGGCACCGATGGACACCAGCGAGAACGGCCCCGGCCGCAGCCGGCGCGCGCCCAGCAGCATGATCAACCCCACCAGCCACAGCGTGCTGAGCACGGCAGCGTCGGTGTAGTACGGGCGGCTGGGCAGGTGGCCGGTGAGCGCCCCCTGCAAGTACGAGGCATGCAGCTCCACCCCGGGCTGGTTGTTGTCCACGGGGGTGGAGCGCGAGTCCTTCAGCCCCGCAGCGATGGGTCCGAACACCACCACCCGGCCCTTGAGCAGCGCCGGGTCCGCCTTGCGCTCCAGCAGGTCCGCCACCGACACACGCGGCAGCGTGCCCCGCCCCCCGAAGAAAGGCACGAGCGCCTGCGCGCGTCCGTCGATCGGCAGCTTGAACGGGCCCACGGTCAAGGCCTCGGTGACTTCGCGCCCGCCAGCCGTCACCGCCGGGCCGAAATCCACGGCCGCGTTGTCGCCGGCCAGCAGGCTCAGCACCCCCAGGGTGAGGGAGGTGTAGAGCATGCCGTCGTTTTCCTGCAACAGCGGGATGCTGCGGGTCACGCCATCCAGGTCCACGCGCGGGTTGAAGTGGCCGGCGCGTTTGGCAGCCTGCACCAGCGCTTCCAGATTGGCGCCATAGCCGGGCCCCGACAAGGCCCTGATGCCCAGGGTCTGCGCCATGTCGGCGGGCAGCCAGGGCTCGGGCAAGGCACCGCTGCGGCTGGTGGGGTCGGCGTTGAAGTAGTAGCCCAGCACCACGTCGCGGCCCTTCAGGGCCTCGGCCAGCATCCGGTCCCGGTCCAGTGAGTCGATCAAGGCCTCGAACTCCTGCCGCAAGGCGCCATCGGCGCCGTTCGCGCCAGGCGGCACCCGCTCCAGGCGCTGGCGTATGGCCGCTGCGTCGCTGCGGTCGGGCTCGGCGAACACGATATCGAAGGCCAGCGCCCGGGCGCCGTAGGTATCGAAAACCTCCTTCACCACCTGCGCGATGCGGTCGCGCGGCCAGGGCCACTGGCCCAGCTTCAGCAAGGAAGCCTCGTCCAGTTCCAGCACCGTCACTTGCGGCTTGCCTGCCGGCTGGGCGGTGTAGCGCACCCAGAAGTCGTAGATCAGCAGGTCCAGCCGCTGCAGCATCTCGGGCGTGCGGCCCGCCACCAGTGCCCATGACAGCAGCAGCGTCACGCCCAGCGTGGCAGCGGCCGAGACCAAAGAGGCCAGCGTCTTGGGGGTGAGGGCAAACGCTGATGGCAGCTTCATGTGAAAAAGGTGTCAACTCCCCCAACTGGGGGTTGGAAAGGCCTCGTATTCGACGACAGAATGTGAGGATGATCAAGGTTCGCCGGTCACCGGTCTTGTCAGCGGGCGTCGCACTGTCCCTGTGTGCGGCTGCTGCGTTGGCGATGACCGGGTCTGCCTGGGCGCAGGCTGCCGCAGGTGGCGGCGTCACCTCCCCCCGGCCTGAACCGCGCTTTGACATCAAGCGCTTTGAAGTGGTGGGGGCCGACAAGGTGCCCGCAGACCGTCTGGCCGCGGCGTTGGCGCCGTTCACCGGCGCGGGCCGGCGCTTCTCCGACATCGAGTCCGCCGTGCAGGCCGTGCGCGATGTCTACGCCGAGGCCAGCATCACCGCCGTGCAGGTGCTCATCCCTGAGCAGACGCTCGAAGGCGGCGTCGTCAAGCTGCAGGTCGAGGAACTGCAGGTGGCCCGCGTTGAGATCAGCGGCGCGCAATCGCGCTCGCGTGAGAACGTGCTGCGCGCCGTACCCGGGTTGAGCCAGGGCATCACCCCCGTGGACACCGAACTGTCCGCCGAGTTGCGCCTGGCCAACGAGAACCCCGGTCGCCAGATGCAGGTGACCTTCCGCACCGAAGACGACGGCAGCCTCACCGGCGTGCTGCGCGTGGCAGACCGCTCTCCCTGGACCACGCAGTTGTCGCTGGACAACACCGGCAGCGACGCCACCGGCAAGTGGCGCGCTGGCCTGACCGTGCAGCACGCCAACCTGCTGGACCGCGACATCGTGGGCGCTGCCCAGGTGCAGACCTCTCCTGGCCACGTCGACGACGTGAAGATCGGCTTTGCCAGCCTGCGCGTGCCGCTGTACCCGTTGGGGCTGATGCTGGAGACCACCGCCGTGCACTCCAGCGTGGATTCGGGCACGGTCAAGACCTCAGCGGGCGACTACCTGCTGTCCAGCCGCGGGGACAGCTACAGCCTGCGCCTGACGCGGCTGCTGCCGCGCTGGGGCGCGGTGGACCACCGCCTGTCCATCGGCCAGGACTGGCGTACGGTGGACAGCCAGGTCACCTCCACCAGCGGCGGCCCCAGCCTGGTGCCCGAGATCAAGCTGCGCCCCGTCACCCTGAGCTACAGCCTGAGCTGGCGCGAGGAGGGCAACAGCGTCTTCGGCCAGCTCAGCCTCAGCCGCAACCTGCCCGCGGGCGGGCGCAGCGCCGAATCGGTCTTCCAGGAAACGGGCCTGAGGACTGGCGCCAACCCCAACTACACCATCAAGCGCGCCTCCGCCGGATTCGCCACCGCCTTGGGCGCCTGGACGCTGAGCACGCAGTGGAACGGCCAGTGGACCAACGACGCCCTGGTGTCGGCCGAGCTGTTCAGCATCGGCGGCGAAGGCTCCATCCGGGGCTTCAACGGCCGCCTGACCTCGGCCGACAAGGGCCAGCGCTGGGGGCTGGAGCTGCAATCGCCCGTCAAGACCTGGACACTCGGCGCCGCCGGGCCACTGGCCGCCGCCTGGGTGCTGTTTGCCGAAGCAGGCGAGGTGCGTCGCAACCTGCCCCAGCCCGGCGAGAACGTGCGCACCTCGCTGGCGGGCGCGGGCCTGGGCGTGCGGCTGACCTGGCGCGAGCGCCTGGCACTGCGCGCCGATGTGGGCGTGGTCACCCGCGGCGCGGGCTTGGCTCCCCGCGGTGACCGCTTCCTCCACCTGGCACTCAGCTACGCGATCTGACAGCCATGCGAGCTGAATCCCCCCTGCACCACCACCTGGACGCGCTGCTGGCTGCGCTGAAGGGCTCGCTGCGCCTGCCGCGCCAGCAGCGCCGGGCGCAGGCGCGCAGGTTGGCCCGTGACCAGGGGCCAGCAGGCGCGGCAGCAACCGGTACCGAAGGCCGCTCCGGCCTGAGCCTGCACCTGCTGGCCGCCGCGCTGGCGGCCATCGGCGCGCCCGCGGGCCTGATGGCCAACCCCCAGGGCGCGCAGGTGGTGCACGGCTCGGCCTCGTTCCA
>JAJTDM010000080.1 GCA_021300575.1 Rubrivivax sp.
GCGCAGCAGCCCACCACGGGCCGCAACAAACCACCCCCCTCTGCACTCCTCCAGGCTCATTCCTCGCTGGAATCACGGGCCCGCCTCCAGGCTCAAACCTCGTTGGACAAGACTTGGTCGCGACAGGAAGCACGTCCATTCGTCATGATCACGCGCTTGTGATCCAGAGCGGCTGGTCCGTACCGCCTTCAGCAACTGGCGGCTTACGCCGCTTCCAGCACGCTCAGGTAATTGGCCACGGCCGAGCCGCCCATGTTGAAGACGGCGCCCAGGCGGGCGCCTTCCACCTGCATGTCCCCCGCCGTGCGGGACAACTGCAGGGCGGCCATCACGTGCTGCGACACCCCCGTGGCGCCTATGGGGTGGCCTTTGGACTTCAGGCCGCCCGAGGGGTTGACCGGCAGCGCGCCGCCCTTGCGGGTGCTGCCGTCCAGCGCGGGCCGGGCGCCCTCACCGCGTGGGGCCAGGCCCATGGCCTCGTAGTGCAGCAGCTCGGCGATGGTGAAGCAGTCGTGCAGTTCGATGAAGCTCAGGTCTTCCAGCCGAGCACCCGCCGACGCCAGGCCTTGCTGCCAGGCGCGCGCCGAGCCTTCGAACCAGGTGGGGTCGCGCCGCGACATGGGCATGAAGTCGTTGACCTGCGTGCGCGAGCGCCAGCGGATGGGCGGCACCTTGGCGCGCGGGTTCGGCTCCATGCTCAGCACCAGCGCCGCAGCGCCGTCGGACACCAGCGAGCAGTCCGAGCGCTTGAGCGGCCCGGCGACGAAGGGGTTCTTCTCCGAGGGCGTGCGGCAGAAGTCGAAGCCGAAGTCGCGCCGCATGTGCGCATAGGGGTTGGCCATGCCGTGGGCGTGGTTCTTGGCGGCGATGGCGGCCATCGCGTCGGACGGGTCGCCGTGGCGGCGGCCGTACTCGGTGGCGATCTGGCCGAACACGCCGGCAAAGCCGGCCGGGTCGCCTGATTCCTCCTTCACGTAGGAGCAGCGCAGCAGCGTGGCCGAGACCTGCGGCGTGGCCAGGCCGTTCATCTTCTCCATGCCGATGACGAGTGCCCGCTTCATGCGGCCCGACTTCAGCGCGTCCACCGCCGTCCAGATGGCCGCGGAGCCCGTGGCGCAGGCGTTCTCGCAGCGCACCGCCGGCGTGTGGCGAAACGCCGGAATCGCCACCGCCGGCAGCGCCGCGGTGAAGTCCTGGGGCACGAAGCCGGCGTTGAAGTGGCCGACGAAGAGGCCGTCGATCTCTTCCGGCGCCAGCCCCGCACTGTCAAGTGCCGGCAGCGCCGCGTCGCGGATCAACTGCTCCAGGTCGACAGCGTCGAGCTTGCCGAAGGGCGTGTGGCCCCAGCCGGTGATGAGCGGGTCTTGGGTCATGGGGGGATAGGAGTGTGGGCGGTGAGGCAGGGAGGAAGGCGTGATTTCAGCACTGATCCGGGTGGCTTGGAGGGCGCACAGGCCGGTGGGCGGATGCCTGCTGCTTCAGATTGGTATGGCATGAGGGGAGCAGGTCAGCCCCAGCGAACCAGCACATACGTGCAGGGCTTCAGACTGACGAGCGCCTTCTCCAGAGCGGGGACTGATTCCAGCAGAGTTGCCGTCCTTGACGCCAGACCACCCCTGGAGAACGACGGTTGATACCTCGTGGCGCGGCAACGCCTTCTTCAATCGCGTCGGGACACACTCATCAAGCAGCAGACGCATCGGCGGCCAAGCGCTCGCGGGCGACTTCAAGCACAGCGACCGCACGGTCCCGGCTCACGCTCGGGAAGTCTTCCAAGAAGTCCTCGAGCGAAGAAGAACCTTCCAGGTAGTCGAACAGGTTCTTCACGGGCACGCGGGTGCCGGCGAAGCAGAGCGCTCCGCTCATGACTTCGGGGTCGCGCGTGACAAGGGGCGTGTCCATGTGTGCCTCCGTTCGAGGAGTCTAGCGCCTGCCGTAGCGGGTCAGCTTGACCGAGGGGTTGGGTGTCTTGCGACCGGTGAGCATCAGAGGCCTCATGTAGGTACAATAACGCGTACATATCGGAGCGGCACCATGGATGCAATCACCTACTCCTCGGCGCGAGCCAACCTGGCCAGCACGATGGACAGAGTCTGCAGCGATCACGAGCCCCTGATCATTACCCGCAACGGCGAGAAGGCCGTGGTCATGCTCTCGCTGGAAGACTACAAAGCGCTGGAAGAAACCGCGTACCTGCTGCGCAGCCCAGCCAATGCCCGACGTCTGCTGAGCTCGATGGCACAGCTCAACGCTGGCAAGGGAATCCCTCGGGAGCTTGCCGAGTGAAGCTGACGTTCTCAGATGAGGCATGGGAAGACTACCTGTACTGGCAAAAGCAAGACCGAAAAATGGTGGAGCGAATCAACAAGCTGATCAAGGAAGTACAACGCGACCCATTTGCTGGCGTAGGGAAGCCAGAGCCACTGAAACATGCCCTGTCAGGCTTTTGGTCGCGCCGCCTCACGGACGAACACCGAATGGTTTACCGCGTGACCGAGGATGCACTCGAGATCGCACAGTTGAGATTTCATTACTGATTGCTGCGGCACCCAGCGTGCTTGCAGCCGAGATGGTGCGGCCGAACGTGCCGCGCGCCAAGCTGCACGAACTGATCGCGGCGCTGCCTGCGCGCACGATCGGGATGGAGGCTTGTTCGGGAGCGCATCAGCAGCCCTGAAGGGCGTCGCCCCTCCCACCAACACCAACCCAGTCAGCGCCCACAGCGTCGAGCTTGCCAAGCGCCGCCAGTGCGGCGCGCTTCAACGCGCCTGTTCGGCCAACTGTCGCGCCATGGCGTTGTGGCGCTCGATCAGCGGGCCCAGGTCGACGGTGGTCAGGTGTCCCTGCCGCACCACCACGCGCCCATGCACCACGGTGAAGTCGGCGTTGGCGCTGGCGCACAGCATCAGCGCGCCCACGGGGTCGTGCACCGCGCCGCCGGCCATGGCCAGGGTGTCGGTGCGGAACAGCGCCAGGTCGGCGCAGTAGCCGGCACGGATCTGCCCGATGTCGTGGGCGCGGCCCAGCACCTCGGCGCCGCCCCGCGTGGCCAGGCGCAGGGCATCACGCGGGGTCATGTCGGCGGGGCCGCGGTCGCAGCCGAAGGGCTCCAGCGCACGGCCCACCCGGGCCAGCAGCATGGCCTGCCGCGCCTCATTCAGCAGGTGGGCGGCGTCGTTGCTGGCGCTGCCGTCCACGCCCAGGCCCACCTTCACGCCGTCGTCCAGCAGGCGCCGCAGCGGCAGGATGCCGCTGGCCAGGCGCATGTTGCTGCAGGGGCAGTGGGCGATGCCCGTCCCGGTGCGCGCGAAGAGGTAGCGGCCGGGCTCGTCGATCTTCACACAGTGGGCATGCCAGACGTCGTCGCCCACCCAGCCCAGTTCCTCGGCGTATTGCGTGGGCGTGCAGTGGAAGCGCTCCTGCGTGTAGGCCACGTCGTGGTCGTTCTCCGCCAGGTGGGTGTGCAGCCGCACGCCCAGGCTGCGGGCCAGGGCGGCGGACTCCCGCATCAGGTCCCGGCTGACGGTGAAGGGCGAGCAAGGGGCCAGCGCGATCTGCAGCATGGCGCCGTGCGACGGGTCGTGCCAGCGTTCGACCAGCCGCTGGCTCTCGCGCAGGATCTCGGGCTCGGACTCCACCACCCGGTCCGGCGGCAGTCCGCCCTGGCTCTGTCCCACGCTCATGGCACCGCGCGTGGCGGTGAAGCGCAGGCCCACGGTCTGGGCGGCGGCGATGCTGTCTTCCAGCCGGATGCCGTTGGGGTAGATGTAGAGGTGGTCGCTGCTGGTGGTGCAGCCGCTCATCAGCAACTCGGCCATGGCCACCTGGTGCGACACCGTCACCATCTCCGGCGTCAGCCCGGCCCAGATGGGGTACAGGCCCTTGAGCCAGGTGAACAGCTCGGCGTTCTGCACCCCGGGCACCGCGCGGGTGAGGGACTGCACCATGTGGTGGTGCGTATTGACCAGGCCCGGTACCACCACGTGGGCGCGGGCGTCGATCACCTCGTCCACCGCGCCCGGCGCCCGCCACTGCGCCGGCAGCTGGCCTTCGGGGTACACGCCCTCGATCAGGCCGTCTTGCACGACGATGGAAGCATGCGCCAGCTCGGTGCCGGCATCGTCCTGCGTGGCCACGCAGCGGGCGCGATGGATCAACAAGGTGCTCATGTCGGGATTGTCCTGCGCCACGGGCGCGCCCTACGGCTGCGATCTGTCTGATGGCTTGCGGATTACACGGTCTTCGAAAGCCCGGCGCGGTCAAGCGCGTCCGCTCAGCCGCGCCATCACCTGTTCGGCTGTTTCCACATCGGCCGAGTTCCCGCGCCACACGGTGTGCGCATCGGCGCGCGCGATGAGCAGGGCATGCCGGTACTCGCCGGGCACGTCGGGGTGTGCCGACACGTCCAGCACCTTCAGGGGGATGCGGTGGTGTGCGGCAGCGGACTGCAGCGCGGCCACCGAAGGCCCGCAGCCAGGACGCAACTGCAGCAGCGTGTAGGCCGGGCCGAAGGCGTCGTACAGGCTGCGGCCATCCTCCAGCCAGAAGTGTGGCGTGCGGCATCCGGGGACGGTGGAGGCCGTGAAGTGCCCCATGCCGTAATCAGGCGCAGGCTCCTCGTCGTAGACGATCAGCGGAGAGTCGGCGTAGTAGTAGCCGAAGTTCAGACCGGCGCAGCAGTACTGCTGCACGTTCAGCTCGTACAGGTCTCGCCCGAAGGCCTCGCGAGCGGCCTGCCCCTGCGGCGTGTCGTCCTCGATCTCGGCCGGGATGGCGCGGCGCCGCTGGCTCATGGCGTGGGCGTGGTTCATCGCGAAGTGCGACACCTGCTCGGTGATGGGGTGGCGCTCGCGCTGGTAAGCGCCCAGCGCATGGGGTGCTGCCCAGCCCTCGATCTGCCCTGCCAGGTGCCAGGCGAGATTGGCGGCGTCGGCAAGGCCCGCGTTCATGCCATAGCCCGCGTAGGGCACCCACAGGTGCGCGGCGTCTCCGGCGATAAAGACACGGCCCTGCTGCAGCTGCTCGGCCACCAGACGGCGGCCGAACCAGTCTTCCTTGCTCATCAACTCGTAGGGGAAGGTCTCGTCCACGCCGAGGATGGCGCGCAGGGCCCCATCGCGGTCCACCGAGTCGAAGTCGGGCTCGTTGTCGCGCAGGTAGTTGTGCACCAGCCAGACCTCGCGGCCATCGATGGCGTAGACGTTGCCGCTGCGGCGCGGGTTCACGCTGAACATGGCCCAGGCGGGCGCTGTGTGCAGGCGCCCGATCAGGCCCGGCGCGCGGATGCAGGTGCTCTGCACGCGCTGCACAACCTTATCTCCCACCAGCCGGACACCCATCGCCTTGCGGATGGTGGACCGCCCGCCGTCGCAGCCCACCAGGTACCGCGCCCGCACGCTGCGCGGCGCGCCGGTGTCCTCGTCCATCACTTCGACGTCCACCCCGCGGTCGTGCTGGGTGAAGCCGCTCACGCGCTCGCGGTGCGCCAGGGTGATCCCGGGCTGGCACTTGGCCTGGGCCAGCAGGATGGGCTCCAGGAAGCGCTGGTTGATGCGGTGGGGCGGCTCGGGCGTGGGCCACCAGCCGTCCGGGCCGCTGGTGTCGGTCTTGCGGGTGAGACGCCCGGGGATGTGGATGCGCGTGACCTCGCGGCCGACGGTGGTGGTGCGGTAGGACACGTCGTGGGGATAGTCATCCGGCAGGCCGGCCGCCCGCAGCGCGTCCGCCACGCCCAGCCGCCGGTACAGCTCCATGCTGCGCGCCGACACGTGGTTGCACTTCACGTCCGGCAGGGCGTCGGGTGCCTTGGGTTCGATCACCAGGCTGCGGATGCCCCGCTGCGCCAGGCACATCGCCAGGGTGATGCCCACCGGCCCGGCGCCGGCGATCAGGACCTCGGTGTCATCCATGTGCTGCAGGTGTGGGTGAAGCCGCTGCGCTCGTCGCGTCGTACTCGAACAACCAGTCGTAGCGGTGACGCACCTTGTCGCTGTCCCACTCCTGGTCGATGTAGGCCGTGGCAAAGGCGGGGTCCGCCAGGGCCGGGTTGTGGAACCGTGAGGCGTTGTCGGCCGAGCGGTTGACGATGTCGGCCGTGCGCTGCCAGCGCAGCGCCTCGAAGCGCTGGACCCCCTGCTCCACGGAGGCCTCGCCGGCCAGGCAGTCGGCCATCACCACCGCGTCTTCGAGGGCCATGTTGGCCCCCTGGGCCAGGAACGGCAGCGTGGGGTGGGCCGCATCGCCCAGCAGGCAGACCCGGCCCTGGCCCCAGCCCCGCCGCGGCTTGCGGCCCAGCAGGGCCCACTTGAAGGGCTGATCGATCGCGCCCATCAGGCTGCGCAAATCCTCATGCCAGTTCGAAAAGTCTTGAAGCAGTTCTGCGACGGTGCCAGGCTGCGTCCAGGACTCGGCTTGCCAGTCGCTTCGCTCGACAATGCCCACCACGTTCATCAAGGCGCCGGCGCGCACCGGGTAAGTGATCACATGCGCGCCAGGGCCCACCCAGTTGGTGCCCACGTGTTCGCCCGCGCGGGTGCGCAGGTGCTCGGGCAGCGCGTGCATCGGCACCAGCCCCCGCCACGCCAGCAGTCCCGTGAAGCGGGCCTCGTCCTCGCCCAGCAGCTGCCCGCGCAGCACGGAGTGAACGCCGTCGCACGCGAGCAGCGCATCGGCCTGGCCACTGGAACCGTCGGCCAGCGTGAAGTGCACCCCTTCGCCCTGGTTGACAGCGCGCACCACGCGTGCGTCGAGCCTCACCGCTTGCGGGTCTTGAGCCTGCAGCGCCTGCAACAGCACCCGGTGGAGGTCGCCGCGGTGCATCATCCAGAAGGGGGCCCCGAATCGCTCACGGCAGTCGGCCCCCAGATCGAAGAGCTTCCAGCGGCGTCCATGGGCGTAGTGGCGCACCTCCTTGCGCGCAGCCTCGCACACCCAGGGCCGCAGCGCCTCCTCCAGGCCCAGGCTGCGCAACACCCGCGTGCCGTTGGGTGACAGCTGAAGGCCGGCGCCCACCTCGCCCAGCTGTCCTGCCTGCTCGTACAGCTCCACGGCACAGCCACGCTGCCGCAGCGCCAGCGCGGTGCACAGCCCGGCGATGCCGGCACCTGCGATGGCGATGCGCTTCGCGCCGGGGTCAGCAGACTTCAAGAGGCCCCCAGGGCTGCGGTGGCGGAGGGCTGCATCTTCGGGAACCGTCGCCTGGCGATCATCCCGGCCCAGGCGTCAGTTGGCCTTGATGTTGTTCGCGCGCGCCACCTGGGTCCACAGTTCGATCTCCTGCGCGATGGTGCGGCCGAAGTCAGCGCTGCTGCCCCCCACCGGGCGGATGTCCAGCTTGGACAGGCGCTCCACCACATCCGGCTGCGCCATGATGCGGGCCATCTCCTGTTGCAGCCGTGCGAGCACGGGCGCCGGCGTTCCTGCAGGCGCGAGCAGCCCGCTCCAGAAGTTGACGGCGATGTCCACCCCCTGCTCTCTGAGCGTTGGCACACCGGGGTAGCTGGCCAGGCGCTGCTCGGAGGTGACGGCCAGCGCGCGCAGCTTGCCGGACTTGATGAGTGCGGCGATCGGGCCGGAATCGATCATCGTCATCTGCACCTCGCCCGTCATCACCGCGTTGATCGAGGGCGCACTGCCTTGGTAGGGCACGTTCAGGGCGCGCATGCCCGTGCGTTGCTTGACCAGTTCCATCACCAGCTGGAACGACGCCGAGGGGTAGGAGTAGGCGGTCTTGTCGGGGTTGGCGCGCGAGTAGGCCACGAGTTCCGCCACCGTCTTGGCCGGGAAGTCCTCGCGCACGGCCAGGATCATGGGAAACGAGCCTGCCATGGAGATCGGCGCCAGGTCGCGCAGCGGCGCGTACGACAGGTTGCTCATCAGGGCCGGGTTGAACACGATGGGCCCGCTGGCGGCCATCAGCAGCGTGTAGCCGTCGGGTGCAGCCTTGGCCACGAAGTCCGTGCCCACCACCGCGCCAGCCCCGGCCTTGTTCTCGACCAGCACCGGCTGGCCCAGCGCAGGAGCGAGCTTCTCGGCCACCAGTCGCGCCAGGATGTCGTTGGCGCCACCCGGCGCGTAGGGCACCACGATGCGCACGGCCTTCTGGGGCCAGACCGCCTGTGCGCTGGCACCCAGGGGCAGGAGCGCCGCGCAGGCAGGCGCGGCGCCGAGGGCCGCGAGCACAGCCCTGCGGGTGAGGCTTTGTTGCTGCGGGGACGGTAGGCGACGTGTGGACATGGGGAGGTCTCCTGGTGTGAGGGGTAAGGGTGCGGTCAAGCAGAAGAACGGGCCGCGGGGCCGACGTCGTGTGGGGTTTCCTGTGTCATCTGGCGCGGGGTGGGCCCGTCAGATCTTTCGGACCGACGCCACCAGCACCGCGGCGCGCCCTGCGTCCAGGGCGGCCAGGCAGCGCAGGATCGCCGCTTCGAGGTCCTCGGGGCGGCTGACGTGCTCGCCGTGGGCGCCGAAAGCCTGGGCCACCTGCTCGAAGCGGCGCGCCTGGCCGTCCAGCCGGGCATGGAACTGCTGGGCCTGCGCCGCAGGGCCGTCAGGATGTACCCGCAGCACGGCTTCCTTCACCGCCTGCCAGCCGCCGTTGTCCAGCACCACGCTGAGGATGGGCAGGCGGTACTGCTGGGCCACCGCATACACCGAGGTGGGCGTGGAAAAGTGGAACCCGCCGTCGCCTTCCACATGCACCACGCGGGCCGGGCTGCCGGCGTCCTGCAGGGCCAGACAGGCGCCCAGGGCCATGCCCGCGCTGTAGCCCAGGCCGCCTCCAGCGCCGCCCAGCAGCGTGAGCGGCTGGCTTCGCGGTATCTGCGCCAGCACATGGGGCCCGTTGCGTATGCCCTCGTTGACCAGCACATCGTGAGGGCGCAGGTGACGCCCCAGCACCGCGCACACCCAGGCCGGGTTGAGCGCGTCGGTCTGGCCAGGGTCCGCAGCCGCCGCCGCGGTGCGGTCAACGCGCGCCTGGCGGGCGGCGAGCCAGCCTGCCCGGCGCTGCGCCACTCGGGCATGGAAGTCGGCGTCAGCCAGCGACTGCACGGCTGCATGGATGTCGCGCAAGGCCAGTGCGCAGTCGGCCTGCCAGCGTTCGTCGGTGGCAAAGCCCCAGACCGGAAAATCCTTCTTCACCGGGTCCACGTCGATGTGCAGCCAGCGCGAATCCTCGCGTGGCTGCGCGCCACCCGGCAACCAGGGCACATCCACGTCCAGCAGCAGGCCCAGGTCGGTCTGCGGCAACAGGGCCTGGGCATCGAAGCCGGCAAAGCACGGCGACCCTCGGTCCATGCACAGCCAGGACGGGTTGGACTCCACCACCCGCAGACCGCACAGCAGGGCCAGCGCCTCCAGCGCCTGCACCGCCCGGGCGCTGCGACCCAGGTAGGAGGTGACCACCAGGGGGTGCTCGGCGGCCATCAGGGCACGCGCGATGTCCAGCGCCGCCTCGCGCGGCACCGTGCCGGAACCTGCGGCGCCGTAGCGCTGCGCAGGGTAGCTGCGCGCGTGGCCGGCAGCCACGGGCTCGGCCAGGGTCTCGCGCGGCAGGGTCAGGTAGACCGGGCCTGGCGGGTCGCTGTGCATCAGCGTGTGCCCGCGCCGGATGACCTCCTTGGCCACCACACCGGAGGGCAGGTTGTACTCCCACTTGACATACGGCCGCACCAGCGAGCCCATGTCGAACAGGTCCTGCACGTAGTGAACATAGTTGTCACGCGCGCCGGGCAGCTCGCCATGCAGGGCATAGGGTGCGCGCCCGGCCATCAGCATCACCGGCAGCCGCCCGCGCATCAGGTTGTGCAGGCCCATGGCGGCGTTGGCCGTGCCCGCATCCACGTGCACCAGCACGCCCTGGCCCCTGCCGGTCAGCGCCGCGTAGCCGCCGGCCATGTGCACTGCCACGTTCTCATGCGGACACAGCACCACCTTCGGCGCCGGCCGAGCCTCCAGCTCGGCGCGCGCCAGCTCGTCCACCAGGGTCACGTGGTCGGTGCCCAGGTTGCAGAACAGCCAGTCGATGCCGGCCTCCTTGAGGCCGTCGATGAAGTGGCGCGCCGCGGGTGGGGTCGGTTCTGTCGGGGCGGTCATGGCGCCATGCTGACCCAATTCCCCCGTGTTGCCAATCGGGGAAGCCTCGGGTTCGTCAGGCCATATGCCCGTACCACTTCAGCGACAGCCCCGACCCTGCCACCAGCAGGCAGGCCGCCAGCAGGCACAGCAAGGCCGTCAGCTCGGTCTCTCGCGTCTGCAGCAGCACCTTGGACCCGAGTTCCTGGTAGACCTTGTGCAGCGCCTGCGCAGAGGCGGCTGAGTGGTACTCGCCGCCTGTCATGCGCGCCACCTCGCGCAGCGTCGCCTCGTCGAGCTGCAGGTAGAAGGCCATGCCCTCGCCCGCGGCGAGGTGACCGTCGGGGGTGCCGAGCCCGATGACGTGAACCCGCACCCCGCGGTCGGCTGCCATCTGCGCGGCCTGAAGCGTGTCCACGCCCGTGGTCCGCCGGCCGTCGCTGAGCAGGATGATGACCGCCGGCTTGTAGCTGCCTGGCGCAACGGGGGTGAAGGCCTGGGCCTCTGCCTTGGCCTGCCGCTCGGGGTTCAGGGGTCTGCGTTGCGGCCCGAAGACCATGTCAGCGAGGTCGATCCCCTGTCCAGGGAACAACTCCGCCAGGCACACCACGATGGCGCTGCCCAGGGCCGTACCTCGCTGCATCTGGATGCCGTCGATGGCCCCCACCAGGGAGGGCCGGTCGCGCGTGGGCTGCTGGGCCACCTGAGCCGTGCCGGCGAAGGTGATGACGCCCACGTCGATGTCGCGGGGCAGGTCCTGCAGGAAGCTCTTGGCCGCCTCCTGGGCTGCGACCATGCGCGTGGGCTTGACGTCCGTCACCCTCATGCTCAGGGACACGTCCAGCGCCAGCAGGACCGTGGACTTCGCCCCGGGCAGCATGACCCGCCCGACCGGTCGCGCCAGGGCGAGCAGCAGCAGGCCCAGCGCCAGCAGCAGCAGGGCGGGCGGCAGGTGGCGCCGCAAGGTCCGGCCTTGCGCTGCCCGCGCGGTGCCGATGCTGCTGACCCGCAGCGCCACCTTCACCCGCCTGCGCAGCAGCCACAGGTACAGCAGCACCAGCAGCGGCAACGCGAGCATCCACCACAGGTGCTGAGGCCACAGAAAGCTCATGGGCGGAGCCGCCAGATGAAACGCCTGATGAAACCTGCGACGGGATGTCGCCGGGCCGGCCCGATTCTGTGGCAAGCCGCCCACCGGCGCATGCGACAGAGCCGGGTTTTCGCTGAAAACAGCTCCCGGCAGGGCCGCGCCTCTGGTGAAATGGCTGGCGTTCCACAAGCCGCTGCCACCCCATGCGCCTGCTGGTTGTCTTCTGCCACCCCGACCCCGACAGCTACGGCTCGGCGCTGTACCGCGTGGCCTGCGAGTCCTTGCGTGCGGCAGGACACGAGTTGCGATGCATCGACCTCTACGCCGAGCGGTTCGACCCGGTGTTCACGCTCGAGGAGAAGCAGTCCTACCTCAGCGACACGGCGCGCAACATCGCGGGCGTCGCGTCTCACGTGGACGCCCTGCGCTGGGCCGAGGGCTGGGTGGCCGTCTATCCCAGTTGGTTCTATGGGGTGCCGGCGATGTTCAAGGGCTGGCTGGAGCGGGTGTGGCTGCCCGGGGTCGCGTTCACGGTGGCCAAGGCGAAGCAGCAGCGCATCGGCGGCCAGCTGTCCAACATCCGCCTGTTCGTGGGCATCACCACGTCGGGGGCGCCCTGGTGGTGGCTGAAACTGATCGGCGACCCGGGGCGCAGCCTGCTGATGAAGGGCCTGCGCCCCTTGTATGCGAAGGGTTGCCGCCGTCATTGGCTGCAGCTCTACAACATGAACTATGTCACCGAAGCCGAGCGGGCGGCGTTCATCGAGCGCGTGCGCAAGGAGCTGTCCGCTCTGGCCTGAAGCAGCCGCCATGCGCCCGGACGCCTGGGGCGTCGCGGCGGAGAAACCTCACAAGTGGTCAGGGTTTATTGTGAAGCGGCAGGTCGTTACCTTGGGTAACGGTACGGCGTGGAGCATCACTAGGGTTTTCGATACTGACCAAATGGTCAGGAACGAATAGCCTGCTACGCAGTTCCTGAACAGCCAAGGCCCCGCTGGGCCCCGATCATGAGCCCCTGGCACAGCCGCTTCTGGACCGACTACACGAGCGAGCAGTTCTCGCGGCTGCCGCGTGAGACGCTGATCGCCGTGCTCCCGGTGGGGGCGGTGGAGCAGCATGGGCCGCACATGCCGATCTCCACCGATCTCGCCACCATCGAAGGCGTGGTCGCTGCGGTGGCGCCCAAGTTGCCCGAAGACCTGCCCGTGCTGTTCCTGCCGCCCACGGCCTACGGCAAGAGCAACGAGCACTCGCGCTACCCGGGGACGGTGACGCTGTCGGCGCAGACGCTGATCGCGCTGTGGATGGACATCGGCGCCAGCGTCGCCCGCTCGGGCGTGCGCAAGCTGGTGTTCTTCAACGCCCACGGCGGGCAGATGAACGTGATGGACATCGTCACGCGTGACCTGCGCGAGCGCCACGACATGATGGTCGTGGCCGCCAACTGGTACACGCTGGGGCTGCCTGCGGGGCTGTTCAGCGAGCACGAGCTGCGCCACGGCATCCATGCCGGAGATCTCGAGACCTCGGTGATGCTGGCCCTGAAGCCCTCCACCGTGCAGATGCAGCACGCGCGGCGCTTCGAGTCGCTGACCGAGCGCATGGCGCGCGACAACCGCTTCCTGAGCATCACGCCCAGCGGCAAGCTCGGCTGGCAGACGCAGGACCTGAATCCCGAAGGCGCCTGTGGCGACGCCTCTGCGGCCACGGCCGGCAAGGGCCGCGCGGTGCTGGACTTTGTCAGCGACCGTTTCGTCGAACTGCTGCGCGAGGTCCAGCGCCATGACCTTGCACTGCTGGACAACCAGCCGCCGTGGGGCTAGGCCGTGTCAGACGCCCCGCTGCTGCACCCGGATCCGCAGGCCGCCGCCGCGCCCCTGGCCACGCTGGTCACGCTCGATCGCGTGAGCAAGCGCTTTGCCAACGGCACGCTGGCTCTGCAGGACATGAGCCTGACGATAGGCGCCCATGACTTCGTCAGCTTCCTGGGCCCCTCGGGTTGCGGCAAGAGCACGGCGCTTCGGCTGATCGCAGGGCTCACATCACCCACCGATGGGAGGCTGACCCGGGATGCGGGGCAGCTCCAGACGGCACCACGCACCGACCGCGATCTGGGCTTCGTGTTCCAGGAGCCGACGCTGATGCCCTGGGCCACGGTCTTCGACAACGTCTGGCTCCCATTGCGGCTGGCTGGGACCGGCCGAGACGCGGCCGATGCCACCGTGCGCGAGGCCCTGACGATGGTGGGCTTGTCCAGGTTCTCCGGCGTTTACCCGCGTGAGTTGTCTGGGGGCATGAAGATGCGCGTGTCGATCGCGCGGGCGCTGGTCACCCACCCGCGCCTGCTGCTGATGGATGAGCCTTTTGCTGCGCTGGACGAGATGACGCGCACCAAGCTCAACAATGATCTGCTGTCGATCTGGCGCGAGCACCGTTTCACCGTGATCTTCGTCACCCACAGCGTCTACGAGTCGGTCTACCTGTCGAACCGCATCGTGGTGATGGCGCCGCGGCCTGGGCGCGTGATCGACGAGATCGCGATCGATGAGCCCTACCCACGGCACACCGGCGACTTCCATGTCTCCAGCCGCTACAACGAGCACGTCAAGCGGGTGCAGCGTGCGCTGCACGGCACGATGGACGGCATTGCGGTGGACCACTAGCAGCCCCCAGGGATGATCGAGACCATGACGCCATCCGAGACCCTGGCACCGCAGGACGCTGTCACCAACCCTGCAGCCCAGCGACTGCTGCGGGCACAGCGCCGTGAGGCCGCAGGCCGCATCGTGCTGCCGCTGGCCATCGTCGCCCTGTTGCTGCTGGGATGGGAGGCCCTCGTGCGGGTCAACGGCATCCCCCACTACATCCTGCCCGCGCCCAGCCTGGTGCTGCAGACGCTGGTGAAGAACTGGAGCAATCTGGCGCCCTCGCTGTGGTTCACGGTCAAGCTCACGCTCATGGCGCTGGCTGTCGCGGTGGCGGGCGGCGTGCTGATCGCGATGGCCTTCGCCCTGTCCAAATGGGTGGAGATCGCCCTGTTTCCGATTGCCGTGGTGCTGCAGGTCACCCCCATCGTCGCCATCGCCCCGCTGATCCTGATCTACGTGGACTCGACCACCTCGGCGCTGTTGATCTGCGCATGGATCGTCGCGTTCTTTCCCATCCTGTCGAACACCGTCATCGGCCTGAAGAGCGCCGACACCAACCTGCGCGACCTGTACCAGCTGTACGGCGCCACGCCCTGGCAGAGGTTCCGGTGGCTGCTCGTGCCCAGCGCCCTGCCGTACTTCCTTGGCGGGTTGAAGATTGCCGGCGGCTTGAGCCTGATCGGCGCGGTGGTGGCCGAGTTCACGGCTGGTGCGGCGGGCCGCGAGACGGGCCTGGCCTCGCGCATCCTGGAGTCCAGCTTCCGCACCGAGATACCGATGATGTTCGCCGCGCTGTTGCTGGTGTCGCTGCTGGGCATCGTGATCTTCATCGCCTTCGCCGCCCTGGCCAAGCTGCTGCTGGGCCACTGGCACGAGAGCGAACTGCGTCGGGAGGTGTGATCTGAACCCGGCCCTGTCGCAGCTGCAGCCGCTGCCGCCGCATTGCTGGCTCGTTCGCGCCAACGTCCCGCCGGTGCTGCGGGAGATATCGGCGTCCGGCCTCACGGCGCTGCGCCTGGCCGAAGGGAAGATCGAGCAGGTGCTGCCGCAGGCCGCCTTCGACGCGCTGCCCGCAGGCGGCGCGCCGGTGATCGACCTCGACGGCTCCACCGTGATGTCGGCCTTCGTCGATCCGCACACGCACCTGGACAAGGGTGACCTGTGCGCCGCCGGCCTGGCGCCCGAGCGTGACCTCTTCGCGGCGATCACCCGCGTGCGTGGCGACTATGTCCGCTGGTCGGCGCCCGAGCTGGCGCGCCGCATCGAGTTCGCGCTGCGAAGCGCATTTGCCCACGGCACCCGGGCGCTCAACAGCTACTGCGACTGGTCGGTGCCCGAAGGGCCACTGGCCTGGTGCGTGCTGCAGGACCTGCGCTCCCGCTGGGCCGGCCGCGTGGAGCTGACGATCACCTCGCTGGCCTCGGTGGCTGAACTCGAGGACCCGCAGCGCGCCGCGACGATGACAGCCGCCGTGGCCGAGGGAGGGGGTGTGCTCGGCTGGTTCGTCTACCCCGGCGCGCCCACGCACCTGCTGCCACAGGCCTTCGACCTCGCTCAGCGCCACGGGCTGCGCCTGGACTTCCACATCGACGAGCACCTGGATCCGCCGCAGGCGAACCTGGGCCACGTGGCGCGCCTGGCGCGCGAGCGCGGATGGGGCCCGCGTACCGTCTGCGGTCACGCCTGCGCGCTG
>JAJTDM010000034.1 GCA_021300575.1 Rubrivivax sp.
GCTACGGCCTGCGCCCGGCGCAGTTTCCGAACAGCCAGCGCGCCTACGAGCGCATGCTCAGCCTGCCGCTGTACACCCGCATGACCGAGGGCGATGTCGAGCGGGTGGCGCGCGCGCTCCGGTCCGCCTTGCGGGCCGTTTAGGCCCGCTCAGGCTGCATTCAGGCCGCGCTTTTCGCTGCTTCTTCTTCGGCGTCGGCGCCCGTCGCGGCTCCGGCGGTGGGTCTGGCGTTGGTGGCTTGGGGGGCTTGTGGTGCGTCCGGGGCGTCGGCGACCGGCCCGCCTTGCGGGCCCAGCGCCGTGTCGCGCGCCAGTTCCCGCATCAGTTTCTTTTCCGCTGGCGTCAGCGGGCGTCCGAGTTGCTGGCTCAGGCGCAGCAGCAAGTGACGGTCTGCCTCCTGAGGCAGGCCGCGCGAGGTGGGCAGCTCGGCTTCCAGTTCCTGGCGGTCTTCCACCGGCAGGTCGTCCCACCAGGTGCTGATCATCGGCTGCAGCGCCTGACGCATCTCGTGGAGTTCCTCGTGAGAGGGCCCCATGGGCCGCTGCCGCCCTGCCCGGGGATCGCCCAGGCCGGAGCGGGCGCCCCAATCGCGGCTTTCGCGGCCTTCGCGCAGGTCCTGCAGTTCACGACCATCGCGCCCGGCTGCCGGGCCCGATCGTTCGATCATCACCACGCCGTCACCCCACACCGCGCGGGCCAGATCCTGTCCGCGCACGATGCAGCGCTCATCGGCCTGTCGCAGCAGGGCCGACCATGCGGCGTCGGACTTGGCCAAGGCGTCCAGATCCTCGGCGGTCTCGTCGCCCAGCAGGCACACGGTCATGCCCTGCAACTGCGCCGCATCCACCACGGGCAGCAGGCGGTCGTCGTCGGTCAGCAGCACCACGCGGTCGTAACCCGGGTGCTCGGCCAGCCCCATCAGGTCACGTGCCATGGCCAGTGTCAGCGAGGCGCCCGCGTCCGACATCTCCGGGGCCACCCAGCGGTGCACGATGCCCGGCAGCACGCGCTCCGGGCGTTCACTGGCGTACCAGTACAGGCGGGAGATTTCAGCCGGGAAGGCCTGCGCGTCCAGCGCGGCTTCCAGGCAGGCCTGGAGGCGGTCCAGCCGCGGGCCGGTGGTGTCGTCCTGATCGGCCAGCCAGGCCAGGTAGCGGGCATCCACCAAGGCGACGCAGCGCTCACGGCGCGCGCGCGGGGGACGGCGCAAGGAAGCGGGCGCATGCAGGGAATGCGGGGTATCGGCAAAAGCGTTCATGCAATCAGGATGGCCTGGCCATCACGGGAAAAGATGCGCACTTACATGCGGGGGATATGCGGGAGATATGCGGGAGGGCATGCGGGGCGGCCATCGCCAAACTTGACGAGCCACGGCGATCTGAAGTCACCTGCGAAGTCCTGTGGGCTCCCTGTTGAACCATTATCCCGAGAAGCGGGCTTTGATGTCTTCAGGTCCGTCAGGACGTCGGCAGCGTCGGTCGGAGTGCTACCGCCTCGCGAACCCAGTATGGCCACGGTATGCTGCCCTGTTCATGCCCAAACGCATCTTTGATCTGGTTCTCAGCGCCCTGGCGCTGGTGCTCCTGGCGCCCCTGTTCGCGGTGATCGCCCTGGCCATCCGCTGGGACTCGGCCGGCCCGGTGCTGTTCCGTCAGGAGCGCGTGGGCCGGGGCGGGCGGCCGTTTCGCATCCACAAGTTCCGCACGATGGGGGCCGATGCGCCCTTGCAGGGTCCGGCCCTCACCATCGGGCACGATCCACGCATCACCCGCGTGGGCGCCTGGCTGCGCCGCACCAAGCTGGACGAACTGCCGCAACTCATCGACGTGCTGCGGGGCGACATGAGCCTGGTGGGCCCGCGGCCCGAGGTGCCGCAGTACGTGGCCCTGTACCCGGCGGACCTGCGCGCGCGCGTGCTCTCGGTGCGCCCGGGCATCACCGACCCGGTGTCGCTCAAACTCGCCGACGAGGCCAGCGTGCTGGCGGCTGCAGCCGACCCCGAGCGCACCTACCGCGAAGAGCTGCTGCCGGCCAAACTGCGCGAGGCCGTGGCCTACGCCGAGCAGGCCAGCCTGTGGAGCGACCTGCGCATCATTGCGGCCACCGTTCGCACGCTGTGGTTCAAGCGGCCCGCAGACGAGGTGCGGCACATCCGGTGAAGCAGCAAGGTGTGGGCCGGCCGGTCTGAAAGCCGGCTGTCAGTGGAAGTCTTCTTCGCGCTGATGGCGTGCGCCAACGACGAGGATCAGTTCTGGCGTGCGGATATCGAAGCGAAGCACGTACCCAGTCGATCCGAAGGGAACAATGAGCTCGCGCAGCGTGGGCCGCTGACTCACCTTGCGGTAGCTGTAGGGAGAGCTTGAAAGATGGCTGCTGGCAGCGATGCGAACGGCCTCCACTGGCTCGTAGGCGCGCATGGCGTCTTCGGCGGTTTGTGCTCCCACGCTCGGCCACAACACCCGCAAGCTCCGACACGATACCTGCCGCTTGACCCACACTCGCCAATCCCTGGATCTGCGCAATCCGGAATCTGCAGCGCGTTGATCCGCAATTGACCACGACGCGGATTCACCCTAACTGGCAGGAAGCGAAGGCTGAGACCACTCGGTCAACGGAAGGCGATAACGCTCTTCACCCCTCCATCGAGCGTAACCACGCCGTCGGAGTCACACCGACCACATGCACGAACGCGCGGCCGAACGTGCTGCTTCGGCCGTACCCCACCTCCAGCGCAACGACCTTGGAGGGCCGCCCTCGGCGAAGCAGCCCTTGCGCGACGCCGATGCGCCAACGTTTCAGATACTCCATCGCAGGGACACCGACGACCTCGGAAAAACATGCAGCAAAACGCGACCTCGACATGCCCGCCGTGACGGCGAGTGAAGCGAGCGACCAGTTTCGGGCCGGATCGGCGTGCATGGCGGTCAGCGCACGCGCAAGACGCACGTCCGCAAGCCCGGCGACCACGCCGCCTTCCACCAAGCGGCGTTCGATCGCATACCGCATGAGCTGAACGAACAACACCTCCGTAAGGCGGTCCAGCACAGTGGAATGCCCACAGCGTCGCGCACTGACTTCGGCGAAGAGAACCCCGAGCGTGGCATCCAAGGCTGACAACTCGGTCACTGGCACGTACATCATGGGCGGCAAGTTGCCCAGTAACGGGTTCTCGTCGCCCGAGCCGAATTCGATGGCTGCACTCAACACCTCGGCACCGTCCTCGCCAGCAACGATCCGGTGCGATGAGGCCCTGGGGAAGAAGACCGCCGAAGGGCCCTTCAGGCGGTGTACCTGTCCGTCGCTATCCGTCAACTCGAGAGCGCCGTGCCGCAGCAGATGCAGGTGACTAAGACCGGTGCGCCGCTCGAATTGAAGAGCGCCGGTAAGGACGCCGCCCTGCAGGACACGTGCACGCAAGCCGAAGCGGTGCAGCAGTCCGGTGAGCCGATCTATGCGATCTTCCATAAGACGAAAAGTGTATCTTTCAGGACGATTGATCACCAATCGTTTCGTTTGGCCATCTACATTTCGACTCATCAGGTGCGAGTCGCGCTCGACCTTATCCGATTGCCTGCAGGAGCCTTGCCCATGCTGATGCCCCGACGTCCGGTCCCCGAACTGTGCGTGCCCACGCTCATCCACGGCGACTACCAGTTGACCAGCGACACGCCGCAGAACTTCGCACTGGTCGTCTTCTACAGGGGGCTGCACTGCCCAATCTGCCTGAAGTACCTCCTCGAACTGGCTCGCCTGCAGCCGGAGTTCGAGAAGCGTGGTGTCAAGGTCATCACCATCTCCAGCGATACCCAAGAGCGTGCCCAGGCCTTCGCCGAGAAACTGCGCTCGCCCGACCTGCGCATCGGCTACGGCCTTTCATTGACGGCGGCTCGTGAATGGGGCTTGTACATCAGCACATCGCGTGGCCAGACGTCGATCGGTATCGAGGAGCCGGCCCTGTTCTCCGAGCCCGGCGTCTTCATCGTCCGGCCCGACGGCACGCTCTACTACGGTGCGGTACAAACCATGCCGTTCGCCAGGCCACATTTCGACGAACTGCTCGCCGCCATCGACTTCGCGCTGGCCAAGAACTACCCCGCACGCGGCGAGTACGCCGGCGAGTTGTGAAGACCGCGCCGCGAGCAGTCCTTTTCGACACGGGAGGCACCGTGCTGGACTGGCACGCCTGCCTGGTCAACGAGTTGCGCGGTCTCGAAGCGGAGCCTCTGGAAGCTGTCGACCCGAGCGAATTCGTCAATGAGTGGCGGCGCCGGTCGATGCGGGCGATCGTGGGTCAGGTACGGCCTGCCTTCGACATGGACGACGTGCACCTGCGCGCGCTCGACGAGACGGTTGCCCACTTCGGCATCCCGGCGCTGGACGGCGCCGCCCGGCAGCAGCTCTGGCGCGGCTGGCATCGGCTGCGCGCCTGGCCTGACTTTCCCCCAGCGCTGGCGCGGCTGAGAGCCACGCTGCCTGTTGTCTCCTTCACGATGTTGCCGCTGCCCCTGGTGGTGGCCGTGTCGCGACTCAATGGGCTGGGTTGGGATGCCATCGTCTCGTGCCAGATGATTGGCGTCTACAAGCCCCATCGAGAGGCTTACGACACCGCGCTGGCCTGGCTGGGCCTGCGCGCCGAGGAGGCGTTGATGGTCGCGTGCCATAACTTCGACCTCAATGCCGCGCAGGATGCCGGCATGCAGACCGCGTTCGTCCGCCGGCCGCTCGAGTGGGGGCCGGGGGGGCCACCCGATCCCAACCCCAACCGCTCATACGATCACGTGGTGGACGGATTCGAGGAACTCGTCGCGGCGGTGCTTGGCGGGTGAGCACCGACTTTCCGGTGGGTCAGCGTCTCTTCGCGGGGCTCATGTGCGCAGCACCGACAGCCAGTCTCGCTGGTCTGCACTCAACGAGCTGTCGGGTGTCAACAAGGCACTGGCCAGGGCGTGACGGCTGTCGGGCTCGGGTTCGGGTAACGGGGCACGCAGCACCTCGTCAAGGACCTGGCGTGCCAAGGACAGAGTCTGACCGTAGCGCTCGAAGATCGCGCCAACGCTCACGTGCTGCGCAGGATCGTCCAACCAGCTGTCGTAGTCCGTGACCAGCCCGACGGTGGCGTAGGCCAACTGTGCCTCCCGGGCGAGAAACACTTCCGGCACATTCGTCATGCCCACCAAGTGGCAGCCCAGCTGCCGCAGCAAGTGGCTCTCGGCTTGTGTGCCCAGGCGTGGGCCCTCCACACAGGCATAGGTCAGCCCTCTGGCCAGAGACGCCCCCACTCGTTGCGCCGCCGCCTGGACGGCGCAGACGAGCGCGGCGCTGACCGGACGAGCCGTCGAGACATGTGCAGCAACCCCACCACCGAAGAACGATCTGTCGCGGCCACCCCGCGTCCAGTCGATGTACTGCTCGGGCATCGCCAACGTTCCCGGCGCCACCTCCAGCGCCAGGCTGCCGACGGCCGAGAAGCCTAGCAGCATCGTGGCACCCGCCCGCTTGAGTGCGAAGACGTTGGCCCGGTAGTTCACCTCGTGCGGCAGCAGGCGATGACCCGCGCCGTGGCGGGCGAGAAACAGGATCTCGTGGTCGTGCAGGCGGCCCCGGACGATGTCCCCCGATGGCGTGCCGAAGGGCGTAGGGGTCGACAACCGGTCAGTGAGCTGCAGGCCCGGCAGGTCGTAGAGGCCCGTGCCTCCGATGATGGCGAGCATGTGATGGGTCCTTTCAGTCGATGTGGTGTTGAGTGCCGGCCTGTTCAGCCACCGCCCCGCTGGGTAGCCAGGTCGAAGCGCCTCTGGATCTGGTGTCGACGATCCTCGTCAACGCCGACGTAGCAGAAGGACACCCGAAGCTGCGGGATCTGCAGCAAGGCAATGCGACGGGGAACCAACGCCTGCCATGTGAGCGTCAGCGTGCCCTGCGAGAAGTGCGCGATGGCCCGATGCGCGGCATGCTCGATGGTCGTTTCGGCACCCGGCAACGCCATCGGCAGCCAAGCCAAAAGCTCGCGGACTTCACAGCCCATCACGCGCTCGAATGATTCCGGAACCTGTGCGGGCGTCATGCCGTGGCCTCCCAGCACACACCGCGCAGGGCATCCCGCAGATCGTAGGCCGGTCCCTGGGCAATGCGGTCAAAGTACGAGACATGCGCGTCGCTGCCCAGCGGCCACTGGTGGCAGAAGCGCTCAAGCCAGGCATCGGCATCGAAGTCGACCCCGATCGCGTCGACATGGACATGCCCGGCTGCCATGTGCATTCCGAACCGGCGCTCCTCACCCTTGAACGGTGACAAGGCGACGCGGGTGAGCAAGCCGGCCCGGTCTCCGCGGAAATTGGGCATCCCGGTCGCGCCATTATTCAGAACCCATCGCGGCTCATCCCTGGGCCTGCCTCCGAGGGCCTGGAATACGGGCAGGCAGGTGTGGGTGCAAGCGAAGGCATCGACTCCGGCCCGGTCGAACCACTGCGCCACCTGCTCTCGATGTCCCTCGCCCCGCAGATGCTCCTGAGCAAAGCCCCAGCCCGCCAACGAAGTCGCGTCACCGTGAACGATGCCCAGGCGAAGGGGGCCGACATCGGCCCTCAACCACATCGGCAGCGCCGCAAGCTCGGCCTTCTGCGGGCCCGCCGCCGCGTGCCGCAGACGCCGAAGGATCCGGTTGGAGCGCTCGACCACCCCCTGGCCCACCCACTCGGGGTAGGCGCAGCCACAACCGGCGTCATCCACGCCGTCCACGGCGGCCAGTTCCGTCTCGACGTTGCCGCGCAGCGCCTCGTGCGCCAGCACGGTGGCCTGCACCCGCGCGAAGGCCTTCGGATCGGCATCGAACCAGTGGAAGTCGCCGTTGAACACCAGTCGCTTGCGCCCGCGCTCGCGATCGAAGAGCTCGAGCACACGTTCGAGCGCCAGTTCGTTGCCATACAGACCACCCACCACGTACAGCACCTCCAGAGATTGCAGGTGCGGCGAGGCATCGGCCCGGAAGACCTCCGGCGCATAGCGGTAGTGCAGCGGGCAGCTACGGCCCGGTGCTGCGCTCTCGGAAGCCGCGTTTGCTGCAGCCAGCGGTTCGTCATCGAACCGGCTGCCCGGGGCCATGGCAGCGGCGCTGCGACGGGTGAGATTCATCGAGTTTCTCCAGGCTGGTGGACCGGCTCCTCGGCCAGTGAGTTGAGGGACTGAACAGGTCGGGACACTTCGTTCGGCACCTCGAACTGCCGCAGGAAGCGGCGGTCGATATGGTCCTTCCAGCGCCAAACCCAGGCGCCTTCGGCCCCGAAGGGTCCGCTCGATGCGATGGCGCGTGAGTCGCCCGTGGCGAGCAGGGCCAGGAAGTGATGCTGCGGCTGGTGCTGCGCCCATGCGCGCAGCACCAAAGCGTGGGCATGACCGGCGCCGGCCAGCACAAGTCGCTTCATGGCCGCTGCTCCTGGAACCCGACCGGGACATCCAGGCCATCGAGCCAGCCTGGCGGCAGCTGTGCGAGGTCGGCAGGTTCGTCGATGTCGGCCACTGGCGCAAGCTCCGTCCAGCGCACGTCCGCCGCCCGCAGCCGCTCGCGCGTGTGCTCCATCACACGGTCGTGGCTCCAGCTCATGTCTGAGAACCAGCGCGGATCCGCCCGTCGCAGGCCCACCAGGGCATAGCCCCCGTCCAAGGCCGGCACGAAGACTGCATCGTGTTTGTGCAGCGCATTCGACGCCTCTCGCAGCACAGCTGCGTCCAGCGCGGGCGCATCGGTGCCGATGAGAAGCGCGCGGTCATGGCTCATCAAGCTGCGTGCAAAGGCACGCTGCATGCGCAGGCCCAGGTCTCCCGTGCCTTGCTCGGTCAGTGCGGCACCGTGTTCGGCCGCCGCAGCCTGCAGTACGGGGTGCGTGGCATCGGGGGCGGCGCACAACTCGACAGGCCCCACGTCTGCGGCCTTGGCATGGGCCAGGGCGTGATGCAGCATTCGCTCGGCCAGTGCCGCCGCGCCGGCCGCCCCCAGTGCGGGCGCGAGGCGGGTCTTGGCCAAGCCGGCCACGGGCGCCTTGGCGAACACGATGACTGCCGTGCTCACCCGACCCCCTTGGCGCTGCGCGCCGTCCCCCCAAGGGGGAATGAGCGCCTTCGGAGCGGCCGGGCGGCGCTCACCTCGCCCCCTTGGCGCTGCGCGCCGTCCCCCCGAGGGGGAGTGAGCGCCTTCGGAGCGGCCGGGCGGCGCTCACCTGACCCCCTTGGCGCTGCGCGCCGTCCCCCCGAGGGGGAATGAGCGCCTTCGGAGCGGCCGGGCGGCGCTCATCGATACGCCTCCGCCAGTCGCGCGGGCGATTCGCCGCGCCAGTAGCGCCAGCGCAGACGCCACATCAGCACGATGGTGCGCCAGACGCCGCGTTGCTCCCAGCGTCGGCCGGAGGTGCAGACGCGCGCACGCAGGCAGGCCGGGCGGCCCAGGCGCTTGAGCCGGCGCGAGATCTCGATGTCTTCCATCAGCGGCTGCTCGGGAAAGCCGCCCACCCGTTCGAAGGCCTCGCGCGTGATGAAGATCGCCTGGTCGCCGGTGGCGATGCCGCTGGCGCGCGAGCGCAGGTTCATCAGCACAGCAACGACGCGCAGCATCCACGGGCGCCCCTCGATGCGCACATCGAAGCGGCCCCAGCAGGCGCCTTGGTCTGACCTTTGCACGGCCTGCAGCACGAGCACATCGGCCAGCGGCGGCAGCCGGGTGTCGGCGTGCAGAAACAGCAGGACGTCGGCCCGGGCCCGCGCAGCGCCGGCGTTCATCTGCAACGCACGCCCGCGCCGCGCGTCCACCACGGCATCGACCCAGGGCTGGGCCAGCATCGGTGTGGCGTCGCCGCTGCCGCCATCGGCCAGCACCAGTTCGACGCCACGCAGGCGCAGCGGCTGCAAGGCCTGCAGCGTGGCCTCCAGGCCTGCGGCCTCGTTCAGCGCGGGAATGACGATCGACAAGACCGGCTTCATCGTGCGTCGTTCAGCGCCCAGTCGTAGTCGGTGTAGGCGATGTCGACGCCGCCCGCCCGGATGCGCTCTCGATCGGCGGGCAGGTCGGCCAACTGATCGGCGTAGCGTGCCGCGAAGGCCGGCAACGACCCGATGCCCCGGTGGCCCAGCCGGAAGTCCTCGCCGTACCAGTCGAATATCTTCGAGAGCTCGAGCCGCCCGCGCTGCGCATTGAAGCGGTTGCGCGTGCGGTCGCTCATGAAGCGCAGCGTCTGCTCGTCCATTTGCGTGTCCAGCCGAGCAGCCACGAAGGCCTCTTCCCGCAGCGCCGGGCACCCGATGCTGGCGCAGTTGACCGCGAAGTGCACGCGCGGGTCGTCATGGTCGCCGCGCTTTCGCAGCATGGCGTGCTCGATGTCGTCGAGAGAGACCTGGGTGCCCAGCAACGGGATCCACTTGGGCTTCCAGGGGCTGCTGAGCAGGCTGCCGAGGTCCTTGATCGACTTCAGGTCCGGGTAGCGCGTGAGGATGAGTTCGATCGTGAAGGCGTTGTAGGCGTTGATGAGGAAGGCCTGACGCTCGGCCTTGGACCACCTGCCGAAGGTCGCGGGCGACACGGCCGACAGGCTGTCGAGGTAGGCCTTGAGGGCGCTGCGATCGGCCTTGAAGCCGGCGTAGGCCACCTGCGTGGTCTGGCCGCCGCGCACAAGCCGGACGTGCTTGCGCAGCAGAGCCGTCCAGGCCGCGTGGCTGTGGTCGAAGCCGGAGGGCTGCGCATTTACCGGCGATGGTGGAAGCCAGGCCGCGGTGGCCACAGCCGCGGACAGCGTGAAGCCCAACAGCTGGCGACGGGTCAAGGTTGTCATTCGCGCTCCCAGGCGTGATAACGCCCCACCCATTGCAGAAGCTTCTGTGGTGCATGGGCCCGCTTCCACTCGCCGGCCGCGTACTTGTTGGCCTCGGCCAGCGTGGGGTAGGTGTGGATGGTGCCCAGGATCTTGTTCAGTCCCAGGCCGTGCTTCATGGCCAGCACGTACTCGGCCAGCAGGTCTGCGGCGTGTTCGCCGACGATGGTCACGCCCAGGATGCGGTCCTTGCCCGGCACGGTCAGCACCTTGACGAAGCCGTGCGCCGTGCCGTCGGCAATGGCGCGGTCGAGATCATCGATGCCGTACCGCGTCACCTCGTAGGCGACGCCCTGTTCCTTGGCCTCGCTCTCGCTCAGGCCCACGCGCGCCACCTCGGGGTCGGTGAAGGTGGCCCAGGGGATCACGCGGTAGTCGGCCTTGAAGCGGCGGAAGCGCCCGAACAGCGCGTTGACCGCCGCATACCAGGCCTGGTGCGCCGCCGTGTGCGTGAACTGGAAGGGCCCGGCCACGTCGCCCACCGCGTAGATGTTGGGGTACAGCGTCTGCAGGTAGGCGTTGGTCTCGATGGTCTTGCGCGGGGTGAGCGGGATGCCCAGCTCCTCCAGCCCGTATCCCGTGACGCGCGGGCTTCGGCCCACCGCACACAGCAACTCGTCGAAGGGAATCACCACCTCCGCGCCACCGGCCTGGGCGCTGGTTTTGGCAATCAGCCGCTTCTCAGGGCCCTGCGCACCCGGCACCACCTCGACGCGCACGGCTTGGTGCCCTGTGAGCACGTTCACGCCGTCAGCGCGCAGCGAGGCGGTCACCAGTTCGGAGACCTCCGGGTCTTCGCGCCCCATGATGCGCGGTGCCATCTCCACCTGCGTGACGGCGCTGCCCAGCCGCGCGAAGCTCTGTGCCAGTTCGCTGCCGATGGGCCCGCCGCCGAGCACGACCAGGCGCTTGGGCAACTCGGTGAGGCCCCACACCGTGTCGCTGGTCAGGAAGCCGGCTTCCTTCAGCCCGGGAATCGGCGGCACGAAGGGGCTGGCGCCGGCGGCGATGACGATGTTTTTCGTCGTCAACGTCTGCGTGCTGCCATCGGCCCGCGTCACCTCCACGACCCAGGGGCTGGTGATGCGGGCGTGGCCCTGCAGCACTTCCGCCCCCAGGCCGGTGTAGCGTTCGATCGAGTCGTGCGGCTCGATGTCGCGGATGACGCTGTGAACGCGCTGCATGACCGCGGCGAAGTCCACGCGGCCGGCCGCGTCGGCCACGCCCAGTTCATGCGCCTTCTTCAGTTGCCGCGCCATCTTGGCCGACCGGATCAGCGCCTTGCTGGGCACGCAGCCGAAGTTCAGGCAGTCGCCGCCCATCTTGTGGCCTTCGATCAGGGTGACTTTGGCCTTGACGGCCGCGGCGATGTAGGCCGAGACCAGCCCGCCGGCACCGGCGCCGATGACGACGAGGTTGCGATCAAAGGAGCGAGGCTTCGTCCACTTCGCATAGACCTTGCGCTGGGCCAGCCAGGCCACGCCAGCCTTGGCCAGCAGCGGAAACAGGCCCAGCAGCACGAAGCTGCCCAGCAGCCCCGGGGAAAGGATGTCGCCCGGCGACTGGATGGCCGCCAGCTGCGTCCCCGCGTTCACGTACACCGCCGTGCCAGCCAGCATGCCGAGTTGGCTGACGACGTAGAAGCGGCCCGCGCCCATGGGCGTGAGGCCCATGAGCAGGTTGATCAGCCAGAACGGGAACACCGGTACCAGGCGCAGCGTCAGCAGGTAGAAGGTGCCGTCCTTCTTCACGCCGTCGTTGATGGGCGCCAGCGCCTTGCCGAAGCGCGCCTGGATAGCGTCGCGCAGCAGGTAGCGAGCCACCAGGAAAGCCAGCAGCGCGCCCAGGCTGGAGGCGAAGCTCACCAGCAGCAGGCCCCAGCCTAGGCCGAACATGGCGCCGGCAGCCAGTGTCAGGATCACGGCGCCCGGGATCGACAGCGCCGTTGCCGCCACGTAGACGGCAAAGAAGACCGCGGCAGTGGCCAGCGGCGCGCTCAGCACCTGCGCCTGCAGCGCATCGCGGCTGGCCTTGAGGTTGTCCAGTGTCAGCAGCGCGCCCAGGCCGAAGTGCTGCCAGGCCCACACAGCCACCAGCGCCACGGCCGCCGCGCCGGTCCACAGCAGGGCTTTCAGGGGGCGGGCCATCAGCGCATTCCTTCGGTCATGCGAACGACCGCCGTTTGCGTGACATCAGGCGCTGTGGTCTCCAGCGCCCCGCCGCAGCTGCTGCCCTGGCCGGCCGTGCAGCCGTAGCAGTGATCGGCGATGCGGATGTCCGTACCTGCCGCCTCGTGCTGCAGCAGGTCACGAAGATGCGGCTGAGCGGGGCCTGCCGGGCGCGCAAGGTGGCCGGCCTGCCCGCCCAGGTTGGCGCGCAGGCCCAGCATCTGGTTGAAGTCACAGTCGTAGAGGAAGCCCTGCCAGTCGACGCTGAGCAGGCTGCGACACATCACCGTCTCCAGGTTCTCGGCGCGGTAGCTGTCGCGCAGCAACTGCATGTAGGTGCCGAACGTCCCTTTGCTGACCAGCGTGCTGCCGAAGCGCTGGACCGGCATGTTGGTCAGCGCGAACAGGTGGTCGAAGCGGATGCCGAAGTGCTGCAGCAGTTCCCGCTTGTAGTCGGCCTCCAGCGGCCCCTGCGGCGGTGGCAATGACGGCCCCTGTGGGTTGTAGACGAGGTTCAGCACCAGGCCGCGAGCGGGGTCACCGTAGCCCAGCGCATTGAGCTGGCGCAGCCCGGCGATGCTGCGATCGAAGACACCGTCGCCGCGCTGGCGGTCAACGTTGGCCGGCGAATAGCACGGCAGCGAGGCGGTGACCTCCACCCCCTGCTCGGCCAGGAACGCTGCCAAGTCTTCCTGCCCGGGTTCGGACAGGATGGTGAGGTTGCAGCGGTCGATGACACGCACGCCCAGCGCCCGGGCCTGCCGCACGAGGTGCCGGAAGTGCTCGTTCAGCTCCGGCGCACCGCCCGTGAGGTCCAGCGCCCGGACCTTGCGCGCACGCAGCACCTCGATCACCTGCGCGATCGTGTCGCTGTTCATCATCTCGGTGCGCTGCGGGCTGGCTGCGACGTGGCAGTGCAGGCAACTCTGGTTGCACTTGTAGCCCAGGTTGACCTGAAGGGTCTCCAGCGAATGGCGCCGAATCGGTGGGAAGTCGGTGGCGGCGAGCAAGGGGAGCGTGGCATGCATGGGTGATGGGCTTGGCAGCCTTGGTGTCGATGGTGAGGTAGCCGGTATTCGCTGGGAAGCCAGAAACGGTTACACGTCCATCGAGATGGACTGCCGAGCAAGCCCGGTGGGCTGAACAGGCACGCCAGTGTGGTGCCTGAACCTCCCGAACAATCAGCACCTCAACGCCTGACTTCCCCTCAAGCGGTCTATTGTGGCGGGGGTGCAACCATGGAGTCCCCCGACAGCGATGGCTGAGCGCTGACGCTCGTGCATGCGATTGTTTCGGGACTTGTCTTCCCATCGCGAGGGGCGGGAGGGTCAGACCACGGGCTCCTTGGGGTCGCTATGGGCAAGTCGATCTTCGGCAGCCTGGGAAGATTTGGATTGTCTACACCTCAAGCGGCTGGCAAGCTGTCAGCTTCATGCTGCAGCACCTGGAACCCTCGGCCGCTTTCGGCACCTTCTCGCAAGGCTTGGCCTTGGGGCTGGGGCTGATCGTGGCCATCGGCGCGCAGAACGCCTTCGTGCTGCGCCAGGGGTTGCGCCGCGAACACGTGGGCAGCGTGGTGCTGTTCTGCGCCCTGGCCGACGCGCTGCTCATCGCCGCTGGCGTTTGGGGCATGGCGCAGGCGCTGGGAGAAAACCGGCAATGGGCCAGGGCGCTGGCCCTGGCGGGCGCTGCGTTCCTGGCCCTTTATGGGTGGCGGGCTTTGCGCCGTGCTCGCCAGACCCATCAGCTCCAGGCGGCCCAGGGCAAGGCGAGCCTGGGGCGAAACGCTGCACTGGCCCAGGCCGCGGCCTTCACCCTGCTCAACCCCCACGTCTACCTGGATACGGTGCTGCTGGTAGGCGGCATCGGAGCCCAGCAACCTGCGCCGCTCCAGGCCTGGTTCATCGCGGGGGCCGGCAGTGCCAGCGCGTTGTGGTTTTCCATGCTGGGCTTTGGCGCGCGGTGGCTGGCCCCGTGGTTTGCCCGGCCCATGGCGTGGCGGCTGCTGGACGGCCTCATCGGGGTGACGATGTTCGTGCTGGCGGCGATGCTGGTGCGCCACGCCTGGCTCATGCTTTGAGGTCCGGACCTGTATCCGACCTGCGCAGCCGCACCCCGAACAGGCGTGGCGCGTCCGGCCCGCCGGCTCAGCTTCCTGCCTTGCCCGCCAGCAGCGGAAACAGGCTCTGCAGCCCATCCGCCATGACCTCCACCGCCAGGGCGGCCAGGATCAGGCATCCAGCGGCCACACGGCTTCCCGAGCGTCGTCTTGTCGCGCGGCCGGCTGGTGGCCCCACCCAGCCCGGCATGACGGGGGCCTTTCGGTGCGTGGGCGAGTCAGGTGATGAATGAAGGTGTCGACGCCATGATCCCGGCGCCTGTTCGAACCGAGATCCTGCGCCGCATCGCCGCCGCGCAGGCCGAGCATCAGGCCCGGTTCCTGTTGGCGATCGAGTCAGGCTGCCGGGCCTGGGGCTTCGAGTCGCCGAACAGTGACTTCGACGTGCGGTTCATCTACGAGCATGAGCGCGCGTGGTACCTGTCCATCGATGACCGGCGGGACGTCATCGAGTACCCCCATCACGGACGTCATCGACTTGAACGGGTGGGAATCCTTCGCCGAAGGGATACATTCCCCGATCATCTATGGGGAGCGTGACGCCTCCGCCAGTTTTGCTGCCGGGCCGCCGCCGGGCAGGCCCGGGAGCGCGGCACTGGCTCATTCCGGGACCCCCAGTGCCCGAAGGTCCTCGCTGCAGCGCTGCACGTACCCGTCATGCTGGAACAACTGGGTTGCGGCGTACCGGCTGATGGTCAGTCTCGGCATCTTCTGCATCAGCTCAACCACCAGCGGCCGTGCATCTTCAAGGCGCCCGGTGCGGACCAAGGCGTGCACGAGCGCCAGCTTGGCGGGCACAAATGCCGGAATCTCCAGCATCGCGCGGCGTGCTGCCGCCAAGGCGGCATCGTCACGCCCTCCCACCAGGTGCGCGAAGGCCAGTCCTGCCAGCGCGTAGCCTATGTCCGGGTCGATCGGATTGAGCAATTGCGCGCGCTCGAAATGCCCGACGGCAAGGTCTGCATCACCGACGTAGGTCCGTACCCAGCCGGCGCAGTACTGCACCATCACCGAGTTCGGGTTCAGTTGCAGCGCCAGATCGAGCGCCCGCAGTGACTGCTCGTGGCGCCGGCTGATCATCGAGATGGCGTGGCCCGCGTGGGCCAGGGTGACTGGATTGTCGCGGTGCTCGGCTTGAGCCTCCTGCGCCAGCGGCAGCGCTGCCATCGCATCGCGGTGTGACATCCACCGGTTGGACCATGCCATGCCATGCGCCCACGCCAGCAGGGCTTTGGCCAGCGTGTAGCCAGGGTCCAGCGCTATCGCCCGGCGCAACAGGCTCAGCGCCTGCCCGATGCTTGTGGGATCGTTGCTGAGCATGACAGCAGGCAGGGCCCGCAGGCAAAGCTCGTAGGCTGCAAGGCTTTCGGTCGGTCGCTGGCGTCCACGTTCCAACTCGGCACGCACGAGACTGGGCTCCACCGCGGCCACAACCTGGTCCACGATACGGTCCTGAAGTTCGAAGATCTCCTCGCGTCGACCCTCGAAGCGCTGGCTCCACAGTTGCCGTCCGGCAGCCGTCTCGACAAGCTGCACGCCAATGCGGATGCGTTCGCCCATCTGACGGAAGCTGCCTTCGACCACATAGCGCACACCGAGCTCGCGACCCACGGTCGGCACATCGACCGCGCGACCCTTGAAGGTGAAGCTGGAACTCCGAGCGATGACGAAGAATCGGCGAACACGAGACAAGGCATCCGTCAGGTCATCCACCACTCCGTCGACGAAGTAGTCCTGCGCAGGGTCGCCGCTCAGGTTCGCGAAAGGCAACACGGCGAGGGAAGGCGGCTCCGCAGCGGGGTGGACACTCTGGCCATCGCCAAGTGTCGGCAAGGCTTCGGGAATGGCGGACTCGGTCGGCGTGAAGCGGTAGCCCACACCGGGTACGGTGGTGATCGATCCGGTGCCCAGTGCCTTGCGCAACGTTGCAATCTGCACGGACAGGTTGCTCTCCTCGACGACTATGCCAGGCCAGGCTATCGCCAGCAACTCGTCCTTGCAGACAACGCGCTCGCGCCGTTCCACCAGCGCCAACAGCAGATCGAAGGCGCGCGCACCCAGCAGGGCCTGTTGGCCACCGACCCATACCCTGCGTTCAGCCGTGCGGATTTCGATGGACCCGAAAACGTGCCGTGTCATGGAGCGCGGGCAGCAAGGCAATGTAGGACGCGCATCGAAATGGCGGGCAAGAGCTCCCGGCACAGGGCAGGACGGCCGGCAGTTTAGGCCACATTCGGAAGTCTTCGAATCATTTCGGCGCCTTACCGCGACATCTGGCCAGCGCTGCGGCGAACATGGCGTTACCGTCAACCTGGCGGTGCCCACTGGGGCACCGTGCCTCCCGAAGGAGTACCTCATGCAACTGACTCAGGCCCTGCATCGCGCGGTCGCCATTCAGCCAGATGCCCTGGCCACCGTCTGCGGCGGGCGCCGCCACACTTTTGCACAGTTCCGCGACCGTGTCGCTCGGCTGGCTGCTGGCCTGCGCGCCGGCGGCGTGGGCCACGAAGACCGTGTGGGGATCCTCGCCCACAACAGTGACCGTTACGTTGAGGCCTACATGGCGATCCCATGGGCGGGCGCCGTGTTCAATCCCGTCAATACACGATGGAGTGCGGCCGAGATCGCCTACTCGCTGGACGACAGCGACACCCGGGTGCTGCTGGTCGACGACCCGTTCGTCGCCATGGTTCCCGATCTGCAGGCCCGCAGCCGCAGCCTGTCCACACTGATTCACGTGGGCGACCAGCCTACCCCCGCAGGCATGGTGTCTTACGAAGCTTTGATCGCCGGCCACTACCCAGTGCCAGACGCTGGGCGAATGGGCAGAGACCTGGCCGGCGTGATGTACACCGGCGGCACCACCGGCTTTCCCAAGGGCGTGATGCAGTCACATGAGGCCTACGTTTTCAACGCTATCGTGCTGGCCGGTGAGTTCCAAGTGCGTTCCGACGAACGCATGCTGCATGCCGCGCCGATGTTTCATGTGGCCGACTTTTGCGGCTCCAACGCCGTCTGGAACATGGGTGGCACGCACATCACGCTGCCGAGCTTCACACCATTGGGCGTGCTGCAGGCGCTTGAACGCGAGCGCATCACCTTCGCAGCGATGGTGCCGACCATGGTGCAAATGATGGTTGACCACCCGGACGCCGCAGGCTTCGACCTCTCGGCCCTGCGTACGCTCGCCTATGGTGGTTCTCCGATCAGCGAGGCGGTGCTGGAGCGGGCGCAGAGACTGCTGCCGCAGGTGAGATTCGTACAGGTTTACGGCATGACAGAGCTGGCCCCGACCATCACCGTGCTGCCCGCGCAACTGCACTCTCCAGAGGGCCTGGCGCGCGGCAAGCTGCGATCCGGCGGGCTGCCGGTAGCCGGTGTGCAGGTGCGAATCGTCGGTACTGACGGGCAGGAACTGCCGCGCGGGGAGGTTGGCGAGATCATTGTGAAAGGCCCCGGTGTGATGCTTGGCTACTGGGGCAAGCCGCAAGAGACCGCGCAGGCCATCGCGAGAGCGCCCAACGTCGGGTGGATGCACACCGGTGACGGCGGTTGCATGGATCATGAGGGCTTTGTCTACGTGGTTGACCGTGTCAAGGACATGATCATCAGCGGCGGCGAAAACGTGTACTCCACCGAGGTGGAACAGGTGGTCGCCCAGCACCCGGCCGTGGCTGCCTGCGCGGTAATCGGCGTACCCGATGAGCAGTGGGGCGAGCGAGTGCATGCGGTGGTGGTCCTCAAGGCCGGGCAGCAGGCCACTGCACACGAGATCCGCGAGCATTGCAAGCCGTTGATTGGTGGCTACAAATGCCCGCGCAGCGTGGAGTTCGTCGCCGCCTTGCCAACCACGGGCGCCGGCAAGGTTCTCAAGCGCGTGCTGCGGGAGCCCCACTGGAAGGGGCGGGAGCGTCAGGTGGCCTGATCGCGACGCGGCAGCGGTTCGGGCTGACCCCAAGGACGCAGCGCCTACCTGCCCGCCTTGCCCGCCAGCAGCGGAAACAGGCTCTGCAGCCCATCCGCCATGACCTCCACCGCCAGGGCGGCCAGGATCAGGCCCATGAGGCGCGTCATCACGTTGATCCCGGTCTGCCCCAGCACCCGGGCGATGGGCGCGGCCAGCGACAGGCACACCACCGTGGCCAGCGCGATCACCAGGCCGTAGCCCACCAGCAGCATCATCTGCCAGAGGTCACGGGCCTTGTCGGCGTAGATCACCACCGTGGACATGGTGGCCGGTCCTGTGAGCAAGGGGATGGCCAGCGGGACCACGGCGATGCTGGAGCCGACCGAGGAGCGGGACTCTGCATCCGTCATCTCACCCGCCGTAGCGCGGGCTTCGGCCGGCTGCGCGTTCAGCATGGCCAGGGCCGAGGTCAGCAGCAGCATCCCGCCGCCCACCTAGAAGCTGGCCAGCGAGATGCCGAAGAACGACAGGATCTGCAGCCCCAGCAGCGCGCTCACCGCGATGACGATGAAGACCGTGACCGAGGCGATCCAGACCGTGCGGCGGCGCTGCGACGGCCCGAAGTCCTGCGTGAAATGGATGAAGAACGGCACGCAGGCCAGCGGGTTGACGATGGCCAGCAGCGTGACCAGAGGTTTGAGATCCACGGCGTGATTGTCGAGGTGTGAGGCCCAGATGCCCAAGAAGGCCTGGAGGCACGCTTGCGGGCCCCGGTCCAGCGCAGGTCCGCTTCGTCAGCGGTGCCCGACGGCCGATGACGCCGGGCGGGCCCACCATCAATTCATCTGTGTGACGAACTTGGTGTTCAGGTAGCCGTCGAAGGTCTCGATGCCGCCCTCGCTGCCCATGCCGCTGTCGTTGATGCCGCCAAACGGCGTCTCGGCCAGCGCCAACCCCAGGTGGTTGATCGACACCATGCCCGCGGCCAGCCCCGTGCTCAGGGCGTGGGCGTTGCGGTTGCTGCCCGTGAACGCATAGGACGCCAGGCCGTAGGGCAGGCTGTTGGCGCGCTTGAGTACCTCGTCCACGGTCTTGAAGCGGATCATCCCGGCCACGGGGCCGAAGGGTTCCTCGTTGAGCAGGCGGGCGTTGTCGGGCAGGTCGGCGATGACGGTGGGGGCGAAGAAGTTGCCCGAGCCGGGGATGGGCGCGCCGCCCACCAGCACGCTGGCGCCGCGCTCGCGCGCGTCGTCGATGAAGCCGGCCACCGCGCCCACGCGGCGCGCCTGGGCCAGCGGGCCCATCTGCGTGCCTTCGGCCAGGCCGTCGCCCACCTTCAGTGCCTGGGTCTTCTCGACGAAGCCGGCCACGAAGCGGTCGTACACGCCTTCCTGAACGTAGAAGCGCGTGGGCGACACGCACACCTGCCCGGCGTTGCGGAACTTGAAGGCCACCATGAGCTTGATGGCGTTGTCCACATCAGCATCGTCGCAAACGATCACCGGTGCGTGGCCGCCGAGCTCCATGGTGCTGCGCTTCATCAGCGAAGCCGCCTTGGCCGCCAGCATCTTGCCCACGGCGGTGGAGCCGGTGAAGGTGATCTTGCGCACCACGGGGCTGGCGATCAGGTGGTCTGACACCTCGCCCGGTACGCCCCACACGATGTTGAGCACGCCCTTGGGCAGGCCAGCGTCGTGGAACAGCTGGGCGATCGCCACCACCGCGCTGGGTGCATCCTCCGGGCCCTTCAGGATGATGGTGCAGCCCGCGCCCACGGCGGCCGAGATCTTGCGGATGGCCTGGTTGAAGGGGAAGTTCCAGGGCGAGAAGGCGGCCACCACGCCCACCGGCTCGCGCAGAACGGTCTGGCGCACCGCGTCGTTGCGCGACGGAATGACGCGGCCGTAGATGCGGCGGCACTCTTCGGCGTGCCATTCGGCATGCTCGGAGCAGGCCACCACCTCGCCCACGCTCTCGGCCAGCGGCTTGCCCTGGTCCAGGGTGATGCCGCGGCCGATGTCCTTGGCGCGCTCACGCGAGAGCTCGGCCACCTTGCGCAGGATCTTGCTGCGCTCCATGGGCGAGCTCTTCTTCCAGCTCTCGAAGGCGCGCGCAGCGGCGGCCAGGGCACGGTCCAGGTCCTCCTTGGTGGCATGCGGCAGCTTGCCGATCACCTCGTTGGTGGCCGGGTTCAGGATGTCCTGTTCCTTGCGGCCGCCGCCCTGGATGAATTCACCGTCGATGTAGAGGCTGAGCTGGGGGTAGGTCACGAATAGCGTCCTTCAAGTTGGGGCGTGCAGAGCTGCGGCGCCCAGTTTTCTGTTGTCTATTTTGTCTTTATCCGCCTCAAATCCCGAGGTACGAGGCGAGTTGCGGGCTGTCACGCAGCTCGGCCGAGGAGCCGGCCAGCACCACCTGGCCCTTCTGCAGCACCAGCGCGCGGTCGGACTGCGCCAGCACCTTGCGGTAGTCGCGGTCCACGATGAGGGTGGCGATGCCGTCCTCACGGATGGTGCCGATCACGCGCCAGATCTCGGCCACGATCAGCGGGGCCAGGCCCTCGGTGGCCTCATCCAGGATGATCAGCTCGGGCTGGGTCATCAGCGCGCGGCCGATGGACAGCATCTGCTGCTCGCCGCCCGACAGTTGCGAGCCCAAGTTGCCGATGCGCTCGGCCAGGCGCGGGAAGGTCTGCAGCACACGCTCCAGGCTCCAGCCGCGGCCCGAGGCGGGTGCGGGGCGCGCAGCCATCACCAGGTTCTCGCGCACGCTGAGGTTGGGAAAGATGCCGCGGCCCTCGGGCACGTAGGCCACGCCGCGGCGCGCCACTTCGTGCGGGCGAGCCTTGGAGACGTCTTGGCCGAAGAGGTGGATGCGGCCGTCGCGCTGCGTCACGTGGCCCAGCAGCGTGCGGATCAGCGTGCTCTTGCCCATGCCGTTGCGGCCCAGCAGGCCGATGGTCTCGCCGCGCGCGATCTGCAGGTCGATGCCGTGCAGCACATGGCTGGAGCCGTACCAGGCGTGGATGCCCCGCGCTTCGAGAATGGGGTCGTGCATGGAGGTTGAAGGCATGTTCAATGTCCCCCCAGGTAAGCAGCTTGAACTTCGGGGCTGCTTCGTACTTCGTCAGGTGTACCGGAGGCGATGACCGCGCCATTGACCATGACCGTGATGCGGTCGGCCACGCGGAACACGGCGTCCATGTCGTGCTCCACCAGCAGGATGGCGTGGTCGGCCTTGAGCGCTTGCAGCAGTTGCAGCATGCGGTCGGTCTCCTCGGCGCCCATGCCGGCCAGCGGCTCGTCCAGCAGCAGCACCTGCGGCGCGGTGGCTAGGCACATCGCAATCTCCAGCTGCCGCTTCTGGCCGTGGCTCAGCAGCCCGGCGGAGCGGTCCAGCCAGTCCGACAGGCCGGCGCTGGCCGCCGCAGCGCGGGCAGCCGTGACGCTGGTCTCGCAGCGGCTGGCGTCCTGCCACCAGTGCCAGGGTTTGGGCGTGCGGGCCTGCGCCGCGAGGCGGCAGTTCTCCAGCACGGTGAAGCTGGGGTAGACCGTGGTGCGCTGGTAGCTGCGGCCCAGGCCGGCCTGGGCGCGCCGCGGTTGCGTCCAGGCAGTGACGTCCTGGCCCAGCAGTTCCACCTGGCCCTCTGACGGAGGAATCTCACCGGACAGGATGTTGATCAGCGTGGACTTGCCCGCGCCGTTGGTGCCGATCACGGCATGCACCTGGCCGCGTTGCAGGTCCAGCGAGACCTTGTTCACGGCCACCAGGCCGCCCCAGCGCCGGGTGATGTCCCGACCGCGCAGCAGCACGTCGCCGCCAGTGGGGGTGGTGTCAGGCGTTGCCATCTTGAGCCTCCGAGGTTTCGGCGCGGCGCGACGAGCGACCCACCAGGCGTTCCTTCCACTGGCCGGGCACACCCACCAACCCGCGCGGCAGCAGGGCCACACTGGCGATGATGGTCAGGCCCAGGCCCAGGTGCCAGTGTTTGGCGAAGGCGCCGAAGATCGCTTCCGACTTGAAGAACTCCTGCAGCAATGCGAAGGCGAAGGCGCCGATCAGCGCGCCGCGCAGGTGGCCGATGCCGCCCAGGATGATCATGATCAGCACCGAGCCCGAGAGGTGCCAGCTCATCATCTCCGGGTTGACGAAGCCGTCTTTCACCGCGAACAGAAAGCCCGCCAGACCGGCCAGCGCGCCGGAAATGGTGAAGGCCGCCAGCTTGTAGGGGTAGGTGGCAAATCCCGTGGCGCGCATGCGCTGCTCGTTCACACGGATGCCGGCCAGCGCCCGGCCGAAGCGCGAGCGCGAGATCAGCGCCAGCAAGCCGAACACCGCCACCAGCAGCGCCAGGGTGAAGAAGTACATCGTCAGCGCGCCGTCCAGATCGAGCGGGCCGGCCACCGGTTTGACGTTGAGGTAAATGCCGTCGGTGCCGCCGCCCAGGGGCGTGTCGTGCACCACGTAGTAAGCCATCTGCGCGAAGGCCAGCGTCACCATGATGAAGTACACGCCCTTGGTGCGCAGCGACAGCGCGCCCACCGCAAGGGCATACAGCCCGGCGGCCAGTACCGAGGCGCCGATGAGCAGCAGCACCGAGCCCGGGTCGCTTTCGGGCGAGAGCAGCACGGTGGCGTAGGCGCCAATGCCGAAGAACGCCGCATGGCCGAAGCACACCAGGCCGGTGCCGCCCACCAGCAGCTCCAGGCTGAGGGCGAAGATGGCGTAGATCATGATCTTGGTGACCAGGTCCACCCCGAAGTTGCCGGCCACGAGCGGGTACAGGGCCAGCGCCAGGAAGGCCAGGGCGACGAAGGTCGCCTTGGATCGGATGTCGGATTGCATGTTGCGGGTCCCTCGTCTCAACCGGCCTTGAACAGGCCGTCCGGCTTCCAGAGCAGGATCAGCGCCATCAGCACATACACCAGCACGCCAGCGGCCTGCGGCAGCAGCACCTTGCCGAAGGTGTCGACAAAGCCGATCAGCAGCGCGGCCAGCAGCGCCCCGCGGATGGAGCCGATGCCACCGATCACCACCACCACGAAGCAGATGATCAGCACCTGCCCGCCCATGTTGGGGTACACCGACGAGACGGGCGCGGCCACCATGCCGGCCAGCACCGCGATGGCCACGCCTGCGGCGAACACCACGCGGTACAGGAACTGGATGTCGATGCCGAGGGACTGCACCATCTCGCGGTTGGTGCTGCCGGCGCGGATCATCATGCCCAGCCGGGTGCGGGTGAACACGATGTACATGCCCAGGGCCAGCAACAGGCACACCCCGCTGATGAACAGGCGGTAGACCGGGTAGGTCATGGTGTCGCCCAGGGCGATGGTGCCGGCCAGGATCTCGGGCGCCTTCACGCCGTGCACGTCGTCGCCCACGATCAGGCTGCGCAGTTCCTCGAATACCAGGATCAGGCCGTAGGTCATCAGCACCTGCTGCAGGTGCTCACGTTCGTACAGATAGCTGTAGAAGGCCCACTCCAGCACGTAGCCCAGGATCACCGCCAGAACCACGCCCACGAACATGGTGGCGAAGAAGCCGCCGCCGAAGGTGGCGCCCACCACTGGCGCCAGCGCAAAGGCCATGTACGCGCCGATCATGTAGAAGCTGCCGTGCGCCAGGTTGATGACGCCCATGATCCCGAAGATCAGCGTGAGCCCCGAGGCCACCAGGAACAGCAGCAGGCCGTACTGCAGCGAGTTCAGGCACTGGATCAGAAAGATGGCAAGGTCCATGGAGCGGGCTCTCTTCAGGGGGGCGTCGTCGTGGCGCGTCAGGGGGCCGCAGGCGCGTCGTGACCGGGCGGCAGGTGCGCATGGTGCCTCATGAATCGGCAGACCGCGGCGATCAGCGCTGCAGGCTGGTCTTTGTGCGGCGAGTGGCCGCAATCGGGCAATTCCAGCAGTTCCGTCTGCGACACGCGCCGTGCAATGCCGTGGATCTGCTCCAGCGTGCCGTACTCGTCGTCCAGTCCTTGCACGGCCAGCAATGGGCAGGTGATGCTGCGGATCTCGTTCTCGATGGACCAGGCGCGGAAGTCCGGGTGCAGCCAGATGTCGTTCCAGCCGCGGAAGGCCGAGTCCGGGTCGTCGTGGTACCGGGCCAGACGCGCGCGCAGGTCGGTGGTCTCGTAGGCGGTGCGGGCCTTCGCGATGCTGGTTGCCGACAAGTCTTCCACCAGGATGTGCGGCGCCAGCACAATGGCCCCGGCCACCTGCTGCGGCAGGTGCGCCGCATGGATCAGGCTGATGGAGCCGCCGTCGCTGTGGCCGAAGAGCCAGGGCTTGTCGGTCTGTGCGTCCACGCCCACGGCCTGCAGGAAGGCGGGCAGCACCTGCAGCGCCTGGCGGTGCATGAAATCGGGCGCCCAGGCTTCGCTGGCCGCGCGCGGCGTGGAGCGGCCGTAACCGGGGCGCGAATACACCAGGCCACGGCAACCGGCGGCCTCGCACAGCCGGGCCGGGAAGTCCCGCCACATCGCCAGCGAGCCCAGGCCTTCGTGCAGGAAGACGATCAGCGGCGCCTCCCGGCGTTCGGCGTTCACCCAGGCGTGCTCGATGCGCACTTGCTGGCCTGCCCAGTCGATCTCGGCGAACTGGGGTGTTGCAGCGGTGGCGGGGGCAGACATGGCGGGGCCTTGGGAGGCGTTCAGGTGACGAGCTCGCAGCGCCTCAGCGCCGGGCTTCCAGCTCGCGCAGCTTGAAGCGCTGGATCTTGCCCGTGGCTGTCTTGGGCAGATCGGGTACGAACTCGATGAAGCGCGGGTACTTGTAGGGGGCCAGCCGGTCCTTGACGAAGGCCTTCAACGCGGCCTCGTCGGTGGTTTCCCCACTCTTGAGCACCACAAAGGCCTTGGTCTTGGTCAGGCCGTCGGCGTCTTCCTTGCCGATCACCGCCGCCTCCAGCACCGCGGGGTGCTGCACCAGCGTGGCCTCCACCTCGAAGGGGCTCACGTAGATGCCGCTGACCTTGAGCATGTCGTCGCTGCGGCCGCTGTACGTGTAGCTGCCGTCCTCATTGCGAACGTACTTGTCTCCGCTCTTGGTCCAGCCCCCCTGGAAGGTTTCCCGCGTCTTGGCGCGGTTGCCCCAGTACATCATCGCGGCCGAGGGGCCGTGGATGTACAGGTCGCCCGGTTCTCCATCCGGCACCGGGCCGCCGGCCTCTCCTCGCAATTCGATCTCGTAGCCGGGCACCGGCCAGCCCGTGGTGCCGTAGCGCACGCGGTCCGGGCGGTTGCTCAGGAAGATGTGCAGCATCTCGGTGGAACCGATGCCGTCCACGATGTCCACGCCGAAGTGGCGCTTGAAGCGCTCACCCAGCTCGGCGGGCAAGGCCTCGCCAGCGGAGGACACCAGGCGCAGCGCCACCTGCTCGCGCGCCGGCAACTGTGCGTTTGCCAGCATGCCGGCAAAGCCCGTAGGCGCACCGAAGAAGACGGTGGGCTGCACGCCACCCACGCCCCCCAGCCAGCGCTTGAAGGTGGCCTGGGGCGTGGGCCGCTCGGCCATGAGGATGGTGGTGGCGCCCACCGTCATGGGGAAGCTCAGACCGTTGCCCAGCCCGTAGGCAAAGAACAGCTTGGCCGCCGAGAAGCACACGTCGGCTTCGTTCAGTTGCAGCACGCCGCGGCCATACAGCTCAGCCGTCCAGTACGGGTTGGCGTGCGAGTGCGCCGTGCCTTTGGGCCGGCCTGTGGAGCCAGAGGAGTAGAGCCAGAAGCCGGGATCGTCGGCACCCGTGGCCGCCGGTCGCGCAGCGGGCTCATGTGCCTGCACAAAGGCTTCCAGTTCGATTTCGGCCGGGTGCAGCGGTGCCACGGGGCGCGAGACGATGACCTTCTGCACCTCGTGATCGGCCCGGGTCATGGCCGCGGTCACGGCCGGCAGCAGCGCGCCCGAGACCAGCACCGCCTGGGCGCGTGCGTTTTCCAGCATGTAGGCGTAGTCGTCCGCCGTCAGCAGGGTGTTCACAGCCACGGGCACCAGGCCGGCGTACATCGCCCCCAGAAAGCTCACGGGCCAGTCATTGGTGTCCTGCATCAGCAGCAGCACCCGCTCTTCGCGCTTCAGGCCGAGCGCCCGCAGGCCTGCGGCCATGCGGCGCACGCGAAGGGCGAGTTCTCCAAAGCTCAGGGTGCCCACATCGTCGATGAAGGCGGCCTTGCTGGCGCGGCCCGCGTTGAGTTCCAGCAGGTGCTGGGCGAAGTTGAAGCGGGCCGGTGGCGCCGCGACTGCAGGGGTGGTGGTGTCCATGGGCGTGTCTCCTGATCCTTGTGGTGCGGCAGGCGTTCGCACGGGGTGAGCTCGATCGAACTTTGCGGCAGCAGGACTTGGTGTGATCTGCATCAGGCTTGCGCCCGAACGCAAGATGCAGTATTGTGCTTATGTGAACTTTAGAGCCGCCAAAACAGCATGTCAAGCACTATATTGCCTGCGCTAGGGAAAACACCAGAGTCCGCTTTACCCGCCGATCAGCGTGGCAAGGGACCCGAGGCCGAAGAGTCGGCGCAGCCCGCAGGCACTGTGGGGGAAGAGCTTGGCAAGAACCCGTTCCTGATGGCGCTGGGAGATCGCGTGCGCCAACTGCGGGCCCGACGCGGTATGACGCGCAAGGCGACCGCGCTGGCGGCCGAGGTGTCCGAGCGGCATCTGGCCAACCTGGAGTACGGGGTGGGCAATGCCTCCATCCTGGTGCTGCTTCAGGTGGCGCAGGCCCTGCAGTGCTCACTGGCTGAGCTGACCGGGGACATCACCACCTCCACGCCGGAGTGGCTGATGCTGCGCGAGATGCTGGGGGGGCGTGATGAGGCCACGCTGCGCCGCGTGCGCGTGGCGGTGGGTGAGTTGCTGCACGGTGCGGGCCAACCCGCTGGAGTGCGCAGCCCGCGCATTGCCCTGGTGGGTCTGCGCGGTGCGGGCAAGTCCACGCTCGGTCGCATGCTTGCCGAAGACCTGGGCTTTCCATTCGTGGAGTTGAGCGGCGAGATCGAGAAGTTCGCCGGCTGTCGTGCTTCAGAGATCCAGGCGCTTTATGGGCAGAACGCCTACCGCCGCTACGAACGCCGCGCGCTGGAAGAGACCATACAGATCTACCCCGAGGCCGTGATCGCTACCCCTGGCGGCCTCGTGTCGGATCCGGCCACCTTCAACGAACTGCTCACCCACTGCACGTCCGTGTGGTTGCAGGCGGCGCCCGAAGATCACATGAAGCGTGTGATCGCTCAGGGCGACATGCGCCCCATGGCGGCCAGCAAGGAAGCGATGGAAGACCTCAAGGGCATCCTGGCGGGTCGGGCGGCGTTCTACTCCAAGGCCGATTTCCATATCGACACGAGTGCGCAGCCTCTGGAGGAGACCTTCCGCACACTGCGTCATACCGTCCGCGGGGCCCTGGCCCTGGCAAATTGAGGGGAAACTCGAAATATGCACGATAGTGCTTGACTTGAAAATCTTGCACGCACTATGATGCGTTGTCGCGAATCGAAAAGCATGCATTCGAGTGCCTCAACCGATTGACCAGAGCCCGGAGACAACCATGAGCCAAGCCCTACGCGTGCAATACCAGACCCACCCTTCCCAGTACAAGCACTGGAAGCTCAGCTTCGCCGGCCCCGTGGCCACGCTGAAGGCGGACTTTGACGAGAACGGCGGCCTGCGTCCCGGCTACAAGCTCAAGCTCAACAGCTACGACCTGGGCGTGGACATCGAGCTCAACGACGCCATCAACCGCATCCGCTTCGAGCACCCCGAAGTCCGCACCGTGGTGCTGACCAGCGCCAAGGACAAGGTGTTCTGCTCCGGCGCCAACATCTTCATGCTGGGTGTCTCCAGCCACGCCTGGAAGGTGAACTTCTGCAAGTTCACCAACGAAACCCGCAACGGCCTGGAAGATTCCTCGAAGTACAGCGGCCTGAAGTTCCTGGCGGCCGTGAACGGCGCCTGCGCCGGCGGCGGCTACGAAGTGGCCCTGGCCTGCGACGAGATTCTGCTGGTGGACGACCGTTCCAGCGCCGTCAGCCTGCCGGAAGTGCCGCTGTTGGGCGTGCTGCCCGGCACGGGCGGCCTGACCCGGGTGACCGACAAGCGCAAGGTGCGCCATGACCTGGCGGACCTGTTCTGCACCAGCGTGGAAGGCGTGCGCGGCCAGAAGGCCAAGGACTGGCGCCTGGTGGACGACATCGCCAAGCCCGCCGTCTTCGCCCAGAAGGTGCAGGAGCGCGCCCTGGCCCTGGCCGCCGGGAGCGACCGTCCCGCCAACGGCAAGGGCGTGGAGTTGACGCCAGTGCTCTGCACGGTGGAGGCTGACCGCCTGGTCTACCCGAATGTGGTCGTGGCGATTGACCGCACCAAGCGCACCGCCACCTTCACCGTCAAGGCGCCCACGGGCGCTCAGCCCACCGACGTGGCGGGCATCGAGGCCGCGGGCGCCGCCTGGTATGCCCTGGCCATGGCGCGTGAGCTGGAAGACGCCATCCTGTCCATGCGCACCAACGAGCTCGACATTGGCACCTGGCTGATCAAGACCGAAGGCGACGCCGCGGCCGTGCTGGCGCTGGACGCCGTGCTGATGGCGAACAAGGACCACTGGTTCGTGCGCGAGACCATCGGCCTGCTGCGCCGCACCTTCAGCCGCCTGGACGTCTCCTCGCGCAGCCTGTTCGCCTTTGTCGAGGAAGGCTCCTGCTTTGCCGGCTCCTTCCTGGAACTGGCCTTGGCGTGCGACCGCACCTACCACCTGGCGCTGCCCGACAGCGACACCCCGCCCACCATCACCGTCGGTGAGGTCAACTTCGGCTTGTACCCGATGATCACCGGGCAGAGCCGCCTGCAGCGCCGCTTCTACGACGAGCAGCCCGCCATGGAGGCCGTGCGCGCCAAGGCCGGGCAGGCCCTGGACGCCGACGTCGCCTTCGCCCTGGGTCTGAACACCAGCAACCCCGACGACATCGACTGGGCCGACGAGACCCGCATCGCCATCGAAGAGCGCGTGGCCATGAGCCCGGATGCCCTCACCGGCATGGAAGCCAACCTGCGCTTCAACGGCAAGGAGAACATGGTCACCCGCGTCTTCGGCCGCCTCACCGCCTGGCAGAACTGGATCTTCCAGCGCCCCAACGCCGTGGGCGAGAAGGGCGCGCTCAAGGTCTACGGCAAGGGTGACAAGGCTGCGTTTGATTGGAACCGCGTTTAACCCTCACTGACTCTCTTTCTCGAACCGAACTCACCCCGGAGCACACCATGTCTGGCATCAATTACAGCGAGAAGATCCCCAACAACGTCAACCTGGGCGAAGACCGCACGCTGCAGCGCGCGCTCGAGAGCTGGCAGCCTGACTTCATCAACTGGTGGGACGACATGGGCCCCGAGGGCACCACGGACGCCAACGTCTACCTGCGCACTGCCGTCAGCGTGGACCCGCAGGGCTGGGCCCAGTTCGGCCACGTGAAGATGCGCGACTACCGTTGGGGCATCTTTCTGAACCCGGGCGAAGCCGACCGCAAGATCCACTTCGGTGACCATCTGGGCGAGAAGGCCTGGAACGACGTGCCTGGTGAGTACCGCGCCAACCTGCGACGCATCATCGTGACGCAAGGTGACACCGAGCCGGCGTCGGTGGAGCAGCAGCGCCACCTGGGCCTGACCGCGCCCAGCATGTACGACCTGCGCAACCTGTTCCAGATCAACGTGGAAGAGGGCCGCCACCTGTGGGCCATGGTCTACCTGCTGCACAAGCACTTCGGCCGCGATGGCCGTGAGGAAGCCGACGCCCTGCTGCAGCGCCGCAGCGGCCAGGAGGACAACCCCCGCATCCTGCAGGCCTTCAACGAGCAGACGCCCGACTGGCTGAGCTTCTTCATGTTCACGTACTTCACGGACCGTGACGGCAAGTTCCAGTTGTGCGCCCTGGCCGAGTCGGCGTTTGACCCGCTGGCCCGCACCACCAAGTTCATGCTGACCGAAGAAGCGCACCACATGTTCGTGGGCGAGTCCGGCATCAGCCGCGTCATCCAGCGCACCTGCCAGAAGATGAACGAGCTGAAGACCGACGACGTCAAGAAGCTGCGCGAAGCTGGCGTGATCGACCTGCCGACCATCCAGCGCTACCTGAACTTCCATTTCAGCGTCACCATCGATCTGTTCGGTGCCGACGAGTCGTCCAATGCCGCCACCTTCTACTCCACCGGCCTGAAGGGCCGCTACGAGGAGGGCAAGAGAGTCGACGACCACCAGCTGCGCGGCCAGACCTACAAGATCCTGGCGGTGCAGAACGGCCAGCTCGTGGACAAGGAAGTACCGATGCTGAACGCCTTGAATGAAGTGCTGCGCGACGACTACATCAAGGACAGCATCGCCGGCGTGGAGCGTTGGAACAAGGTCATCGAGAAGGCAGGCATCCCCTTTCGCTTGAAGACTCCGCACAAGGCGTTCAACCGCCACATCGGCGCGCTGGCGGGCGTGAAGGTGTCGCCCGAGGGCCGCGTGGTGTCCGAGGCCGAGTGGAACGCACAGGCGGACCACTGGCTGCCCAGCGGCGCCGACCGCGCCTTCGTGGCCAGCCTGATGGGCCGCGTGGCCGAGCCGGGCAAGTTCGCCAACTGGATTGCGCCTCCGGCCATGGGCATCAACCGTCAGCCGGTGGACTTCGAGTACGTCCGCTTCAACTGAGCAAGTCGCGCACCCGTCGTGACAAGATCGGGGCCCCTTGTGGGCCCCTTCTTCCAAGGATTTCCAGGAGACAACAACATGGACATGGCCGAAGGCAGCGTCATTCGCCAGCACCTGATCGATCCCGAGATCTGCATCCGCTGCAACACCTGCGAGGCCACCTGCCCCGTGGGCGCGATCACACACGATTCGCGCAACTACGTGGTCGATGCCGAGAAGTGCAACTTCTGCATGGCTTGCGTACCGCCGTGCCCCACGGGCTCCATCGACAACTGGCGCAACATGCCCAAGGTGGTGGCCTACAGCGTGGCCGACCAGCTGACCTGGGACGAGCTGCCCGCCGAGCTGAGCCCCGAGCAGCTGGCGCAGGCCGGCGTGGCCGCCGATGCTGCACCCGCAGTGGAGCCGGTGCAGCCCGCGCTGCCGGCTGCTGCGGACGGCCAGGCGTCGTTCAACAGTGCCCAGTACGGCGCGGCCATCCCGCCTTGGTCTGCCGCCCACGCCTACACCAACCTCTATGGCCCCAAGGCTGCGCAGAAGACCATCACCGCCAACTGCACCGGCAACGTACGCGTCACCGAGGTGGGTACCGACTCCGACACCCACCACATCGTGCTGGACTTCGGCGCCATGCCCTTCCCCGTGCTGGAGGGGCAGTCCATCGGCATCGTGCCACCTGGAGTGGACGCCAACGGCCGCCCTCACCACCCGCGCCAGTACTCCATCGCCAGTCCGCGCAACGGCGAGCGCACGGGCTACAACAACCTGTCGCTGACCATCAAGCGCGTGCTGGAAGACCATCAAGGCAACCCCGTGCGTGGCGTGGGCAGCAACTTCATGTGCGACTTGCAGGTGGGCGACAAGGTGGAGGTCATCGGGCCGTTCGGCGCGAGCTTCCTCATGCCCAACCACCCGCGCTCCAACATCGTGATGATCTGCACCGGTACCGGCTCCGCGCCCATGCGCGCGATGACCGAGTGGCGTCGGCGCCTGCGCAAGGCGGGCAAGTTCGAGGGCGGCAAGCTCATGCTCTTCTTTGGCGCCCGCACGCCGCAAGAGCTGCCCTATTTCGGCCCGCTGCAAAGCCTGCCCAAGGACTTCATCGACACCTCCTTCGCGTTCTCGCGCCAGGAAGGCCAGCCCAAGACCTACGTGCAGGACCTGCTGCGCCAGCGCGCGGCCGATCTGGCTCCGCTGCTGGCCGACGCCAACACCTTCTTCTACGTCTGCGGCCTGAAGGCCATGGAAGAAGGCGTGGTGCTGGCCTTGCGTGACGTGGCCCAGCAGGCAGGCCTGGACTGGGACACCGTGGGCGCGGCACTCAAGCGTGAGGGCCGCCTGCACCTGGAAACGTATTGAGGCCCCACACCCCATGAGCGCTTACCAGACCTTGTCGCTGACCACCCGCACCCCGGGCGTGGCGCAGATCACCATGTCGCGTCCGGCGGTCTTCAACGCCTTTGACGAGGCCATGATCGGCGAGATGGACGCCGCCTTCGCGCAAGTGATTGCCGACGCCAGCGTGCGCGTCATCGTGCTGGCCGGCGAAGGCCGGCACTTCAGCGCTGGCGCTGACCTGCAATGGATGCAGCGCGCCAGCACCGCCTCGCGCGAGTGGAACCTGCAGGACGCGCGGCGCTTTGCCGGCATGCTGTGGCGCATCGCCTCCAGCCCCAAGCCGGTGGTGGCGCGCATCCAGGGTGCGGCACTCGGCGGCGGCGTGGGCCTGGCCTGCACCTGCGATGTGGCAGTGGCGGCTGACAACGCCAGCTTTTCGGTCAGCGAGGCCAAGTTCGGGATCCTGCCCGCCGTCATCGGCCCCTACGTCACCAACGCCGTGGGCAAGCGCCAGGCGCTGCGTCTGGCCTTGACCACCAGCCGCATTGGCGCAGCCGAGGCCCTGGCCATGGGCCTGGTGCACCAGGTGACGACGCTGGACGGCCTGGACGCCGCGGTGGATGTGGCTGTGAAAGACCTGCTGGCCGGCGGGCCGAACGCCCAGCGCGAGATCAAGGCGCTGTTTGCCCAGCTGGAGGTGGGGCCCATCACCGAAGAGGTGCGCGAACTCACGGCCCAGACCATCAGCCGCGTGCGCGGCACCGACGAGGCGCGCGAAGGCTTTGACGCCTTCCTCTCCAAGCGCCCGGCGAACTGGATTCCGCAGTAAATCTTCTGCCGTCAGCAGCACCTCATGACCACACTGCAACTTCAAGGCGCGCCCGTTCTCGTGGTGGGCGCCGGCATCATGGGCGCGGGCATCGCGCAGGTGGCGGCCCAGGCCGGCCATGCCGTGCAACTCTTTGACGCCCGCGAGGGCGCGGCCGCGCAGGCCAAGGCCAAGCTGGCCGCCACGCTGGACGGCCTGGTGGCCAAGGGCAAGCTGGCGGCCGAGGCCGCGGTGGCCACGCTGGCGCGCATCAGCCCCATCAGCACGCTGGAGGAGGCCGCCGGTGCGGCGCTGGTCGTGGAAGCCATCGTCGAGAACCTGGAGGTCAAGCGCGGCCTGCTGCGCCAGCTGGAAGGCCTGGTCGGTGAGCGCTGCGTGCTGGCTTCCAACACATCGTCCATCTCGGTCACGGCGCTGGCCAACGGCCTGCAACACCCGCAGCGTCTGGTGGGCATGCACTTCTTCAACCCCGTGCCGCTGATGAAGCTGGTGGAGGTGGTCTCCGGCTTGCACACCGATGCGGCCGTGGCCGACGCCATCTTCGATCTCTCCAAGGCCTGGGGCAAGGTGCCGGTGCACGCCAAGTCCACGCCCGGCTTCATCGTCAACCGCATCGCCCGGCCCTACTACGCCGAGACCCTGGCCCTGCTGCTGGAGCAGGCGGCACCGCCGCAGGTGCTGGATGCCTGCCTGAAGGCGGCAGGCTTCCGCATGGGCCCGTGCGAGCTGATGGACCTGATCGGCCACGACACCAACTTCGCGGTGACGAACTCGGTCTACGAGGCCAATTTTCAGGACAAGCGCTTCGTGCCCTCGCTGGTGCAGCGCGACATGGTGGAAGGCGGGCTGCTGGGCCGCAAGAGCGGCCGCGGCTTCTACCGCTACCCCGAAGGCGTGCCCGCGCTGCCCGTGGCGGTGCACGAGGCACCGGCGACTGCCCGCACCGTCACCGTGCACGGCAGCGGCCCCGTGGCCGACTGGCTGGAAGCCGCCACCACCCAGGCGCTGGCCGCCCAGGGCTGGGGCCCGGCGCGTGCAGCCGGCAGCGACTGGACGGGCTTGGAAATCGACGGTGCGCGCCTGGCGCTGACCGACGGCCGCTGCGCTGCCGAGCTGGCCGCCGCCTGGGGCGTGGCCGAGGTGGCCGTGTTCGACCGACCGGTGCAGTTTCCTGCTGTTGCCATCGCTCCCGGCACGGCCCTGGCCTATGCCGTGGCCCCGCAGGCCAGCGCCGCCTGGCAGGCGCAGGCACCGGCCTGGCTGGCGGCCCTGGGCCTGGCGCCGCTGCCGGTGGCCGATGCACCGGGCCTGGTGGTGGCGCGCACCGTGGCCATGCTGATCAACGAGGCGGCAGACGCCGTGCTGCAGGGCGTGTGCTCGCCCGAGGGGGCAGACGCCGCCATGAAGCTGGGCGTCAACTACCCGGCCGGGCCCTTCGAATGGCTGCAGCGCTGGAGCGCTTCTGGCGTGGTGGCAGTGCTGCAGGCGCTGGACGCGCACTACCGCGGTGAGCGCTACCGCGTCAGCCCCTGGCTGCGCCGGCAGGCGGCGTCGTAAGCCGGCAGGACAGGGCATGAAGTTCGCCGAATTCCTTGCCGGACAGGTGATCGAGGGCGGCCCCTTCCACCTGACCGAAGACGAGGTGCTGCGCTTTGCCGCCACCTACGACCCCCAGTGGTTCCACACCAACCCCGAGGCCGCGGCGCAAGGCCCCTTCGGCGGCCTCATCGCCAGCGGCTGGCAGTCCTGTGGCATTGCCATGCGGCTGGCCGCGCTGGCGGCCCTGGAAGGCTCGGAATCCTTCGCCTCGCCCGGCATCGCGTGGATCAAGTTCCCCCACCCCGTGCGGCCGGGCGATGACCTGCGTCTGCGCGCCACCGTCATCGAGGCGCGGCGCTCGGCCAGCAAGCCCACGCTCGGCATCCTGCGCTGGCGCTGGCAGCTGTTCAATCAGAATGACATCGAGGTGCTGGACCTGGAAGTGACCAGCCTGTTCGATCTGAAGAATTCCGTGGAGATGTAATGGATGCCTCCCTCCCCACGGGGATTCGAACTGGAGCCTGGAGATGAAGGGGCTGTTTGGTGGGTTTTCTTGCAGGCTATGCAAGGTGGACCCTCGAATGGCT
>JAJTDM010000144.1 GCA_021300575.1 Rubrivivax sp.
TGGCCAAGATCCACCTGGCCAAGAAGGACCTTTGCATGACGGACGAGGAATACCGCGCCATGCTGTGGTCGGTGGGCCGCGTCAACTCGGCCAAGGATCTGGACTACGCAGGCCGCCAGGCCGTGCTGCAGCACCTGCAGGCGTGCGGCTTCAAGGCTGCCGCGGCCAAGAAGGCGGGGCGGCAAAAGCGGCCCACCCCATCGGCCGAGAACCTGCCCCTGGTCAGGCGGATCCGCGCGCAGTTGATCTCGCTGGGCAAGCTGCCCGACGAGTATGCCGACGGCATCGCCCGGCAGATGCTGGGCGCTGACGCACCGCAGTTCTTTGAGTGGCTGCACACCGATGCCCTGCACCGTCTTTCGGCCGCGCTGGGTGTGGAGCAGCGCCGCAAGGGAGCGCCCACGCGATGAGCGCCAAGCAGCGCCACCAGTTGGCTGACAGACACGGCCCGCAACACGGCCCGCAGATGGACCTCTTCGAGGCCACCAACGTGCTGCGCGAGCCAGCGCGGGCGGACGAGCTGCCCGCCACGGCGCGCGAGCTGGTGCGCATGATCGGCCTGGACGCCACCATCCAACTGGTGCAGATGTTCGGGGGCGACGAGCTGGTGATGCCCCAGAAAGTGCGCGGCACCAGCCGCCTGTGGGATCTGCTGGTGGAGGTGATCGGCGAGCACGCCGCCACACGCCTGGTGGACGAGACCGCAGGCACCCGGCTGTACGTGCCCACCTGCCAGGCCGCGCTGCTGTCAGAGCGCAACCGAGAGATCGCCCGCGCCTACGACGCAGGCGAGCACTTCGACGCTATCCGCCGCCGCTACAAGGTCTCGCGCCGGCACCTGTGGCGCCTGTTGAAGAAGGGGTAAGGACGATGGCATGCCCAACGTGCGGTTGCCAAACCGCGTACCCGTTCGATGACAAGGACGACCCGCAGGATGACCGGCTGCAACGCTGTGCAGCCTGCGGCGAGGTGTTCGACCTCGAAGACCAGGCCGACGAAGGCGACGACGACATGCAACCCTGCCCACGCTGCCGCGGCGACGGCATGGACCCCTTGAACGACCATCTGCTGGCATGCCCGGCGTGCCAGGGAGAGCAGAGACCATGATGATCAACAACGAAGACTCAGCCCTGCCCGAAGTGAGCGAGGACGAGGCCTGGTATGACGCCGAGATTGCGCCAGCCCTGGCTGCGCTGGCGAAGCGGTGCTTCGAACGCGGCATGGCCTTTGTGGCAGCGGTTGAGTACCAGCCCGGCAACCAAGCTGGCACCTACTGCATGACCGAAGGCGCTGGGCTGGCGATGGAGATGCTGAACCTGTGCGCGCAGACCGCGCCCAACGTAGACAGCTACATCATGCACTTGCGCAAGCTGTGCAAAGAGCGCGGCCAGGACATCAGCGGCAGCTTCGTGCTGCGCGGCATTGGGGCCTAACGATGGAGCTAAGCGTGAATTACCGAGAGACTGACAACGAATGCCCTGCCTGCGGGGCAACTGCCAATGACCGCAAGTGCAACAAACCCGAGGAGCCGCAAGGTTTAAGCGAGTGCCCTCGATGCGGGTCTGACAAGTGCTGCATGTGCGACATGGGTGACGACGTTGAGTGCCCGGCCTGTGACTAAAGCGTGGCCTAACGGGCCGGGTGAGCTGCCCGCCTTTGGCGGGTCAGCTCGACCCGGGTGTTGGGCGGCCGGTGAGCGAAGCAAACAAGGGCTTGAGCAATGAGCATGGACTACATACGTCGCACCTACGGGGTGCCGGCAAAGCGCGGCATGACGGTCACGATCCTTGGCGACGGAGTGCGTTTCCAGGCGCGCATCGTCGGATCGCACGGCCAATACCTGCGGCTTTGGATTTCTGGCGGCAGGCGCTCGCACCTGTACCACCCGACCGATGCGCTGGAGTACCCGGCGGCGGCAAGCGGCAAGACGCCCAACGCGCCGGGCCAGCCGGGGAGCGCCTACAAATGACCGGAGCCGAGAAAGACACGCTGATTGCCCTGGTGGAGCAAGGCCCGCTGTGGGATGGCGACGTGCCCAGCAAGACCGGGCGCGACGCGCTGCTGGCGCAGGGCTTGGCGGTGCGCGTGGTGGTGAAGGGCGAGGACGGATGGCAGGCTGCGACCTATGCAGGCCGCGACGCCTACCGGGAGATGTTCCCCGGACCCGATGGCCCGGCAGCCACGATCAAAGAAGCCAAGGTGAACCGGCTGACGCGCCGCGCGATCAACAGCGCGTTGCGCGCCGCGTGAAGCACAACGAGAGATAGCCCGAAGGTCAACCATGACTGACACGATCAACCTGAAGACAGCCGCCCAGCGCCTGCTTGAAGCCTGGGACACCACCCCGCTGATGCGCCAGGGCGACGGCATGCTGCAGGAGCGCTTCGAGGTGCTTCGAGACGCGCTGGAGCAGCCGTCCACTGATCCTGCGCACGAGTATCGGAAGGGCTTCGTTGACGGTCAGCTTGACATGCGTGATCGCCCAGAGGAGCAGCCAGAGCGCACCGACGGCATGCCGGCCTCGGCTGATGAGCGTTACCTGCGCCGGCTGCTGGCGGTGCGCGTGGGCATTCCCGGCGCGTACTACGACGACGGCGAGGCGGCGGCCGAGATTGACGCGAAGCTGAGGGCGCTGAATGTGGCCAGGGCGGAAGTGGCGCAGCCGGCTGGAGTTGATCTGTTGGGTCCAAAAGGGGAACACTCATGATTCTTTTCGAGGCCACCAAGCCACTTGGACTTGATTGGAGCGAGGGGCAAGGAGTGGACGAGTACCGCAAGCAGCACGAGCAGGAATGGCAGCCGACGGTGCAGGAACTGAAAGCCGTGGAACTTGCCGAGCGCTACCACCATGAGACGGAAGCCTATGACCGAACGGTGTGCGCAGGGCGGGTTCTCGATGGCTCGATCATGCCGATGAACCACCGTGAACTGGCGTTGGTGAACGGCAACGCGCGCCGCGTGCTGGCGCAGATCATGGCCGAAGCTGCAGCGGCTGGAATCAGCGCAGAAGACATGCGCCGGTCCATTGGCCGCCACGCCTAACGCCGCACATTGAGCGGCGCCGTTCGGCGGCCGCTCGAATTGCTTGTTCGCCCTCGCGGCGATGGAGAACGACATGAGCTATGCAAGCGAGTACCCAATTGCAGCGAGCCTGCCGAAGACGGCGCACGCGCTGCGGCCGATGCGGATTGACCGCGACGAAGACCCGGTGCACTACGAGGCCACCACGTTTCCGCGCGACCCGTACAAGGGTTGCGAGCTGGTGATCCGGCGCATGGAGTGCTTCGGCATGCTGACCAAGCGCGCCGGGCCGCTGCAAGGCGCGTGGTTCTTGGATGTGCTGGACGTCGAGGCCGACATCCTCGACACGCTGGAAGTGAACGCGGAGGGCGTGAAGTACATGCGCCGCGTGCTGTTCATGAAGCGCGAGGACAAGGCGCTGCGCGACGCCTTCGACAAGCTGGCGGCCGCTGCGTGAGGCCGAACGCGCCCATGTTCGGCGGCAAAGAGGCCGAGGCGATGGAGCGCAGCGCGACGCTGAGCGATTGCCGCGCGTACCGCTACGCTCTGTGGCGTCGCTGGGGGCGCGGACCCTACGCCATGTTCATCGGCCTGAATCCGAGCACCGCTGACGAGCTGAACGACGACCCCACCATCCGGCGGTGCATCGGTTTCGCGCGGGCCTGGGGTTACGAGGCGCTTTGCATGACCAACCTCTTTGCCTACCGCGCGACCAAGCCCGCCGACATGAAGAAGGCCGCCGAGCCCGTGGGCTGGAACAACGACAACACTTTGCGCGAGCTGTCGCACGGTGCTGGGGTGGTGGTTGCCGCGTGGGGCGCGCACGGCACGTACAAGGGCCGCGATCAGTCGGTGCGCCTGCTGGTGCCGGGCCTGCACTACCTGCGGCTGACAAAGGACGGCCACCCAGGACACCCGCTGTACCTGCCCGCAAGCCTGCGGCCGGTGCCGTGGGTGAAGTGGTGACGCCGACGACGACGTGGGGCCGCTACAACCGGCCGAGAGGTACGGCCTGGCCGTCGATCTGAAGCCTGGTTCTGGCGGCTTCTCAGCCCTGTGGATAACTTCCCTGGGCGGCCTGTGGATAACTTCCCCTCCAGGTCAGCCCAGCACGTGCAAGTTCCCGGCGGGCTGGTTTTCAGGGCTTTTCACAAAAGCCTTTGCGCGACAGGCACTTAGCGCGAACCTGCACGGAACCTCGAACTTGCACGAAAACGTGCAAGTTCCGGTGGTTTCCACGAGCCCGCAGTTGCTGCAGCCGGCCCAGTTGCAGCGTGGCCTTCCAGGGCGTCTACCGAGGGCAAGAAGGCCCTTCAAAGCGCATTCCAGGGGCATGTGACGGGCCGGTCAGGTGGTGCCAGCCAGGCGCCTTGGAGGCCATACTGCATGCGTCCGGCCGATTTGCCCCCGATAGGTGCCGACCTGGCCGCCCCGACCTGCCTAACCCCTTGATTTGGCGGACCTTTTCCCAGGTCTTCCCACCTCAGCCTGCCACTTCCCGGACCGCACCGGCCAGTTCAGGTCCATGCGTCCGCTCACAAGACCGTCACCACCTCCTACAACCAGGATGAAGACCGGCTGTGCCTGTCCGTGGTGGACGAAGCCGGGCAGCAGCGGGTGATGTGGCTCACA
>JAJTDM010000035.1 GCA_021300575.1 Rubrivivax sp.
GCGCTCGATGCTCGCCGCACCACAGCCGAAGAAGGCGCGACCTTGAAGGCCGCGTAGCATGTCGATCCAGGAGCCGTCACCCCTCACAGTTCAACAGCAAGCGGGACATCGCCCCACACGATCACGGCGCTGATGTCGATCGGGTTGCCGCGCTTGTCGTTGACCTTCATCGTCGGCGCGTTGAGGTTGCGAGCGCGCAGCGAGATCTTGCGTTTCATGTAGAGCGGATTGGCCCAGCGCAGGCCTTCGCTGCGATCCGTGCCGGCGTACTTGCCGAACAGCGTGAAGATGGCGGCTTGCCGCGGTTGCAGCATGTACAGCCCCACCAGGCAGAAGACGCCCGACATGATGAACAGCACCCGCACCAGAATCGTCCAGACTGCGTTGGCCAGGCTGGGCACCAGCACGAAACTGATCACGGGCAAGGCGATCAGGGCCACACCCGCCACGGCGGCGAGATAGCCGTTGAGGGACGTGTTGGTTCTCTCGATGGTGATCTGGGCGGACGGTGTCACAAGAGATCCTTCTAGTGAATTCAAAGTGATATCACTTTAGGGCTTGTCAGGCGAGGCGTCAAGCCCACTCGCTGCGCTGCTACATTCGCGAAATGGACGAAACAGTACAAAGTACGCCCGGCGATGAAGGCTCCCGGCGGCGCGGTCGTCCGCCCAAGGCCGACGCCACGGGGCGGACCAACGACCCTGCGCGCACGACGGCCGACATCCTGGAAGTGGCCATGCGCGAGTTTGCCGACAAGGGGCTGGCGGGGGCGCGCATCGACGTGATCGCCGAGGCCATGCGCACCAGCAAGCGCATGATCTATTACTACTTCGGCAGCAAGGAAGGCCTCTACATCGCGGTGCTGGAGGAGGCCTACCGGCGCATGCGGTCGATCGAGGCCGACTTGCACCTGGAAGACCTGCCGCCCGAGGATGCTCTGCGCAAGCTGGTGGGGTTCACGCTGGACTACCAGCGGGCGCACCCCGAGTTCATCCGCCTGGTCATGACGGAGAACATCCACCGCGGGGAGTACCTGCGCCGCAGCAGCGAGATCCAGCAGCTGAACGTGCCCGCCATCCAGGGGCTGCGCTCGGTGTACGAGCGGGGCGTGGCGGCGGGCGTCTTCCGCGCTGGTCTGGATGCGGTGGACCTGCACATGTCCATCAGTGCGCTGAGCGTCTTCAACATCGCCAACCGCCACACCTTCTCGCTGATCTTCCAGCGTGACTTCGACTCGCCCGAGTCCATCGTCGCGCGGCGCGACAGCGTCATCGAGATGATCGTGCGCTTCGTCCGGCGCTGAGCGCGGGAACGACTCGTCATGGGACAGGGATTTCCCTGATTTCTGAAAACTAACTGGTTCGTACATTGAAGCCTGTGGACACGAACTGGGTCAACCGCTGGGTACACGCGTACTGCCGCTTCCTCACGGCCGTGATCGTGGCCTTGCTGGCGGCCATGGTGGTGCTGGTCTTCGGCAACGTGGTGTTGCGCTACGTGGCCAACAGCGGCATCACGGTGTCGGAAGAGTTGTCGCGCTGGTTCTTCGTCTGGATGACGTTCCTGGGCGCCGTGGTGGGCCTGCAGGAGCGCGCGCATCTGGGCACCGATCTGCTCATCGGCCGCCTCGGGCGTTCGGGCAAGCGCGTGTGCCTGTTGATCTCCCAACTGCTGATGCTGGGGATCACCTGGCTCATCTTCCAGGGCAGCCTGGCCCAAGCCCGCATCAGCTGGGACGTGGAAGCCCCGGTGTCCGAGCTCTCCATGGCCTGGCTGTCAGGCGTGGGGGTGGTGTTTGCCGTGTTGACGGCGCCCATGCTGCTGCTGAACCTGTGGCGCACCGTCACGAACCAAGTGACCGACGCTGATCTGGTCATGGTGCAGGAAAGCGAAGAGCAGCCGCAGCTGAAGGGTCAGCCATGACCTTGTTCGTGTTCATCGGCTCATTGCTGCTGGCCATGGCGCTGGGCGTGCCCATCGCCTACGCGCTGCTGGTCTCGGGCGTGGCGCTGATGCTGCAACTGGACAACTTCGACGCGCAGATCCTGGCGCAGAACCTGGTGGAGGGGGCCAACAGCTTCCCGCTGCTGGCCGTGCCCTTCTTCATGCTGGCCGGCGAGATCATGAACGCGGGGGGTCTGTCCAAGCGCATCGTGGTGTTCGCCACCGCCCTGGTGGGTCATGTACGCGGTGGTCTGGGCTATGTGGCCATTCTGGCGGCGGTGATGATGGCCGCGTTGTCAGGCTCGGCGGTGGCCGACAGCGCCGCGCTGGCCTCGCTGCTGCTGCCGATGATGATCGCCGCGGGACACGACCCGGCGCGCTCGGGCGGTCTCATCGCATCGGCCGGCATTATCGCGCCCATCATCCCGCCGTCCATCGGCTTCGTGATCTTCGGCGTGGCCGGTGGGGTCTCGGTGAGCAAGCTCTTCATGGCGGGCATCGCCCCCGGGCTGATGATGGGTGTGGCCATCGCTTTCACCTGGTGGTTGGTGGCGCGCAAGGAAGGCAACACGCCCCCTCCCAAGGCCAGCCGGGCCCAGCGCGTTTCAGCCTTCCGTCAAGCTACCTGGGCACTGGTACTGCCCATCATCGTGCTGGTGGGCCTGAGGTTCGGCGTCTTCACGCCCACCGAAGCCGCCGTGGTGGCGGCGGTGTATGCGCTGCTGGTGTCCACCCTGGTCTACCGCGAGTTGCAATGGCGCGATCTCTACGGCGTGTTCGCCTCGGCTGCCAAGACCACGGCCGTGGTGATGTTCCTCGTGGCCGCGGCCATGGTCAGCTCCTGGCTGATCACCATCGCGCAGATCCCGGGGCAGTTGGTAGCGCTGTTGCAGCCCCTGCTGGACGACCCGAAGTTGCTGATGTTCGCGATCATGGTGATCGTCATGCTGGTGGGCACCGCCATGGACATGACGCCCACCATCCTGATCCTCACGCCGGTGCTGATGCCGGTGGTCAAGGCCGCAGGCATCGATCCGGTCTACTTCGGCGTGCTGTTCATCATGAACAACGCCATCGGCCTGGTGACGCCGCCCGTGGGCACGGTGCTCAACGTGGTGGCCGGCGTGGGCAAGCTCAAGATGGACGCGGTGACCCGTGGCGTGTTGCCCTTCATGATCGCCGAGTTCGCCTTGCTGTTCCTGTTCGTCCTTTTTCCGCAGCTGGTCACCGTGCCGGCCAAGTGGTTCTACTGAGGTTCTACTGAGGTTCTACTGAGGTTCCAGCGACCTCGCCCCCGTTCTCACCCCCGTTGATAGGAGACATCTCATGAAGCGACTGTTCATCAAGACCGTGTTGGCCAGTGTGGCCGTGGCTGCCATGGCCGTTGCGGGTACCGCCGCTGCGCAGGACATCAAGGAGCGCACCATCAAGTTCGGTACCGTGGGTGCCGACACCCACCCTTCCGTGCCCGGCATGAGGAAGTTCAAGGAACTGGTGGAGGCGCGCTCGGGCGGCAAGATCAAGGTCAACCTGTTCTTCAACGGCACGCTGGGAAGTGACCAGGCGTCTGTCACTGCCATGCAGGGCGGCACCATCGAGATGTCGGTCATGAACACCGGCATCCTGGCCAGCGTGGCCAAGGAACTCGCCGTCTTCGACTTCCCCTTCCTGTTTGCCAACGAGAAGGAGAGCGACGCCCTGGTGGACGGCCCCGTGGGCCGCAAGCTGCACGCCAAGCTGGAGGAAAAGGGGCTGGTCGGCCTGTCGTACTGGGAACTGGGTTGCCGCCACATCACCAACAGCAAGCGCGCCGTCAACAAGGTGGAAGACCTGGAAGGCCTGAAGCTGCGTGTCATTCCCAACCCGATCAACGTGGCCTGGGTGAAGGCGCTGGGCGCCAACCCCACGCCCATGCCCTTCCCTGAGGTGTACGGCGGCCTGGAGCAGAAGGCCATCGACGGGCAGGAGAACCCGGTGGCGGTGATCGCGTCGTCAAAGTTCTTCGAAGTGCAGAAGCACATCGTGCTCAGCAACCACCAGTACAACCCGCAGTCGGTGGTGATGAGCAAGAAGTTCTGGGACTCGCTGTCGCCGGCCGAGAAGAAGATCGTGGACGAGGCGGCTGACGAGGCCGCCAAGACCCAGCGCGAGGCCGGCCGCGCCGCACTGGCCGCCAACCTCGACATCCTGAAGAAGAACGGCATGCAGGTGACGCAGTTCGCCCCGGCTGAAGTGGCCAAGCTGCGTGAGAAGATGAAGCCGGTGATCACCCAGTTCACGGCCAACGTGGGCGAGGCCACGGTCAATGAAGTGATGGCCGAACTCGCCAAGATGCGCAGGTGATCTGTCCTTCAGCCGCGTCCTGCCCTGGGCGCGCATGAACCTGTCCAGCAAGGCCCGCAGATGAAGATCCTCGTCCTCCACGGCATCAATCTCAACATGTTCGGCAAGCGTGACCCGGCGCAGTACGGCACGGCCACGCTGGCGGACATCGAAGCCGCCCTGCACCAGCTCGCCAAGGAGCTGGGTGTGGAGGTCGAGTCCTTCCAGACCAACCACGAAGGCGAGATGGCCGAGCGTATCCACCGCGCGCACCAGCAGTCGGTGGACGCGGTGGTCATCAACGCCGGTGCCTGGACGCACTACAGCTACGGTCTGCGCGACGCGCTGGCCATCCTGAAGTGCCCCATCGTGGAGGTGCACATGACCAACGTGCATGCGCGCGAGGCCTTTCGCCACCACTCGGTGTTTGCCGAGATCGTCAAGGGGCAGATCTGCGGTTTCGGGGTGGACAGCTACCTGCTGGGTCTGCGGGCGGCGGTATCGGCTGCTGCTGCCGCCGAGGCCTGAGCTGGCCGACGGCCAAGCCCTGGCCCGCGGTGGGCCGCCGCAGCCCCTACGGATGAACCCACCATGCTGATCGACGGCCACACCGAGCTCATCGCCCACATCGGCTTTCCCACGCATGCCTTCAAGGCGCCGCTGATCTACAACCCGTGGTTTGACCACGCCGGCCTCAATGCCAGAGTGGTGCCCATGGGCTGCAGACCGGCCGACTACCCGGCCTTCCTGCGCGCGGTGTTCACGCTCACCAATCTGCGCGGCGCCCTCGTCACCATGCCGCACAAGGTGGCCACCGTGGGGCTGGTGGACGAAGTGCGGCCGGCGGCCCGCATCGCCGGCGCGGCCAACGCGGTGCGGCGCGAGGCCGACGGGCGCCTCGTGGCCGACATGTTCGATGGCGAGGGCTTTGTGCGCGGCATGCGGCGCAAGGGCGTGGAGCCGCGAGGTGCCGGGGTGTTGATCGTGGGCGCAGGCGGTGTGGGTTCTGCCATCGCAGCCTCTTTCGCGGCCGCCGGGGTGGACACGCTCAGCCTGTTCGACTTGCGTGCCCAGGCCGCCGAGGACCTGGCCCAGCGCCTGCGCCAGCACCACCCGCGCCTGAGGGTGCGCACCGGCTCTGTGGACCCCGCGGGCCATGACATCGTCGTCAACGCCACGCCGCTGGGCATGGAGCCCGGAGACTCCCTGCCCATGGATGTGGAGCGCATTGCGCCAGGCGCCTTCGTGGGGGAGGTGGTGATGCGTGACACGATGACCGCCTTTCTTCGTGCGGCCCAGGAGCGAGGCTGCCGCTTCCAGGTCGGCTCCGACATGTTGTTCGAGCAAATTCCGGCTTACCTGGAGTTCTTCGGCTGGGACAGCCCGACGCCCGAACTGCTGCGCCGCTTGGCCCGGCTGGACCCGGCGCCGGCTTGCGCGCCCGGCCCGACCGGGGCCTCACCAGCCCTGGCGCTCGCTACCCCTTCCGCAGGATCTGCGCTGGCGCGCCGCTGCTCCAAAATGAGGGGCTGACCCGCCTTCAGGGCACCTTGAGGTGCGATGTCCCGACTCTGCAGGAGAACCCGTCTTGATCATCGATTGCCACGGCCACTACACCACCGCGCCCAAGGCCCTGGAAGCCTGGCGCAACCAGCAGATTGCCGGGATCAAGGACCCGAACCAGATGCCCCGCGTGGCCGATCTGAAGATCAGTGACGACGATCTGCGCGAGTCCATCGAGGCCAACCAGCTCAAGCTGATGCGCGAGCGCGGCTCGGACCTCACCATCTTCAGCCCGCGCGCCAGCTTCATGGCGCACCACATCGGCGACTTTCAGGTCAGCAGCACCTGGGCGGCCATCTGCAATGAGCTGTGCTTTCGGGTCGGCCAGCTCTTCCCGGACCACTTCATCCCTGCAGCCATGCTGCCGCAAAGCCCGGGCGTGGACCCGGCCACCTGCATTCCTGAGCTGGTGAAATGCGTGGAGCAGTACGGCAACGTCGCGATCAACCTGAACCCGGACCCGTCAGGCGGGCACTGGACCAGCCCGGCGCTGACCGACCGCCACTGGTACCCCATCTACGAGAAGATGGTGGAGTACGACATCCCGGCCATGGTGCATGTCAGCACCAGCTGCAACGCCTGCTTCCACACCACCGGCGCGCACTACATCAACGCCGACACCACGGCCTTCATGCAGCTCATCCAGGGTGACCTGTTCAAGGACTTCCCGACGCTGAAGTTCGTCATCCCGCACGGTGGTGGCGCGGCGCCCTATCACTGGGGCCGCTACCGCGGCCTGGCACAAGAGATGAAGAAGCCGCTGCTCAAGGACCACCTTCTGAACAACGTGTTCTTCGACACCTGCGTCTACCACCAGCCCGGCATCGACCTGCTGACGAAGGTGATCCCGGTGGACAACATCCTGTTTGCCAGCGAGATGATCGGCGCGGTGCGCGGCATTGACCCCGAGACTGGGCACTACTTTGACGACACCAAGCGCTATATCGAGGCCTCCAGCATGAACCCCGAGCAGCGCCACAAGATCTACGAGGGCAATGCCCGGCGCGTGTACCCGCGGCTTGACGCCGCGCTCAAGGCCCGCGGCCGCTGAAAAGGAGCACTGCAGATGTACGAACTTGGCGTGGTCTACCGCAACATCGAGCGCACCCCTGCGCACCTGGCCGATCAACTGGCGCATTTCGGCAGCGCGACGGTGCATGAGGCCATGGGCCGTGTGGGCCTGATGAAGCCTTTCATGCGCCCCATCTACGCCGGCGCGCAGGTCTCGGGCACGGCCGTCACCGTGCTGCTGCACCCGGGCGACAACTGGATGATGCACGTGGTGGCCGAGCAGATCCGCCCGGGCGACATCGTCGTGGCGGCGGTCACTGCCGAGTGCACCGACGGCTACTTCGGCGACCTGCTGGCCACCTCCTTCATGGCGCGCGGCGCCAAGGCGCTGGTCATCGACGCGGGCGTGCGTGACGTCAAGACGCTGACCGAGATGGGCTTTCCGGTCTGGAGCCGCGCCATCAGCAGCAAGGGCACGATCAAGGCTACGCTGGGCTCGGTGAACATCCCCGTGGTGTGCGCCGGCGCCTGGGTGACGCCCGGCGACGTGATCGTGGCCGACGACGACGGCGTGGTGTGCGTACCGCGTGCCATGGCAGCCAAGACGCTGGAGGCGGCCACGGCGCGCGAGGCCAACGAAGGCGAGAAGCGCGCCAAACTGGCCGCAGGCGTGCTGGGCCTGGACATGTACAAGATGCGTGAGCCGCTGGAAAAAGCCGGCCTGCGCTACATCGACTGAGCCCTTGCGGAGCATCTGGCGATGAAAACCGCCCTGATCGGCTACGGTGAAGTCGGCCGCATCCTGGCCGAGGACCTGCGTGTGCAAGGTCTTGAGGTCTCGGCCTTCGACCTGAAGCTCCAGCGCGATGCCACCGCCACCCCCTTGCGCGAGCATGCGGCAGCGCATGGCGTGCGTCTGGTGGACGGCCCTGTGCAAGCGGTAGCGGGAGCGGAGTTGGTCATCAGCGCCGTCACCGCCAGCCAGACGGTGGCCGTGGCACAGGCGGCGGCGGCCGGTCTGGCGCCCGGGGCGTTCTTTCTCGACTTCAACAGCGCCAGCCCCGGGGCCAAGGCCCAGGCCGCGCAGATGGTGAACGCCGCGGGCGGCCGCTACGTGGAGGGCGCGGTGATGACCTCCGTGCCGCCTTACCGCATCCGTGTGCCGCTGCTGCTGGGCGGGCCCGAGGCGGCGGCGCTGGAGCCGCTGCTGAACGCCCTGGGCTTTGCCGCCCGGGTGGCCAGCCACCAACTGGGCGTGGCCAGCGCCACCAAGATGTGCCGCAGCATCATGATCAAGGGCCTGGAGGCCATGGTCATCGAGAGCTTCACCACCGCCCGCCACTACGGTGTGGAAGATGCGGTCATCGCCTCGCTGCAGGAAACCTTTCCGGGCATCGACTGGGAGAAGCAGGGCGCCTACTTCTTCCAGCGTGTGATCGAACACGGCCGCCGCCGCAGCGAAGAGGTGCGCGAGGTGGCGCAGACCGTGCGCGAGGCCGGCCTCTCGCCCTGGAGCGCTGCCGGCACGGCGGATCGCCAGGCCCATATGGCCGACCTCGGCGACGCAGGCGTTTTCGGTACGAGAGGCGCCCCGGGGTTTGCGCGCAGTGCCGACTGGCGCGTGGAAGCCGACCGCCTCCTGGCTGACCTCCAACGGAACCCCACATGAAGACCCAAGTCGTCATCATCGGCAGCGGCCCTGCGGGCTTGCTGTTGTCGGAAATCCTCCACCGCCACGGCATCGAGAGCGTGGTGCTGGAGCGCTCTTCTCGCGAGCATGTGCTGTCGCGCATCCGTGCGGGCGTGCTCGAGAGCACCACCGTGGACGTCCTGCGCGAGAACGGCCTGGCGGCCCGCATGGACGTGGAGGGCCACCCGCACGACGGCATGCGCATCGCCTGGGCCGGGCGTGACAGCTTCTTCGTCGACACCGCCAGCACCCTGGGCCGCCGCTTCATGGTCTACGGGCAGACCTCCATCCAGGAGGACCTCTACGCCGCTGCCGACCGCCGCGCACAGCCCGTGCTCACCGAAGTCACTGACGTCGTGCTGCATGACTTCGACGGTACGCCCGGTGCACGGCCCTACGTCACCTGCGTGCAGCAGGGCCAGGCGCAGCGCATCGATTGCGAGTTCATCGCCGGCTGCGATGGCTTCCACGGCGTCAGCCGTCGCAGCATCCCCGAGAACGTCCGCCGCGAGTACGAGAAGGTCTACCCCTTCGGCTGGCTGGGTGTGATGGCCCGCGTGAAGCCCTTGCCCGACATCACTTACGTCAACAACCCGCGCGGCTTTGCGCTGGCCAGCTACCGCAACGAGAAGCTGTCGCGCTTCTACATCCAGGTGGCCCTGGACGACCAGCTCGACGCCTGGCCAGATGAGCGCTTCTGGCCCGAGTTGAAGTCGCGTTTTCCGGCCGAGATGGCGCAGGCCATCGAAGAAGGGCCCACCATCGAGAAGAGCATTGCCCCGCTGCGCAGCTTTGTTTCCGAGCCCATGCGCTACGGCGCGCTGTACTTGTGCGGCGATGCGGCGCACATCGTGCCGCCCACGGGCGCGAAGGGCCTGAACCTGGCGGTGTCGGATGTGTTTTACCTGTCACGTGCCCTGAGCCGCTGGTATGGGCAGGGCGACGCCAGCCTGCTGGACGGCTACAGCGAGACGGCCTTGCGCCGCGTCTGGAGCAGCGTGCGCACGAGTTGGTACCTCACCAACCTGCTGCACCGCTTCCCGCACTTCAGCGCTTTCGACCAGAAGGCGCAGGAGCACGAGCTCGACTACCTGAAGAGCTCGCACTTCGCCCAGGCGGCGCTGGCCGAGCAGTACGCCGGGCTGCCATTTGTATGAGCCCCCGGATGGACCCCCAAGCTCGCTTTCGCCGTTCGCAGCCACTCGCGAGTGCCCCGCACTCGCTCGGCGCGACTTACCCCCCCGAGGGGGCCGTCCGCCAGCGGCCCGGCAAAGCCGGTTCCGCGGCGGGGGCTTGACTGCAATTCCCCTTCATACCCCCCTTCATACAGTATGAGTACCTTTGAGAAGACCCCTGGCTGGCTGGACTGGTACGCCGGCCCGAGCAAGCCTCGTTTCGTGCTCCCGCCAGGTGCGGTTGATGCCCACTGCCACGTCTTTGGCCCGGGCGCGGAGTTTCCCTTTGCGCCGGAGCGCAAGTACACGCCCTGCGACGCCAGCAAGCACCAGCTCTTCGCCCTGCGCGACCACCTGGGCTTTGCGCGCAACGTCATCGTGCAGGCCACCTGCCACGGCGCCGACAACCGCGCCCTGGTGGACGCCTGCCTGGCCTCAGGGGGCAAGGCCCGCGGTGTGGCCACGGTGCGCCGGACGGTCACAGACGATGAACTGCAGGCCCTGCACGCCGCCGGTGTGCGCGGTGTGCGCTTCAACTTCGTCAAGCGTCTGGTGGACTTCACGCCCAAGGACGAGCTGATGGAGATTGCCGGCCGCGTGTCGCAGCTGGGCTGGCATGTGGTGATCTACTTCGAGGCGGTGGACCTGCCGGAGCTCTGGGACTTCTTCGCCGCCGTTCATGACGATCTCGCCACCACCGTGGTGGTGGACCACATGGGCCGGCCGGACGTGAGCAAGCCTGTGGACGGCCCGGAGTTCGCGCTGTTCCTGAAGTTCATGCAGCAGCACCCCAACGTCTGGAGCAAGGTGAGCTGCCCGGAGCGGCTGAGCCTCACCGGCCCGCGCGCACTCCACGGTGAACAAGCCGCCTACCGCGACGTGGTGCCCTTCGCCCGGCGAGTGGTGGAGTCCTTCCCTGACCGCGTGCTGTGGGGTACCGACTGGCCCCACCCCAACCTGAAGGACCACATGCCCGACGATGGGCTGCTGGTGGACTTCATCCCTCACATCGCGGTGACGGCCGAGCTGCAGCGCAAGCTGCTGGTGGATAACCCGATGAAGCTGTATTGGCCGGAGGAGGTTTCGGGTGCCTGACGATTGCTTTCTGGCTTGGTCCCTGACCCGGGATGGCGCGGCGCCCTGTTCCGCTCATGTCCCCCGCCATCGGCGAATCGCCGATGGCTCCTCCTTGACTTCGCTCCACAGGGCACCGCGCCATCCCGGGTTGCCAAAGTCTTGGCGCGCTCACAGTGTCGGCAGGCCGCTGGGTTGGGGTGACCCCTGCAGCGAAGTTAAGGGGGAGCCATCGGCCCCCGGCCGATGGCGGAGGACATGAGCGGAAGGGGTTGCCCCAAGCCAGCGGCACGCGACAAGCATGCAAGAAACCATTTGCGGACACATTGACATGGCACTACAGAAGCCCTACCTCGACATCCCCGGCACCACCATCTTCGATGCCGAACAGTCCCTCAAGGGCTACCACCTCAACCAGTTCTGCATGAGCCTGATGAAGGCCGCCAACCGTGAGCGCTTCCTGGCAGACCCGCGCGCCTACCTGGACGAGTGGCCTATGACCGAGGCGCAGAAGCAGGCCGTGCTCGCGCGCGATCTCAACCGCTGCATCGCTGAAGGCGGCAACATCTACTTCCTGGCCAAGATCGGCGCCACCTACGGCAAGAGCTTCCAGCAGATGGCCGGCAGCATGACCGGCATGACCGAAGAGGAATACCGCGACATGATGGTCTCGGGCGGACGCTCGGTGGAAGGCAACCGCCGGGTGGGCGAGGACGGCAGTGCCCAGGCGCACCGCCAGCCGCAGGGCAGCAGCACCAAGGCGGGGTTCTGAACATGGCCCGCATCACCGCTTCCGTCTACACCTCCCATGTGCCGGCCATCGGCGCTGCGCTGGACCTGGGCAAGAGCCACGAACCCTACTGGCAGAAGGTCTTCGCCGGCTACGAGTTCTCCAAGCAGTGGATGAAGGACCACAAGCCTGACGTCATCTTTCTCGTCTTCAACGACCACGCCACCGCCTTCAGCCTGGAAATGATCCCGACCTTCGCCATCGGCACGGCGGCCAGCTACGCCCCGGCGGACGAGGGATGGGGGCCGCGCCCCGTGCCGGGGGTGCAGGGCCACCCTGCGCTGGCTTCGCACATCGCGCAGAGCGTGATCCAGGACGACTTCGATCTCACCATCGTCAACCGCATGGACGTGGACCACGGCCTGACCGTGCCGCTGAGCCTGATGTGCGGCGCGCAAGACCCGAAGAACGGCGCCTGGCCCTGCCCGGTGATCCCGTTTGCCGTGAACGTGGTGCAGTACCCCGTGCCCTCGGGCCGGCGCTGTTTTGCGCTGGGCCAGGCCATCCGCCGTGCGGTGGAGAGCTTCGATGAAGACCTGAACGTGCACATCTGGGGCACGGGCGGCATGAGCCACCAGCTGCAGGGCCCGCGCGCCGGGCTGATCAACCGCGAGTGGGACAACCGTTTCCTGGACCGCCTGATCGACGAGCCGGCCGAACTGGCGCAGTTGCCGCACATCGACTACGTGCGCGATGCCGGCAGCGAGGGCATCGAGCTCGTGATGTGGCTCATTGCCCGAGGGGCGATGGCGGATGTGGCCACGGCCCACCCGGGCCCCAAGCCCCAGGTGGCGCATCGCTTCTATCACGTGCCCGCCTCCAACACGGCCGTGGGCCACCTGATCCTGGAGAACTGACAGCATGACCATCAATGTGGCCCTCGCCGGCGCCGGTGCCTTCGGCATCAAGCACCTGGACGGCATCAAGAACATCCCCGACGTCAAGGTCATCTCGCTGGTCGGACGCGAGTTCGACAAGACCAAGGAAGTGGCCGACAAGTACGGCATCGCCCACGTCACCACCGACCTGGCGGAGAGCCTGAAGATCGCCGAGGTGGACGCGGTCATCTTGTGCACGCCCACGCAGATGCATGCCTCGCAGTCGATCGCCTGCTTGCAGGCGGGCAAGCACGTGCAGGTGGAGATTCCGCTGTGTGACGTGCTCAAGGACGGTCATGCGGTGGTGCAGATGCAGCAGCAGACCGGCAAGGTGGCCATGTGCGGCCACACCCGTCGCTTCAACCCCAGCCACCAGTGGGTGCGTCGGCGCATCACGGCGGGCGAGTTCCACATCCAGCAGATGGACGTGCAGACCTACTTCTTTCGCCGCACCAACATGAACGCGCTGGGCCAGCCCCGCAGCTGGACCGACCACCTGCTTTGGCATCACGCCGCCCACACCGTGGACCTGTTCGCCTACCAGGCGCAAAGCCCCATCGTGAAGGCCAACGCCGTGCAGGGGCCTATCCACCCGGTGCTGGGCATCGCCATGGACATGAGCATCCAGCTCAAGGCGGCCAACGGCGCCCTCTGCACCCTGAGCCTGTCGTTCAACAACGACGGGCCGCTGGGCACCTTCTTCCGTTACATCGGTGACACTGGCACCTACCTCGCGCGCTACGACGACCTGTTCAACGGCAAGGACGAGAAGATCGACGTCTCCCAGGTGGATGTCTCGATGAACGGCATCGAACTGCAGGACCGCGAGTTCTTCGCCGCCATCCGCGAGGGCCGCGAGTCCAACGCCAGCGTGGCCCAGGTGCTGCCTTGCTACGAGGTGCTGCACCAGTTGGAGCAACAGCTGGCATGACGCCCCGCCGCATCGGTCCGTTCGACGTCGCCCCATCGCCCTGGGGTGCATGAACCTGAGCCACGCCTATGGTGCGCCTCCTCCGGCCGAGCAGGCCGAGCGGCTGCTGTTGCAGGCGCTGGATCTGGGGGTCACCCACTTCGACACCGCAGCGCTGTATGGTTTTGGCGCCAACGAGACGCTGGTGGGCCGTGTGCTCAAGGCCCATCGCTCACGCATCGTGCTGGCCAGCAAGGGCGGGATGGCGGGTGTGAACTTCCCCGACGGGGTCAAGCGCGTCATCGATGGCCGGCCCGAGGCCATCCGCCGCAACTGTGAAGACAGCCTCCAGCGCCTGGGCACGGACGTCATCGACGTCTACTACCTGCACCGCTGGGACAAGGCCGTGCCCATCGAGGATTCGGTGGGCGAGATGTCGCGCCTGGTGGAAGAGGGTAAGGTGCGTCTGCTCGGCTTGAGCGAGGTCTCGGCGGCCACCTTGCGCCGGGCCCATGCGGTGCACCCCATCAGCGCGGTGCAAACCGAGTACTCGCTGTGGACCCGCAACCCCGAGATCGCCGTGCTGCGGGCCTGCCGTGACATCGGCGCGGCCTTCGTGGCCTTCAGCCCGACGGCACGGGCCTTCCTCACCGGCAAGCTGCGCGACGTGACCACGCTGGACGCCAAGGACATCCGCCGCGGCATGCCGCGCTTTGCCCCCGAGACCTACGCCCGCAACCTCGCTTTGCTGCCGCCCTACGAGGCCCTGGCCCGCGAGGCGGGCTGCACCCCGGCGCAGTTGGCGCTGGCCTGGCTGCTGGCGCGGGGCGAGCACGTCATCCCTCTGCCCGGCACCACCAGCGTGGAGCACCTGCGTGAGAACGTGGGGGCGTGGGATGTGCAGTTGTCCGCCTCGGTGCTGGCCCGGGCCGATGCGCTGATCAATCAGCACACGGTGATGGGCGGCCGCTACGGCGTGCAGAGCGAGTCTGAGGTCGATACGGAACGGTTCTGACCCTCCCCACCGGCAGGGCAGTGGTCTACCCCGCCGCCGCTTCCAGCCCCGAGCGGAAGTGCGCCTGCATGGTCTGACGGGCAGCCTCCGCGTCACGCGCAGACAGGGCCTGCATCAGGGCGCGGTGTTCGGCCAGAGAGTCTTCCAACCGTCCCTGCTTGAACAGCGAGTGGTGGCGGTTGAGCTTCATCATCTTGCGCAGGTCCTGCACCACCTGCACGGCCCAGCGGTTGCCGGCGATGTCCAGCAAGGCCATGTGAAAGCGCTCGTTGGTGGCAAAGAAGGCGTCACGGCTGTCCACCTGCGCTTCAAGCTGCAGGTGAAGCTCACCCAAGCGGGCGTGCTGGGCTGTGGTGGCGCAAGTCGCCACCTGGGCCGCCGCATCGCTCTCCAGCAGCGCCAGCAGGTGGTAGACCTGGGCCACGTCGTCCTGCGACATCTCGGTGACGTAGGCACCGCGCCGCACCTTCATGGTCACCAGGCCTTCCACGGCCAGCACCTTCAGCGCTTCGCGCATGGGCGTGCGGCTGATGCCCCACTGCGCACAGAGTTTCAGCTCGTCGATCCAGCAGCCGGGTTCCAGTTCGCGCGCAAAGATCTGTTGGCGCAGGCGCTCGGCCACCTGTTCGTACAGGGCGGTGGGCGCCAGCATCCCTTGGCCACCGGCGATATTGGCGCTGGCGGGGATGGGGGAGGCGGTGGCAAGGTCGACCATGAAGTCCTGGTGGAAACTGTCAGATCAGAGTTGGTTTTGAATTTATAATTATGCATAATTCGTGAGGTTCGGCAAGCCAGCGGGTTGCTTGGGCGGTGCGTGCAAGCACCGGCAGACCCGCCAGCCCGCCACACCACACCTCGCCACCCACCCGTATCACAGGCCGGCGCATGAGCAACCCCACCACCCCCGAATTCAAGCCCGCCACCCTGGCGCAGTGGCAGCAGGCTGCCGCCAAGTCCGCCCCCGGCGGCGATGTGGCGGCGTTGAACTGGGTCACGCCCGAGGGGCTGACGGTCAAGCCGCTCTATACCGCCGCGGACACGGCGGCGCTGCCGCACACCGACACCTTGCCCGGCTTCGAGCCCTTCATCCGCGGCCCCCAGGCCACGATGTACGCCGTGCGGCCCTGGACCATCCGGCAGTACGCCGGGTTCTCCACAGCCGAAGACTCCAACGCCTTCTACCGCAAGGCCCTGGCCGCGGGCGGGCAGGGCGTGAGCGTGGCCTTTGACCTGGCCACCCACCGCGGCTACGACAGCGACCATCCCCGCGTCACGGGCGACGTAGGCAAGGCCGGCGTAGCGATCGACTCCGTCGAGGACATGAAGATCCTGTTCGACGGCATCCCGCTGGACAAGGTCAGCGTGTCCATGACCATGAACGGCGCCGTCTTGCCGGTGCTGGCGGGCTACGTGGTGGCGGCCGAAGAGCAGGGCGTGGCGCAGGACCAGTTGTCCGGGACCATCCAGAACGACATCCTCAAGGAGTTCATGGTCCGCAACACCTACATCTACCCGCCCGCGCCGAGCATGCGGATCATCGGCGACATCATCGAGTACACGGCCCGGCACATGCCGAAGTTCAACTCGATCAGCATCTCTGGCTACCACATGCAGGAGGCGGGGGCCAACCAGGCGCTCGAGTTGGCTTTCACGCTGGCCGACGGCAAGGAATACGTGAAGACGGCGCTGGCCAAGGGCCTGGACGTGGACGACTTCGCCGGGCGCCTGAGCTTCTTCTGGGCCATCGGGATGAATTTCTATCTCGAGATCGCCAAGATGCGCGCGGCGCGGTTGCTGTGGACGCGCATCATGAAGGGCTTCGGCGCGCAGAAGCCCAAGAGCCTGATGCTGCGCACGCACTGCCAGACCTCGGGCTGGAGCCTGACCGAGCAGGACCCCTACAACAACGTGGTGCGCACCACCATCGAGGCCATGGCCGCGGTGTTCGGCGGCACGCAGAGCCTGCACACCAACAGCTTCGACGAGGCCATTGCGCTGCCCACCGAGTTCAGCGCCCGCATCGCGCGCAACACCCAGCTCATCATCCAGGAAGAGACCCACATCACGAACGTGGTCGACCCCTGGGCCGGCAGCTACATGATGGAGACGCTGACGCAGCAGATGGCCGACCAGGCCTGGGCCATCATCGAGGAAGTGCAGGCCCTGGGCGGCATGACCAAGGCTGTGGACAGCGGCTGGGCCAAGCTCAAGATCGAGGCCAGCGCCGCCGAGAAGCAGGCCCGCATCGACTCCGGCCAGGATGTCATCGTCGGCGTCAACAAGTACAAGCTCAAGACGCAGGACCCGGTGGACATCCTGCAGATCGACAACGTCAAGGTGCGCGAAGGCCAGATCGCGCGGCTGCAGCAGATCCGCGCCACGCGCGATGCGGCGCGGGTGCAATCTGCGCTCGCAGCATTGACCGAGTGCGCCCGTGCAGGCGCTGCAGGTGAGCCCACCGGCAACCTGCTGGCCCTGTCCATCGAGGCCCTTCGCGCCCGCGCCACCGTGGGCGAGGTCAGCGATGCGTTGGAGACCGTCTTCGGGCGCCACCGCGCCGACATCCAGAAGGTGACCGGGGTGTACGCAGCCGCCTACCAATCCTCTGACGCCTCCGGCTACGACAGCGCCGAAGGCTGGGCCCGACTGCAGCAGGAGATTGCTGCATTTGGCGAGGCACAAGGCCGCCGCCCGCGCGTCATGATCGCCAAGCTGGGCCAGGACGGCCATGACCGCGGTGCCAAGGTGGTGGCCACGGCCTTCGCCGACCTCGGCTTCGACGTCGACATGGGCCCGCTGTTCCAGACGCCTGAGGAGTGCGCCCGCCAGGCCATCGAGAACGACGTGCACGCGGTGGGCGTCAGCACCCTGGCCGCCGGCCACAAGACCCTGGTGCCCGCCATCATCCAGGCGCTGAAGGAGCAGGGCGCCGACGACATCATCGTCTTCGTAGGCGGCGTGGTGCCCGCGCAGGACTACGACTTCCTCTACCAGGCCGGTGTGAAGGGCATCTACGGCCCTGGCACGCCCATCCCGGTCAGCGCCAAGGACGTGCTGGAGCAGATCAAGCGGGCGGTGACAGAGTGAGATTCAGGTGGTATATATTTATTGATACATACCAAATCGGCTGAAGGCTCTCCATGACCACCTCCACCACCCCAATCATCGCCAAGGTCTTCAAGACCGGCCGCAGCCAGGCAGTTCGGCTGCCCAAGGCTTTTCGGTTTGATACCGCCGAGGTGACGATCGAGCGTCAGGGCAATGCCGTCATCCTGCGCCCCAAGGAGGACGATGGTGCTGCTTGGGTGGCTCGCCTGCAGGTCATCTTTGCGGACTTCGAAGGGATGCCTGAGGAGATCGCGCGTGACCGAACGCCTGTCCTGGACGACATCGAAAGTCTTGACTGATGCCGCGGCTGTACCTGCTCGACACCAACATCGTGATCTACATGCGACGAGGTGTTGCCCGTGTGCTGGAGCACCTGGCAGCGGCTGGGCGCCAGCAGGTGGCCTTGCCATCCCTGGTGGTGGCTGAATTGGCCTACGGTGTGGAAAAGAGCCTGTATCCAGAGCGCAATCGACAGACGTTGGAGCGCTTGCTGTTGGAGATGACGGTGTTGCCCTGGACGCACGCCGCCATGTGGCACTACGCCAGGCACTGCCACCAACTCCGCACGCAAGGTCGACCTATCGGCCAGATGGATCTGCTGATCGCTGCCCAAGCCTTGGCGGAGGACGCGATTCTGGTCACCAACAACACCCGAGAGTTCGAGCGCATTGACGGCCTACAGCTGGAGAACTGGCTCCAATGAGTTCGAGGCGAACCGTACGCCTTGCCGTCAAGGCACTTGAAGCGGGATGGCATGAAGCCCCCTGAGTGGGCGCAGGCCCTTCTGCCAGGAGCGGGTGCCGGCCCGGCCCAACGCCGCGCGCTGGCCAAGACCATCACGCTGCTGGAGTCCACCCGGCCTGACCACCGGTTGCAGGCCGATGAGCTGCTGAATGCGCTGCTGCCGCACACCGGGCGCTCGTTTCGCCTGGGTATCAGTGGGGTGCCGGGCGTGGGCAAGAGCACCTTCATCGAGGCGCTGGGCCTGTTCCTGATCGAGCGCGGCCATCGGGTGGCGGTGTTGGCGGTGGACCCGTCGTCGAGTGTGAGCGGTGGCTCCATCCTGGGCGACAAGACGCGCATGGAGCGCTTGAGCGTGGACACGCGCGCCTTCATCCGCCCGAGCCCCGCGGCGGGCAACCTGGGCGGCGTGACCGAGAAGACACGCGAGGCGCTGCTGGTGTGCGAGGCGGCGGGCTTCGATGTGGTCATCGTCGAGACCGTGGGCGTGGGCCAGAGCGAGACGGCCGTGGCGGGCATGACCGACATGTTCTGCCTGCTGCAACTGCCCAATGCGGGCGACGACCTGCAGGCCATCAAGAAGGGCGTGATGGAGCTCGCCGACCTGGTGGTCATCAACAAGGCTGATCTGGACGCCGCCGCCGCCACCCGCGCCCAGGCCCAGATCACCAGCGCACTGCGCTTGTTGGGCCTGCACGGCCGTGATGACCGCGCGCACCACGGCGACACCCTCTGGCACCCGCAGGTGTTGCAGCTCAGCGCCCTGCACGGCCAGGGGTTGGAGGCGTTCTGGGCAGCAGTGAGCCACTTTCGCGAACTGCAGACCGCCAGCGGCCGCCTGTCCGCGCGCCGCCATGTTCAGGACCAGGCCTGGATGTGGGAGCGTATCGAGGCCGGTCTGCGCCAGCGCTTCCGCGAGCACCCTGCCGTGCGCGGGGCCTTGCCACAGGCCGCTGAGGACGTGCGCGCCGGCCGTGTCGCGCCTTCCGTCGCAGCGCGCCAGCTGCTCGATCTCTTCGGCGCGCCCTGAGGGCGAAGCGTCCAGCCCGCTGACTGCGCCACCCACATGCCCCTGCGCCTCTTGCGAACCCGACCCCAGCCGACCCGGTCCGACCGAACCTGAACGTATTCCCATAAGGAGAACCCCCGATGCACGACATCATTGAACAGCTCGAGCGCAAGCGCGCCGCGGCCCGCCTGGGTGGCGGACAAAAGCGCATCGATGCGCAGCACGCCAAGGGCAAGCTCACCGCGCGTGAACGGCTGGAACTGCTGCTGGACGAAGGCAGCTTCGAGGAATGGGACCTCTTCGTCGAGCACCGCTGCGTGGACTTCGGCATGGCCGAGAACAAGGTGCCGGGTGATGGCGTGGTCACGGGCTACGGCACCATCAACGGGCGCCTGGTCTTCGTCTTCAGCCAGGACTTCACCGTCTTCGGCGGTGCGCTGTCAGAGGCGCACGCCGAGAAGATCTGCAAGGTGATGGACCAGGCCATGAAGGTGGGGGCCCCGGTCATCGGCCTGAACGATTCGGGCGGCGCGCGCATCCAGGAAGGCGTGGCCTCGCTGGGCGGCTACGCCGAGGTTTTCCAGCGCAACGTCATGGCCAGCGGCGTGGTCCCGCAGATCAGCCTGGTCATGGGCCCGTGTGCCGGCGGCGCCGTGTACTCGCCGGCCATGACGGACTTCATCTTCATGGTGCGCGACAGCGCCTACATGTTCGTCACCGGCCCCGAGGTGGTGAAGACCGTGACGCACGAGGAAGTCACCGCCGAGGAGTTGGGCGGTGCCTCCACCCATACCACCAGGAGCGGCGTGGCGGACCTCGCCTTCGACAACGATGTGGAAGCACTGCTGATGCTGCGCCGCTTCTTCAACTACCTGCCGCTGAACAACCGCGAGAAGCCGCCGGTGCGCCCGAGCATCGACCCTGCCGACCGCACCGACCTGTCGCTGGACACCCTGGTGCCCGACAACGCGAACAAGCCCTACGACATCAAGGAGCTCATCCTCAAGGTGGTGGACGACGGCGACTTCTTCGAACTGCAGCCTGACTACGCCAGGAACATCGTCATCGGCTTTGGCCGCATGGACGGGCGCAGCGTGGGCATCGTGGCCAACAACCCCATGGTGCTGGCCGGCTGCCTGGACATCAAGAGCAGCATCAAGGCCGCGCGCTTCGTGCGGTTCTGCGATGCCTTCAGCATCCCGGTGATCACCTTCGTGGACGTCCCCGGCTTCATGCCCGGCACTTCTCAAGAGTACGGCGGCATCATCAAGCACGGCGCCAAGCTGCTGTACGCCTACGCCGAGTGCACGGTACCCAAGGTCACCGTCATCACGCGCAAGGCCTATGGCGGCGCCTACGACGTGATGAGCTCCAAGCATCTGCGTGGCGATGTGAACCTGGCCTGGCCCAACGCGGAGATCGCGGTCATGGGCGCCAAGGGCGCGGTGGAGATCATCTTCCGCGAAGACAAGGGCGACCCGGCCAAGCTCGCCGCCCGCGAGGCCGAGTACAAGGCCCGCTTCGCCAACCCGTTCGTGGCCGGCGCACGTGGCTACATCGACGACGTCATCCAGCCGCACGAGACCCGCAAGCGCATCTGCCGCAGCCTGGCGATGCTCAAGGACAAGAAGCTGGACAACCCGTGGCGCAAGCACGGGAATATCCCGCTTTGACCGCCCGGAACCAGGAGTCAGCATGAACCGCGGTATCCGCAAGCTTTTCGACCTGCGAGAAGATCAGGACGACCCCGAGGCCATCGACGCCGGCGTGCGTGCAGGGGTGCGGTTCGCAGGTACCAACCTGTGGGTGCTGATCTTTGCGATCCTGATCGCATCGGTGGGCCTGAACGTCAACTCCACTGCGGTGATCATCGGTGCCATGTTGATCTCCCCGTTGATGGGCCCGATCGTCGGTCTGGGCTACGGCGCTGCGGTCAACGACTTCACTCTCATTCGCCAGAGTGCACGCAACCTGGGCACCTTCACAGGTTTGAGCCTGCTGTCCTCGATGCTGTACTTCACGTTGAGCCCCCTTGACGTACCTGGCACCGAGCTCATCGCCCGGACCACGCCCACGCTGTGGGACGTGCTGATTGCTGCGTTCGGCGGCGCCGCAGGCATGGTGGCTCTCACCCGCAAGAGCATCAGCAACGTCGTCCCTGGTGTGGCCATTGCCACCGCGTTGATGCCGCCGCTGTGTACGGCCGGTTTCGGCTTGGCCAACGGCCGCTGGGACATGTTTGCAGGCGCGTTCTATTTGTTCCTCATCAACGGTGTGTTCATCGCTGCCAGCACGCTGGCCGTGGCCAAGCTGGTGCGTCTGCCGGCTGTGGTCGACCTGGATCCTGGGGTGCGCGCCCGGCACCGCGTGATCATCACGCTGGGCCTGGCGCTGGTGCTCGTGCCGAGCGTCTGGCTGGGCTGGCGCTTCGTGCAGCAAGAGGTGTTCGCTGCGTCGGCTCAAGCCATGCTGCGACGTATGGAAGCCGACGATCGGTTTGCCATCGTTGGGCAAGGTGTGGACAGTGCGCAACGACGGATCACCATCACCGTGGTGGGGGCCGATGCAGAGCAGCGGCTGCGCGAGCAGGCGCCCATGCTGTTGGCAGAGCACAGGCTGGCCAATGTTGAATTTGTGGTGCGCAGAGCAGGAGGTAGCGAAGTTGATGCATCCAGGCTGCGTGAACAGTTACAGGCCGATGTGCAACGTGACGTTACCAAGCTTTTGGGCGAGCGTCTGGCACGCAGCGAAGAACAGCGCGCCGCGCTGCAAGCGCAGCTTCAAGCCCTGAATCTCGATATCAATGCCGCCCACGCCCTTGCCCCGGCCGTTCTGGCAGAACTGCAAGCACAGAGGCCTGAGGTGCGTGCAGCTACCTTGGCCGAAGGGCGCCGGATCCGTGCGAGCGCACCGACGGCCTCTGCGATGTCGGCGTCTTCTGCGCCGGCTGCAGGCGCTACCGAGCCCGTGGTGGTGGTCGTCATTGAGGTGACCCGCCCGCTGCGCGAGGCTGATCGCGACCGGTTGGCCGCGTGGTTGACCGTACGCATGGGTCGTGGGCCCGTGGACCTGATCGAACGCAAGGTTCGCCCCGCTCGCTGAAATGCCCCAGACATTCTGGAGAGAAGAGAGATGTTCAAGAAGATCCTGATTGCCAACCGAGGCGAGATCGCGTGCCGGGTCATCAAGACCGCCCGCAAGATGGGCATCGCCACCGTGGCGGTGTATTCCGAGGCCGACAAGGACGCGCGCCATGTGTCGCTGGCCGACGAGGCCGTGCTGCTGGGACCGGCGCCCAGCCGTGAGAGCTACCTCGTGGCCGACAAGATCATTGCCGCCTGCAAGGCTACTGGCGCGCAGGCCGTGCATCCAGGCTACGGCTTCCTGTCGGAAAACGAGGACTTCGCCCGCCGCGTGGAGGAAGAAGGCATCGTCTTCATCGGCCCCAAGCACTACAGCATCGCCGCCATGGGCGACAAGATCGCCTCGAAGAAGCTGGCCAACGAAGCGAAGGTCAGCACCATCCCGGGCTGGAACGACGCCATCGACACGCCTGAGCGCGCCGTGGAGATCGCCCGCGGTGTCGGCTACCCGGTGATGATCAAGGCCAGCGCCGGTGGCGGGGGCAAGGGCCTGCGCGTGGCCTTCAACGACAAGGAGGCCTTCGAGGGCTTCTCAACCTGCCGCAACGAGGCGCGCAACAGCTTCGGCGACGACCGCGTCTTCATCGAGAAGTTCGTCGAACAGCCGCGCCACATCGAGATCCAGGTGCTGGGCGACGCCCACGGCAACATCGTTTACCTGCACGAGCGCGAGTGCTCCATCCAGCGCCGCCACCAGAAGGTGATCGAGGAGGCGCCCAGCCCCTTCATCAGCGACGAGACGCGGCGCGCCATGGGTGAGCAGGCCGTGGCGCTGGCGCGCGCTGTGAAGTACCAGAGCGCGGGCACGGTGGAGTTCGTGGTCGGCAAGAACCAGGACTTCTACTTCCTCGAGATGAACACGCGGCTGCAGGTGGAGCACCCCGTCACCGAGTGCATCACCGGGCTGGACCTGGTGGAGCAGATGATCCGCGTGGCCGCCGGCGAGGCGCTGCCCTTCACCCAGGACCAGATTCCCCGCCAGGGCTGGGCCATCGAGTGCCGCATCAACGCCGAGGACCCTTTCCGCAACTTCCTGCCGTCCACCGGGCGCCTGGTGCGCTACCAGCCCCCGGCGGCAGACCTGGAACAGGGCGCCAACACCCTGTCCGGTACGGCCTACGAAGGTGGCCGGTTCGGCGGCGTGCGCGTGGACACCGGCGTCTACGAAGGCGGCGAGATCCCGATGTTCTACGACTCGATGATTGCCAAGCTCATCGTGCACGGCCGCGACCGCATGGACGCCATTGCCAAGATGCGCGAGGCGCTCAACGGCTTCGTCATCCGCGGCGTGTCCAGCAACATCCCTTTCCAGGCCGCGCTGCTGGCACACCCGAAGTTCGTCAGCGGTGACTTCAACACCGGTTTCATCGCCGAGCACTACGCCAGCGGCTTCCGCGCTGAGGATGTGCCGCACGACGACCCGGATTTCCTGGTCGCGCTGGTGGCTGCTGCCCACCGCCGCTACCTGGAGCGCGCAGCGGGCATCACCGGGCAGCTGGATGGTCATGGCGTACGCATCGCGCAGGACTTCGTCATCGTGGTGCGGGGTCAGGCGGGCGCGCACCGCCATGTGCCGGTGCGGCTGGAGGCCCATGGCGCCCTCACCGTGCAAGTGGGCGGCGCGGGTGGCAACGGTGGCAAGGGTGGCAAGACCTATGCCGTGGCCAAGGACTGGACCTTCGGCGGCATCCGCGCCAGCGGTTCCTGCAACGGCCGGCCGTTCACCGCGCAGATCGAGCGCGAGGGCCTGTGGACGCGGGTTGCCCACAACGGCCGCCGCATCGAAGCGATGGTGCTCAGCCCGCGCGCAGCACAGCTGCAGCGCCTCATGCCCTTCAAGGCCCCGGCCGACATGAGCAAGTTCCTGCTCTCGCCCATGCCGGGCCTGCTGGTGGACATCGCCGTCAAGCCCGGGCAGGCGGTGCAGGCGGGCGAGCGCTTGGCCGTCATCGAGGCCATGAAGATGGAAAATATCCTCACCGCCGCGCAAGACGGCACCGTCTCCGAGCTGCTGGCGGCCCAGGGCGAAAGCCTGGCCGTGGACCAGCCCATCCTGAAATTCGCCTGACCGCCCAGGAGCCGTGCCCGTGAGCAGCCCCAAACCCTTTCGCATCCTCGGCATCCAGCAGATCGCCATCGGCGGCCCGGACAAGCAGCGCCTGAAGTCGCTGTGGGTGGACATGCTGGGCCTGACGGTCAAGAGCACCTTCGTCAGTGAACGCGAGAACGTCGACGAAGACATCTGCGCCCTGGGCCATGGCCCCACCGCCGTGGAGGTGGACCTGATGCAACCGCTGGACCCCGACAAGAAGCCGGCCGTGCACGCCACCCCGCTCAACCATGTGGGCCTGTGGGTGGATGACCTGCCCCAGGCCGTGGAGTGGATGACCGCCCACGGCGTGCGCTTCGCCCCCGGCGGCATCCGCAAGGGTGCCGCCGGCCACGACATCTGCTTCATCCACCCCAAGGGCAACGACGAGTTCCCCGTGGGCGGCGAGGGCGTGCTGATCGAGCTGGTGCAGGCGCCGACGGAGGTGGTGTCGGCGCTGGGGTGAGCCTGCCCATTGCCCGGACAGAGACTGCGGGCAGCGCCCCTTCGATAGAGTCGTTTCGAAACGCACGAACGGAGAACGAAGCAATGAGCGCCCAATCCCTTCTTGAGCAGTTGCTGAAGTCAGGCCTTTCGGCCATGGGCGGTTCTGCAGGTTCTCTCGGCCAGGTGCTCGGTGGAGGCGGCAGCCGAGGCACCTACGCCAAGAGCGCTGTGGCCGGCGGTGCCCTGGGCTTGCTGTTGGGCAGCAAGCGCGGGCGAAGCCTTGGAGGCGCGGCGCTGAAGTACGGAAGCGTCGCTGCTCTGGGCGCGTTGGCGTTCAAGGTCTACCAGGACTGGCAGGCCTCACAGACCCAGCAGGCCTCCAGGCCTGCGCCGCAGCAGTCCGGATCGCCCACCCCCTTGGCCTTCGACAGGCTGCCAGCACCGCAGATCGAGCTTCACAGTCAGGCCATGCTGGGGGCCATGATCGCCGCCGCCAAATCCGATGGTCACTTGGACGAGCGCGAACGGGAACTCGTCGAGGCAGAGATGCACAGGCTGGAGGCCGACCCGGGACTTCGCCGCTGGGTTGAAGACCAGCTGCGTCGGCCTGTCGACCCTGCCGAGGTGGCTTCCACCGCGTCTTCGCCGGAGATGGCGGCCGAGATCTACCTCGCCAGCCTGCTCGTCGTCGACAAGACCACCGTCATGGAGCGTGCCTACCTGGATGAACTGGCAAGGCAACTGCGTCTGGCCCCAGGCCTGAAGGGCGAACTCGAGCGCCAGGCCGCTGTCTGAGTGGGCTGTGCGGTCACCCGTGGGCGGCAAAGACGTGCTGATCGAACTGGTGCAGGCGCCGGCGGAGGTGGTGTCGGCGCTGGGGTGACGGGCCGCCTCAAGCGCTCCAGATGTGCCTGGGCCGCGCTGCTTCCCGAATGAAGTACTTCAAGCGGTACGATTTGCGGTATTGAATGAAGGTGGCGCAGTATGTTGACCAGCACCAAGCGCAAGACATCCGTGACCCTTGATGCTGCGGCACTGGACAGCGCCAAAGAGCTTGAGATCAACGTGTCAGCGGTGGCTGAAGCGGCCCTGTTGAAGGCCATCCACGAAGCCAGGCAAAGGCAATGGCTCGCCGACAACGCAGATGCGTTCGCGGCGCAGGCTGATTGGCACGCGCGCCATGGCCACCCGTTGGCTGAGATCATCGCTGCGCATGGAGGACCCTCGTGGCGCGACTGACCCGCTTTGACGTGGCGGAGTACCGGGGGGTGGCCATGGTGGTCATCGAGAGCAACCTGCTGCCGCCCGATCCTGCGGTGGTGGTCATCCCGCTGCTGTCGGACTACCCGGCGGTCAAGCACCTCAACCCGGAAATCACGCTTGAAGACAAGCGCCTGGTGTTGGCTACACGCTTGATCGCTGCAGTACACAGATCGAGTCTGCGACGCATCGCAAACGTGGCAGATCAAGGTGACTGCATCGTCAGAGCCGTGGATGTTCTGATGGCAGGGGTGTAGCAGCCGGTGCAGGCGCTGGCTCTCCATTCCGCGCTGGTGTATGGGGGGCAGGCGCGATTCACCTGTGATCACGTCGATGTCATGCCCCGGAGCGCTTTGTGAACATTCCCCTGTCGGCTGCCCGCGCCGTCTTCTGGTGCGCAGCCTTCTGGCTGGCCGCCCTGGCGGTGCTGGTGCTCATGCTCTTGCCTGCAGAGCACGTGCAGCGCCTGCCCTTGAACTTCTGGGACAAGGCCCAGCATGCGCTGGCCTTTGGCGTGCTCACCCTCCTGGGCCTGCTCGCATGGCCGCAGCAGCAGGATCGCCTGCGCCTGCTGGTGGGTCTGGTGATCTACGGAGGCGGCATCGAGTTGGCGCAGCACCTCACGGGCTGGCGCCATGGCGATTGGGCGGATTGGGCGGCGGATTCGGCAGGCGTGGCCCTGATGGCTGCGCTGACCCTGGTCAGGCGCCGTCGGTCCTGAGTGGGGGTCTGTCCGGGGGCCGCGTCGAATCCGCGACAATGCGCAGCTTCGCTTTTGCCGCGTCACCATGCCCGCCCGCACCCTCTACGACAAGCTGTGGGACGAACACGTCGTCCACACCGAAGAAGACGGCACCTCGGTGCTGTACATCGACCGCCACCTCGTACATGAGGTCACCAGCCCGCAGGCCTTCGAGGGGCTGCGGATTGCCGGGCGCAAGGTCTGGCGAGTGAGTTCGGTGGTGGCCACGGCCGACCACAACACGCCCACCACGGGTTGGTCCGATGGCTATGACGGCATCCGTGACCCGATCTCCAGGCTGCAGGTGCAGACGCTGGATGCCAACATCAAGGCCCATGGCGCGGCGGCGTACTTCCCCTTTCTGGACAAGCGCCAGGGCATCGTGCACGTCATCGGGCCCGAGCAGGGTGCCACGCTGCCGGGGATGACGGTGGTGTGCGGCGATTCCCACACCTCCACCCACGGCGCTTTCGGCGCCCTGGCCCACGGCATCGGCACCAGCGAGGTGGAGCACGTGCTGGCCACGCAGACCCTGCTGGCCCGGAAGGCCAAGAACCTGCTGGTGAAGGTGGACGGCGTCCTGCAGCGCGGCGTTACCGCCAAGGACATCGTGCTGGCCATCATCGGGCGCATTGGCACGGCTGGCGGCACTGGCTACACCATCGAATTCGGCGGCGCGGCCATCCGCGCGCTCAGCATCGAAGGACGCATGACGGTGTGCAACATGGCCATCGAGGCGGGCGCGCGCGCTGGCCTGGTGGCCGTGGACGACAAGACCATCGAGTACGTCAAGGGCCGGCCTTTTGCGCCGGGCACGGACGCCGCCACCGGCCGCTTCGTCGGCGGCCCGGAGTGGGAGCAGGCCGTGGCCCACTGGCGCACGCTGCACTCGGACGCCGATGCCGCGTTCGATGTGGTGGTGGAACTGGACGCCACGCAGATCCGCCCGCAGGTCACCTGGGGCACCAGCCCTGAGATGGTGCTGTCCATCGAAGATCGCGTGCCCGACCCTGACAAGGAGAAGGACGCCGTCAAGCGCGGTGCCATCGAGCGAGCGCTCACCTATATGGGACTCACGCCCAACAAGCCCATCGCCGACATCGTGGTCGACAAGATCTTCATCGGCTCGTGCACCAACAGCCGCATCGAAGACCTGCGCGAGGCGGCCGCTGTGGTGCGCAAGGCCGGTGGCCGCGTGGCCCCCAACGTCAAGGTGGCCATGGTGGTGCCGGGCTCGGGCCTGGTGAAGGCCCAGGCCGAGGCCGAGGGGCTGCACGAGGTCTTCCGCAGCGCGGGCTTCGAGTGGCGCGAGCCGGGCTGCAGCATGTGCCTGGCCATGAACGCTGACCGTCTGGAGCCCGGCGAGCGCTGTGCCTCCACCAGCAACCGCAATTTCGAGGGTCGGCAAGGCGCGGGCGGCCGCACCCATCTCGTCAGCCCGGCGATGGCCGCCGCCGCCGCCCTGGCCGGCCACTTCGTCGACGTGCGGCGCATCGCCTGAGGACCTCCGCCATGCAAGCCTTCACCGTGCACAAGGGGCTCGTGGCCCCGATGGACCGCGAGAACGTCGACACCGACGCCATCATCCCCAAGCAGTTCCTGAAGTCGATCGCCCGCACCGGCTTCGGCCCTAACCTGTTTGACGAGTGGCGCTACCTCGACAAGGGCGAGCCTGGGCAGGACCCGGCCTCGCGCCGGCCCAATCCGGATTTCGTGCTGAACAGCCCCCGCTACCAGGGCGCGTCGGTGCTCATCGCTCGGCGCAACTTCGGCTGCGGCTCCAGCCGCGAGCACGCCCCCTGGGCGCTGGACCAGTACGGCTTTCGGGCCATCCTGGCGCCGAGCTTTGCCGACATCTTCTTCTCCAACTGCTTCAAGAACGGTCTGCTGCCCATCGTGCTGCCGGAAGAGCAGATTGCGCGCCTCTTCGACGAGGTCAAGGGCTTCGTGGGCTACTCGCTCACCGTCGACCTGCCGCGCCAGGTGGTGCTCAAGCCCGACGGCAGCGAGCTGCCCTTCGAGGTGCAGCCTTTCCGCAAGTACTGCCTGGTCAACGGCTTCGACGACATCGGTCTCACGCTGCGCCATGCCGACAAGATCAAGGCCTTCGAGGCCGAACGCCTGACCCGCATGCCCTGGCTGGCACACACGAGGACCGCTGTATGAAGATTGCCATCCTGCCCGGTGACGGCATCGGCACCGAGATCATGGCCGAGGCCGTCAAGGTGCTCGGCGTGCTGGACCTGAAGTTCGAGACCGAGTCCGCCCTGGTGGGCGGCGTGGCGTATGACGCGCACGGCCACCCGCTGCCCGAGGGCACGCTGAACCTGGCCAAGGCGGCTGACGCTGTGCTGTTCGGCGCCGTGGGCGACTGGAAGTACGACAAGCTCGAGCGGCAGTTCCGTCCCGAGCAGGCCATCCTCGGCCTGCGCAAGCACCTGGGGCTGTTCGCCAACTTCCGCCCGGCCATCTGCTACGAGCAGTTGACCCACGCCTCCAGCCTCAAGCCCGAACTGGTGGCGGGCCTGGACATTCTGATCATCCGTGAGCTGACCGGCGACATTTACTTCGGGCAACCGCGCGGCCGGCGCACGGCCGTGGATGGGCACTTCCCTGGCGCCGAGGAAGCCTTCGACACCATGCGCTACAGCCGCCCGGAGATTGAGCGCATCGCCCATGTGGCCTTCCAGGCCGCGCGCAAGCGGGCCAGTGGAAAAGGTGGCCAGGGCGGCAAGGTCACGAGCGTGGACAAGGCCAACGTGCTGGAGACCTTCCAGTTCTGGAAGGACGTGGTCACCGAGGTGCACAAGGATTACCCGGACGTCACCCTGGAGCACATGTACGTGGACAACGCCGCGATGCAGCTGGTCAAGGCGCCCAAGCAGCTGGACGTGGTGGTCACCGGCAACATGTTCGGTGACATCCTCTCGGACGAGGCCGCCATGCTCACCGGCTCCATCGGCATGCTGCCGTCGGCGTCGCTGGACAAGCACAACAAGGGCTTGTACGAGCCCAGCCACGGCAGCGCGCCGGACATCGCGGGTAAGGGTGTTGCAAACCCGCTGGCTACAATTCTGTCTTCTGCCATGATGCTCCGTTACTCGCTCAACCAGCCCGAGGCTGCCGACCGTATCGAGTCGGCCGTCAAGGCAGTGCTGTCCGCTGGCCTGCGCACGGGCGACATCTGGAGCGAAGGCACGCAGCGTGTGGGCACGCGCGAGATGGGCGACGCCGTCGTGGCGGCCCTGTCTGGCAAAGCCATTACCACCACTACCAAAATTACCAAGAGCTAGCGGCTCTCGGATCGTCTCGCCCCCTCTCCTGGACCCCGGCGACACGAGCCGGGGGCACACCGGGGTCCAGACACACTGGAAAGGCGAACTGAAATGAGACTCGTAGGACTGGTTGGTTGGCGCGGCATGGTGGGCTCCGTGCTCATGGACCGCATGCAGGCCGAAGGTGATTTCGGCCTGATCGAGCCTCTCTTCTTCTCCACCTCCAACGCCGGCGGCGCCGCCCCGGCGATGGCGAAGAACGAAACCACGCTGCAGGACGCGCACGACCTCGCGGCACTCAAGCGCTGCGACATCATCATCACCGCTCAGGGCGGCGACTACACCACCGAGGTCTTCCCCAAGCTGCGCGCTGCGGGCTGGACCGGCCACTGGATCGACGCGGCGTCCACGCTGCGCATGAAGGACGACGCCGTCATCATCCTGGACCCGGTGAACATGCCGGTGATCCAGCGCGCGCTGGATGCTGGCGGGCGCAACTGGGTGGGCGGCAACTGCACGGTCAGCTGCATGCTCATGGGCGTGGGCGCGCTGTACAAGGCGGGTCTGGTCGAGTGGATGAGCACGCAGACCTACCAGGCGGCCTCGGGGGGCGGCGCGCAGCACATGCGCGAACTGCTCACGCAGTACGGCACGCTGAACGCCGAGGTCAAGGCCCTGCTGGCCGACCCCAAGAGCGCCATCCTGGAGATCGACCGCCAGGTCATCGCCAGGCAGCGCTCGCTCTCTGCCGAGGAGACCGCCAACTTCGGCGTCCCCCTGGGCGGCTCGCTCATCCCCTGGATCGACAAGGACCTGGGCAACGGCCAGAGCAAGGAAGAGTGGAAGGGCATGGCCGAAACGAACAAGATCCTCGGCCAGGGCGAGGGCTTTGACTCACCCGCCGTGCCGGTGGACGGCTTTTGCGTGCGCGTGGGCGCCATGCGCTGCCACAGCCAGGCGCTGACCTTCAAGCTCAAGAAGGACGTGCCTCTGGCCGATATCGAGGCGATGATCGCTGTCGACAACGCCTGGGTGAAGGTGGTGCCCAACACCCGCGAGGCCACGCTGCGCGACCTGACGCCCGTGGCCGTCACCGGCACCATGACGATTCCCGTGGGGCGCCTGCGCAAGATGGCCATGGGCCCGGAGTACCTGGGGGCCTTCACCATCGGTGACCAGTTGCTCTGGGGGGCGGCCGAGCCGCTGCGGCGGATGCTGCGCATCCTGCTGGAGCGCTGAGCCGTGTGGTGCCCAGCGCTTCGGGTACGCTTGGTGCATGAGACGTGAGACGCATCCGACGTATGCGATGCATGAGCCGCATGAGGCCCCGGCGCACCGAGGGCTCGCCTGAATGACTTTCGCTGGAGGACCCTTGACCGCTGCACCCACACCGTTCCTGCCGCCGGCCCGGGCCTTTCCTCGCCCCAGGGGCTTCAGCATCCCGGCGCGGGTGCGGCGGCCGGAGCCAACGCGCGCGGGCGCGGCTGCGGTGCTGGCAGCCGTGTTCCTGCTGCTGGGGCACGGCGCCGCCAGCGCCCTGGGCTTCGGGCGGCTGAGTGTGCAGTCCTACCAGGGTCAACCGCTGCAGGCGCAGATCCAGGTGACCAGCCTGAGTCCGGCAGAACAGGCGTCGCTGCGCCTGCGCGTGGCGCCGCCCCAGGTCCACCAGACGGCCGGCCTGGTGTTTGACGACGTGCTGGCTGGCCTCAAGGCCGAGTTGGTGCGTCAGGCCGACGGCAGCTATGTCGTCCAGCTGGCCTCTGACCGGCCGGTGAACAGCGTCTACGTGGACCTCATTCTTGAGGCGCGCTGGGCTTCGGGCCAGCAACTGATGGGCTACACCCTCCTGGTCAGCCCTGAGGGCACCCCGCCGCCGCCGGTCGCGCAGGTCAGCCCGCTGGTGGGTGCCGGTGGTTCTGCCCCGCCCGCTGGGGGCACGGTGACGAGCGCCGTGGCGCTGCGTTCGCAACACGCCGTGAAGTACGGCGAGACCTTGTCCGAACTGGCGCAGGACTACCGGCCCGAGGGCGTGTCGCTGGACCAGATGCTGGTGGCGCTGTACCAGGCCAACCCACAGGCTTTCACGGGCGAGAACATGAACCGCCTGAAGACCGGCGCGGTTCTCAAGCTGCCTGGGGCTGAAGCTGCCCGTGCCGTGCCGCCCGTGCCTGCGCGAGAGCTGATCGAGGCGCACAGCGCAGACTTCGGCGCCTACCGTTCACGCCTGGCAGCCCAGGTACGGGAAGCCGCTTCCGAGCCTGCGGCCTCGCGCCAGGCGCGCGGGCAGGTGCAAGCCCGCGTGCAGGACCGCAAGGAGGGCGCCGCCGTCACGCCCGACCAGCTCAAGCTCTCGCAGGGCGGGGTGCGGGCGGCCAGCTCGCCCGAAGCCGCCTTGTCCCGCGACGCTGCTGCGCGAGAGGCCGCCCAGCGCGAAGCCGAGCTGGCGCGCAATGTCCAGGCCCTGAAGGCGTTGCAGCAGCAGGCCAGTGCGTCTGCGGTGGCCGCAGGCGGGCAACCCGCCGCTGCACCGCCGGCCGAAGGCGCCTCCGTACCCGCTGGCGCCCCAACCGTGGCCGCTTCGGTGCCGGCAGCGGCCCCGACAGTGGCCGCTGCCTCCGCCGCGGCATCGGCGGCTTCCGCGCCGCCGGTCATCACGGTGAACGAACCGGGATGGTTGCAGCGCCTGCTCGCCAGCCCTTACACCGTGCCCGGCGCTGCAGGGCTGGTGATCCTCATGGCGCTCTGGGGCGGCTACCGGCTCTGGCGCGGCCGGCGCGAGGAGGAGGCTGCCGACGTCCAGGATGAACAGGCCGCACTGGCGCCTGAGGATCCCGAGCCCGAGGCGGAACCGATGCCCGTGGCCGAGGAGGTGGAGGAGGTCACCACCGCCGGCAACCTGGACCCCGCGGCCGAGGCTGATGTGCACCTGGCCTACGGCAGCGACGAGCGCGCGGCAGCTGTGCTGCGGTCCGCCATCGAGGAGCGGCCGGAGCGCCTGGACCTGCGCATCAAGCTGCTCGAAGTGCTGTTTCTGCAGCGTGATTCCATGTCCTACGAGCCTCTGGCGCTTGAAGTGCAGCAGATGACCGATGGCCAGGGCTCCATGTGGGAACACGTCAAGGCCATGGGCCGGGAAATGGACCCGTACAACCCGCTGTATGGCGGCAAGCAGGCGGATCTGTCGGGCTACGAGTCCACCCCTGGTGAAGGTCAAACCGCCTTCGACGCTGACGGGGAGCCGATCAAGAAGCCTGAGCTTGACCTGGAGGGCTACGGCGACGGTGACGCCCCGGGCATGCCTGCGCTGGATGCAGAGTCCGTAGAGTCGGAGGCCGCACCGCCCCTCGATCTGGAAGGCACTTCTGCCGAGACCCCGGAGCTGGACCTCAACGCCTACGGCACGGCCCAGGAAGAGGAAAAGTCCCCCGAGCTGGATTTCGGTGAGGCCCCGCCCAGCGATACCGGGCCGGAGCCGGAGTACGAAGCCGTCGAGCCCGAGAAGTACGGCATCGAACTGGGAGATCCGCTGGCCAAGGAACAGAGCGACCTTGACCAAGGCGAAGCCAGTGACTTCGAGCGGGCTCCGGTGGACATCCCGCAGGTGGATCTGGCCGAGGAAGACAACGCCGTCGACGACATGAGCCGGGCCCCGCCGCCACCGCCGCCGGACCTGAACCACCCGCTGGAGCGCAAGCTGGCCCTGGCCAAGGAGTTCCTGGAAATCGGTGACCTGGAAGGCGCGCGCGACCTGCTGGACGAGGTGTACGCCCAGGCCACGGGCCCCTTGAAGGACAGCGCGAGCTTGATGCTCGACACCCTGGAGTGAAGCGCCGCCACC
>JAJTDM010000081.1 GCA_021300575.1 Rubrivivax sp.
CAAACCCTTTGGTGTCAACAATCCTGTTGACAATTTTGTGTGCTCATCGCTACGCTGCGCTGGACGCCTGCTTGGCGCCACCCGCCCATGCCGACGCAACGCTCCGCGCCTCCCCGGTCCGACGCCCCCTCCCGGGCCCGATCTGCTCCGCGCACGACCGCCCGGCGCGACGAGGACGAGACCGCGGCCCCAGCTGGGAGCAAACAGGCAGGGCGCCCCGACATCGCCGGGACCTTGCGTTCGCGCATTGCCACGCACGAGCTGCCGCCCGGGTCCAAACTGGCCGAAAGCGAATTGGCGCTGGAGTTCAACGTGCCACGCAGCCGCGTGCGCGAAGCGCTCGCCTTGCTCGAGCAGCGCGGCCTGGTCGAGCGTATTCCCAACCGCGGCGCCGTGGTGATGCGGCTGGAACCATCGCTGGTGGCGAGCCTCTACGACATCCGCGAGGTGCTGGAGGGGCTCTGCGCCCGCATGGCCACCCTCCACGGGCAGCGCGAACGGTGGCAACACGCGCTGGCCCACTTCAAGGGCCCCATGGTTGCGCATGTCGCCGCCGGCCGGCTGGACGACTACATCCGCGACTACGAAGCGTTCCGCACCGAGATGGTGGAGGCCAGTGCGAACCCTGTGCTGCGCGAAATGCTCGACAGCATCCTGGAGCGCACGCAGATGCTGATCCGCCGCATCATCATCCTGCCCGGCCGCGCCGAGTTGGGGCTGGCCGAGCACACGGCCGTGCTCGAGGCGATGGTGGCCGGTGACGCCGACCGGGCCGAGGCCCTGCGGCGCCAGAACATGCGCAGTGCCCGTACCTTCTTCGAGCGTTACCAGAAGTACATCCTGTGACGGCCACAACTTCGCCCAACCCTGCCGAAGGCCCGCTGGCCGGCCTGCGCGTGCTGGAGATGGGTTCCACCGTGGCCGGCCCTTTTTGCGGCCGACTGCTGGCGGACTTCGGTGCCGAGGTGGTGAAGATCGAGGATCCCGCCGGGGACCCGGTGCGCACCATGGGCAAGCGCTTCCACGGCAAGTCGCTCTACGCCGCCAGCATCTTCCGCAACAAGGCACTGCTCGCCCTGGACCTGCGGCAGACGCGCGGCCGAGAAATCGCGCGCGACATGGCGCAGCGGGCCGACGTGCTGATCGAGAACTTCCGCCCAGGCTCGCTGGAGAGTTGGGGCCTGGGCTACGAGCAGCTGAGTGCGGTCAACCCCGGGCTGGTGATGGTGCGCATCAGCGGCTTTGGTCAGGACGGACCCTACAGCCAGCGCGCCGGCTATGGCGTGATCGGCGAAGCCTTGAGCGGGGGCCCGCGGACGCAGCGGGCGCGGCCAGGTGGTGGACGCAGCGCTGTACGAGAGCGCCTTCAGCTTCATGGAGCCCTGGATCCCAGCCTACGACAAGACCGGCTTCGTCGCCAACCGCTGCGGGTCGCGCCTGCCGGAATCGACCCCCAACAACCTCTACCCTACGGGTGACGGCCAGTTCATCCATGTCACCGCGATGGGCGACGCGGTGTTCCGCCGCCTGGCCGAGGCCATGGGCCAGCCCGCGCTGGCCCAGGACGCGCGCTTTGCAACCGCCACGGCCCGGTCAGCGCAAGTCGACGAAATCGACGACCTGATCGCGCAATGGACGAATGCCCGCCCGCTGGCCGAACTGGAGCAGGTGCTGGAGCAGGCGGCCGTGCCGGCGATGCGCATCTTCACAATCGCCGACATCTTTGCCGACCCGCACTACCGCGCGCGCGGCGCGATCGTGCGCGCGCCAGACCCGGAGCTCGGCACGGTGGCGATGGCGCAGGCCGTGCCGCGGCTGTCGCAGACCCCAGGCGCCGTGCGCCATGCCGGCCACCGCCTGGGCGAGGACTCGCGCACCGTTCTGCGCGACTGGCTCGGCCTGGACAGTGCCGCCCTCGACGCCCTGCAGGCCAGCCGCGTCATCCTCGACAGCAGCACCCCACCCGACATGCCGCAAGCGGCAGGACCGTCCCGATGAGCCCCACCCCACCCGCCCCAGCAGACCCTGCCGCGGCGCCTGAAACCCCCGCACCGTCTCCTTCTGACAGCCGGCAAGGCCGGCTCGATGCCGAGTTCGAGCACCGGCGCGAGCGCGCGCTGGCGATGGGCGGAGCGGCCAAACTCGATCGCCGCCGCGCCCAGGGCGTGCTGAACGCCCGCGAACGGATCGGCCACCTGTTCGATGCCGGCAGCTTCATCGAGTCGGGCCTGTTCGCCACCTCGGCCGTGCCCCAGGACAGCGAGCGCTCCCCAGGCGACGGCAAGATCGCGGGCTTCGGACGAATCGACGGCCGGGAGGCGGCTGCGGTGGCCAATGACTTCACCGTGATGGGCGCCTCCAGTGGGGCGACCAACGGGCGCAAAATCGGCCACGTCAAGCGCGTGGCCACCCAGCGCGGGCTGCCGCTGATCTTCCTGGGTGAGTCGTCGGGCGCGCGCATGCCCGACCACATGGGCTCGCGCGGCATGGGCCTGCTGCTGGGCAACGACGGCGCGCAGTACCAACGCCTGCGTGAGACGCCTTGGGCGTCAGCCACGCTGGGGCTGTCCTACGGCTCATCGTCGTGGTACTCGGTGATGTCGGACTTCCACGTCATGCGAAAGGGCGCGGTGCTGGCGGTGTCGAGCTCGCTGCTGGCTTCGATGGCGATCAAGGAGGAGGTCGATCCGCAGGAACTCGGCGGCTGGAAGCTGCACGCCGAGGTGACCGGCTTTGCCGACCTCGTGGTCGACACCGACGAGGAGGCGCTTGACGCCATCAAGCGCTTCCTGTCCTACCTGCCCAGCCACCACCAGGAAGCGCCACCTGTGGCCGCCGTGCCGGCCGGCTCAGGCCAGGACATGGGTGACATCCTCGGCCTGCTGCCGACCAGCCGTACCCAGGTCTACGACGTGCGCAAGGTCATCCGTACCATCGTCGATCGCGACAGCCTCTTCGAGCTCAAGGCCCGCTTCGGCAAAGTCGCCGTCACCGGGCTGGCGCGTCTGGGTGGCCGCACGGTGGGGATCATCGCGAACAACCCGCTGTACAAAGGCGGCGCCCTCGACACCGACGCCTGCGAAAAGATCACCAGCTTTCTCGTGCTGTGCGACGCCTTCAACATCCCGATCGTGATGCTGGCAGACACGCCCGGTTTCGTCATCGGCACCGAAGCCGAGCGCCGGCGCGCCCCCGGCAAGATCATGAACTTCATGAACGCACTGTCGCTGATGACGGTGCCCAAGTTGTCACTCGTCCTGCGAAAGAGCTACGGCCAGGCTTACCTGAACATGGGCGGCGGGCGCAACAGCGACGAATTCGCGGGCTGGCCCACGGCCGAGATCAGCTTCATGGACCCGCAGTTCGCGGTCAAAGTCGTGCATGGGCTGGAGCCCGGGGCACCGGGCTTCGACGAGGCGCAGGCGCAGATGGACCGCGCCAGTGCCGTGTGGGACATCGCCTCGGTCTACGCCATGCAGTCGGTGGTGCGACCACAAGACACGCGCGACTACCTGATCCGCATGCTCGATGTGCATGAACTGCGCCTGACGCGCGGCGTGGGCCGGCACCTGATGCAGGCCTGGCCGACGAGCTTCTGACACCCCACACCCGCCCCACTGCCCAACAAAGGACTCCTCGATGCCCACCACACAACTGCTCTCGGAAGTCACTGGCTCGGTCTGGGAGATCAGCGCTCAACCCGGGCAGCAACTCGCACCAGGCGACACGGTCATGGTGCTCGAGTCGATGAAGATGGAGATACCGGTGTTGTGTGAGGACGGCGGCACCGTGGTCGAGATCCTCGTCGCGCAGGGGGAAGCGGTCGCGGAGGGCCAGCCGCTGGTCATGGTGGCTTCATGAGTGAAGGTGCCGACTCGGGCACGCGCGACAACGCCAGCGAAGCCGGCCCCTGGGCCGACGCGCTGGACGAACTCGCACGCCGCCGCGCCTTCGCCCACGGGCTTGGCGGTGCGGCTGCCGTCGAGAAACATCATGCCCAGGGCCGGCTCACTATCCGTGAGCGAATCGATGCACTGGCCGATGCAGGCTCGTTCAGCGAAGTGGGCTCGCTCACTGGACAAGGCCTCTACGAAGGCGATCGCCTGGTCGGGGTCACCCCGGCGCCCTACGTGATGGGTCTGGCCCAGGTCGATGGCCGCCCGGTGGCCATTGGCGGTGAGGACTTCACCGTGCGCGGCGGCACCAGCTGGAGCGGCGACCGCAAGAAGGGCGGCCAGGGTGGATTTGTCGAGGACCTGGCGCACCAGTACCGCATTCCACTCGTCAATCTCATCGACGGGGCCGGCGGCAGCGTCACCTCGATCACGCGCCGCGGCCATTCGGTGTTTCCGGGCGTGCACGGCTTCGAGCGCTCAGTGCAGCTGCTCGGTGAGGTGCCGGTGGTCTGCGCGGTGATGGGCACTGCCGCAGGCGGGCCCGCCGGACGCGCGATCCTGTCGCACTGGTCGGTCATGGTGAAGGACACCAGCCACGTCTTCGCCGCGGGCCCGCCCGTGGTGGAGCGCTCACTCGGGCAGAAGATCACCAAGGAGGAGCTGGGCGGTCCGGCGATGGCCGTGGCCACCGCCGGCACGATCGACAACGTGGCAACCGACGAGCGGCAGTGCTTCGAGATGATCCGCCGCTATCTCTCCTACATGCCGCGCAACGTCTGGGAACTGCCGCCGCTGGGCGAGCGCAGCGACCCCCCCGCGCGGGCCGAGGAAGAACTGCGCCGCATCGTGCCCGAGAACCGCCGCCGCCCCTACGACATGCGCCGGGTGATCCGGTTGATTGCCGACGCCGAGTCGACCTTCGAGATCCAGCCCACCTTCGGCAAGGCCGTGATCACCTGTCTGGCGCGCATGCACGGCCATGTCGTGGGGTTCATCGCCAACAACCCCATGGTCAACGGCGGGGCGATGGATGTGAAGGCCGCGCGCAAGCAGACCCACTTCATCGAGCTGTGCGACACCTTCCACATCCCTTTGGTGTTCCTGGTCGACGTACCGGGTTTTCTCGTCGGGCGTGAGGCCGAAGCCGCGGCCACGCTGCGCGAGGGCATGCGCAGCGTCTACGTCGGCCTGCAGGCGACGGTGCCGATCTTCACTGTGGTCATCCGCAAGTGCTACGGCATGGCGGGCATGGGCACCACCGACAAGAACGGGCTGGACCTGAAGATTGCCTGGCCCTCGGCGGAATGGGGCTCGCTGCCCATCGAGGGCGGTGTGGCGGCAGCCTTTCGGCGCGAGATCGAGGCCGCGCCAGACCCGAAGGCGCGCGAAGCCGAGATCGAAGCCGGGCTGCGCGCGAACGCATCGCCCTTTCGCACCGCCGAAGCCTTCGGCGTGGAAGAGATCATCGACCCCCGCGAGACCCGGTCCATCTTGTGCCGGTTCATCGAGGCTGCCCGGGGGCGGATGCAGACGACCCTGGGGCCCAAACCCAAGGCCGGCGTGCGGCCCTGACCATCACGTCATCAACAGAGGAGACGAACCATGAAGATGCTAAAGTGGAAATGCTGGCTGGCCGCCTTTGCGCTGGCCGCTGGCGGCGCGTCGGCGCAGACCGAAGTGGCCGAAGTCAAGCTGATGAGCCAGTACGGCATAGGCTACATGCAGCTCACGGTGATGAAGGCTGAGAAGCTGGTGGAAAAGCACCTGGCGCGCAACGGGCTTCCGGCCAGCAAGGTCAGCTGGGCCACGCTGGGAGCCGGTGCCGCCGCCAACGACGCGCTGTTGTCAGGGCAGTTGCACATGGCCGCTGGTGGCACGGGGCCAGCACTCATCCTTTGGGACCGCACACGGGCCAACGTCGATGTGCGAGGCGTGGCGGCGTTGTCGTCCATGCCCAACATGCTGGTGACGCGCAACCCGAACATCAAGACGGTCAAGGACTTCACCGAGAAGGACCGCATCGCCATGGCCGGGGCGGGCTCCTCGGTGCAGACCACCTACTTGCAGATGGCAGCGGCGCGTGAGTTCGGCATCGAGAACTTCAAGAAGCTCAACCCGCTGATGGTCAACCTGGCGCACCCCGAGGGGCTGCGCGCCATGCTGTCGGGCGGCGCGGAAATCCAGTCACAGTTCACCTCGCCGCCGTTCCAGAACTCGGCCATCGAAGCCGGCGCGCGGGTGGTACTGAACTCGTACGACATCATGGGCGGGCCCAACACCTTCCTGATGGTGTGGTCAACGAACAAGTTCCGCACCGAGAACCCTCGCAGCTACAAGGCCGTGCTTGACGCACTGCGTGAGGCCACCGAGATGATCAACGCCAACAAGCGCAAGGCCGCCGAGCAGTACGTGGCCGAGGGTGGCGGCAAGGAAAACGTGGACCGGATCCTGGCGCTGATGAGCGACCCACAGGTGCGCTACACGCTGGCACCTGAGCGCATCCTGCCATTTGCACAGTTCATGCACCAGGTTGGCACGCTCAAGACACGCGCGGCGTCGTGGAAGGACCTGTTCTTCCCCGACATCCACGACCTGCCGGGCAGCTGACAGGCCGCGTGATGCAGGCTTCCTCCGCCCCCCTTCTGCAGGCCGATGGCGTCACGCTGCAGTACAAAACGCGGGACCACCGCGTTACCGCGACCTACCGCGTCAGCTTCGAGGTGCGGCAGGGCGATCGCTTCGTGTTGCTAGGCCCCTCAGGCTGCGGCAAGTCCACGCTGCTGAAGGCAGCCGGCGGCTACTTGAAGCCGGTCGAGGGACACATGCGCCTGAAGGGCGAGCCGATCACCCGCCCTGGGCCCGACCGGGTCATGGTGTTCCAGGAGTTCGATCAGCTGCTGCCCTGGAAGACGGTGCTCGGCAATGTCGTCTTCGCGCTCGAGGCCTCGGGACGGCTGCGCGGCGCGGCCGCGCTCGAGCGGGCCCGCCACTGCATCGACAAGGTCAAGCTCGGGCGCTTTGCCGACGCCTATCCGCACACGCTCTCGGGGGGCATGAAGCAGCGCGTGGCCATCGCCCGCGGCATGGCGATGGAGCCCGACATCCTGCTGATGGACGAGCCCTTTGCCGCACTCGATGCCCTGACGCGGCGCCAGATGCAAGACGAACTGCTCCAACTGTGGGAGGACACGCGCTTCACGGTGCTGTTCGTCACCCACTCCATCCCTGAGGCGGTGCGCGTGGGCAACCGCATCCTGCTGCTGTCGCCGCACCCAGGACGGGTACGCGCCGAACTCGACAGCGACGGCTCCGACCCCGCAGACGCCGCGACCGGGCTGCGTCTGTCAGAGCACATCCACCAGATGCTGTTTGCCGAGCCCACGGACCCACACCTGGAGATCGCCCATGGATAAGTCCCTACGGGATCCGAGCACGCACGCACCGGCGGGCGCGCCTGTGGACGCCGCAGCCTGGGGTGTCGTCGAACAGCCGCTGTCGCGCTGGGAGCGCCTGACAGGCATCACTGCGCTGCGCAAGCTCGCGCTACTGCTCGTGCTGGCCCTGATTTGGGAAGCCTATGCGCGCTGGCTGAACAATCCGCTGGTACTGCCCACCTGCGGAGCCACGCTGCAGGCCTTTACCGACAAGCTGGTCAGCGGTGAATTGCTGCTCAAGGCGGGTGTTTCTTTGAAGGTGCTGCTGCAGGGCTACGCCATCGGCCTGGCGCTGGCGCTCGCTCTCAGCGTCCTGGCCATGACCACGCGCCTCGGCCAAGACCTGCTGGAGTTACTGACCGCGATGTTGAACCCACTGCCGGCCATCGCCCTGCTGCCGCTGGCGCTGGTGTGGCTGGGCCTGGGCAATCCGAGCATCGTGTTCGTCCTGGTGCACTCGGTGATGTGGCCGGTGGCACTGAACACGCACGCGGGGTTCCAGGCGGTGTCGCCCACGCTGCGCATGGTGGGGCGCAACGTCGGGCTGACCGGTCCGGCTTACGTGCTGCGCATCCTGGTGCCTGCAGCATTTCCCAGCATACTGGCCGGGCTGAAAGTGGGTTGGGCCTTTGCGTGGCGCACGTTGATCGCAGCCGAGTTGGTCTTCGGCACCACATCGGGCTCCGGTGGCCTGGGTTGGTTCATCTACGAGAACAAGAACGTGCTGGACATCCCCGCTGTCTTTGCTGGTCTTTTCGCGGTGATCGTGATCGGACTGCTTGTGGAGGGGCTGATCTTTCGCAACCTGGAGCGTGCGACGGTGCGCAAATGGGGCATGCAGGCCTGAGGCTCTGCGAGCGAAGCCGTACACCCGCTGGTACCCCCAAAGGGCAGGGCATTCAGGCCCAGACCCCAGCCTTGGCCACCAGCGACAACCCCGACAGCAAAAGCAACCACTCGATCACCCGCCGGGTGGCCACCGCCGACAGACGGTGGCGCACCCGTTCGGCCAGCAACAGGCTGCCCAGGCTGGCCGGCAGCGCCACCGCGGTGGTCAGCCATACCGCAGGATCGGACAGCAGCCCGGCCGCGGCAAAGGCCAGCGTGCGCCCCCCCATGCTGACAAGACCCGTGGCCGCCATCGTGGCGCGCAGCGCGGCCGGTTCGAGCCCGCGACGCACCAGGTAGATCACGTAAGGCGGGCCACCGATGCCGAACATCGAGGAGGTCAGGCCCGAACTGAAACCCGCCGGCACAGCCCAGCGCAAGCCCAAGGCCGACAGCGTGCCCGAGGCCCGCAGCGACCAAGCAGCGTAGGCCAGCACGAACACCCCCAACAGCAGCATCAGCGGGCGAGGGGCGATCAGCAGCAGGAGCAATGAGCCCACCACCAGCCCGGCAACACAGGCCGGCACCAGCCGCACGACCTCCTGGCGTACGGCCAGACGTGGCTGCGACGACAACACCCGCACGACGTTGACGCAGTCCAGCAGCGCAAAGACCGCCAGCACCAGCCGCGCCTCGTGGAAGTGCAGCGCCAGCGGTATGCCGACCAACCCGGAGCCAAAGCCGGCGATACCGTAGACGAAGGCTCCGAGTGCGGCCAGCCCAACGAGGATCAAAAAGCCTGCGGGCAGCGCATCCAAGGACATGCCCTCGATCATCGCACCCGCTCCGGGATGCGGCGCTCAGCCAGGATCGGGACAACCCAAGAGTAGACCGGCGGAGGACCAAAGAAGCCCCTTGCCCCTTGCACAGCGCTGTGGCATCGTGAGTTCATGGACAGACGTACCGCGCTTGGGATGTTGTCGGCCGGCGGGCCGTGGGTGCTCTCATGGCCGGCGCGCGCCAGCCCGCAAGCCGAGGCCCTCATCCGTCAGGGCGGCGTGGTGGTGGTGTTCCGTCACGCCGATGCGCCGGGCACCTTCGACCCGCCGGGGTTCAGCTTGAACGACTGCAGCACGCAGCGCAACCTCGGGCCCCAGGGCCGCGATCAGGCGCGGCAGATAGGTCGGTGGTTTGCCCAGCGCGGCCTGAAGCCGCAGACCGTGCGCTCCAGCCCCTGGTGCCGCTGCCAGGACACGGCGCGGCTGGCCTTTGGCAGCGCCGAGGTCTGGCCGGCGCTGGGTTCTCCCGTGGGGGTGTCGCCCGAGGTCACCGCTGCGCGCGCCACGCAGTGGCGCCAGGCCTTGCAGGCCGCCTCGCGCCGACGGCCCGGCTTCGAGGTATGGGTCACGCACCAGTTCGTCATGTCCGCCATGGCAGGCCGCTCGGCGGCCTCGGGCGAGGGCTGGGTCATCGGCCCCGGGCCGGACGGCGCGGTGCAGATCCTGGCTACCCTGCCGGCCTCGCAAACCTGAACACGCCAAAGCCCAGCACCATGGCCAGGGGCGCGTCCACGAACGTGGTGTAGAACAGCCAGGCGTCCTTGCTCAGCCAGTGCGTGGCCAGCAGGTTCAGCCCGGCCATGGTCAGCCCGAGCAAGGCCATGCCCAGCGCCAGGCGGCGCGCGTCCACCGGCATGCCGATGAGGTAGCGCGCCAGCCGAGCGCCGAAGTAGCGCCCACGGTTCAGCAACGCGTCTGCCAGGATCAGGCTGGCGATCAGCACCCCCAGGATGCTGCCCTTGAGCTGCACCATGCGCTCGTCCTGAAACCACAGCGAGAACCCGGCCGACAGCAGCAGGGTGAACACCCCGAACATCGCCAAGCCGCCCAGCAGATCGGCCTTGACGAAGCGCTGCACCACCACCACCGCCAGCCCGGCGCCCGCCCCCACCAGGGCCGCGGTGGTGAGGTTGCCGGTGACCTTGCCCACGATGAAGAACAGCAGGCCCAGGCCGATGTCCACGATGAGCGAGGGCCGGTTGCGCGCCCACTGGGCGGCTTCGCGCTGTTGCTGTGTCTGCAGTTGAAGGGGTTCAGGATGCGGGGAGTTCATGAGCGCTTTCGTTGACCCTGCATTTTGTCGGGGTACGGCTGCCGCTGTGCGACCAGGGTCGGTTGCGGCGCGACCCACACACCGGCAGCAAGGCCGCGCAGCCCGTTAAGCTTGCTGCCATGGACCCCCGCACCGAACTGACCGCACGCAACTTTCCCACGGCCGAAGAAGAAGCCCTGGCCCCGCCACCTCCCTCCCGCTACGAAGGGCCGGGCAGCGCCTACAAGCTGGCGTTCACCGACACCGAGTTCCTGCTGCGCGAGGAACTGCGCCCGGTGCGCATGCAGTTGGAGCTGCTCAAGCCCGAGCTGATCCAGCAGGAGCACGGCATCACCTCGACGGTGGTGATCTTCGGCAGCGCGCGCATCCTGTCGCCGCAGGCGGCCCAGGACCTTATGGCGCAGGCACACGCCCAGGGCGAGCCTCAGGCGCTGCGGCGTGCCGAAGCGGCCCTGGAGATGAGCCGCTTTTACGGCGAGGCCCAGCGCTTCGCCGCCCTGGTCACCGAACGATCACGGGCGCACGACACGCCCATCGTCGTGGCCACGGGCGGCGGCCCCGGCATCATGGAAGCGGGCAACCGCGGGGCGCATGAGGTAGGGGGCAAGAGCATCGGGTTGAACATCGTGCTGCCGCACGAGCAGGCCCCCAATCCCTACATCACGCCAGAGCTGTGCTTCCAGTTCCACTACTTCGCGCTGCGCAAGATGCACTTCCTGATCCGCAGCATCGCGCTCGTGTGCTTTCCCGGGGGCTTCGGCACGCTGGACGAACTGTTCGAAGTGATGACCTTGCAGCAGACCGGCAAGATACGGCGCCGCCCCATCCTGCTGTTCGGCCGCGCGTTCTGGGAGCGGCTGGTCGACTTTGATCACCTGGTGGACACCGGCATGATCGGCGAAGCCGACAAGGGCCTGTTCCATTACGTCGAAACGGCGGAGGAGGCCTGGACGGCGCTCGCGACGCACTACGGGTTCGCTTGACACGGACCTGAGCGGACTTCGCCCAACGCACGCCTTTCGCCAGACACAGCGCGGTCGCACCCCGTGATCGCATGAGCCCAGCACCCCTGCCCTGTTACCCATTGGCCATCACCCGAGAGATGCACCCATGCTGATCCGCCACGCCACACTGCCCGACGGGCGCACCGACATCGACCTGCTGGTGCAGGACGGCCGCATCGCCGCCGTGGGCCCTCGACTGCCCGCGCCCGAAGGCGTGGAGGTCGTCGACGCGCAGGGCTGCCTGCTGTCGCCGCCTTTCGTGGACGCCCACTTCCACATGGACGCGACGCTGTCCTACGGCCTGCCGCGCGTCAACCGCAGTGGCACGCTGCTGGAGGGCATCGCGCTGTGGGGGGAGCTGAAGCCGCTGCTCACCCAAGACGCCCTGGTGGAGCGCGCCCTGGCCTACTGTGATTGGGCCGTGGCGAAGGGCCTGCTGGCCATCCGCTCGCACGTGGACGTGTGCGACGAGCGCCTGCTGGCCGTGGAGGCGCTGCTGCATGTGAAGGAGCGCGTGAAGCCGTACCTGGACCTTCAGCTCGTGGCCTTTCCGCAGGACGGCGTGCTGCGCAGCCCGAACGCGCTGGCGCACCTGGAGCGCGCGCTGGACCTGGGTGTGGAGGTGGTGGGCGGCATCCCACACTTCGAGCGCACCATGGCCGACGGCGCAGAGAGCGTGCGCCTGCTGTGCGAGATCGCCGCCGCGCGCGGCCTGCGCGTGGACATGCACTGCGACGAGACCGACGACCCGCTGTCGCGCCACATCGAGACCCTGGCCTTCCATGCCCAGCGTCTGAAGCTGCACGGCCGCGTCAACGGCTCGCATCTAACGTCCATGCACTCCATGGACAACTACTACGTCAGCAAGCTGATCCCGCTGATCGCTGAGGCAGGCGTGAGCGCGGTGGCCAACCCGCTGATCAACATCACCATCCAGGGCCGGCACGACGCTTACCCCAAGCGCCGCGGCATGACGCGTGTGCCGGAGCTGATGGCCGCGGGGATCGACGTCGCATTCGGCCACGATTGCGTGATGGACCCCTGGTACTCGCTGGGCTCGGGCGACATGCTGGAAGTCGCTTCCATGGGGCTGCACGTGGCGCAGATGACCTCGCAGGACGGCATGAAGGCCTGCTTCGATGCGGTGACGGTCAACCCGGCCCGCATCCTGGGGTTGGAAGGCTACGGCCTGGAGGTCGGCTGCCGCGCCGACTTCGTGCTGCTGCAGGCGCATTCGCCCGTGGAGGCGCTGCGCCTGCGGGCCCACCGCCTGCTGGTGGTGCGGGGCGGGCGCGTGCTGGCCCGCTCCCAGCCCCTGCACACCGAGTTGTGCCTGCCTGGGCGCAGCACCGGGCTGGACTTCACGCGACCGATATCACGCTCAGGCTGCTGACGGCGCCTCCAGGGGCCCGCAGGGGCCATGTCCTGCGCCCCTAAAATGATTTGGTGTTCAGAGAGAAGCACCCCCACACATGACGATGAAACTGATCGGTTCGATGACCAGCCCCTACGTGCGCAAGGTGCGCATCGTGATGGCGGAAAAGAAGCTTGAGTGTCAGATGGTGGTGGAAGATGTCTGGAACAAGGACGACATCCTGGCCTCCAACCCGCTCGGCAAGGTGCCCTGCCTGGTGATGGAAGGCGGCGAGGCGGTGTTCGATTCGCGTGTGATCGTCGAGTATCTGGACACGCTGTCCCCCGTGGGCAAGCTGATCCCGCCCTCGGGCCGCGAACGGGCCGAGGTGCGCACCTGGGAGGCGCTGGCCGACGGCATCCTGGACGCCAGCATCCTGGCCCGGCTGGAAGCCACCTGGGCCGGCCGCAGCGCAGGCGAGCGCTCGCAGGCCTGGATCGACCGCCAGATGAGCCGTGTGGACGCCGCGCTGGCCGCCCTGTCGCGCGGCCTGGGCGAGCAGCCCTGGTGCGCGGGCAACCACTTCAGCCTGGCCGACATCGCCACCGGGTGTGCGCTGGGCTACCTGGACTTCCGCTTCGCCCACATCGACTGGCGCGGGCGCCACGACAACCTGGCCCGCCTGGCCGAAAAGCTCTTCGCCCGGCCATCGTTCGCCGACACCGCGCCGGCCTGACGCAGAGGGCGCAGAGGGCGCGGCAGGCCGGAGGCCTCAGGATACCGCTGCGCCGAACGAATCGGCCCGCGCCATCGGCCAGTACAGGCTGAACACGGGCGCTGGCCAGGCCACCCGGCCTTCCATCGCCTCCAGCAGGGCCCCGGGCGCGACGAACGACAACTCGTTGGCCAGCAGCCGGACCTGATGCTCGCTGGTACGGCGCACGATGTGCTCCGGGCCGATGTCGCGCGGGTGCTGCAGGCCAGCGGCCTGCACCAGGTCCTTCAAGGCGTGCAGCGTGTTCTGGTGGAAACGGTAGACCCGTTCGGCCTTGTCCGGCACCACCAGCGCCTGCTGGCGCTGCGGGTCTTGCGTGGTCACTCCCGTGGGGCACTGGCCGGTGTGGCAGGTCTGGGCCTGGATGCAACCCAGCGCGAACATGAAGCCGCGCGCCGAGTTGCACCAATCCGCGCCCAGCGCCATGGCGCGCGCAACGTCGAAGGCGCCGATCACCTTGCCCGCGCAGCCGATGCGGATGCGATCGCGCAGGTTCAGCCCCACCAAGGTGTTGTGCACCAGCAGCAGCCCCTCCTGCAGCGGCGCACCCACATGGTCGGTGAACTCCAGCGGCGCCGCCCCAGTGCCGCCTTCGGCGCCATCCACCACGATGAAGTCCGGCAGCAGACCGGTCTGCAGCATGGCCTTGCACAGCGCGAACCACTCCCACGGGTGGCCGATGCACAGCTTGAAGCCCACGGGCTTGCCGCCTGAGAGTTGCCGCAGGTGTTCGATGAACTGCATCATCTCCACGGGCGTGGAAAACGCGCTGTGGCACGCCGGGCTGATGCAGTCCTCACCCTGCGGCACCCCGCGCGCCAGGGCGATCTCGGCCGTCACCTTGGGGCCGGGCAACACGCCACCATGCCCGGGCTTGGCGCCCTGGCTGAGCTTGAGCTCGATCATCCGGACCTGCGGGTCGCGCGCGTTCTCGGCAAAGCGCTCCGCGCTGAAGCGCCCCTGCTCGTCGCGGCAGCCGAAATAGCCCGAGGCCACCTGCCAGATGAGGTCGCCGCCATGACGGCGGTGGTGCACGCTGATGGAGCCTTCACCCGTGTCGTGGGCGAAGCCGCCACGCTGGGCGCCTGCGTTCAGCGCCATGATGGCGTGGGCCGACAGCGCGCCGAAGCTCATGCCGGAGATGTTGAAGACACTGGCCTCGTAGGGCCGGGTGCAGGAGGTGCCGCCAGCGCCGATGGTCACGCGGAAGTCGTGCGTGGGCACGTCGGTCGGCGCCATGGAGTGGTTGATCCACTCATAACCCACGGCCTGCACGTCCAGCTGCGTGCCGAAGGGGCGCTTGTCGGCCTGGCCCTTGGCCCGCTGGTAGACGAGCGATCGCTGCTGGCGCGAGAACGGTGCCGCCTCGTTGTCGCTCTCGATGAAGTACTGCCGCATCTCGGGCCGGATGAACTCCAGCAGGAAGCGCAGGTGCCCGATGACGGGGTAATTGCGCAGCACGGCGTGGCGGGTCTGTGTCACATCGTGCCAGCCCAGCAAGGCCAGAACGCCCCAAGGCACAGCCCACAGCGGATGCAGCAGCCCCAGCGCCACCCCGGCCAGCGTCAGCAGCAACAGCAGCACGCAGGCCCACCAGGCCCACCTTCGCAGGGGGAAGGCCCTGCCCACGCCCAGAAGCCCAGTGGCCATATGCGCTGCCCCTTGTGAGTTCGAAGCCATCGTAGCGCCGCCGCGCCAGGGCGTGTACCGGGCTCACCCTGAGGCGCGCTCGCCGCGTCGCCTTCGTCAGCCCAGGAAGCGCCGCAAGGCCTCGGCCGTCTCCTGCGGCCGCTCTTCGGGGATGAAGTGCCCGCAGTCCAGGGCCTGACCCTGCACCTGGCCGCTGCATTGCGCCTGCCAAAGCGCCAGCGGGTCGAACAGTCGCTGCACCACGCCCCGTGCGCCCCACAGCACCAGCAGGTCACAGGCGATGCGCTGGCCCGCTTCGCGCGAAGCGCGGTCGTGCGTGAGGTCGATGCCTGCGGCGGCGCGGTAGTCCTCGCAGGCGGCGTGGATGGCTTCGGGACGACAGAAGCAGCGCTCGTAATCGGCCAACGCCTGGGGCTCCAGGTGCGACAAGCCGGCGCTGCCCCAGCCCCCCAGCTTGGCGTGCAGGTACTCGCGGGCACAGCCGCCGATCATCCGCTCCGGCAGGGGCGCGGGTTGGATCAGGTGGAACCAGTGGTAGTAGGCACGGGCGAAATCCATGTCGGTGGCGCCATACATGTCCAGCGTGGGGGCGATGTCCAGCAGGCACAGGCGGCTGACCGCCTGCGGATGGTCCAGCGCCAGGCGGTGGGCGACGCGGCCACCGCGGTCGTGACCGCACACCGCGTAGCGCGTGTGGCCCAACTGCGTCATCAGCGCGGCCACGTCACCGGCCATGGCGCGCTTGCTGTAGGCGGCGTGGTCGGGCCCGCCCTCGGGCTTGCCGGAATCCCCGTAGCCACGCAGGTCAGGCAGCACCAGCTGGAAGTGGGGTGCCAGGTGACGCGCCATACGGTGCCACATCACGTGGGTCTGCGGGAAGCCGTGCAGCAGCAGCAGGGCCGGGGCCTGCGGCCGCCCGCCCGTGCGCACGCGCAGGCTGACCGCTCCGACGCTCAGGTACTGCTCTTCGAAGCCCTGGAACCAGTCGGTGTCGGCTGTGCGCATGGGCGATCCTGTGGAAGAGGGGTCGGGGCGACCGTCGGGTGGGCGACCTGCGTGGACGGGTGGGCAGAAGGGCAGAAGGGCAGCGGGGTGCTGTGGGCCGCTCCGAACGCATCCACGTCCACTGCAGGCCCACGCCAGCGCTGTAGCCGGTGGTGCGTGACACCAGCGGACTGTCGGCGTTCGCCGCCCCGGCCACGCTGTCCAGCCGGCCGAAGCCGAAGACGCGCCAATCGCGTGTCAGCCGGTGCGAGGCGGTCAGCCCGAGGCGCCAGGCGATCAGGCCGGCCTTGGCGTCGTAGGCCGGGCGCAGCGCGGTGGCGTAGGCCGGCGCCACGTCATAGAAGATGCCCGCCAGTTGGCGGTCGCCCAGCAGGGCACCGGCGCTGGCGGTCAGGCGCCAGCCCGCCAGGCCCGGGTGGTTCCACTGGATCTCCGGCTCCAGCGCCAGGCCTCGCGAAGCGAAGCGGTCGCTCACATCGAAGACGCCGCGCAGCGGCAGTTCCAGTCGCCACTGCGCCCCGCCCGGCGCGCTGCCCAGGTTCCAGCGCCCGCGCGGGCCGAACTCCACGAGGGTGCCCAGCTCGGGCATGCCCAGCCGCGCCTGGGTGTCCCTGGCGCTGGAACCCAGCGAGCCGGAAAAGCCGATGTCGAGCTCGAAGTCGGACTGCTTCACCGCGCGCAGGCCGAAGGCGCCGCGGTCGATGCGCAGCCAGGGCCCGCGGTACAGCACATAAGGCAGGGCGATGGCGCGCCGCACGTCCTCGGACGCGCCCGGCCAGGCCTGCTGGGTCAGGCCGAAGGCCACGCCGCCCACTTCCCACAGGGGGTCGGCAGAGCGTGCAGGGGCTGCGGATTGCGCCGCGGCCGGGGCTGCCAGCCCGGCGGCAAGCGTCAGGGCAAGCAGGTGCAGGGGGCGCAGGACGCGTGGGGAGGAGGCAAGAGGACGCATCGTTCGATTGTGTCGCCCCTCGGGCACGCTGCACAGCGATCCCACAGTTCGCCTGAGGAAATGCCGTGGGGCTTGTCGAGCCTTGCCGGCTTCCGGGCGCCCGGCGCCGGCGCCGGTCAGGGGCCGAACTCTTCGCGCAGGGCCCGCCCGTGGGCGTTCAGCGCCGGGGCCTCGTCGAAGGTGGCGGTGTCCCACTCGGTGCCCCAGGGCAGGGTGGGCACGTCCACAGGGCGACCGTTGACCACCATCCGCCGCGTGCGCAACTGCGGGTGTTCGATCAGGTCGTGCACCGAGTTCACGCTGCCAAAGGCCGTCTGGGCGGCGGTCAGGCGGTCGATCACCGTGGCGCTGGGCAGACCTGCAAACGCTTCGGCCACGGCGCCGTCGACGAAGTCACGGTGCGCCACGCGGGCCGCGTTTCCGGCGCAGCGCGCGTCGTCCAGCAGGTCCGGTCGCTGCAGCACCTTGCGGCAGAAGTCGCCCCATTCGCGCTCGTTCTGGATGGAGATGACGATGTCGCGCCCATCGGCGCAGGTGAAAGCGCCATAGGGCGCGATGCTGGGGTGCTTGAGACCCACGCGCTCGGGCGCCTTGCCGCCGTAGCGCGTCTGCAGGTAGGGCACGCTCATGAGCTCGGCGGCGGAGCCGAAGAGCGAGACCTTGACGGCCGAACCCCGGCCCGTGCGCTCGCGCAGCAGCAGCGCCTGCTGAATACCCACCAGGGCGTTCAGGCCGGCATTGATGTCGCACAGCGACACACCGATGCGCCCCAGCGACTCCACTCCCGCGCCGGGCGCACCGCTGATGGCCACCAGGCCGCTTTCGGCCTGCACCAGCAGGTCGTAGGCCTTCATGTTGTAGAGCTCGCCGTCCTCGCCGTAGCCGCTGATGTCGCAGGTGATGAGGCGTGGGTGCCGCTCGCGCAGTTCGGCCGAACCCACGCCCAGACGCTGCGCCGCCCCAGGGGCCAGGTTCTGGATGAAGACATCGGCCTGGGCGACCATGCGCTGCAGCAGGTCGAGGTCCCCGGCCTTCTTCAGGTCCAGGGCGATGGACTCCTTGCCACGGTTGATCCACACCCAATAGGAGGCCTCGCCGTGCACGGCCCGGTCGTAGCCGCGGGCGAAGTCGCCTTCCGGGCGCTCGATCTTGATCACCCGCGCCCCGGCATCGGCCAGACGGCTGCTGCAGTAGGGCGCGGCCACGGCCTGCTCAAGCGCCACGACCAGCACGCCGTCCAGTGGGCGGGATGGGGTTGCAAGGGGGGTGTCGGTGAGGGTGGCCATGCGGTCTCCAGGCATCGATCAAACACAGATTGTGAAAGACCAGGCTCCACGGAGGGGTCGATATACTTGCCACAGCGCCGATTTGCTCCGGATTGCGGGCGCTTCACAAATGCCGCTAAAGAGGGACACCCGCAAACCCGGTGTCCGCTGAACGCGGCGCCGGGTTTGTTCGTTTCCGGAGCTTGTCACGGCTGTCTGTTCGCTTGCCGCCGTGCCTGTTTTTTCAGGCTTGTCTTTCATGGGTTCCATCGGTCACGTCACACCGCAGCAGATGCATTTCAGCGAGCCTTTGCCGCTGAAGAGCGGCGCCGTGCTGGCCGGCTACACGCTGCACTACGAGACCTACGGCACGCTCAACGCCGAGCGCTCCAACGCGGTGCTGGTGTGCCACGCCCTGAACGCCAGCCACCACGTGGCCGGCACCTATGCAGAGCAGGCGCGCAGCGAAGGCTGGTGGGACAACCTGGTGGGCCCGGGCAAGCCCCTGGACACCGACCGCTTCTTCGTCATCGGCGTCAACAACCTGGGCTCCTGCTTCGGCTCCACCGGGCCCATGCACGTCAATCCGGCCACGGGCCGCGTCTGGGGCGCCGACTTCCCCGTGGTGACGGTGGAAGACTGGGTGGACGCGCAGGCACGCCTGCTGGACCGCCTGGGCATCACGCAACTGGCCACCGTGCTGGGCGGCAGTTTGGGAGGCATGCAGGCGCTGAGCTGGACGCTGCGCCACCCGCAGCGCGTGCGCCACTGCGTGGCCGTGGCCACGGCGCCCAACCTGTCGGCGCAGAACATCGCCTTCAACGAGGTGGCCCGCCGCGCAATCGTCACCGACCCCGACTTCCACGGCGGCCATTTCTACGCCCACGGTGTGGTGCCGAAGCGCGGCCTGCGCGTGGCGCGGATGATCGGCCACATCACCTACCTGTCGGACGACGCGATGGAGCAGAAGTTCGGCCGCGCGCTGCGCGCCGCCGAGCTCGCCTACAGCACGCAGGACATCGAGTTCCAGATCGAGAGCTACCTGCGGCACCAGGGTGACAAGTTCAGCGAGTACTTCGACGCCAACACCTACCTGCTGATCACCCGGGCGCTGGACTACTTCGACCCGGCCGCCGAGCACGGCAGTGACCTCGCCCGCGCCTTTGCCGCGGCGCGCGGCTGCCAGTTCCTGCTCGTGAGCTTCAGCACCGACTGGCGCTTTTCCCCCGAACGCTCGCGCGAGATCGTCAAGGCCCTGGTGGACAACCGCATCGACGTCAGCTACGCCGAGATCGACGCGCCGCACGGCCACGATGCCTTCCTGCTGGACGATGCCCGCTACCACCGGGTGGTGCGCGCCTACTTCGAGCGCGTGGCGCAGGGGGTGAAGAACGGGATGAAACAGGGGGCGCATCAGGAAACGGCGGCAGGAGCGCGCCATGTCTGACCGGCGCGACCTGGAGCTGATCGCCCGCCTGGTGCCCCCCGGCTCGCGCGTGCTGGACCTGGGCTGCGGCACGGGCGAGATGCTGGCCTACCTGCGCGACACCCGGGGCTGCAGCGGCTACGGTATCGAGATCGACGATGCCAACGTGCACGCCTGCGTGCAGCGTGGCGTCAACGTGGTGCAGCTCAACCTGGAAGAAGGCCTGGCGCTGTTCGACGACCGCAGCTTCGATGTCGTGCTGCAGCTCGAGACGCTGCAGCACCTGCGCAACACCGAGCGCATGCTGCGCGAGACGGCACGCGTGGGCCGCATCGGCATCGTCAGCTTCCCCAACTTCGCGCACTGGCCCAACCGCCTGAGCGTGATGCTGGGGCGCATGCCGGTGACCAAGGCGCTGCCCTACGAGTGGTACGACACCCCGAACATCCGCGTGGGCACCTTCGCGGATTTCGAGGTGCTGGCGCGCAAGACCGGCCTGACCGTGACCGACAGCTTCGGCATCCAGCAGGGGCGCGAAGTGCGCGCCTGGCCGAACCTGCGAGCCAGCGTGGCCGTGTTTCGCTTCGAGCGCGAATGACTGAGCGCGAATGACGGACGGATCCATGGCAGTGGCAGGCGCAGGGGTGAACCGCCCGGTCGGCACGGATGACTTCTGGCCTTCCAGCGGCTTCCACCTGTTGCAGCGCAACGCGCGCGGCTGGCTGGTGCCCACCGACGCCTGGCTGGCGCGCTTCCTGACGCGGCCCGAACTTGCGCTGGTGGACGAGTCCTGCGCGGCCGAGCAGGCGCTGCACCAGGAACTCCATCAGGCCCCGCGCATGCCCGTCTCCGAAACCCGGCTGCTGGCGCTGGCCGACGCGGATGTGCGGACCAACTACCGGCTTTTCCTCGGTTTTCGCGACCGCGTGCTGCAGGCTGGCACCCTGGAAGCCTGCTACCTGGCGCTGTTCCGCCAAGGCATCACTGACACGCCGCCGCTGTTCATCGACGTGTTGGCGCAGGCCATCGTGCGCAACGCGCTGGACGGCTGCCGCGAGGCCCTGGTGGCCCGCGCGGCCGAGCTGCTGTTTCGCGCCCAGCGCATCAGCACCGAGGACGGCCAGGTGCTAGCCGGCGACCGCGAGGTGCTGGACATGCTCAACGAGACCGGCGGCTTTGGCGACCTGGGACGCCTGCTGGCCCAGGCCCAGGCCCCGCTGCGCAGCATGAAGCTCGAGGTGCTGGGCGCGGACAACGAGGTCGACTACTGGGCCGCCGACCAGCGTCACCGGCACCTGCTGGACCTGCGCCACGAACTCCACCAGGACCTGGGCCACGGCATCCACTTCAGGCTGAAGAACGCCCGTTCCGGCCTGCAGGCACTGGCCCTGGTGCTGGAGCGCTGGGTGGCGCACCTGCTGGGGGTGGAAGTGCACATCGAGCCCCTGGCCCGCATCGAAGACGCGCAATGGCGCTGGCACGTGGGCCTGGACGCCACCGCCAGCGCACTGCTCAACGACCTGTACCAGGGCGTGGACGTGGAGCCCGCGCGCCTGCAGCGGCTCATCAGCCTGTTCCGCCTGCAGTTCGCCCACCCGCAGGAAATGCGCGCCGACGTGGCGGGCAAACCGGTCTACCTGGGCCTGGCGATGAACGACGAACAGGTGGTGCGCCTGAAGCCGCAGAACCTGCTGTTGAACCTGCCGCTGGCACGCGAGGTGTGAACCGGGCTGGCCGAGGAACCTTGAGGAGTGTGACGTCATGAAGTGGATGCGGGGCCGCCTGGACGGGCGCGAGAGCTGGGGCCGCCTGGAAGGCGACGAGATGCTGGTGCACGAAGGCGACCTGGCCCAGGGCCTGCGGCCCACCGGCGAGCGCTGGCCGCTGGAACGCGTGCAGGCGCTCATGCCCTGCCAGCCCCGCACGATGCTGGGCCTGTGGAACAACTTCCAGGCCCTGGCCGAGAAGAACAACTGGGCCCGGCCGGCCGAGCCGCTGTACTTCCTCAAGGCGCCGGGCAGCTGGACGGGGCCGGACACCGCCATCCCGGCCCCGCCGCCCGAGGTGGGGCGCATCGCCTACGAGGGGGAGCTGGCCGTGGTCATCGGCCGTCGCGCCCACCGCGTGACGGTGGAGGAAGCCCCCGCCCACATCTTCGGCTACACCTGCGCCAACGACGTCACGGCCATGGAACTGCTGCACCGCGACCCGAGCTTCGCCCAGTGGACCCGCGCCAAGGGCTTCGAGGGCTTCGGTGCCTTCGGCCCGGTGATCGAGACCGAATTCCACCTGGAGCAGGCCGTGCTGCGCACCCGCGTGGGCGGGCGCGAGCGCCAGAACTACCCCCTGGCCGACATGATCTTCAAGCCCGCCGAACTGGTGTCACGCCTGTCGCAGGACCTGGCCCTGGAGCCCGGCGACGTCATCCTGTGCGGCACCTCGCTGGGCGTGCTGCCGATGAAGCCCGGCACCGAGGTGGAGGTGGAGATCGACGGCATCGGCGTGCTGCGCAACCGCTTCGGGTGAAGGCGGCGCTGCTGCGCGCAGACGCTGCGCTACGTGCAGCCCTGGGGGTACCGCACCTGCCGTGCGCAGCGGTCAGCGCGCTGCGGCGCCCTGCACCCCCACGAAGATCCCGGCGGTTACACACACCAACCCGGCCACCACGCCCCACGACAGCGGCTCGCCCAGCAAGGCCATGGCGCACACGGCCGACAGCCCGGGCACGAGGGCGGTGATCATGGTGGAGCGCACGGCGCCAAAGCTTTGCACCATCTTGACGAAGCCGATGCCCGAGACCACCACCGACAGCCAGCCCTGCAGCACGCCTTGCGTCAGCACCTCGGCCCAGGGGGCCCGAGCCAGACCGGAATCGACGGCGCCGACGGCCACCAGCAGCGCGTAAGCGGGCAGCAGGGTCACGCAGACGAAGGTCATCAGCGCAATGTTGCCCTCGATGGCCGGCACCTGCCAGCGCCGACACAGGATGGTGAACACCGCCCAGCTGAACGAGGCGGTCATGAACAGCAGGTCACCCTTCCAGGCCTTGTTGCCCGCACCCGCCTGGCCCAGCGACTGGCAGGCCACCGTCACGGCGCCGGCCAGCACCAGGCCCAGGCCGAGAGCGCGCTGCAGCCCCAGGCGCTCGCGCAGGACGAGCACCGACAGCACGGCGGTCCACAGCGGCAACAAGCCGGGCATCAACACCGAGCCGTGGGAGGCCGGGGCGAACAGAAAGGCGTGATACGCGCACAGCGGAAACGCCAGCCCACCCAGCAGACCCAGCCAGGCGCTGGTGCGAAACGGCAGCGGCGACAGGCCCAGCCAGGTGCCCGCGCGCCCCGCGCCAACCACCGCAGCCCGCCGTCGGCACAGCAGCCAGCCCCAGGGCAGGAGGATCGCCGAGGCGAACAGCACGCGCACCGCGGCCACGTCCAGCGGCTGCAGGCTGCGCAGCGCCAGGGCCTTGGAGCCGACGATGAAGGAGGTCCAGGCCACCACGGTGACAAGGGCGGCAAGCAGGCCGGTGGTGCGGGGGCTGATGGGCATGGGGGAAGTGGCGCGGGTTGGCCGAGCCAGCGGGACTTGGCCAGACCACGGGCTGCAGGAGCGCCGAGGGTAACCGCAGGTCCGGAGCAGCCATTTCTTTCAGCCGTCTTGTGTCAGACGGCTCATCTCTGGCAGCATGGCTCGGCGGGCGGTCGTTGCGGCCGCGGCTTCGGCAGGCCTTGAGGGCTGGACGGGGAACCCGCTCATCTGCAACACGCCCGCCTTCCCTGACGTACTGCCACTCTGACGCCCCGTGACTTCCTCGCACACCACAAGCCCTGGCCAAGCCTTGCGGACCGCTTCGTCCACAAGGGTGCCGCAGTGCCACGCGCGGGCATCGAGGGCCTGGCACGCCAGGCATGACAGCGGGGTGACGGCGTGACCGGTCTGCAAGGCCTGACCTGGATCGGCAGCAGCCCCTGGCTGTACCCCGTGCTGGAGGTGGTGCACCTGCTGGGCGTGGCGCTGCTGGTAGGCAATCTGGTGGCCTTCGAGTCGCGCGTGCTCGGGTGGTCGCGAGAGTTGCCGCTGCGGGCCCTGGCCCGGCTGTCGCTGGTGCTGGCGTTGTGCGGCTTCGGCCTAGTCGCCCTGTCGGGCCTGGTGATGTTTGCGGCGCACCCGGGCGACATGCTTGCCAACCGCGCCTTCGTACTGAAGATGGGGTTGGTCATGCTGGCGGGGGTGAACGCCGCGCTGTTCCACGCACGTGACGGCCTGCGGCGGTTGGACGGGCTGGCGCGGGTGCAGACCCTGGTGTCGCTCGGGCTCTGGATTGGCGCGATGATCTGCGGCCGCTGGATTGCCTATGCCTGATGGACGGAGCTGATGCACGGGCTTGATATGCAGGCCTGATGCACGGGCCTGATGCACGGGCCTGATGCGCAAGCTTGTTGCGTCTGCGTGAACGACAGGAGAACCCCTAGATGAACCGACGACGACTCATGGCCACGGGCCTCATGCCGGCTGCAGGGTGGGTGCTGCTCCCAGGGGTGGCGCGCGCCCACCACGGCTGGAGCAGCTTCGATCAAGAGCGGCCGCTGTACATCGAGGGCCGCGCGGCCAAGGTGGCGTGGCGCAATCCGCATGCGGAACTGGAACTGGAGTTGCCGGCCGATCTGCGTCTGCCGGCAGACCTGGCCACGCGCACCGTCCCCCCGCAGGCGGCCGGCGTCGACGGGCCGGCCTTGCTGCGCGCCGCGCGCGTGCCCACGCGGCGCGACAGGCGCTGGCTGGTGGAACTGGCACCGCTGACCCGCATGAACGCCTGGAAAGTGGCCGAGGTCAAAGCGGGCGACACCCTCGCCGTGCTGGGTTTCACCTTCACGGGGGAGAAGGGCGACGCGGTCTTGCGCGCCGAGTACCTGTGGGCGGGCGGCGGCGTCTACGGACTGCGCTCCGCGCCGGCCTGATGCGAGCCTGCACCCCGGGCAGCGGCGCGCGAGCGCGTGTGCACCGGTCTGCGCCCCACCAAGCCCCAGCCTGGACCGGCCGCCCTATGTCCATCCATCACACGAAGGTCACACCCGCATGAACCCGTCCCACGAATCCGCTGCTCCCACGGTCGGCCTCATCGGCCTGGGCGCCATGGGCGCCGGCATGGCGGCGTCGCTGCGGCGCGCCGGCTTCGCACCACACGTCTTCGACATCCGCCCCGGCGTGGCCCAGGCCTTCGCGCAGGACGGCGGCACCGCCTGCGCCAGCGTGGCCGAGCTGGCCGCGGCCTGCGACGTGGTGGTCTCGGTGGTGGTGAACGCGCAGCAGACCGAGGACGTGCTGTTCGGGGCCGGGGGCGCGGCCTCGGCCATGAAGCCCGGCAGCGTCTTCGTCATGTGCTCCACCGTGGACCCCAACGTGTCCATCGCCTTCGAGCAGCGCCTGCAGGCCCTGGGCCTGCTGTACCTGGACGCTCCCATCTCCGGCGGCGCGGCCAAGGCGGCCTCGGGCCAGATGACGATGATGACCGCCGGCACCCCTGCGGCCTACGAGCGCTGCGGCGCTGCGCTGGACGCGATGGCGGCCCAGGTCTACCGGCTGGGCGACCGCGCCGGCGCGGGCAGCAAGGTCAAGATCATCAACCAGCTGCTGGCCGGCGTGCACATCGCCGCTGCCGCCGAGGCCATGGCGCTGGGCCTGCGCGAAGGCGTGGACGCTGCGGCGCTGTACGAGGTCATCACCCACAGCGCCGGCAACAGCTGGATGTTCGAGAACCGCATGGCCCATGTGCTGGCGGCCGACTACACCCCGCTATCCGCCGTGGACATCTTCGTCAAGGACCTGGGCCTGGTGCTGGACACCGCCCGCGCCACCAAGTTCCCGCTGCCCCTGGCCTCCACCGCGCACCAGATGTTCATGCAGGCCTCGACGGCCGGCTTCGGGCGCGAGGACGACAGCGCCGTGATCAAGATCTTTCCGGGGATCGAGTTGCCCGGAAAGTGAACCCGCGGCGCCCAGCCATGCTAATCTGGTCAGCATGACCAGTAAAGCCGTGACACCCACCGCACCCGCCGCGCAGGCAGGAACCGGACCCCAGCCGCGATGGAGTCTTCAGGACGCGAAGGCACGCTTCAGCGAGCTGGTGCGCACCGCACACCGCCATGGGCCGCAGCAGGTCACCGTGCACGGGCGTGATGCGGTGGTGGTTGTGGCGGCGCAGGAATTCCAACGCCTGCAAGGCGAACGCACGGGCGAGATGCTGATCGAGGCCTTGCAGGCCTGTCCGCACCGCGAGATCACGCTCGCGCCCCGCCGATCGGCCATGCCCGTCAGAGCTGTCAAGTTGTGACGGGCTGGCTGCTCGACACCAACGTCCTCTCGGAACTGCGGCGGCCGCGCCCCGACGCACGCGTGCGCAAATTCATCGCGGCCCAGCGCTTGGAAGACTTGTTCGTCAGCACGGTCACCTTCGCAGAAATCCGGTTCGGTATCGAGATCGTCAGCGATCCGATTCGCCGTGCCGAATTGACCGAATGGCTCACCCACCGCGTGCGGCCGCTTTTCGACCAGCGTGTCCTGGAGGTGAGCGAGGATGTCATGTTCAAGTGGCGCCTGCTGGTTGAAGAGGGGCGAAAGGCCGGGCACACGTTCTCGCAGCCCGATCTGATCATTGCAGCCACGGCGTTGAATCACGGTCTGACGGTGGTCACCCGCGACACCGCAGACTACGCACGATCCAGGGTGCCCCTGTTCAATCCTTGGCTTGCCGAACCCAGAAAGCCGCACGCGCCAGGTCCATGAATCGACCGCCGCTGTCCGCCGTGGACATCTTCGTCAAGGACCTGGGCCTGGTGCTGGACACCGCGCGCGCCACCAAGTTCCCCCTGCCCCTGGCCTCCACCGCGCACCAGATGTTCATGCAGGCCTCGACGGCCGGCTTCGGGCGCGAGGACGACAGCGCCGTGATCAAGATCTTTCCGGGGATCGAGTTGCCGAAGACGGGTTGAGGCCGGCCGGGACTGGCCGACACAGGCCTCCCAGCACCGCGCTGCGCGGCCCGCGAACCCGCCCACCACACAGCAGGCCCACGCCACCTTGAAGTCCCCGGGCCCCACGGCTTCGCGGCCGCTATGACTTTTGTGGCGCTTGTGCATCGAACTTGGCGCATCACTGAATACAGCCTTACCCGCTGTCGGCGGGCAGCGCCTGCCACATCGGCTGTGTCGCCCAGCGCGGCCGAGTGGCTGACGACCAGCCTCAGAGTGTCAAAAGAATCGAGCCGCACTGCACTGCTTGCTTGGGGAATCTGACCGTCGCCAATCGCCCCACATGGCCAGCGCTCATCCAGGCCGGCAGGCCCCTGCGTGCGCAACGAAGTCCACATCCATGGTAGGGATGACTTCCGTGGCGTCGGGCTACGCGGCCCTCGCATTGACCTTGTTCCACAGTCGAAAGACGGGCACATACGACGAACAAGGGCCCCTGACATCTTGCTATCACCAAGAGGGCTGGGCTGTCAATCCAACTTTCGGCTGATTGACGTGACTTTGTCCTCGCAGTGCTAATGCCGCACGCTAGATTCGCAGCGCGAGCAGCGCACCTTCAAGCTCTATGCGCAGTACCTGTTGCAGTTGAGGAACGCCATGCAAGCGGCCACAAGCTCGGCATCGCTGCCGAAGCAGTCTTTTCTTGGGGAAAGGAGCCAGGCGCAGCGCCTGCATGTCGTTTCGTATGGAACGAGTCAGGCTCATTTCACCGCCGCCGTTGCGAACGTGCTGACCGGCAGATGCTTGAGCTTGGACATGCGCAGGTAGGCGATGGCGATGAAGTTCGCGCTGGTTCTGAAGCCGCGTGCCGCCCGCTTGGCCTGCTGCAGCAGGCCGTTGATGGCTTCGACGAAGGCGTTGCTGCGGTGATCCACCATCCCGCGAACCACGACCTCGAAGCGCTCCTTGAGCGTGGTGGCCAGTTTCTTGAACGGCTCGAGCCGGCATCGTCGCGCCCAGCTCAGCCAGGCCCGCAGGTCCGCCGCCGCTTGGTCCACGCTGTTGTTGGCGCGCGCCGCGGCGTGCACCTCGCGCAAGGCCATCTTCAGCCGCCACGCTCGTGCGCTCTTGAGCGCCGAGCGCTGCAGCCAATGCATGGTATCGATCTGTCTGCGGCTCCAGTCCTGCGGGTTGCGCCGCATGCCCCACAGCAGCTGCCTGAGCCTCCTGCGGTCATCCGCCCCCAGCGCCAGGCGCACGGCCTGCGCATCCTGGGCCATCTCCTGTCGGCGTACCTGGTCCATCGCCTCGATGGCCATCGACACCACATGGAAGCCGTCGTAGCTGATCTGCGCCTGGGGCCGCTCGGTGACGAACAGCAGCCGCTTGGCATCCAGGTCGCGCACCACGGTGATGTAGTCCTGGCCGCGCCGCAGGCTGGTCTCGTCAACGCCCACGATCTGAACGTCAGCAAACACCTCCAGCGCACGGGCCTGCTGGACGTAGAACTCGATGCGTCGCCACAGTTGCTTGTCGGCACAGCGCAGCAGCAAGGCCGCCTGGCGCACCGGAAGGTCGCGGCAAAGCGTCAGCGCCAGCGCTTCGAAGGCGGCCGTGAATCCCGATCCCGGTCGGGCCCAGGGTACGGCCACTTGCGTGGTCTTGCCGCAGGCGCCGCACGCCACGCGTGGTACGTCGCAGTGCAGCCAGGCCTCGAACTGGAAGAAGTCCAGGTGGCGCCACGAGCGCGCAAGCCGGTCATGCACCGGCTCAGCACTCGCACCACAAGCCGGGCAGGCCAACCTCGCGCCCTGGCAGTCGATCTGGAAATCGATGCGCCGCTTGGCGGTGTCGAGCTTGACGTCCTGAACGACCCAGGGCGGTTGCAAGCCCAGTGCACTGGTGAACAAGGCTTCAACGCCAACGCTCATGAC
>JAJTDM010000145.1 GCA_021300575.1 Rubrivivax sp.
CGTTCCTCCATCTGAGTTCCTTCGAAGGGGGGGCGGCCTTGTCCGACTTCCGTGCTGTGGCCTTGCTGGCGCGACTGCAGGAGGTGGAGCCCTCCATCTCGGCGCTCAGCGCGCGCCATGTGCATTGGGTGGCCACCGATCAGGCGCCAGACGAAGGGCTGAGGCAGCGCCTGGCGGCCTTGCTGGACCAGGGCGGGCCCGCGGCGCCAGCGGCTGCGCTTTTGTCGGCCGCCTCAGACCTGCTGCTGGTGGTGATGCCCCGCCTGGGCACCGTGTCGCCCTGGTCCAGCAAGGCCACCGACATCGCGCGGAACTGCGCGTTGCCTGTGCAGCGCGTGGAACGCGTCACCGAGTTCCGGCTGCAGCGCGCCACAGGGCTGTTCAAGGGCCTGCTGGGTGGCCCGGCGCCACTGGATGAAGATGTGATGGCCCGGCTGGCGGGGTTGTTGCACGACCGTATGACGGAAAGCGTGGCGCGCTCTCGCGATGCCGCCCGCGCCCTGTTCGACGAGCACCCCGGCGTGCCCATGGCGCAGGTGGACGTGCTGGGGCAGGGCCGCCAGGCGCTGGTGCAGGCCAACAGTGACTTTGGCCTGGCCCTGTCGGACGACGAGATCGACTACCTGGTCGAGGCCTTCACCCGGCTGCAGCGCAACCCCACGGATGTGGAGTTGATGATGTTCGCCCAGGCCAACTCCGAGCACTGCCGACACAAGATCTTCAACGCCCGCTTCACCATCGACGGCGTCGAGCAGGCGCACTCCATGTTCGGGATGATCAGGAACACCGAGGCGGTCTCGCCTCAGGGGTCGGTCGTGGCCTACAGCGACAACGCCGCCGTGATGGCCGGCGGGCCGGCGCGACTGTGGCTGCCGCAGGCCGGGGAGTCTGCCGCGCCCTACGTGGGCCGGGAGGTCACCGCCCATATGCTGATGAAGGTGGAAACCCACAACCACCCCACCGCCATCTCTCCCTTCCCGGGGGCGGCCACGGGCGCGGGCGGCGAGATCCGCGACGAGGGCGCCACCGGCCGCGGTGCGCGGCCCAAGGCGGGACTCACGGGCTTTTCCACCAGCCACCTGCGCCTGCCCGGCACCGACGAGCCGTGGGAGCGGGGCGGGCAGGGCAAGCCGGCGCACATCGCCAGTGCGCTGGACATCATGATCGAGGGGCCGCTGGGCGGCGCGGCCTTCAACAACGAGTTCGGTAGGCCCAACCTCGCGGGCTACTTCCGCACCTTCGAGCAGCCGGTGGCGGGCGTGATGCGGGGCTATCACAAGCCCATCATGATCGCCGGCGGCCTGGGGCAGATCACCGAGGGCCAGACGCACAAGAAGGTCTTCCCCGCGGGCACGCTGCTGGTGCAGTTGGGTGGCCCGGGCATGCGCATCGGCATGGGCGGGAGCGCGGCCAGTTCCATGGCGGCCGGCACGAACACTGCGGCCCTGGACTTCGACTCGGTGCAGCGCGGCAACCCCGAGATCCAGCGCCGCGCGCAGGAGGTCATCAACCATTGCTGGGCCCTGGGCGAGGCCAACCCCATCCTGGCGCTTCACGATGTGGGGGCAGGGGGCATCAGCAACGCTTTCCCGGAATTGGTGGATGGCGCAGGCCGCGGCGCGGTGTTTGATCTGCGCCAGGTGCCGCTGCAGGAGAGCGGGCTGGCACCCAAGGAGATCTGGTGCAACGAGAGCCAGGAGCGCTACGTGCTGGCGCTGGACCCGACGCAGCGGGAAGCCTTCGAGCGCCTGTGCGAACGCGAGCGCTGCCCCTGGGCCGTGGTGGGCGTGGCGACCGACGAGCCGACGCTGGTGCTCGAGGACGGTCCGTCTGGCGCGCGGGCCATCGACATGCCCCTGGACGTGCTGCTGGGCAAGCCGCCGAAGATGCACCGTGACGTGACCCGTGTGGCGCGCACCGCCCCGGCGCTGGACCTCACCGGCGTGGCGCTTTCGCAGGTGGGCCTGGACGTGCTGCGCCACCCCACGGTGGCGAGCAAGCGCTTTCTCATCACCATTGGCGACCGCACCGTGGGCGGGCTCAGCCACCGCGACCAGATGGTGGGCCCCTGGCAGGTGCCAGTGGCCGACTGCGCGGTGACGCTGAGCGACTTCCAGGGTTTTCGCGGCGAGGCCATGAGCATGGGCGAGCGCACGCCGCTGGCCGCGCTCGATGCGCCAGCCTCCGGCCGCATGGCCGTGGGCGAGGCCCTGACCAACCTGCTGGGCGCGCCGATCGACCTGGCGCGCGTCAAGCTCAGCGCCAACTGGATGGCCGCCTGCGGCGAGCCGGGCGAGGACGCCGCGCTGTACGACACGGTGCGCGCCGTGGGCCTGGAGCTGTGCCCGGCCCTGGGCATCGGCATCCCGGTGGGCAAGGATTCGCTGTCCATGCGCACCCGCTGGACGGGTGAGGACGGCCAGGCACGCCAGGTGGTGGCACCGGTGTCGCTGATCGTGTCGGCCTTCGCCACGCTGGACGATGTGCGCGGCACGGTCACGCCCCAGCTGCAGCCAGGCGACACCACGCTGGTGCTGGTGGACCTGGGCCAGGGCCGCATGCGCATGGGCGGCTCGATGCTGGCGCAGGTGCTGGGCGGGTTTGGCGATGTCGTGCCCGACCTGGAGAATCCCCAGGCGCTCAAGTCCCTGGTGGCCGCCGTGAACGCCCTGCGTGAGCGCGGCTGGCTGCTGGCCTGCCACGACCGCAGCGATGGGGGCCTGTGGGCCACCGTGTGCGAGATGGCCTTTGCCGGCCATCGGGGCGTGAGCCTGAACGTGGATATCCTGGTGACCGAGGGTGACGGCATCGCTGACAGCCGCGCCGAGTACGGCGATTCCAAGAACTGGGCCACCCAGGTGGGTGAGCGCCGCAACGAGCTGACCCTGCGCGCCCTGTTCAACGAGGAGCTGGGCGTGGTGCTGCAGGTGCCCACGGGCGTGCGCAACGAGGTGATGGCGCTGCTGCGCGCGCACGGCCTGAGCCGCCACGCGCATTACATCGGCAAGCCCAATGACCGCGGGGTGGTGGAGGTGTGGCGCGACACCAAGCTGCAGTTCGGGGCGCCGCTGCAGCAACTGCACCAGGCCTGGGACGAGGTGAGCTGGCGCATCGCCGCGCTGCGTGACAACCCCGCCTGTGCCGACGCCGAGCATGCGGCCGTGGGCCAGGCGGACGATCCCGGCCTGCATGTCCAACTGAGCTTTGATCCGGTGGCGGAAGAAGCGGCGCCGGCGGCCACCTTCGGCCCCTTTGTGTCAGGCGCTGGCGACGACCCCGAGGCCCTTGCTGGGCAAGCGCCCGGGCTGGCGTTGCCAGGCCTGCTGATCACCCGCCCCAAGGTGGCCGTGTTGCGCGAGCAGGGCGTCAACTCGCACGTCGAGATGGCCTGGGTGTTCGACCAGGCGGGCTTCGAGGCCTGGGACGTGCACATGAGCGACCTGCAGGCCGGCCGGGCCCGTCTGGACGACTTCCGCGGGCTGGTCGCTTGCGGCGGCTTCAGCTACGGCGACACGCTGGGCGCCGGGGAGGGCTGGGCCCGCTCCATCCGCTTCAACCCGGCGCTGGAGGCCGCGTTCGCCGCCTTCTTCGGCCGCGCGGACACCTTCGCCCTGGGCGTGTGCAACGGCTGCCAGATGCTGGCTGCCCTGAGCCCCATGATCCCGGGGGCTCAGGCCTGGCCCAAGTTCGTGCGCAACCGCAGCGAGCAGTTCGAGGCCCGGCTGTCGATGGTGGAGGTGCTGGACAGCCCGAGCCTGTTCTTCACGGGCATGGCGGGCAGCCGCCTGCCGATTGCCGTGTCCCACGGCGAGGGTCTTGCGGACTTCTCGGTGCGGGGCGACGCTGCGGCCGTGCACCGTGCGGCCCGCTTCGTGGACCACCACGGCCGTCCGACCGAGGCCTACCCCTTCAACCCCAACGGCAGCCCCGAGGGCCTGACCGCCGTGACCACGGCGGACGGTCGCATCACGGCCATGATGCCGCACCCGGAGCGGGTGTACCGCGAGGTGCAAATGAGCTGGAGCAGCCGCGACGCCTCAGCGCTCAGCCCGTGGATGCAGATGTTCCGCAACGCGCGGCGCTGGGTGGGGTGAGGCTCACTCTTTTCCCGCAGCGCCCGATCGTGCGTACGCCGAAAGGCACAGTGCGGCTACCGACCGGAGTGGCCGTTAGCCTGAGCTTGCGCGAAACATTTGATTTTCCGGCGCTCACGTTCTCGCCATCACTCAACCCCGTGCAATGGCGGCCGATAACGCAGGCATGAAGATCACATCCATCGGCGCGACGTCTTCGACAGCCTCGTCAGGCAGCGGGACTTCTCCTGTCATCGCCAACCTGCAAAAGCAGATCTTGATTAGAAACCTGCTTCAGCAGGCTCGTCCAGTGAGCCACTGAGACCGTAACCTGAGCTCTCCTGACGAAGGAGAGTCCTGATGTCCAGCCACCAGATCCAGTTTCAGTA
>JAJTDM010000036.1 GCA_021300575.1 Rubrivivax sp.
GTAGATCGGGCCGATGACGCCGAGGTGCTGGGCGTGGGCCGAGGGGCAGATTGCCGCGGTTGCGGCCGCGAGCAGCAGTGCCGCGAAGCGGGCCCGGTCAGAAGATCGCACGGGCCCGTCCGATGAACTGCTCGCGTGCGATCCAGCCAGTGAGCGCGTAGCGCGAGTCCAGGCTGTCGGGGTGCGGCGCGTAGACGAAGTAGCGACCCTCGGGCAGGGTGCCGGTGGGGCCGGGTTCGAGCGGCTCGCCGCGACGGCTCGTCGGCTTGGCCTGGCCGAGCGCGGTGCCCGCAACGACGAAGGTGGCGCCGTCGCGGGTCACCGTATCGCCCGGCTGTCCGGCCAGCACCTTGATGAAGGTGACGCCGGCCGGGTACGGCCCACCACCAGACCAGCGGAAGGCTGCTGGGTCCCCGCGCTGCGGCAGTACTCCGCGCTCGATCAGGTAGAGCGTCCCGGGCAGGCTGTGGGTAGCGTTCAGGCCAAGCGCGTAGTGGTTGTGGAACCAGAGCGCGCCCGCCAGGGCGGCGGCGTAGGCGAGGCCCCAGCTGCGCAGGTGCGTTCCGGTTCGGAGGCGGAAGCGCGCGGCGTCGAAGCGCGCCCATGTCGCTGCCAGGCGGGTGCGTGGCGCCAGCCCGAGGCGCAGCGCTCGCGTGGTCGGGGTCGGACTCATCGCAATTCCTCCAGTCCGAGTTGCCGACGCAGTTGCGGTGTGAGGTCGGCGATGCGGTTGTCGGTACCAGACCCGATCAGCGCGCCCTGGGTGAAGACGAGGCAGCGGCAGTCCGCCGGCAGCCGCGCGACCAGCCGGTCGAGCTGCTCGCCGAAGGCAGCGGCCTCGCGCAGGGCGGATGCGCGATCGGTGTCGCTCGCGTCCCGGCGCAGCAGTTGCGCGGTCACCTGGCCTTCCTTGGCGCGGTAGAGCGAGGCGATGTCGACGGTGGCCAGGCGCTGTCCCGAGGCCGGGAGCAGCCAGGAGGCGGCCAGTACCAGCGCGAGGCTCAGCGCAGCGTTGAGCCCGACGATCAGGGCGAGTTCGCTGCGGCTCACGCCTGTCCCCGCTCGGCCAGCACTGCGTCGATGGCCTGCGACACGGAAAGGCCTTCTGAGCGCTTCGCGTTGATCGCGCTGAAGTCCTCTGCCCGGCTGGAGAAGAGCAGCAGGCTGTAGGGGTCGACGATCAGGCGCCCGACGCCGTTGCCGGCCGGCGAGTGGATGAAAACTTCGGAGTAGGCGCCATGCTCGGTCCGCAGCGACTGCAGCAGCCGCTTCATGGCGTCGTCCATGGTGAGCTGACCGAGCTTGTCCATCATCTCGATGGACTCGGGCTTCTGGCGCAGCAGGAACATCCAGTCGGAGTTGTCCAGTGCCGCCTTGGCCGCCGGGTTGCGGTAGTAGTCGTCCACGCCCTGCGTGGCGGACATGAACGAGCCCTTGTACTTGCGGGCCCGCCGGTAGCCGGCTTCGATGAACTCGGCGGTGGCGCCACCGGAGAGCAGATCCCAGGCTTCGTCAATGATCACGATCTTCTTGCGGTCGCGTGAGAAGTACATCTCGCGGGTGATGCGGTACATGACGATCAGCAGCACCACCGTCTGCAGGTCCTTTTTGGCCTTCAGCTCCTCGAGTTCGAGCACGATGAAGTCGCTCGAGAAATCGATGCTCGCCTCGCGGTCGAAGTACTTGCCGTAGGTGCCGTCTCGCGCATAGGGCGCGAGCATCGCGGCCAGGTCCTTGAGCCGGCGGTCGCCTTCGGCATCCGTGTTGCCGTCGTCGTCCAGTCGCCCGGTGGCCAGCAGCGCGTGGATGTCGGTGATCGTCATCGCGCGGCCCTTGGCCTTCCAGACCTTCTTGATGGCCGCGCCGAGGGTCGAATACCGAAAGCCGTCCAGCGCCTCGCGTGGCGAGACCATCTGGGCGAGCAGTGGCTGCAGCAGCTCCATGTCCTCGTCGATGTCCTCGACGAAGCTGAAGGGGTTGAGCGAGATCCCGGCGCTCTCGGTGAACTCGATGAAGCTGCCGCCCACGTTGCGGCAGGCCTTCTCGTAGGAGCGGCCGACGTCGATGATCCAGACCCGGGCGCCGGTGCCGAGATACGACATGGCGATCTCGTTGAGCAGCAGCGACTTACCCGAGCCCGAGGTGCCGGCGATCGCCACGTTGTAGTTGCCGGCCGGGTTGTCGTACACGTCCAGCGGCATGAGCTGGCCGCGCCGGCCGCCCAGCATCAGCACCGGGGTGCCGGTGCCTTGCCACTCGGCCACCAGCGGTGCCAGGTGCACCGCGTTGGCCGAGGTCTTGGTGCTCACCCGCTTCATGCGCGACAGATCGCCGTGGAAGGGCGGCGACAGCGTCATGGGGAGCGAGCCGATCAGCCCCTGGGCCATCATCATCGTGTCCCGCGACAGCTCGAAGCCGCGCGCCCGGAAGATCGAGCGCGCCGCCTGCTCGGCGCGGGCCATGGCATCGGGCGGGGCGAAGAGCGCCACCTGGTGCTGCAGGTCCACCAGCTGCTGGCCGTCGTCCAGGGCCTTGAGCACGATGTCCCAGTCGGCCTTGCGCTCCTGCATGTCCGGCAGGAAGCGCGCCATGTAGCTGGTGGCGTTGGTGGTGGCGCGCGCGGCCTTCAGATACGCCCAGTTGCGGGTGGCCTCGGCGTCCAGCACATGCACGCCCAGCGTGATCATGAAGGGGCAGGGGTACTGCAGCGTGGCCTGGTAGAGGTCGCCGATCAGGCTGCCCATGTTCCACAGCGCAAAGCGCGGCGGAAACGACCGTACCGACAGCAGACGCATCTCCTGCTGCTCGGCCACCGGGTTGGCTAGCGTGATGCCGCCGGGTCGGATGACGAGCATAGTTGCCGGGTCGAGCACCTGGTCGCGCAGCTCGCGCCCGGCGTCGTAGGTGAGCGGCAGGCCGTCGCCCGCCTCCCGGTGGGGATCGAGCAGGGCGGAGACCCAGTTGATGAGGTCTCCCGCCGTCCATGGGCGCGACGGGAAGCCGGCAGCGTGCAGCGTGGCGCGCATGCCATCGCGCAGCAGCAGGAGCTCGTCGATGCGCCCGAGGTTCTCCGGGCTGCCGGGCAGGCAGACGCTGGCCACCAGCCGGAAGCGCCGCAGCAGGTAGCTCTGGTTGGGCAGCAGAGACTGGCGGGCGCCGCGCAGGTAGTGCCCGACCCGGCGTCGGGCGAGCGTGCGGTGGATGTTGGTGTGACGGCCGAGCCTGCCGCGCTCGTTCAGCTCGGGGATGAACTCGTCCGGCACGCGCAGGTCGGCGTAGGCGCCGAGCGTGCCGCGGATGTCGGGACTGGCCAGCAGATGGAACTGGATGCCGGTGCCGGCGGGTGCGGCCTCATAAAGGGACGTGAGGATGCGGGACATCTCCTCGTCCGCCCCGGACTGCGGGCGCAGCTCCAGGCAGAAGCCCAGGGCGTCGCGGTTGACGAAGACCTGCCGGTCCTCGAGCCAGGCGCGGTAGGGCAGCCAGTGGGAGAAGGAGTCGGCGTCGTTGCGTGTCTGCGGCCCGGCACTGGGCGGGCGCAGTAGTTCGCCGATGCGCGTGCCGCGTAGCGCGCCGTTTAGGTCGTCGATCAGGGTGCGCAGCATGGCTCAGGGCTCGGGTTGGTCGAGGGATGGGTTGGCGCGGGGGCTGATGCCGGATGCCTGAGCGCCGGGTGGTGCGCTCACGGGGGCAGCGCTGGGCGTCGCAGGCGGGGTGACGCCCATGCGCGGGCTGCGCGGTGCGGGGCGGACCCGCTCGATCAGCCATCGACCGTGGTCGATCAGCACGTTGACCGTGGACGCTTCGTGCAGGTCGCCGTCGCTGTCTTCCCAGGGGGCGATCCACAGGCGCAGGACGCGGGGACCGGTGCGCAGCGCGGCGGTGGGTTGGGCAGGCACCGCGCCAGGAGGTGCAGCCGGGGCAACTGTGGCCGCGCCGCTTGCCGGCGCGGACGCAGGCCGGGTCTCCAGTGCGGAGGCCGTGGGGACAGGTGCGCCAGCGCCACTGCGAACCACCGGTCCGTGTGACGTTCCGTCGGCGACGGGCGTCCCCAGCGCTCCGGATCCGACCGCACGGGGCGCATCCGATCCGAGCAACTGCCGGGCGCCTTGTCCGGCGTTGGCGTAGACGCCGGACACCGAGGTGCACTGCGCGCCTGCCGGGGCCTTGCAGGCATAGGTCGGCGTGCCGCCGACGCCCGACAGGTTCGAGGCACAGCCGCTCAGACCCAGCACGGCGGTGCCTGTGAGCAGCGCGGTGAGGCGCAGCGCTCGGGGAGAGGGTCGGCAGGTGGCCGCCAGGAGCGCGCCCTTCATCGGGCGCCACTCCCCGCTGCTGCGCTCGGGGCACCCACCCCGGGGCGCGCCAGCCAGGCCTCGATCTGATCCCGGCTGGCGGCACCCGCGAGCACGCGGCCGTCGCCCGCGATCAGCGTCGGTGTGCCGTTGATCCCGAGTTGCTCGCCCAGCGCCACGTTGCGGTCCACCGGATGCGTGCAGTCCGCCTCGGGCGGCATCGCATCGCGCAGCATCAGCGCCTGCCAGGTGGCGAGCCGGTCGGTCGCGCACCACACCGACACGGCCTTCCCGCGCGCGGCCGGGTGCAGTGAGGCCAGCGGCATCAGGAAGGTGTGGATCGTGACGTCATCCAGGCCGCGAAGTTCGCCTTCCAGTCGGCGGCAGTAGGGGCAGTCCGGGTCGCTGAAGATCGCCAGCCTGCGCGTACCCTTGCCCCGCACTTCAGTCAGCGCATCGGCCAGCGGCAGGTTCCCGAAATCGATGCGGGCCATCGCGTCCTTGCGCTCGGCAGTCAGGTCGCGCTGCTGGCGCATGTCGTAGAGGTGGCCGAACAGGAAGTAGCGGCCGGTCGCATCGACATAGGCGAGGTTGGCGCCCATCGCCACCTCGAAGACGCCGGGCCAGGCCGTGGGGTGGATCGCGCCGAAGCGGGTGGAGGGGTAGAGCGCCTGCAGGCGCTCGACGAGAGGGCCGCCGGCCGCCGTTTCGGATCCGGCCGGCGTGATGGGCGATCGCGCTGCGCCTTGGGTGGCTGGCGTCGCTTGAGCCTGGGCGGGCGAGCTGGCCTGCGCCTGTCCTGTCGGCGCGGCGCGGGTGGCCGTCGCGGCACCGGTCTTTGGCGAGGCGGCGGGTTGGGCAGCGAGCGGGTTGGCGTACAGGCCGGCCGCCAGGGTCGTGGCCAGCGCGGTCGCGAGCGTGGCGGCATGGCGGGCGCGGTTGGAGGTGCGCGCGGCCGGGTCAGTCTTCGTCATCTTCATCGGTGGTTCTCCGAGCAGTGGGGGTGCGGCGCGCGAGGTGCGGGAAGGCGTCGCGGTCGGGGTCGGTGTTCGCGTTCGCGTTGGCGCCATCGGGGCGGGTGCCGTCCAGCGACTGCCCGAGCGCGATGCCCTGGGTGAGCACCACATCCACGGTGCGGCCGGCATCGACCTCGATCACCGGGAAGACCTTCTCGGCCAGCGTGATGTAGTACTGGGCGAGCCGGTCGAGCGCGCGGCCCACCCCGGTTCCCAGGCCTGCCTGCAACTGCTTGCCCGGGTCCACCGTGCCGGTGGTGCCCAGCGGCGAGACCGACACCGTGGTGGCGCTCTGCTGGAACGCGGTGCCGATGCCGCTGGCCACGCCGGCCAGCAGCGCATTGGCGAGGATCTGCCCCTGCTTGGAGACCAGGCGCCCGCGCATGCCGGCCTTGCCGTCCTCGCCGGCCACATAGCCGCGGATCGGCACGTCGATCGCGGTGCCGTCGCGTGCGACGCAGGACAGCGACTCGGTGCGGATGTAGGCACGCTCGGCGCTCACGTCGCCGTAGCCGGCGCCGACGACGAAGCACTCTTTGATGCGGCCGCGGAACTGGTTCGGCAGTACGGCGTGATCGAGCAGGCGCAGCAGCACCGGCTGCGGGTTGCGCTGGGCCTGGCCGCCCGTGGGCGCGTCGAGACCGCCGAGCAGCAGGGCGCGGGTGAAGCTGCCGCTGGGCAGGTAGCGACGGGTGTCGCGAGAAGGCGCGGCAGGCTTGCCGGTGGCGTCGGTTGATCCTGGTACACCGGAGGCGGCGCCGGTGCGCACGGCGGCCGGGTCGGCTAGGGTGATGCTGACGATGCCGCCGGAGCCCAGACCAGAAGGCGCAGCGCCGGGGCCACCGGGCAGACCGGCGCGCGGGGCCGCAGGAGCTGGCAGGGTGGCGGGTGCCGGCGGAGGCGGCAGCCTCTGCGCCGGGTTGGCCGCAGAGGGTGCCGCCACTGGATCCGGGCCGAAGTTCGGGCGCGTGGCGGGTGCCGGCAGCGGCGGCGGAGGCAGCGGGGTGAGGCCGTTGATGTCGGCGCGGCCCGAAGGGGCGCCGGCGTTGCCCGCCTCCAGGCGCTTGAGCCGTTCCATCATGTCGCGGCTCTGGCCTTCGAGCTCGCTGCCGCGCTGCGTGAGTTCGCGCGAGCGCTGCTCGATCGAGCGCAGCTGCGCGTCGGCCTGGCCGCGCCAGGCGTCTCGTGGATCGACCTGGGCGCCGGGCGAGAGGATGTTGGTGGACTTCGGACGAGGGGCGGGCTCGCTGCTGGTCCCCGATCCGGTGAGCGACACCGACAGCACGGTGCCGGCGACGATCACCCCGGCAATGCCTGCCAGCAGCAGGTACTGGCGGCGCTTGACGCGCTCGGCGCTCGCGCCGCCGGGCGCATCGAGATTGCCGGGCGGCAGGGGTTGCTCAGTCATCGCTGCGGCGCTCCCGGATCACGAAGACGGGCGTGGCCTCGCCCGGTTGCAGGCTTACGCGCTCCACGCTCACGGCCATCACGCCGCGCTTGTGCAGGTCGGGCTCGTGCAGGGTCAGCGCGGCGGCGCCGGTGTTGGCCAGGCGGTACTTCTCGGCCACCACGTGGGCGCCTAACAGCACGCGCTCCAGGGTGAGCCGGGTGCCCGACCAGAGCGCGATGTCGCGCCCGGGCTCGCGTACCTCCATGTCCTCCGGGAGGCTGTCGTCGGCGAGCGCCACCAGCAGGTTCTTCAGCGTGCGCACGTGGCGGCTGCTGGCTTCCAGTCGCGGCGGCGCATCTGCCGTGGCGCGCGGCTCGCGAATCACGATCGAGTCGCCGGGTACGTCCACCGGCTGAAGCAGCAGCGACACCGTGCCCCGGTCGCTGCTCACGAAGAGGTTGATCGGCTTGGTGGACTGAGGATCGGCAGGCCGGATGAAGACCTGGCCGCGCTCGTCGTCCTTTTCCAGCACGAACTCGTTGGCGTTGCCGGTGACCCGGCGCACCCGCGAACGCTCGAAGGCGATGCGGGTGACTTCCTGACGCGAGACCCGGGCCAGCACGGTGGCGCCGTCTCGGGCCTCCACCACCTGCTGCGCGAGGGCGGGCTCAGCGAGCAGGGGCGCCAGCAGGCACAGCAGGTGCAGCGGAAGGCGTGGGCGCATCGGACGCCGGTGCTGTGGGTGCAGCGGGTGCCGCGCCGGATCGGGTCTGTAGCTCGAGGGGGTCATTGGGGGTGGTCTCGCGGAAGGTCTTCAGGAAGATCCGGCCGCCCGCGTACTGAAGCTCGATGGCATAGCCTTTCGAGACCTCGGAGACGCGCCGGTCGCTGATGAAGGTGGTGAGCAGGCCGCGCAGGCCCACGCGCTGGGTGCGTTCGTCGACCTGCAGGTCCTGCGGGCTGAAGACGGTGGAGGCGCCGTCGCGCTTGATGCGCTCGGCGTTGGCCGCCATCGCCGTGCGCAGATCGCCCCAGGAGGCCGGCGCGGCGTACTGCAGCAGCAGGCGGGACTGGTGCTCGACGCTTTGCGGGGTGACGTTGAGCGTGAGCTGGGCGAGGAAGTAGCCCATCTGCTCCAGGTACTCGGGGCTTGCCCGCTCGGCCTCGACCCAGAAGGACTTGTGGATGGCAGGTGGCACCACCACCACGCGCTCGCGCCCGGCCTGGCGCACCGTGTGCGCGGCCAGTAGCAGCGTGGCGAGCATCGAGACCGCGAGCAGGATCGCCAGCAGCGCGGTGGCGCGGCGGGCGCTGGCCTGGTCGGCGCGCAGCCAGTCGAGCCTCATCCGACCAGCTCACGCAAGTGGGAGGGCGGGGTGCGCTTCAGGCCCGAAACCGCCGCCGGCAGGTGCCAGTACAGCAGGTGCAGGGCGAAGGCGGGGTGCTCGCCGGACTTGGCCTTGCCGTAGGCCCATGCGAGCAGCACCCCGGCGGCGCAGCCAGTGACGAAGAAGCCCGCGATCATGCCGGCCAGCACCGCTGCCAGAAACAGCAGCGATACGTCGATCTCCCACCAGAACATGCGTGGGGGATCGTTCAGCCGGCGCGGGATTTCCAGCGCGACGTCGCTCACGACTGCCCGATCGTCAGATCGTGGCGGTCATGATCGAGTCGATGATGGTCGGCACGTAGACCATGAAGAGCGCGAAGACCACGCCCGCGAGCGCCGGAATCGGCGAGGAGCGCGCCACGCCGATGCCGGCGCCCAGGATGAAGGCGGCCACGGCAATGGCCTTGCCGAGGTAGCCGGTGGCCCAGTTCAGCATGGTCGTGTACATGGTCTGGAACTCGGTGCCGGTGGTTCCGGCGAAGGCCGAGGTGGCGCCGAGTGCCAGCAGCAGGGCTACCGGGGCGACGGCGGCGAGGCGGGCGGGCGCGTGAGAGGTCAGGCGAACGGAACGGTTCAAGGGTGTCTCCAGGGCAGTGAGGTTGGCGGGTGGGGTGGAGGGCTCGCGCGCCCTCACTGCGCGTGGAGACCTCGCGCCTGCCCGGGAGGGGTGGCAGACGCGAGGCGTTCGGGGGGGTCGTTCGAGGCCGCACGGCGGGCGCTGCTGGCGGCGGTCGCCATCAACTCGCGGTGCACCTTGTGGGCGTAGGCCCGGCGCAGCGGTGCGCTGCGCGCGTTGTAGGCGCCGACCGCCTCCCACGTGTAGCCCAGGCGGGAGACGTTGCCGGCGAGGATCCAGGCGCCCACGTGGATGCTCGTGCAGGCATCGAACAGGTGGTGCTCGGCGATCCCGTGGCCGGCCAGCGTCGGCAGCCACGAGGAGTTGATTTGCATGAGCCCGATGTCGCGCGAGCCGTCGCGGTTGCGGCCGACGGCCGCCGGGTTCAGGCCCGACTCGGTACGGGCGATCGCGTAGAGCAGGTGACTGCTGAGCCCATAGCGGGCAGCCGCCTCATCCCAGCAGGCCCAGGATGGCGCTGCGACGAGCAGCCCGGCCAGTGCAGACAGCGCCATCGCGCCGCGTCGGGCCGGACTGCTCGTCGTCGAGAGCGCGCTGCGTGCGATGGGGCCTCCTGTGCATCGGTGGGTCCGCGACGCGGGGGTGCGTCAGCGGTGGAGGCATCGTAGGAAGCGCGGGCGGCGGCGTCAGGGGGAATCGGGGCTTGGGGGTGGGACTGAATCGGGCGCGAGCCCAGCACGCCAGACATCTCCACAGGCTTCAGGCTCTCTGGAGAGACCGCAGCCTGTTACCATCTCTTTGTCATTGGGGAGTAGCCGCTCTGCGCCACGCAGAGGCCCGCGTCAACACACTTGGCTTTTGGCCATGGCGCAGGCAGCTCCAACCGCCTGGCAAGACCTTTGACCACACAGCCTCTGGTATGGGCCGGAGACGCCGTGTGGTCATTGCACGTCGCCGGCCCGTTGGAGACCTCTTTGGAAGCTTTCCTCGTGTCAACCGGCGTAGTGGCGCTCGGTGAAATCGGCGACAAGACGCAGCTGCTCGCCATCGTCCTGGCTGCCATGTACCGCAGGCCCTGGCCCATCGTGGCGGGAATTCTGGTGGCCACACTGGCCAATCACGCGGCTGCCGGCGCGCTCGGAGGCTGGATCGCCCACCTCCTCGGGCCTGATGTCCTCCGCTGGACCATCGGCCTGTCATTTCTGGCCATGGCCGGGTGGATGCTGGTACCTGACAAGATCGACGAGGACGCCGCGGGGGGGCGCCAGCGCTTCGGCGTCTTCGGCACCACGGTGATCGCGTTCTTTCTGGCGGAGATGGGCGACAAGACACAGATCGCCACGGTGGCGCTGGCCGCTCGCTACACCGATGTGGTCCAGGTCGTCGTGGGTACCACCTTTGGCATGATGCTGGCCAACGTTCCCGCAGTCTTCCTTGGCGACAAGATCGCCCAGAAGGTCTCGATGCGGCTGGTCCATGCAATCGCTGCGGTGATCTTTGCCGTGCTGGGCGTTTTGACTCTTCTCAACGTCGGCCAGCTTTTCTGAGGGGTTGAACATGCACACCCACGACCTCGCCAAATGGCGCCATGACCACCGGTTCGACAGCGGCAACATCGCCGGCGAACGCAGCACGCTGCTCGTGATGTGGATCACCGCCGGAATGATGCTCGTTGAGATTGCCGCCGGTTGGTTCTACAACTCGATGGCTCTGCTGGCCGATGGTTTCCACATGAGCAGCCATGCGGTGGCCATCGGACTCAGCGCGTTTGCCTACGCGGCAGCACGCCGCCATGCCAACGATCCGCGTTACGCCTTCGGCACTTGGAAGATCGAGGTGCTGGGCGGCTTTGCCAGCGCGATCTTCCTTCTTGGCGTGGTGGCGCTCATGGTTTACGGCTCCATCGAGCGTCTTATCAAGCCGGAGCCCATCCGCTACGAGGAGGCGATGCTTATTGCGGTGCTCGGGCTCTTCGTGAACCTCGTCTCTGCGCGCATCCTCGGGGCGGCGCACCATCACGACCACGGGCACGAGTACGGCCACGGCCCCCACGGCCACCATGACGGGCACCACCATCATCACGACCTGAATCTCAAGTCGGCCTACCTCCACGTCATTGCTGATGCCGCCACTTCGGTTGCCGCCATCGCGGCGCTGGCCGGAGGCTGGCTGTTCGGCTGGTCGTGGCTGGACCCGGTGATGGGCATCGCCGGCGCGGCCGTCGTGGCCTTCTGGGCCAAGGGGCTGATCGCGGAGACCAGCAAGGTGCTGCTCGACCGCGAGATGGATCATCCCGTCGTCGACGAAATCCGCGAGGTGATCGCCGAGCAAGGGGCATCCACCGAGACCGTGATTGCAGATCTGCATGTCTGGCGCGTGGGCAAGGCCACCTACTCCTGCGCGCTGAGCCTGGTCACGCACGATGACCTGCTGACGCCCAAGCACGTGCGGGAATGGCTGTCCATCCACGAGGAGATCGTGCACACCACGATAGAGATCCATCGCTGCGTATCGACGTGAAGCCGTTGTCTGCTCCCGGCGCAGGCGTGGTCACCTTTCCGAGAGCCTCCTTCAGGCAGTGTTCCTGGTGCGCTGGCTGGGCATCAGCGTCATCGGAGTCGGGCTGACAGAGGGTCTGTGAGCTCCTGTCTGTCGGGCCTGAGTCACGGTGATCTCTTCGACGTGTCGGGGGCGAGGTCTCGAAGGATCGCCTCTACGACCCGTGAATCGACGCCATGCCCGAGCCCGGGAAATCGATCGAGCGTGGAGGCGGCTCCCAATGCGTTGAGCTCGCGATGCGCCTGCACGGACGTGTCGATCGGCATCACCCGGTCTTGCTCGCCATGAAGCAGGTGCACCGCGACATCGACCGGTACGCGGCGAGGCGCCTGCGCAAACCGGCCGGCGATCGCGACCACGCGGCTGGCGACGCGAGGCGCCGCCCGTTGGGTCGACTCCAGCGACATGATGGCGCCTTGCGAGAAGCCGATCAGCGTCGTGCGCTCGGGCCTGACACCTGTGTGGCGTTGCCAGGCCTCGACCCGGTCGAAGAAGGCTGGCAGCGCTTGCGCCACGCGCTCCGGCCGGTTCAACTCGGTGATGCCCTGGACGGAGAACCACTGCCAACCGGAGCCGAAGTCGGAGTGGTTCGGCGCACGGACGCCGATGACCCATGCCCGTGGCCGCGCGGCTGCAAGGGCCTGGCCCAGCGGGGCGAGGTCCTCCGGGCTGGAGCCCACGCCGTGGAACAGCAGCAGCAGTTCGGCACCGTCCGCCGTGACGGGTTGTTGCAGGATCAGGTCGGTCTGCATGTCGGCTCCCTTTCGTTCAATGCGGCGTGCCGGCCAGGCCGAAGCCCTGCTCCACGGCCTTCCGCACCCAGGCCGAGAAGGCCTGGACGTAAGGCTCGTCGGGTCCTTGCGTGCCGCGGAACTCGTAGAGGTTGTGCGTCAGACTGCCCGAGCCGACGATCAGCACGCCCTCTTCGGCCAGCGGCGCCAGCGCCTGCCCGAAGGCCCATGCGCCAGGCGCATCGAGACGCGACGGCAGCGAGACCTGGAAGACCGGCACGTCGGCGTCCGGATACAGGTGCATCAGCGGCACCCAGGCGCCATGGTCCAGGCCGCGCTGGGAGTCGGTCTGCGCGGGCCAACCGGCCTGCGTGAGTCGCTCGATCGTGCGCCCAGCCAGCGCGGCGTGGCCAGGCACCGGGTAGTGGAGCCGGTACAGCGCCGGATCGAAACCGCCGAAGTCGTGGATCGTCTCGGGCTGCGCCGGCGTCCCCACCTGCGGCGTGGCGCTCATCCAGTGCGGCGAGACCACGAGCACGGCATGCGGCCGGGGTAGCTGCCTGCCCAGCGCCGTCAACCGCGGGCCGGCGAGGCCGGGTTCGAGCGCAAAGGTGGGCGCGCCGTGCGAGATGAAAAGGCTGGGCAGGCGGGACATCAACGCTCTACCGTGATCGCGCGGTCCACCGACAGGCGGCCCGCTCCGCTGAACAGCAGCGACAGCGACGCCGCGAACAGGGCCAGCGCGTATTCGTAGCCGCCCTTGTCCATGAAGAAGCCCTTGCTGAAGTGCACGGCGAAGATGGCCACCAACATCGTGAAGGCCAGCGAGGCGGCTGCCGGGCGCACCAGCAGGCCGAAGATCAGCGCCAGGCCACCGAAGAACTCGGCCGCCCCCGCCAGCAGCGCCATCAGGTAGCCCGGATTCAGGCCGATGGAGCCGAAGAACTGGCCCGTGCCTTCCAGTCCGTAGCCGCCGAACCAGCCGAAGAGTTTCTGCGCGCCGTGGGCGGCAAAGATGATGCCTATGGGGACGCGAAGGGCCAGGGCGCCAGCGCTGTTGTCAGTAGCCAGCATGCGGTTGACGATCGGGTTGCTCATGGGGTGTCCTTGGGGTGGAAGCAGCGGTGTGCTGCGGTGAGAAGGACTTTAGAAGTGCCGCGCCTGGAGATAAATGGCCGGATTTAGGACGTTCTATCCTGAATAACGGGATAATCAGTCCATGGACAAGTTCCAGGAAATGCAAGCCTTCGTCGCCGTCGTCGACGCCGGCAGCTTCGTGCGCGCGGCCGACGCGCTGGACATCTCGAAGACCGCGGTGTCGCGCCTCGTCGGCGATCTGGAGGCGCGGCTGGGCACGCGGCTGCTGCACCGCACAACCCGCAAGCTCTCGCTGACCCCGGAGGGCGAGGTCTTCCATGAGCGATGCCGCCAGGTGCTGGATGAAGTGGCCGAGGCCGAAGCCGAGCTCACGGCGCGCTCGGGCGAGGCCGCCGGCCGGCTGCGCATCAACGTGCCGGTGACCTTCGGGCTGCTTCACCTGGCGCCTTTGTGGCCCGTCTTCATGGCGAGGCACCCGAAGGTGGAACTCGACATCACGCTGGCCGACCGGCTGGTCGACCTGGTGGAAGAGGGCTACGACCTGGCGGTGCGCATTGCGCGGCTGCAGCCGTCTTCGCTGGTCAGCCGGCAGCTCTCCAGCACGCGCCTGGTGCTGTGCGCCTCACCGGAGTACCTGCGGCGCCACGGCACGCCGGCCCATCCGTCCGAGCTGACGCGCCACGCGGTGATCGCCTACACGCTGCTGTCGATGGGCGACCACTGGGAGTTCGAGGGCCCGCAGGGCCCGGTGGGCGTGACCGTCGCCGCGCAGATGCACACCAACAGCGGCGACACCTGCTGCGCGGCGGCGCTGCAACACCGCGGGCTGGTGCTGCAGCCCACTTTCCTCGTCGGGCCGCACCTCTCCTCAGGCGCCTTGGTGGAGGTGTTGCCGCAGTATCGATCGATCGAGCTCGGGGTGTTCGCGGTCTACCCGTCGCGCAAGCACCTGACGCCCAAGGTACGCGTGCTGATCGACTTTCTGGTGGAGGCTTTCCGAGCGCGGGCCTGGCCGCCATGAATGCGGTCGTTCCGCGCGGAGGCTGCGGGGAGAAATGTGATCGGAGATGCTTCTAAGCCCCCGAGGGAATCGGCGCCCCATTTCCGCCCAGTCGTAAGGAAGGACCGGTCTGCATCGAATGCGGTCGCTGATGCAGCACAGTCACACGATGGCTGCCGGCCACAAGCTGTCGGCTGCGCCAGCACCAGAAACCTGCCGCTCACCGATCCCAAGCAACTCTCAGTGCGCGCCACGCACATGGCGCTTGGAAGCCGCCGCAGGTTTCGCCCCTGCGTGATCGATGCCCTGGAGGATGCCGCAGTCGGCAGAGGCATGAGGCACGGGGCAGGCCGCCCGCAGCGCCCTCAGCTCCTTCTCCAGGGCGCGCAGGGCCTTGATCCGCTCGGCCACATGGCCGATGTGCTCGTCCAGCAGGCTGTTCACCTCGCCGCAATCGGCCAAGGGTTGGTCCTTGAAACGCAGCAGCACCCGCACCTCGTCGAGCGTCATGTCCAGGCTGCGGCACTGGCGGATGAACCCCAGCCGGTCCGCATGCTGCGGGGTGTAGATGCGGTAGTTGCCCTCCGTGCGCGCGGCGGCCGGCAGCAGGCCCTCGCGTTCGTAGAAGCGGATCGTCTCGATGGGCGTTCCACTGGCCTGGGCCAGTTCACCGATGCGCATGTGCGGTTCCCCTCGTGCCAGTGAAAGTTCACGACGCCCCTTGACTCTATACCCACTTCAGGGTTTTCAATGGCGACATGGCTCACGATCACCCTCAAGACATCCAACCAAATCGGACCGGCACGGCACCAGCGCCCGCGTGTGGCCCATGCTGTGACACCGCAGAACACGCGCACGTCGCTCCCGTGCCCGCACCGCCTGGTGGTGGCCAGCGCTTCCGAATCCCGGCGATGGACTGTGCCAGCGAGGAGTCCGAGATCCGTCGCGCTGTCGAGGGCGTCCCTGGTGTCCTGGGGCTGCGTTTCCAGTTGGGCGAACGCAGCCTGCGCATTGCCGGTGAGCCGCAGGCTGCACTGGCAGCAGTGGAGGCCATCCGGAACACCGGATTCGAGGTTCACGCCTGGCCCGATGCTCCGGAGTCGACCAGCGCCGGGGTTGGATCGGACCACGAACACGAGCACGCTGCCACCACCGGCTCGGGCTTGCCCCGCCTGCTCGCTGCACCCGCCCTTGCCACGGCAGCTGAGGGCCTGTCCTTCCTGGTCCCGGACGCACCTTGGTCGAAGTGGGTGGGCCTGACGGTCGCTGCCGCAGCCATCGCACTGGCCGGATTCAGCACCTTCAGCAAGGGTCTGACGGCCCTGCGGCACGGCCGCCTGAACATCAACGCGCTGATGTCGGTGGCCGTCGCGGGAGCCTTCGTCATCGGGCAATGGCCCGAGGCAGCCATGGTCATGGCGCTTTACGCCATCGCCGAGCTGATCGAAGCCCGTTCCGTGGACCGCGCGCGCAATGCCATCAGCGGCCTGCTGGCGCTCTCACCCGACACTGCCGACCTGCAGCAGCCTGACGGCACCTGGAAAACAGTGCCCGTCGGTGACGTGCCTATCGGCGCCACGGTACGAGTCAGACCCGGCGAGCGCGTCGCGATGGACGCCGTCGTCACTGAAGGCAGCACCAGCCTGGACCAGGCGCCCGTCACTGGCGAGAGCCTGCCGGTGGACAAGGGGCCCGGCGATGCGGTCTTCGCCGGCACCATCAACCAGACCGGCACGATCGAGTGCCGCGTGACCGCCGCAGCGTCGCAGTCGACGCTGGCCCGCATCATCCACGCCGTCGAGCAGGCCCAGGGCAGCCGTGCACCCACGCAGCGCTTCGTCGACCGCTTCGCGGCCGTCTACACGCCGGCCGTGTTCGTGCTGGCGCTGGCCGTCGCCATCGCCGGTCCCTGGCTGTTCGGCTGGACGGTACTGGCTGCGGTCTACAAGGCGCTGGTGCTGCTGGTCATCGCCTGCCCGTGCGCCCTCGTGATCTCGACGCCTGTCACCGTCGTCAGCGGCCTGGCGTCGGCGGCCAAGCGGGGCATCCTGATCAAAGGGGGTGTTCACCTGGAGCAGGCGCGCCTGATCAAGGCTGTCGCGCTCGACAAGACCGGCACCATCACTGAGGGCAAGCCGCGCCTCGTCGAGTGGGAGATGCTGACCAGCAGCTTGCCCAGGTCACAGGCCGAACACATCGCTGCCGCGCTGGCCGCGCACTCGGACCACCCGGTGTCGCGCGCCATCGCTGCAGGCCTGACGCCCAACAGTGTCGAGGCCCGCAACTTCTCTGCGCTGTCCGGCCGCGGCATCGAGGCCGACATCGGCGGCCAGCGCTATGTGCTGGGCAACCACCGCCTGATCGAGGAGCGCGGCCAGTGCTCTGCCGAGATCGAGGCCGTGCTTCATCGCCATGAAGCGGCGGGCCGCACGGTCAGCCTGCTGGCCACTGCGTCCGGGGTGCTGGCACTCTTTGCGGTGGCCGACACGATCAAGCCCTCGTCGGCCGCCGCCATCGGCGAGCTGAAGGCCATGGGCATCACGCCGGTGATGCTGACCGGCGATAACCAGGCCACCGCCGAGGCCATCGGCCGCGAGGCCGGATTGACGGACATCCGCGGCAACCTGCTGCCCGAGGACAAGCTCGCAGCGATTCAGGCGATGCAGAAGCAGTACGGCGCAACGGCGATGACCGGCGACGGCATCAACGACGCACCAGCACTGGCGCAGGCCGACATTGGCGTGGCCATGGGCGCAGCCGGCACCGACATCGCGATGGAAGCCGCGGACGTGGTGGTGATGAACGACGACCTTCGGCGCATCGCCGAGACGGTGCGCCTGTCGCAACGCACGCACGCAGTGCTGTGGCAGAACATCGTGCTCGCTCTCGGCATCAAGGCCGTGTTCCTTCTCCTGGCGCTGTTCGACAACGCCAGCATGTGGATGGCCGTCTTCGCCGACATGGGGGCCAGCCTGCTGGTGGTCTTCAACGGCCTGCGGCTGATGCGCGCTTCGGCCAGCAACTAGGCATCGCAACTCGCACGCCATCGGTTTGACCCACAGCCCTCCGCTAGACTTGCTCCATGCGCCGCGTTCAGGTCTCCTGCTTCCGCCTTGTTGCCATGGTGCTGCTGGCATGGATGGCCCTGAGTGCCATTGCAGCGCCGCTGACTGCGTGCTGCGCGGGCCAAGAACCTTGCTGTGTACTGACTCCGTCTGGGCAGGGCTGTGCGGCTTGTTCCACTGTTTCTGCAATGGTTGCCGCGCCGATCGATATGCCGCGCGCGTCGGCGTCTGAAGAACATGAAGCGGTTCATTCGTCACATCGGAGCGCAGCGCCCCTTCCACCATGGAAGCCGCCGGACTGACGGTTGATGGTTGACCTTTCCGATCACCCACATTCATCAACTGGAGTAAGTCCATGAAATCGATCTGCCTCAAGGCGGTGGCCGCCGTCGGCGCTTCCACCTTTTCTGTTGCAGCGTTCGCAGCCTCATGCTGCGTCGCTGGCGCTGCATGCTGTGCTGGCATGCTTCCCTGCTGCTGGTAAGTAGCGGCAGATAGAGCGAACAGAACTGGCTTCGCTCAGGGGTCGAGAGAATGAACTCTCGACCCCGTCCTGCCGATGCGAATTGCACTTCGGAAGTGCGAACTTCGTCTCGCATGGCAAATGTCTCAAGTCCAGCCGATTCGCGCCGAATACTGGTGTTGCCGATCACGGCGATCAGCCCTGCGGACCCGTCACAAACTCTGTAGCTGCTAGACTCTTTACATGCGTCGTTGGCTCGCGATCCTCATGCTCGCCCTGCTGCCGCTCCAGTTCAGCTGGGCGGCCGTGGCGGCGTATTGCGGGCACGAAACCGGTCAGCACGCCGAGCACCTGGGCCACCACGAGCACCAGCACACGGACCAGGCCAAGGCCGACCAGGACAGCGCGCCGGCGGACCAAAAGGCACCCGCCGGTTTCGACTTCGACTGCGGCCATTGCCACGGCACCTGTGCCAGCATGCCCGCGCCCTTGGGCGACACGTCGCCGCTGGCCCTGGCGTCACACCCGGTGACGCCTGTCGAAGGCATCGTGCGCACCCTCGCGCAAAGCCCGCCCGAACGCCCTCAGTGGCTGCCCCTCGCCTGATCGGCGAGGCGGGTCTCTTCCCTTTCTGAAGCCCGTTCGCGCCTGAGTGCGCGCCAGTTGACGTTCGCGTCAGTGGCGCCGTGCCAGGCCCGATCCGACCCTGAGTTGCTCAGCGTCGCCCCTTGCCGATCTCCCGTGGGTTGTTTTCAACACTGGAGCATCGGATGCACCGAATAAAATTTCTGGCCGCCGGGCGGCGGCAACACACCGCCCGCGCCACACTGACTCTGGCACTCGCCGCTGCACTGACCGGCGCTCTGATCGAGGCGCACGCGCAAACTGCGGCAACGCCCACCGTTCAGGACCGGCCCACGCTGCGTGCGGCCTTCGAAGCCGCCTGGGCGCGGCAGCCCGAAGCCCAAGCGTTGACGGCGCGACGCGACGCGGCACGCGCGCAGCAGCAGGCGGCCCGATCGTTGACGCCCGAACCGGTGGCGATGGAGCTGTCCACCAAGACGGACCGCCTGAACCGTAACCTCGGTACCCGCGAGTACGAGATTGGCGTGGCCATCCCATTGTGGTTGCCGGGCGAACGCGGCCGCAGCCAGGCCCTGGCCGATGCCGAAGGGCGTGCCATCGAAAGCCGCACGACGGCCGCACAGCTTCGCGTGGCGGCCACCGTTCGCGAAGCATGGTGGTCGTGGCAGCGTGCCCGCGTGGAACTCGATGCCGCGCGCTGCCAGCTCGACAACGTCAGGCGCATCGCCGCCGATGTCGGCAAGCGTCTGAAGGCCGGTGACCTGGCCCGTGCCGACCAGCATCAGGCCGACGGCGCCGTGGCAGCGGCCGAAGCCGCAGTGGCGCAGGCCGAAGGTTCGCTCACCGCCGCCTGGCAGCAGCTTCGTCCACTCGTCTACATGCCAGGCGCTGCCGCACCCAGCCATTCGCCCAGCGCCGACGCCGAACCCGAGCCGTCCACGGCGCCCAGTCCTGCAGACGGCCTGGACACGCATGCCGAACTGCTCTCGTTGAAGGACCGCTCCGCCGTCGCAGACGGCGTGGCTGCACTCGCGGCCACGCAGTCTCGCGCCAGCCCCGAACTCACCATTGCCGCCACCCGCGACCGGGGCACGTATGGCGAGTCCTACCAGCAGACCTTCACGGTCGGTGTCCGCATCCCCTTCGGTGCCGGTCCCCGCCACGATGCTCGCGTCGTCTCGGCCCGCGCCGAGGCGGTCGAACTGCAGGCGCAGATGGCATTGGAGCGTGCCCGCCTCGCAGGCGAGCGCGAAGCCGCCCGCGCACGCACCGACGCGGCTCGGACGCAGTTGGCCGCTACCGAACGCCGCGCCCAGCTGGCGCGCGAATCGCGCGGCTTCTTCGACAAGTCCTTCCGCCTGGGCGAATCCGACCTGCCCACGCGCTTGCGCATCGAGGCCGAGGCCGCAGACGCCGAGCGACAGGCCGTGCGCGCCCGCATCGAACTCGCCGCAGCCATCTCGGCGTGGCGGCAGGCCCTGGGCCTGCTGCCGCAGTGAGCCGCCGGAACACGCGCAACGAACACGCTCAGCGAACCCCTTTCAGGAATCCCATCCCATGAAGTCCTCCCTCTCCCTGACAGCACTCGGTCTCGCGGCCGTGCTGATCGGCTACAGCCTGCCGGCCATCGCCGGCGATGGCCATGACCACGGCGACGCCGCCCCGGCCGCCACGGGTACGGCGCTGCCCCGCTTTGCGGCGGTGTCCGAGACCTTCGAGCTCGTGGGCGTTCTCGACGGCAAGCAGGTGACCCTCTATCTCGACCGCTTTGCCGACAACGCCCCGGTGCGCGGCGCGCAGATCGAACTCGAGATCGCAGGGGTCAAGTTCAAGGCCGAGGCACACGGTGACGACGCCTACGAAGTTGTGCTCAAGGAGGCGCCCAAGCCCGGCGTGATGCCGATCACGGCGACTGTGACTGCAGGCGCCGAAGTCGATTTGCTGGCCGGCGAACTCGATCTGCACGAGGCCGCCCATACCGATGAGCCAGCGCATGAGCACTCCTGGAAGGAGTTCGCCGGATGGGCCGCTGGCGGCCTGGCCGTCCTTGCGGTGCTGGTGTTCGGCGTGAGACGCCTGATGGCTGTCCGCCAGGTTCGCGCCGGAGGTGCAGCATGAAGCGCGCTTCTTTGCATCGCCTGGCCTGGCTCGGCGTGGTGCTGACACTCGTGGGTCCACTGACCGCGCAGGCCGGGGAAGGCCATGACCACGGCGGCGCACCCGCTGCGCCGAGCGCAAACGGCCCCCAACGCCAGCCCGACGGCAGCGTGTTCCTGCCCAAGCCGGCCCAGCGCCAGCTGGGAGTACGCACGATGGTGGCTGCTGAGGCCGAGCTGCCGCGCTCGGTCGAGCTGAACGGCAAGGTGCTGATGGATCCGAACGCCGGCGGCAAGGTGCAGCCGCTGAACGCCGGCCGCATTGAGCCTGGTCCACGCGGCCTGCCCAACCCGGGACAGGTCGTGCGCAAGGGCGAGGTGCTGGCCTACGTGGTGCCCTCGACGGCGCCCATCGAGAGATCGAATCAATCCGCGCAATTGGCCGAGCTGCGTGCGGCCAAGTCGCTCGCTGACAAGCGCGTGGCGCGGCTGAAGGAGTTGTCGGATACCGTGCCGCGCAAGGACATCGAGGCGGCCGAGAGCGAAGCAGCCAGCCTGGCTGAGCGCATGGCGGCCGTTGGCGGCGGCCTGGCGACGCGGGAAGCGCTGGTGGCCCCGGTGTCGGGCGTGATCGCCTCGGCTCACGTGGTGGCCGGTCAGGTGGTCGACGCCCGCGAACTGCTGTTCGAGATCATCGACCCGAGCCGCTTGCGCATAGAGGCGCTGGCTTTCGAGCCTTCGCTCGCGGCCAATGTGGGCAGCGCCACGCTGGCGGTCGGCGACCAGCGTGTGCCGCTGGAGTACCTGGGCGCGGCCCGCAGCCTGCGCGAGCAAGCGCTGCCGCTGGGCTTCCGCGCCCAGGGTGCGGCCCTGAACAGCCTGGCCGTCGGACAACCCGTGCGCGTGTTCGTGCAGACGAAGCAGAAGGTCAAGGGCATCGCGGTCCCGGTTGCGTCGCTGATGAAGAACCCGGCCAACCAGACTGTCGTCTGGGTCAAAACCGCCCCCGAGCGATTCGAGCCTCGCAGCATCACGACCGAGGCCCTCGACGGTGTGAACGTCGCGGTCACGTCGGGCCTGAAGGCCGGGGACCGCATCGCCACGCAAGGCGCCACCCTGATCAACCAGGTGCGCTGACATGTTCAAGTGGCTACTCGATAACAGCCTGACGAACCGGCTGCTGGTGATCATCGCCAGCGTCGTTCTGATGGCCTATGGCGCGTTCACGCTCTCGCGCACCCCGGTGGACGTGTTCCCCGACCTCAACAAGCCGACCGTCACCATCATGACCGAGGCCGGCGGCATGGCCGCCGAGGAGGTGGAGCAGCTCATCACCTTCCCGCTGGAGACGACCATGAATGGTCTGCCCGGCGTCGAAAGCGTGCGCTCCACCTCGTCAGCCGGCCTGTCTTTCCTCTACGTCACCTTCGACTGGAGCACCGACATCTTCCGTGCCCGGCAGCTGGTGTCGGAGCGGCTGTCCTCGATGGAGGAAGGAATCGCCGAAGGCGTGGTGCCGCGCATGGGCCCGATCAGCTCGATCATGGGCGAGATCATGCAGATCGCCATTCCGGTCGATCCGAGCAAGATCAGCCCGATGGCCGTGCGCGAGTACGCCGACTGGGTGTTGCGCCCTCGGCTGCTGTCGGTGCCGGGCGTCGCACAGGTCATCCCCATCGGCGGTGAGGTGCGGCAGTTCCAGGTGCAGCCAAACACCACGCGCATGGCCGAGCTGGGCATCACGCATGACCAGCTGGAGGGCGCGCTGAAGGGCTACTCGTCCAACACTTCGGGCGGATTCCTGGAGCTGAACGGCCGCGAGTACCTCATCCGCAACCTCGGTCGCACCTCGCGCCTCGATGACTTGAAGAACCTGGCACTGACATCCAAGGGCGGACAACCCATCCTGATGCGCCAGATCGCCGAGGTGACATTCGCCGCCGCACTCAAGCGCGGCGACGCCGGGTACGAAGGCAAGCCGGCCGTGATCCTGGGCATCCAGAAGCAGCCGACCGCAGACACCATCGCACTGACGAAGTCCATCGAGGACGCGCTGGTGGGATTGAAGGCGTCGCTGCCGGCCGGCATGGAGGCGCCGCGCGTGACCTTCCGCCAGGCCAGCTTCATCGAGGCCTCGATCACCACGCTGCAGGGCAAGCTGATCGGCGCATCGATCTTTGTGGCGGTCATCCTGTTCTTCTTCCTGGGGACCTTGCGGCCGACCATCATCGCGCTGACGGCCATCCCGGTGTCGATCTTCATCACTGCATTGGTCTTCAAGTATTTCGGCCTGTCGATCAACACGATGACGCTTGGCGGATTGGCCATCGCCATCGGCGGCCTGGTCGACGACGCGGTGGTGGGTGTGGAGAACGTGCTTCGGCGGCTGAAGGCCGACCGCGCGAACCATCCGCACAGTCGTCTGCACCCGATCGAGATCGTCGCGCACGCCACGATGGAAGTGCGGTCGGCCATCCTGTATGCGACGGTCATCATTGTGCTCGTCTTCATCCCGCTGTTCGCGCTGCCGGGGCTGGAAGGCAAGCTGTTCGTGCCGCTGGGCATCGCCTTCATCGTGTCGACGCTGGCCTCGCTGATCGTGTCGGTGACGGTGACGCCGGTGCTCAGCTTCTACCTGCTGCCGCGGATGAAGAACCTGGACCACGGCGACACCAAGGTCCTGGCCTGGCTGAAGGCGCGCTACCGCAGCAGCTTGCAGGGCGTGCTGGACCGGCCCAAGGCTGCCATGGCGGCGGCCGGTGCTGCCGTGCTGGTGGCCGCAGCCGCCGTGCCGTTCTTCCCGACGACCTTCCTGCCGCCGTTCAACGAGGGAACGCTTCTGATCGGCCTGCGCCTGAACCCCGGTGTCACGTTGACCGAATCGTCGGCGCTGGCCCGCCAGGCCGAGGTGCTGGTCAAGCAGGTGCCTGAGGTCACGCACGTCGGGCGCCGCAGCGGCCGCGCCGAGCTGGACGAACACGCCGAGGGCGTGCACGTCAGTGAACTCGACGTGGGCCTCAAGCCCACCGCCGAGCTGACGCGCAGCATGGACGAGATCAAGGCCGACATCCGCAAGCGCCTGGTCAACCTGCCGGCCGCGCTGGAGATCGGCCAACCCATCTCGCACCGGATCGACCACATGCTCTCGGGCGTGCGCTCGCAGATCGCGATCAAGATCTTCGGCGAAGACCTTGATGCGCTGCGTGGCCAGGCCGATGCTCTACGGGCCAAGCTGGCTGCGATCCCAGGCATTGCCGACCTGCAGATCGAGAAGCAGGTGCTGGCACCGCAGATCAAGGTGCGCATCGACTACGCCGCGGCGGCGCAGTACGGCGTGCCGGCGCCACAAGTGCTATCGGCGCTGCAGGCACTGGTCGAGGGCGAGAAGGTCACCCAGATCGTCGAGGGCAGCCGGCGCTTCGCGCTGGTGGTGAAGCTGCCGGAATCGGCGCGCTCCGTCGAAGGGCTGGGCCAGATCCTGATCGAGACGCCGAACGGGCGCATCCCGCTGTCGAAGATCGCCACGATCGAGGACGGCGACGGCCCCAACCAGATCAGCCGCGACGACGGCAAGCGGCGCATCGTGTTGTCGGCAAATGTATCGGGACGTGCGCTGTCGGAGATCGTGGCCGACATCCGCAAGGTGGTCGCCGAGACGAAGCTGCCCGAGGGCTACTTCATCACCCTGGGCGGGCAATTCCAGGCCCAGGAGGAGGCCTCGCGGCTCGTCGGCCTGCTGTCCATCGTGTCGCTGACGCTGATGTTCGTGGTGCTCTACAGCCGCTACAAGTCGGCGGCGCTGTCGGCGCTGATCATGGTGAACATCCCGCTCGCGCTGGTCGGCGCGGTGATCGGCCTGTGGCTGTCGGGCCAGCCGCTGAGCGTGGCAGCCCTGGTCGGCTTCATCACGCTGGCGGGCATCTCGGTGCGCAACGGCATCCTGAAGGTCAGCCACTACATCAACCTGATGCGCTTCGAAGGCGAGAGCTTCGACCAGAAGATGATCTTGCGCGGCTCGCTGGAACGGCTGAGCCCGGTGCTGATGACCGCGCTCGTCACCGCGTTCGCTCTGGCGCCGCTGCTGTTCGAGGCCGAACAGCCTGGTACCGAGGTGCTGCACCCGGTGGCCGTGGTGATCTTCTCCGGCCTCATCAGCTCGACCCTTCTCGACACCTTCCTCACGCCCGCGATGTTCTGGCTCTTCGGGCGCAAGCCGGCCGAAGCGCTGATGGACGACAAGGACGCTGAAGCGCTTTGATAGCGCTTTGATCTCAGTTGCTGTTCACACCCACCAACCCGAAAGGACTCCCATGAAAACGCAAGCCTTCCTCGCCTCCATCATCCTCGCCCTGGCTGGTTCTGCCTTTGCCGCCGGCGACAAGCACGACCATGCCCATGAGCACAAACCGCTGCATGGCGGCGTCGTGGTCGAGGTCAAGGACATGGACTACGAACTGGTGGCCAAGCCCACCGTGATCCAGCTGCACCTGCGCGACCACGGCAAGAAGGCCGACGTGTCCAAGGCCAGCGCGAAAGTGACGCTGTTGACCGGCACCGAGAAGCAGGAGGTCGAGCTGAAGCCCGCGGGCGACAAGCTCGAAGCCACCGGCAGCTTCAAGGTCGGCCCCGGCACCAAGGCCGTCGCTGTCGTGACCGTCGGCGGCAAGCCCGCCACCGCACGCTTTACCGTGAAGTGACCGCCATGACTGCCAACCGATTGACCTGTGCCTCAATGGTCTTGGTGGCTGCGGTTCTGGCGGGCTGCGCCACGTCGCCCGCACCCGATCCCACCGCCGAGATCCCGTACTGCCACAAGACCAACAAGGGCCGCGTGATCACCTGCACCGCGGCCCCGGTGCCGAGTCTGAACGCCGATGCGCAGGCCAAGCAGTTCGCGCCTGACCCGAACGCGCTCACCGTGTACGTCGTTCGGCGCAACTGGGGCGACGGCCGCAACTTCGTGAAGGTCCAGGCAGATGACGGAGCCACCGTCCAGACCCTGCCGAACACGATGGTGCGCTATCGGCTGAAGCCGGGTTCACACACGATCGCCTTCGATTTCGAGGGGCAGCGTCCAGCGACGACGGTCGCGGGCAAGGCAGGCGAAGTGCGTTTCGTCCGGCTCGACGGAATGGTCTGGTCCTGGAAGAGCACGTTCACTTGGGCGACCGAGTCAGAGGACGCAATCCGCGAGCGAGCACTGAAGGCCAGGCTCATTGCCGACTTGGCGGTACGCTAACCGCATGAGGACATTTGCCCTGTTCATCGCCACGGCCCTGGCCGAGATCGTTGGCTGCTATCTGCCCTATCTGTGGCTGAAGCAGGGCAGGTCCGCATGGTTGCTCGTTCCAGCGACGGCGAGCCTGGCCCTCTTCGCCTGGCTGCTCACATTGCACGAAACTGCGGCGGGGCGTGTGTATGCGGCGTACGGCGGGGTCTACATCGGCGTCGCGCTGCTGTGGCTGTGGATCGTGGACGGCATCAGGCCGACGGCATGGGACGTGGCGGGCGTCGCCGTCGCGCTGACTGGTATGGGCATCATCATGTTCCAGCCGCGCTGATGAACAGTTCGATACCGCAGCGNNNNAACAGTTCGATACCGCAGCGTGCAGCTTCTTTGCCGGTCTGCGCGCGGCCGACCCCAGCTTGAGTGACTCCGCCACGGTCAATCGTCAGGTACATGCGATTCGCGAGCTAACGACTTGCGTCCGTCTGCTTGGACGATATGCGACCGACTGCAGCGGGTCGATACCCGCCAGCCACTGCGCGAGCGCGAGCAGCCGCTCCCAGTCTCGACCGGACATCCGAACGCAATGACTCGGTCGAGCAGCTGTCCCAGACCTTCCCAGCAGTTGGTCGCATCCAGGTTGCGCACGGCAAAGCTGTTGCCGTCTCGGGGGATCGAACGGCGCACCACGAGCAAGACCTGTCTGCAGGCGCTTGAGAATTTGGTGACGGGAATTTGAATCCATGGGTTAAATCCACCGCACGATTCAATCGTATGCCGTTTGCGCGAGCAAGCAGCCAGCTGGAGACAACTTGCGGCACTCGGAACGGTATCCTCCCAGCTGGCTGCCTCGAATCGGGCCTGCCCGTGGGCACTGATTGACGCTGACGACCTCGATCAGCCCTCGAATACTGCCGAGATGGCCGCCATCGAGACAGTGCGCAGTCGCCCGCCGGATGCGCTGCGGGCGCCGGGCCGGCCCGTTACGGCCGATCCCGTTGCGCTGCTGCGGGCGCGTCTCGGGTTCCCCTGCGAGGTCTTCGACGTCCTGGTCGAGCCCGTGATCCGTGGGTTGGCGGGGTGTGTGCCGTCCGCCCGCGATGGTGATGCAGCAGCGGATACCCAGCGGCTCGGACGCTCGGTGCGGCTTGCGCTCCGCGCCCTTGCCGTTCGCCGTGACCGAATCCTCCCCCCGAACGCGCTGCCCGAGCAGGTCGGCGAGCTGGCACATCGTTGGACCTACGCCGTGCTGCTGGCCGCCATGCTGCGGAACGGGGAGGCTGCGGGCGCTGGAACTCCTGCCAGCCGGTACGAGTGCGTTGTGCCCGAACTCGGCCGCGTCTGGATCGGCCAGAACCGTGAGGCGAGCGCAGCACTGGCTGAGGTGCTTTCCGATCGATGCGTTCAGGACAATCCCATCTTGGCGATCCTGACGGAAGCGCTTTCCGGTCGCTCTGACGCGGCGGCTCCTGTCGATACAGCGCAAGGGCATCAGCACGCATCGGACATCGATCCAAAGGCCGTTTCGGGTTCAGAGCCGGAGCCAGCGCTATCTGCGTCGGTGGCACTTGCGACCCACGCCTCGCGGGCTTCCTCGTCGGCCCCATCGCTTCATGGGTTGTTCGGCTGGCTCCGCGATGGGCTGGCCGAGGGTTCGATCGAGATCAACACCCGCACGGCCCTGGTCCATCACGTTCCCGAAGGCCTGCTGCTGGTATCGCCGGGCATCTTCCGGTCCTTTCTGGCATGGCAGGGTGCCGACGCGAACTCCCAGGAGGCCCTGAAACGTCTGCAGCGTTCCGTCCTCAAAGCCGGATGGCACCTTGTCGGGGCCGACGGGGCGAACGTGCTCGGCTATGCCTGGACCAAGAACGGCAAGGCGACCGCCAGGTTGCACGGGATCGTCATCGAGCAGCCCCAGCGTCTGCTCGACCCGCTCCCACCAATCAACCCGCGACTCGTGCGGATCAAGGTCTCTGGCGGCTCTGACCCGTGACCGCGCCCCTGGAAGGTCGGCTTCGCGGCGCGCACGAGCTCGTCGCTGCCGGCATGTCGCTGACGGCGGGCGGTGCTGTGCTGATCGCACCCGGCTGGCTTTTGCTGAGCCCGCCCTGGCAGTTCGGGCTGGCTGTAACGCTGCTCGGCCATGCCGCCTGGCGAGGCGGGCAGGGCGCCCGTACGCTCGCCTACCGGCGCAACCTACGGCGGCTGCGCGGCTTCACGATGGACTCGGCTTCGATTCCCTGGTCGGCGCATCGCCTTTACCTCGGTCGAGGGTTCCGGTGGGATCAGCGTCACACCCAGCGGCTCTTCGAGGCCCGGCAGCCTGCGAGCCAGCGGCTGCTGGAGCCTTCGTGGTGGGGGCGTTTGCTGCCCGGGTCTGCGTCTTCTGGTGATGAGCCCGCCGGCCTTGGCGGCGATCCGGCCCTGCATGGCGTCGAGCCCGACGAGTCCGACATCTGGATGGACCTCTCCGAGCGGGTCGGCCACACCCTGGTGCTGGGCACCACGCGGGTGGGCAAGACGCGCCTGGCCGAGCTGCTGATCGCTCAGGACATCCGCCGGGGGGAGGTGGTCATCGTCTTCGATCCCAAGGGCGACGTGGATCTGCTGCGACGCGTTTATGCGGAGGCGCAGCGCGCAGGGCGGGCCGACGCCTTCTTCATGTTCCACCTCGGCCACCCGGAGATCTCGGCGCGCTACAACCCGGTGGGCAGCTTCTCGCGCATCACCGAGGTGGCCACGCGCATCGCCGGCCAGTTGCCCTCGGAAGGGCAGTCAGCCGCGTTCAAGGAGTTCGTCTGGCGCTTCGTCAACGTGATGGCGCGTGCCCTGGTGGCCTTGGGTCGCAAGCCTGACTACCAAGAGATCAACCGCTACGCCTCCGACATCGAGCCGCTGCTGGTCGACTACTTCGAACAGTGGTTCGATCGCGAGCCGGCTGCGGCCGGTTGGCGTGAAGCCTTGCAAGCCATGGCGATCGACAAGAAGAGCCTGGACAAGGGCTTGCAGTCGCGCGGTGCGCGTGCTGTCAGCCTGGTCGAGTACGCCCGTCGCCGCAAGCTCTACGACCCCATCGCCCACGCGCTGGCGTCGACCCTGAACTACGAGAAGAGCCATTTTGACAAGCTGGTGGCGTCACTGCTGCCCTTGATGGAAAAGCTCACCACTGGCCGCACGGCGGCCTTACTGTCACCAGCACTGGACGATCTGACCGACTGGCGGCCGGTGTTCGACTGGAACTCGGTGATCAACCTGGGCGGGATCGTCTATGTCGGGCTTGATGCGCTGTCTGACTACGAGGTGGCCGCGGCGGTGGGTAACTCCATGTTCGCCGATCTCACCAGCGTGGCCGGCAGCCTGTACAAGTTCGGCCCCGGGCGCGGACTGCCGGGTGAGGTCCTCCCGCGGCGCATCGCCATCCATGCCGACGAGTTCAACGAGTTGATCGGCGACGAATTCATCCCGCTGCTGAACAAGGCCGGCGGGGCGGGCTTTCAGGTGACGGCATACACGCAGACCTGGTCTGACGTGGAAGCGCGCATCGGCTCGCGGCCCAAGGCTGGGCAGATCGCCGGCAACTTCAACACGCTGATCATGCTGCGGGTGAAGGAGCTGGCCACCGCTGAGCTGCTGACCACGCAGCTGCCAACCGTGCAGGTGGTCTCCACGGTGGCGTCGTCGTCGGTGTCCGATACCAACGACCCGGGCGAGTTCACCGACTTCGCCAGCCGCAACGAAGACCGGATCGCCCCCGAGACCTTGCCGATGCTGGCGCCGACCGACCTGGTGCAACTGCCCAAGGGGCAGGCCTTCGCGCTGCTGCATGGGGGGCAACTGCACAAGATTCGCATGCCGCTGCCCGGGGCGGGCGACGATCCGCTGATGCCGGCCGGCCTGAACGAGATCGGCGAGGCGCTGCGCGCGCGGCTGGACGGTCCCTGGTTGTGGCCCGAGCCGGTACCGGACAGGGCCGAAGGAGAGGGCGCGCATGGGCTCGCGCAACACCAGCTTCCATGACGGGGCGCTGGCGCGGGTGCTGCTCGCGCCGTTCAAGCTCGGGTTCGCACTGACGCTGGGGCTCGCCGGCCTGCTGCTGGTCGCGTGGACGGTGGACTGGGTGTTCGTCGCCCACGTCTGGCCGCGGAGGGTCGAGGGCTTGCGGACCCTGCTGGCCGAGGAACTGGCGGCAGGCACGGCGATGGCGGCTCGTCAGGGCGGCTCCGCGGCGGCGGTGACCGCGCCGTCCAACGCGCTCTATTGGCTGATTTTCGAGGCGACGGGGCTGCACGAGATGGGGCGACGATTCGCCGAGGGCGCGCCGATATCCATCCCGGACACGGTCGTGCGCAGTACCTGGATCGCCCGGCAGGAGGCAATCGAGGTGGCGATGATCGGTACCCAGCTGCTGGGCCTGCGCGTCGGAATTTTGGTCCGGTTTCTCCCGCTCCTCGCGCTGCTCTACGCGGTGGGCGCAGCCGAGGGTCTGAGCCAGCGGGCGATTCGCCGTGCGCAAGCGGCGCGAGAGTCGGCGAGCCTGTACCACCGGGCGAAGTACGGACAGGTTGTGGTGCTGGCTCTTGGTGGGTCAGCCATGCTGGTCTGGCCGGCGCCGGTCGCGTGGGGGCTGTGTGCGGGCATCGGTGCCGTGCTGGTCGGGTTGCTGGCTGCGGGGCAATGGGCGTACTACAAGAAGCACGTGTGAGAGGTCATTGCGCCGGCGGGCAACCTTCCCGCCATAACCGCCGAGTGCCAGAGCCGACGCGCATTGCCTGCTCGCCCCAGCCCGGCGGCCCGGCTTGGGGTGAGGCTTGGATCGGCGTATGATGCATGAAACGTCAATGAGAAAGCATTCGATCTCCCATGTCCGTCTTGGTCGCCAATCCCCTGCCTGCCGCATCGGCGCATGTCGCTCGTGCCTTGCGACCAGGACATTTGTACAGGCGTGAGGACCTGGCGCCGCTCAGCACGGCCGTGGACCGCCATCTGCAGGAGCTGGTCTCGGCAGGCCGCCTGACCAAGCTCGCGCGCGGCCTGTACTACGCGCCGCGCGAGTCGGCGTTTGGCGTGGTTCCGCCCGCTGACGAGGAACTGGTCGCCGCGTTCCTGAAAGACCGGGACTTCCTTCTCTTCTCCCCCTCGGCTTACAACGCGGCGGGTTTGGGTACGACCCAGCTTTACAACCGCACCTGGGTCTACAACCGCAAGCGTCATGGCGTTTTTACTCTCGGCAGCCGGCAGTACGACTTCCGGGTCAAGCCTCGGTTTCCGAGGAAGCTTTCCGACGAGTTCCTGTTCGTCGATGCGCTCAACAACCTGGGCGAGCTGGCTGAGGACGAGGCGGCCGTACTCGCGCGCGCCAGGCAGCGTGCCCGCGAGATGGATGGCACGAAGCTGAAGCGCGCCCTGGAGCAGTTCGGTCTGGTGGCCACCCGCAAGCGCGTGATGAGCTGGCTGGATGCCTGAGTTCCTCCACGCTCGGCGCGACTTCGGGCAACTGGTCGGTCTTGTGGCAGCCGAGCGCGGTGTCGACCCGGTCCTGGTCGAGAAGGACTACTGGCTGATGCACTGCCTGTGGGGTCTTCAGGCGCAGGGTCTGCAATTCGAGCTCAAGGGCGGCACATCGCTCTCCAAAGGCTTCGGGATCATCCACCGTTTCTCCGAGGACATCGACATCCGCATCGAGCCACCGGCTGCGCTCGATGTGAAAGCGGGCCGAAACCAGGACAAGGCGGCGCACGTCGAATCCCGAAGGGCGTTCTACGACTGGCTGACCCGGAACATCCAGATCCCAGGCATCGTCGCGGTCGAGCGTGACACCGATTTCGATGACGAGAAGCTGCGCAGCGCGGGCATCCGGCTGGTGTATCCGACCACCCTGGGGTCGCTGCAGGGCGTCAAGTCCGGTGTCCTGCTGGAAGTCGGCTTCGACGATACGGCGCCGAACCGTCCGGTCACGATCTCCTCCTGGGCATACGACACGGCCGTCGCACGTGGGGTATTGGTCGGGGACAACCGCGCCTTGGACGTGCTCTGCTACGAGCCCAGCCATACCTTTGTCGAGAAGCTCCAGACGCTGTCCACCAAGTACCGGGGACTGCCCGAGACGGGCCGGTTACCGCCGAACTTCCTGCGCCACTACTACGACGTGTACTGCCTGCTGGGGCTGCCCGAGGTGCTCGATTTCATCGGTACGCCGGCCTACGAGGCGCGCAAGCGGCAGCGGTTTCGGGCAGCTGATGAACGGGTCATTGCGCGCAATCCGGCGTTCGTCCTGGCTGACCCGTCTCGGCGCACGACCTTTGCCGCCGAGTACGCGCGGACGGCCGCGCTGTACTACCAAGGACAACCGCCCTTTGAAGACATCGTCGCCAGGATCCATCAGCATATCGAGCGACTCTAGATCGAAGGGGTGAGGCCGTCGCCGCCAGTGCCGCATATCGACGCTTGAGCACCCTGCTGGAACGACGCTCTGCAACTTCAAATTCGTTCAAGAGGGGATATTCGCTGTGCAGCGAATATCCCCGAAAATCTGAACATCAAGCGCTCGAGAAGCCCGCAGGCTGGTGACCGGGTGCTGCCTTGCTCAAGCCCGCCACAGCTGCGGCCGCTTCGGTTCCGGCCCGTCGAGCACCGGATCGGCCGCCTTGGTGACGGGATCGATCCAGTCCGCCTTGCCCCGGGCCCAATCGAGCCAGTTGCGCTTGGCGTCATCGAGCGTGCCTTGCGCGGTCGCCTGCGCTTCGACGGCCGAAGCCAGTGCCCTGATACGGTTAGCGCGTTCGAGCCTGACTGCATCCCGGAGCAGGCCTCGTAGCCGATCCGCCTCCTCGGACCGTTGCCGGACGGCAGCCTGGTAGCGGGACTGCGCGGCTTCCATCTCGGACTCGCGGGTCTGGTGCTCGGCCTGCCGATGGCGCTGCTCCTCGATCAGCTCGATGATGCCGATGACGATGCCGCGCAGGCGGCGTTCCAGGGGCGTCTTGCTGGCGTCGTGCCACTGGCGTTGTACCCACCCGCGCACGGTGATCGTCAGCATGGCGGTCGGGCGAACCGGGATCGCGTCGCCCACCGTCGTTCGCCGGCCGGGTGGGCGACGCGCTGCGGCGACGATCTGCTCGCTGATGGCCAGGGTCAGCGTGATGTCTCCCGAGCGCAATTGGGTGGTGCCAGTCTTCGGGTCGATGCCGGCAGTGATGTCATGGAGCGCCAGTGCCTTGAGCAACGTGTCGGCGATCCGCAGGGCGCGGTCGAGGCAACCCCGCGAGACGCGGATGTCGAGCGCCCCGGTCAGCATGTTGGGCAGGGTGCCCTCGGCGCGATCGGTATTGCCGGTCTGGCGGAGCGCGGTGGCGGTGGCTTTGACGAGGGGGTGAGGGTCCAGCAGTCGGTCCGGGACGGTGATGGGCTGCTGGCGCTCCTGAGCGGCGGCAGCGGCCGCCTTCACGGCCATCCGGCGCGCCATCTCGGTATCCGACAGAGGGATGGGGCCGGCGGGTGGCCGCCGGCCTGCCCACGGACTCAGCGGCGGCGGCTGGAAACGCTCACCCGCGGCGATCCGTGGCCAGAGTGGTCGGGCCGGCACGGGCAGGTGCAGCCGGCGGCAGGTGGTCAGGAAGGTGAGCTCGCACACGCCGTAGCGGTTCAAGAGCTCAGGGATGGGGCGGGTCCACAGCTCCTGGTAAAGAGCTTCCCGCGAAGTGGGCGTGGGGATGGGCAGCATGGCGCTCTCCGGTTCCGTGAGGGGACGGGGTAGGGCGCGCAGCGATCTCCGGGATTTGCCCTGAGGGTCGAGGAATGATATTTCAGTTCGAATTTCGTGGGCAAGTCTCGATAATCACGCTAATAGACAACGTCCTTCCGGAGGGTGTCCCGTGTTGCTGGAGTTCTCCTGCGGCCACTTCCGAGGCCTGCATGACCCGCAGAGGCTCAGCCTGGTGGCGAGTGCCGACCGTTCGCACCGCGAGCGCAACAGCGTGGCCCTCAGCGGCAGGAGCCTGCGTGCCCTCAAGGCCGCGGCCCTGTTTGGATCGGCTGGCGCGGGCAAGACCACCTTCCTGCAGGCGGCCGCGGCACTTCGTTATGCGGTCACGGAGTCAGCCAGTTGGGCGACCACTGTCGGCCTGCCGATTGGGGGCCTGGCTGCTGCACCCGGCCTCTCCGGTCCCACGGAGTTCGAGGTTCTGGTCGAACACGCTGGTGTGCGCTATGACTACGGGCTGGCGCTGACGTCGCGAGGCGTCGAGCGGGAGTGGTTGGTGGTCTATCCACAGGCCCGGCCGCAACGCTGGTTCGAGCGAGAGCGCGCGGGCGACGGCAGCGCGTGGCGCTGGTGGTTCGGGCCACGGTTTCCGGAGGAGCCACGGCGCTGCCGGGCTTTGAGGGATTCAACGCCCGGCACCGCGCCCTTTCTTTCGACCGCCGTCGCCATGGGTTGCGATGCCCTGTTGCCCGTCTTCGCCAGCATCGCCGACGGTTTGCGCGTGCGAGTTGGCCCCGATGACGGCGATGGGGCAACAAGCCTCGCGCTGATGCGCATGCCCTCCGGGCGCGATCGCATGACGCAGTTCCTGACCGATTTCGGTGTGCCGGTCTTGGGCCTGGAACTCGGGGCGGACGATGGCGGCGGTGTCGTCATCCTCAGGCCGGGTGCGGGTGGACTGGGGATGCCGCAGCGCATCCCGATGAACGTGGAGTCCAGCGGGGTCCGCCGCCTGTTCGACCTGGCGGCTGACCTGTTTCATGTCGTCGATACGGGCGGCACGCTTCTGATCGACGACCTCGATCGCGGCCTGCATCCGAACGTGACGCGCCAGCTGGTCGAGTTGTTCCTCAACCAGCGGACCAATCCGGGCGGGGCACAGATCGTCTTCACGACGCACGACACGGCTTTGCTCGATCAGGCTCTTCTGCGACGTGACCAGGTGTGGTTCATGGAAGAAGGCATCGACGGCCGGCGTCGCCTTTACCCGCTGCTGGAGTTTTCGCCTCGCAGGGACGAGGCTCTGGCGAGGGGCTATGAACGGGGGCGCTATGGGGCTGTGCCGTTGCTTCGAGCTCGGTCTGTTTAGGTGGGCTTCGAAGAGGTTTCGAGCGTATATAACATGACAAAACACGATAACGTGTTGTGTGTTATCGTGCGGTTTCTTTGTGTATCTTGGGCCCTCGATCAGCATGGAAGCCGCCGTTCGCGCGTACTTAAGAGACGCGCTTGGGATCGACACCCCGACCACCCCCTGGTCGGGCGCGGCCACCTTGCCGTACTTCCTCGTGGATGCTTTCGACCTGAATGCTCTGACGATGCTGGGTCGCCCCGTCCTGCTGGCCATCGACAAGCGGGCCGATCGCCCCGGCCTCGCCACCATCCGCGCCCAGATCGACCGGATCCGCGAGGGGAGCGGGCTCCCGGTTCTGTATGCCACCGGCGCACTGGCCTCTTACGAGCGCAAGCGGCTCATCGAGCAGAAGGTGCCGTTCGTCGTACCTGGCAACCAGCTCTACCTGCCCGATCTTGGCGTGGATCTGCGGGAGTATTTCCGCAAGCCGGCGGCGCAGCCCCAGAGCGAGATCAGCCCGGCCGCCCAGGCCATGCTGATCGCCGTGCTGCTGGGCAAGCCCTGGAGCGGAGAGTGGGAGCCTGCCGAGGTGCTCGGCCGTCTCGGCTACACCGCCATGACCGCCTCGCGCGCCGCGCGCGAGCTGGTGGCTTCCGGGATCGCGAGTGCTGAAGCCGTCGGCAGGGCACGTCGGCTGAAGACCGAGCGCACCGCCCGCGAGACCTGGGAGTACATCAAGCCCCTGCTGCGCAGCCCGGTCAAGCGCCGGGTCTGGGTGCTGCCGACCCCTGATCTTGGCGTGCGAGAGTTCAGGCTTGCAGGCCTCAGCGCACTGGCGCAACAGTCGATGCTGGCTGAACCTGCGTGGCTGACCTGTGCGCTAAGCCCTGCGCAATGGAAGCTTGCCTCCCAGCAGGGCGTCAAGACGGTCCCTGAGCGCGAGCCCGGCACCCTCCAACTAGAGCTGTGGAACTACAGCCCCGCCTTGGCGCCGGGCACGGCGCTGGTCGATCCGCTGTCGCTGATGCTGAGCTTGCAGAGCGACACCGACGATCGGGTGCAGCAGGCGCTGGCCGAGCTTGAGGAGCACTTGCCGTGGTGAGAGGCCTGGATGTCTTTCGGAGCTGGTTCTCCTCGCATGCGGATGAGTTCGTCCTGATCGGCGGCACGGCCGCAACCCTCGCCCTCGAAGAGGCAGGTCTCGAGTTCCGCGCCACGAAGGACCTCGACATCGTCCTGCACGTGGAGGCTCTGACCCCGCGCTTTGGCGAGGTGTTCTGGAGGTTCATAGATGCCGGTGGCTACGAGATCCGCCAGGCCGCTGACACGGGCAGGCCGGTGTTCTATCGATTCCAGAAGCCGGCTAACCCGAGCTTTCCGGCGATGCTTGAGCTGTTCTGCCGAGCGCCAGAGGGCCTTACGCTTGCGCAGGGTAGTCACCTGACCCCCATCCCGATCGATGAGGCGGTGGAGAGCCTGTCGGCGATCCTTCTCGATGAGGACTACTACGACTTCATCCTGACCGGGCGGCGCGATCTCGATGGCCTTCCCTGGGTGGGCGAGGATCGTTTGATCCCGCTGAAGGCGAGCGCCTGGCTGGACCTTGGGCAGCGACTCGCCCGCGGCGAGCAGGTGGACTCGCGCAATGTTCGCAAGCACGCGAACGACATCCTTCGACTGTCCCAACTGCTCGCGCCCGATGTTCGTGTGCCGCTGGTGCCCAGGATCGCCCAGGACTTGAGCCGCTTCCTCGACGTCATCGAGGCCGATCCGTCGATCACGCCGGCGAGCGTAGGAGTGCGCAGTTCTCTGAAGGAAGTGGTCAGCCGAATCGCGTTGGCCTACTCGCTCGATCGGGGCGCCCAGCCATGAGGCGAGCGGTCAAGATCGGCTGTTGACGGTAGGAAAATCGCGTGAAAATCAATGTCAGACAAGCACTTAGCTCGCTCGATGACGGTACGATGTACGCTGGTCAGCGGCTCGAAAGAGCAGGGCAGATCCTGTGCCTTGATGATCCCGTAAAGCCCGATAGACCTCGATAGATCTCGAAACGTGCATCCCGCGCAAATCGCCCGGAAACCCGCGCCAATGCTGGACCTCATCAAAGTGTCGGTAGTCCTGACGGTACAAGTCGGCCTTCGCGCGGCCAGGCCCAGTCTTTCCGAGGGATTGCCGGCTCCATTGGTGTTTGAGTGGGAGTGACGGGTCGTAAAAAATCTTTATAAATCAACGGCTTAAGTGGTCTCGTTGATAACTCGGCTACATCGTCAACGAGTTGGTGCACATGGGTTGAGGCCGGGTGTCCGGGGAGTGGCAGGATCAGTTGGGACGTCGAGCTGACGGTACCGCTGCGCGAACCGTTTACCGCGACGCTTAAGCTGGCCACTCCGTTCCTACGGCGGCTTTTGAGCAAACTGCGCAGCGCGTGCTCCTGTTTAGGCTTGTGCGACACCTGCCCTCAGGCCGCCGCTGCTCGTCGGTCAGCAGTGCGCGCCGGGCAGGTGTCCCACAACCCTAAACACTTCCGGGCGCTTACGAGCGGCGGCTTTCGTGAAGTCCAACCCCAGCAGCAGATGGCGGCCGCCAACCGCTACCTCGGGCTCGCGCTTGGCCGCACAAGACTGGCCGCCCCTTGACACTGCAGCCACATTCAAGCTGTTGCCCACATAGATCCGCCCCCCCCGGTGCCGATCACAGCTGCACCTCCTCTATCGTGCGCTGCAAGCGACTGCGTTCGGCCGCAAAGGCCATCAGGTGACTCTCGACGGAGACCTCGATCGACGAACTGAGCAGTTCCGGCCGTTGCTGGCCAACGGCCTGCACCCAGTCGCGCACCATCGGGTGGTCGCCGCCGCCATGGGCATCGCTCTTCATCGACCAGACGCGGCGCTTGCCCGTCTTGAAACTGGTGACGGTGAAGCTCTCCATGTCGCCCGTCACGTCGCCGAGCGAGCCCATGACGCGTGTGCGCCGGCCCTCGTACGACACAAAGGCCTCCATCGAAAATGCTGCCGTCACACCGTTGCGAAACAGGATGTTGACGGTCAGGTGGTCAGGCTGGTCGTTGTCCATTCGGTAGACGCAACGGCCGTAGTCGGTGGTCTTCAGGGCCTGCAGGATCACGGCATCCCACTGCGCACTGTCCTCCGGCAAGTCGAAGACATACAGGCGTTTACGGTCGCGCAGGTAGATCTGCAGCGCCGAGTACGGGCACTCGTGTTCGACGTCACAGCCATCGGTGCAGCGCTCGGTGCTGCCGGGCGGGGCGTTGGCGTTGGTGAACCACTTCAGGTTGCCGAAGCAATGCACGTTGTCGGCCTGCGCGCCAACCAGCCAGCGAATGATGTCGGTGTCGTGGCAGGACTTCGCCAGGATGATGGGCGTGGTCGTCGCGCTGTTGCGCCAATGGCCACGCACGTAGGAATGGCTCATGTGGACATGCTCGATCGGCTCGAGGTGCTGCACGCTGATGACCTCGCCGATCAGGCCCTGGTCCAAGATGGCCTTCAGCTCGCGGAAGTAGGGCGTGTAGCGCAGCACATGGCACACGCCCACGATGCGCCCGGTGGCCTGGGCCTTGGCCAGGATGGCGCGGCACTCCGCCTCGGTCGGAGCGACGGGCTTTTCCAGCAGCACGTCGTAGCCCAGATCCAGCGCGCGCAGGCACGGGCCGCTGCGCAGCGTGTCCGGCGTGGCAATGATGACGGCATCGGCCAGCCGCTCGCGATCGAGGGCCGATTCCCAGCCATCGAAGCAGTTTTCGGGCGCGATGTGGTGCAGGCGGGCAAACCGCTGACGCCGGTGCGCATTCGGGTCGGCGACGGCGACGACACGCATTTCGGCCGGATAGCGCGCAGCGAAGTTGGCGTAGACGGTGCCGCGGTGCCCGGCGCCGATGATGAGCACGGTCACCGGTCGTTCCAGCGGACGGTGCTGTGGGTTGGCGTACAGATCCTCCTGCAGACCCAGTGCGCGGGCACTCTCGGTCCAGCCGTGCACCACGCCGTTCTTGACGGCCGTGAGCGCCCGGGTCAGCGGGCGCAAGGACATGAACTGCCGGAGTGACATGCGAATCCCGCTTGCTCAGCGAACGCCGAGCCAAAAAGCGACCACCGAGCACAACGCGGCCCAGGCCAGGAGCAGAGCGACTCCTCCTCTCTGGCTACCGAACGCCCGCCGCAAGGCCGCCGCGTCGATGGTCGTGCCCACCAACTGCTCGGGGGTCGGCGGCGCCATCATGCGGCTGCCCAGCAGCGTCACCCCGGCCGCTACCACCAGCCCTGTCACGTTCCACCACATCCAGAAGAGCTGGCCGCCCATCGCATACGCCAGCCACAGATTCAGCGCAAGGCCGGCGGCCACGCCTGCCAGCACCGCCGGCCCGCGCGCACGGCGATCGAGGATGCCGCAGAGGAAGGCGGCCAGCAACGGGCCGTAGAACAACGCGCCAACGCGGTTGATGCTCTCGACGACGCTGGTGGACAGGCCGCTGGCCAGACCGGCGAAGCCGATGATGGCCACACCCCAGACCAGCGTGACAAGCCGACCCGCTCGCAGCGTGCGTGCCGGGCCCAGATGCGGCTCGACGAAGTCGCGCAGCGTGGCCGCCGACAGGCTGTTCAGCGCCGAATCCAGGCTGGACATGGCTGCGGCCAGGATGGCCGCCACCAGCAAGCCTCGCGCGCCGCTGGGCACGTACAGTTCGATGAAGCGCGGCACCAGCAGATCGGGCCGATTCTGCGGAATGGCATCGCGCAGTGCCGGCTCCTTCATGGCCACGGCGCCGATGGCCAGGCCCAGCCCGGCGTAGGCCAGCGTGAGCGGGAACCGGGCGATGCCGTTGAGGACCAGCGCGCGCTGGGCGCTGGGGATGCCGGTGGCCGACAGCGTGCGCTGCGCCTGGCTCTGGTCGACCCCGTAATAGCTGATGTAGAGCACCAGCCCGCCGGCGACGAAGCCCCACAGCGGCGCGCGCGCGCCGTCCCCGACGCCGTGTGCCCATTCGATGGCCGCCAGGCGCGCGGGATCCTGCAATTCGACGATGGCCGCACCGCCACCGGCCAGGTCCCAGGCGATGGCCACACAGAGACCGATGCCGCCCACCAGGATGGCCATCTGTATCACGTCGGTCCATACCACGGCCCGCATGCCGCCCAGGGTGTCGTAGATCACCGTGATGCCGCCCGTCAGCACAATGGCCCAGGCCAGAGGCAGGCCCGTGCAGACCTGCACAAGCAAGGCCGCGGCATACAGCGCCACACCCGTGGCCAGCCCTCGTGAGAGCAGGAAGACAACGCTCAGCACCCAGCGCGTGCGCCTGTCGAAGCGGCGTTCGAGATACTCGTAGACGCTGATGACGCCCAGACCGCGCAGCACGGGCACCAGCACCAGCATGACGAAGATCATCGCCAGCGGCAGCATCAGTTCGTACTGCAGCCAGGTGAGCCCGCCGCCCGGCACCAGCGCGACATAGGCCGGGATGCCGATGAACGAGTTGGCCGAAGACTGCGTGGCCAGGATCGAGATGGCCAGCGCCCACCACGGCAACGCGCGCCCACCCACGTAGTAATCGGCTGCGGTTTCCTGGCGCCGCGCCAGCCACGCCGACAAGCCCAGCGTGCCGGCCAGATACAGCCCGATCACCCACCAGTCGAGCTCCGTCATTCAGGCGGCGGCGGTCGATTCGGGCACATGGGAGCACAGTTCGTCGAAGCTGGCTACGGCGGTCACCCCCGGCACCTGCGTGAGCAGCGGCGACTTGGGGTCGATCACAAAGGCGCGGTCGGCGGCCCGCAGCATGCCCAGATCGTTGACGTTGTCGCCCACCGCCCAGCAGTCGACCACACGCGGCTCGTCAAGATCTTCGCGCAGGCGTCGGATGACGTGGCTCTTGCAGATGGGCGGGCCGGAATCGCCATCGCGTGCCAGGAAGGCCGGATTGAGACGCAGCGCGCCGGAGCAGACCTCGGCATCGAACTGCATCGTGTGGGCCAGCGCGAAGTCAGCGAAGATGCGACGTCGCAAGATCTCCGCAGCCACGAAATAGCTGTCGCTGACCAGGCCCACCATGAAGCCGGCCCGCCGCAGGCGGTTGACGCAGGAGATTACGCCAGGCCTGATGGCCAAGGCGTTCGCCACACGCTCAAATTGGTGCTGGTGCACGAACTTGAAGAGGGCCGCGATGCGCTCGCTTCTCGTGGCGGCGTCGTTTCCGCTGTCCAGCAGCTTGGCGAGCGCGGCCTCGTGACCCGTGGCCCGGGCCAGCTCGACCACATAGCGGTCGGGCGTGATCGTGCCGTCCATGTCGAGCAGGATCACCCGCGTGCGGCCGCGGCGCCGGCTGAGGATGTAGTCGAGTGTTGCCGTCGCCTGGCGTTGGGTCTCGTACATCGCCACGATCTGCTCCATGTGCAGGCGACCGGCCGCGCGCGCCCGGGTGTAGATGACACGGGACACTTCGTTGGCCATCGCGGTCAGGTCGAGCAGGGGCTGGCTGTCGTTTTCCAGTGAACCGATGTCGACCTCGGCCAGGCGCGCGCCAGCGCGGTGGGCGTCGATGAGCAGGCCGATGTCGACGCCGTAGCCGGTCTCGAAACTCAAGGCCTTGAGCAACGAGACGCGCGCCGCGATCAGCCCGCCCAAGGGTTGTGCGAAGTGGGCGATCTCAGGGAAGAACACCTTCAGCATGGGCTTGGCCGTCAGCTCGGTCACCCGGCCGCCGACCCGACCGAAGCGGGCCTTCACGAAGTCGGCCTCGCCGCGCACCAAGGGCCGGCACAGGTCGGTCACGATGTTGGCGCGCAAGCCCGCGAGGTCGCCGTCCAGGTAGACGATCACGTCGCACCGGGCGGCGCCCACGCCGTCGCGCATCGACGCACCCTTGCCCAGCATCGTGCTGGTGATCACCTCGGCACCCGCCTGCCTGGCCAGCCGCGCCGTGTCGTCGATGGAGCTGTCGTCGATGACGATGACTTCGGCGGTTGCCGGGTCGGCCAGTGCATGCCGCACGACATCGGCGACGCGCGCGGCTTCGTTCAGGGCCGGGATCACCACCGTCGCGCAGGCCAGCAGCGGCGAAGGCAAGGCGGTGACGGGCGGCGGAGCCGGCGGCACGATGACCGAATCCGCGCGCTCGGGCACACGCGCTTGCCGCCACATCGATCGCAGCCAGGTCAGCAGCTTCCTAAAGGCAGTGTTCATGGCTTCTCCTGGCGTGGCTCGTTGGGTGCCGGCAGAGGCAGCATCGCCGCCAGTTCCTGGTACATCGGCCGCGTGACCAGCCTCGCGACGCCACTGGACAGCAGCGCGCAGGCCATCAGGCTGAGCACCATGGCCTGACCCGACACCATCTCCATGACGATGATGAAGGCCGTGATCGGCCCGCCCGTCGTGGCCGCCAGAAAGCCCGCCATGCCCAACGCGATCAGCGGGATGGCGGCCTCCTTGTCCATGCCCATGAAGAGAGCCACGTCGTGGCCGATGCCGGCACCGATGGCCAGCGAAGGTGCGAAGACGCCGGCAGGCACACCCGACCAGGCCGAGATCCAGGTGGCGCAGAACTTCAGCAGCGTGTAGACGCCGGGCAGTTCGCCCTGGCCCTCCAGCAGCGCGCGGGTCGTGACGTAGCCCGCACCGGCGGTAGCGCCCTGGGTGGCCAGCCCAATCACGGCGACGGCGAGGCCACACCCGGCGGCAAAGCGCAGCGGATGGGCGCTGCGCCAGCGACTGAAGCGATCGGGCAGACCTCGCAGCGAAACCACGATCAGTCGCGCGAACAGGCCACCGCTCAGGCCGGCTACCAGCGCCACCAGCAGACCCGGCAACAACAGCGACCAGGACATGGCCTGCACGCGCAGGCGGCCGAAGTAGGTCTCGTTGCCGAACACGGCGACTGCGACCAGCCCGGCCAGGACGATGGCCGCGATCACCAGCGAGCTGTGAGAGATGTGGCGTCGCCGGGTCAACTGCTCGAGCGCGAAGACGATTCCGCCCAGCGGCGTGTTGAAGGCCGCAGCAATGCCCGCCGCCGCGCCGGCCACCATCAGGTCGTGCGCATCGATCCCCGACTGCGGCGAAAGCCAGCGTCGGGCACTGACCATGACGCCGGCGCCGACCTGGACCGTCGGGCCCTCGCGGCCGATCGACAGGCCCGCCAGCAAGCCCCCGGAAACCAGGCCGATCTTGTGGAGCGACACGCGCATCGAGACCAGCCAGACGCTCTGCGACGGCAGCAAGTCCTTTTCCAGCGCAAGCACCACTTGCGGAATCCCCGAGCCACCTGCTCCCGGCACGTAGCGGCGTGTCCACCACAGCAGGGCTACCGTGAGCGCCGGCGTCCAGAGCAGGGTGAAGTAGCGGCCGTGATCGCCCCAAGCTTCCACCTGCCGGAAGCCATGGATCGCCGCCTCGGCCAACAGCGTGAAGGCAACCACGATGGCGCCTGTCGCGGCCGCGTAGGCCAGCACGATGGACCGGTCGAGCCACTGGCGACCGGCGAGCAACTCGCGTTGCAGGTTGCGCCAGAACTCGGAGTCGACGTCGTGCGCGGCCCGCCAGCCGCCACGCAACCACGCTCGGGCCACGCGCAGGACTTCCTTCAGCGAGGTGGGCTGCGCTGCGGCGTCATCGATGGGAGCCGGCATCTAGGTGGGCCTCTCGTTGCATGTCGGTGGACCGGCCCTACAGGCTGCGAACTGCCCGTCGCTCTCCTGTGCGTGCGACGAAAAGCTCTGATCCGGAGGAGACGTTGACGGGTTGAATAGGCACCGCCTGACGGTCCGGATCTGCGACCTTCTCGTGGCGAGCGTTCCAGGCTTCACGCAGCACCTCCAGCCCGACCAGGTTGGCGAGGACAAGGAGGGCAACGAGGACCAGCAGGGCGTGCCGACGGTTCATGGTAATCGCAATTGTATTTGCACAATTGCATCCCGTCGGATCTGCGTTTCTCCGCAACTGACTCGGCCCGAAGGCCGACCCGGGACGAGCTACATCTGTGCCAACGGGATGCCGGCTGCGCGCTCGTCGGCCTGCAGAAGGGCCAGCAGCTTGCCTAGGTCGTCATCGAGCCGTGCAAGGGTCGCATCGTCAAGCGCTGCCAGCGCCTCGGGCAGGACGCCCGAGAAAGGACCAGGCGCCTTCTTCAGCACCCGAGCCCCGCGAGGCGTCACGCGCAGCCGTGTGGCGCGGCGGTCGGCGTCGTCCCGGCTCGCAACCACCAGTTCAGCGGTGAGCATGGCTTTGACCAGATTGCTGGCCGTGGTCTGGTGCACGTCCATCGCCCGGGCTAGGCCGCCAACCCCGATGTCGGGCTGCGCCTGGATCACGCTCAAGGCCCAGATTTGCGCACCACCGACGCCGGCCTTCTTCTCGACCTGCTGGAAGTGCGTCTTGACGGCGTTGAAGACGGATCGAAAGCGGCGCAGCACCTGCGCCGCGGGCTCGACCTGGGCAGCGGGCGCGGCTGCGCTGGCCGGCTTTGCGTGAGCCCTCTTGCTGGTTGGCTTCGTTGGCATGCGGAAATCATAGGCGCACCTCCACGCCAACGGCGTGCGCCAAAAAAAGCGGGGCCCGCTTGGGCCCCGAAAAGTCGCTCCTGACCGCTCATCGCTGGTTGTACCGATGGGCGGGGAGGGAATTGTATTTGCACACATGTATGTCAAAGTCCAAGAGCAAACCCGGAGTGAGACATATCCCTTGATAGCGCCGCTCTCAAATGCGGTCGCAAGTGCAAAGTACGCTGCGCGTCTCAAGCCGGCCTTGGTATCAAGGGATCGCCGTCCCCAATCGCCTCAGGCTCGGTGTTCCGACGACCATCGGCCTCAGAATGAGCAATCATGGTGCTTGACTGGCTTCAACTCGCCATCTGTGCACTGGCCATTGCCTACGCCGGGGCCAGACTGACGCGCCTGGCCGATGCCATCGGCGAGAAGACAGGCATGTCCGGCTCCTGGGTCGGACTGCTGCTGTTGGCGGCGGTCACCTCGCTACCAGAGCTCGCCACCGGCATCAGCGCAGTAACGGTCGCTCATGCACCCGACATCGCGCTCGGTGATGTCCTCGGCAGTACCGTCTTCAACCTGGCGCTGCTCGTGGTACTCGATGTGCTGCACCGCCCGGAGACGATCTATCGCCGCGCGAGCGCGGGCCACATCTTGTCCGCGGGGTTCGCCGTCATCATGTTGACCGTAGTCGGTGTCAGCGTGCTCCTGGAACGCGAACAGGTCGTGCCGCGGCTCGCATCGGTCGGCGCCTACACGCCATTGCTGGTCCTGCTCTACGTGCTGGCGATGCGCAGTGTTTTCGCTTACGAGAGCCGACAGACACGCATCGAGCCGGCCGCAGGCCAGGAACGCTACGTCGGGCTGAGCCTGCGCAGCGCTTCGCTGAGCTTCGCTGCATTCGCTGGCGTCGTGGCCGTGGCGGGGATCTGGCTGCCCGTCGCCGGCAGCCGCATTGCCGACGAGATGGGGTGGACCCGCACCTTCGTAGGTACGCTGCTGGTGGCCGGAGCCACCTCCTTGCCCGAAATCGTCGTGACGCTGGCAGCACTTCGGCTGCGTGCGCTGGACATGGCCATCGGAGGCCTGTTGGGCAGCAACCTGTTCGATCTGCTCATCGTCGCGGTCGATGACGTGTTCTATGTCAAAGGGCCCATCTTGGCCGATGTGTCGTCGGTGCACGCGGTAACGGCGTTCTCGGCAGTGATGATGTCCGGTGCCGTCATCGTGGGCCTGGTCTACCGTCCGCGTCAACGCTATCTGCGAACCATGACGGTGGTGAGCGCGGCGTTGCTGGCGGTCTACTTGATCAACATCTACGTGTTGTTCGTGTACCGCGAGTGACTTGCCCGCTCGAAGTTGCCGGGCAAGACACGTTTGGCAGACTATGGAGCACATGTTAGGCATCAACGGGCTGTCGAGTCGTCCAACGCAGGCGCTTTGATCGCCTGCGCTACTGGCGATTCTTCTGCGGAATCGTTACGCTGAACATACAAGGCAGCACAAACCACCCTCTCCACGGCGGAAACTCTGACCCCTCGCTCCACCCGCCCGCACGACTACATGGTTCTCGTCGTTTCCTTCGCCCTCGTTGCCTTGGCTGGCGCTTTTCTCGTTGCGCTCGGTGCAACCGCGCTGGTTCGTCCACCCTTGGCTAGGCGCTTCCTCCTTGGCTTCGCCAGCTCGTCCACCAAGCACTACCTGGAGCTTGGCATCCGTCTGCTCGTGGGTGCAGCGTTCATCTCCGCCGCACCAAGCATGGTCGGTGCTACGGTCGTGTCGGGTGCTGGCTGGCTGTTGCTGGTCACTACCGGCGTCATGTTCTTTATACCCTGGCGCGTGCACCGGGCCTTTACGCAGCGCGCTGTTCCTCGAGCGCTGGCCTATCTGCCCTTGATGGGGCTGGCTTCGTTAGCAGCAGGTGCCACAGTGCTCTGGGCCATGTTCAGTGCAGGCGCTGCCTGACCCTTCTCAACCTGAGCACCAACGGCGGGCTATCAGGCCCGGTCAGCCCGCGCGTAGAGCGACCGCTTCCGGGCGTCGAGTTCGGCGATACGGGTGTCGCTGTAGGGTCGACCCGAGACGCTCGGAACGGTCGCAAGTCATTCGCGGCTGGCTCCCGAGCGTTCCTGCGGCATGGATACCGTCACACGTCCCTCGAGTACCGTCACGACTCATCGCTTGCCCGACTCGATACCGTCGTAGGCCGCCTCAGAGGCGAGGTGAGTCACCTTGTCCTGCGAGAAGGGCGCATGCCAGCGATACCGTCATCGACGCGGGCGATACCGTCATTGGCTCGCGGCACGGCAGTTCCGATACCGTCAACCTTGAGCCAGAACGGCGTGTTTCGCCTAGCCGCGGGGCCAGAAGCGGTCTTCATCGCTCAAGGTCATAAGGGCGACCGTTGTCATGCATTGCTGCGCGACGGTAGCGATGTCGGTATCCGGCCGATTTCCGGCCAACAAAGCTCGGTTCTTACCTATGGGAAGCGCCTGCCTGTTGACAATAGAGTGGGCGATTTCAAGTCCGAAGTGCAACAGCCACTTCAGTGGATGGAAGTTGAGGGTTGATGGGCTGCTTTGAGCATCGCGGCGAAGACCTCCAGCGGGGAGTGGAAGGCATGCGTGGCGCGGGGTCTGTTGTTCAGGCTGTCGGCAATCTCGTCGAGTTCGGCCTGCGTGTGGACGGACAGATCGGTGCCCTTGGGCAGGTACTGGCGCAACAGCCCATTGGTGTTCTCGCAGGAGCCGCGCTGCCAGGGGCTGTGGGGGTCGCAGAAGTACACCTTGACGCCCGTGCTCGCGGTGAGCTCACGGTGGCGCGCCATCTCCTTGCCTTGGTCGTAGGTCAAGCTGTGGCGCATCGGCGCGGCAATCGAATTCAGCTTGGCAGAAAAGCCCGCCAGTGCGGAGGCTGCCGTCGCATCGTTCATCTTGGCCAGCAGCACCAGGCGGCTCGTGCGCTCGACGAGCACACCCACGGAGGACTTGTTGCCAGCGCCCTTGATGAAGTCACCCTCCCAGTGGCCTGGCATGACGCGGTCCTCGATCTCGGGCGGACGCACATGGATGCTGACCATGTCGGGGATCGTGCCGCGCCGGTCCACGCCGCGCTTGCGAGGCATGCGTGTGCTGCGACCGTGGCGCAGGCAGGCGATGAGCTGGCGGCGCAGTTCCCCGCGCGGGTGCGCGTAGATGGCCGTGTAGATCGACTCGTGCGAGATGTGCATGGTCGGATCATCAGGCCAGACACGCTTGAGCACGCCGGCAATCTGCTGGGGCGACCACTTCCAGTCCAGCATGGTCAACACGGTGCCCCACAGGACGTGATCATGATGGAGCTTGGCCGCAGGGCGCGCCTGGATTCGTCGCGACCGGCTCAGCGCCTGCGCCGGCAGGCTCGCGTAAGAGCCGTCACTGCCCACGTTGCGGGCAAGCTCACGGCTGATGGTCCCCGGCGAGCGCCCCAGCGCACAGGCTATGGCCCTCACACTCGAACGCGCCTGACGCAGGCTCGCAATCGTCATGCGCTCCTCAGGCTGAAGCTGTCGGTATGTCGTACTGGTTTGCATCTGTGCACCTTACCCGAGGCGGGGTGTTGCACTTCAGATTTGAGGCCGTCGTGGGAAATGATTCGGCCGCAACAGCCGGGTGGTGTTCAACGTTGGTAGCAACAAGTACCGGCAGGTAGTCGAGGCTCGGTACCTGGCGGGCATCTTCTGGGTGAGACTCGTGGGGACCCGCGCGGAGTACGACCGGATCGAAGTGGAGACCTTCAATGACTATGAGGCCGATTCGCAACGACGACGACCTGCGGCGCGCCCTCAAGAGGATGGAGAAGGTCTTTCATGCCGCGGAGGGCACCTCGCAAGCGGATGAGCGCGACGTGCTCGTCACGCTCATCGAGGCCTACGAGAGCAAGCACTGCGATTTCGGCCCGGCTGATCCGGTGGAGGCGATCAAGTTCCGCATGGAGTAGGAGGGCCTGACCCCGCGTGACCTCAAGCCCCACATCGGCCAGAGCGGCCGGGTGTCGGAGGTGCTGAATCGCAAGCGCGCCTTGAGCCTGCGCATGGTCAAGCGGCTGCACGATGGGCTTCGGATTCCTTACGAGAGCCTGCTGGCCGGTGTGCGGTGGGAGGTCTCGGCGGTAATGATGCCACCGGCCTTCAGCCGCTATCTCGGCATCCACGACGCCGGGGCGGAGCCCCCAGATTCAGGGCTCAAGAACCTGCGGGTCTACAGCGCCACGCCCGAGGCGCTCCCACACGAGGTCCTGCCACCGCCCGGCCCGCGGAAGCATTCCTCGACTGAGCCCGGTGTACAACGCCATCGACAACCTCGCCCCGGACGATGTGCTGCTGCGCCAGGCCGACGAGCGGGACGCCGAACTGGCACGCGGCGAGTCGCGCACCTTCTCGGGCCTGCTGCTGATCGGGCGTCCGAAGGGCGATGCAGCCTTGCTGCAAGCGGCAGCAGCCTACGAAATTGCGCCAGCTGACATGCTGCGGCGCCGTCCCGAGGCAGGGTTGGCGTGATCAGGTGGCAAAGCCCGGCGGCGGCACGAAGCCGCCGATCTCGCGTGCCAGCAAGCTGGCCAGGCGGGTGAGCGTGAAGTCTTCCAGATACGGGCCGATGAGTTGCATCGACAGCGGCAGGCCCGCCTTGGAAACCCCCACCGGGCAGGCCAGCGCCGGCTGCCCGGCCAGCGTGGACACATGGGGGAAAAACAGGCCGCGGCTGTAAGGCACGCTGTGCCCTGCCACCACCACGCGTTGGTGCGCAGCGGCCGCACCCAAGGCTGGGCCGCTGAAGGCCACATGCTCAAAGGCAGGGGTGTGAAAGGCGGGCGTGAGCATCGCGTCCCAGTCCTTGAAAAAGCCCCGCCACGCAGCGCGCACACGTTCGCGTTCCAGGTGCCACAGGAAAAGTTGCTGGCCGGTGCACAGCAGGCCTTCCACTTGCGCGGGCGCAAATTCGTCGTCGGCGCGCTTCAGCTCGACCACGCGAGCGGCTCGGTCTTCGGGGGTCCAGCGCGGGCTCATCATGTAGTGCAGCAGGCGCAGGTACAGGCGGTAGTGTTCGCGCCAGTCGCCAAAACCTTCGGGCTGGGCCACGGCCACCTTCGCGCCGGCCTGGCCTAACGCCGCAATAACCTGTTCCTGCGCTGCGGCCAGGTCTTCATGCACCGGTGCATAGGCCGGCGGCGCCAGCACGGCAATGCGCGCACCCCTCAAGCTGTTGCAGCGCGCGGCTGGCAGTTCCAGCCGCCAGGCCACGTCCTCACCAGCATCTGGCCCGCACATCACACGGGCCGCCAGCTCGATGTCTTCAGCACTGCGCGCCAGGGGCCCCTGCGCGCCCAGCACCGCGCCCCAGTTCGGCGTGGGCGGAATGGGGTACTGGCCGCTGCGTGGAATGAGCGTTTCGCTGCCGCGCAGGCCGTATACGCCGCAAAAGGCTGCGGGCACACGCACCGAACCGCCAATGTCGCTGCCCAGGTCCAGCGCAGCAAACCCTGCTGCCACAGCGGCGCCGCCACCGCTGCTGCCACCGCAGGTGCGGGCCAGGTCCCAGGGGTTGTGGGTGCGGCCGTACAGCGGGTTGGCAGCCTGCCAATCGGCCATCTCGGGCGGCACATTGGTCTTGCCGATGACAATGGCGCCGGCCGCGCGCAAGCGTCGCACACTGGGGGCATCGTGCTGCGAAACGAAGCCGGCATAGGCGGTGTCACCCACGCTGGTGGGCATGCCGATGACGTTGATGGCTTCCTTGATACTGACCGGCACACCTTCAAGGGCACCACCCTCGCCGCGCGCCAGCCGGGCGTCGCTGGCGTCGGCCTCGTGCCGTGCTTCATCAAAACGTTGCACAACGATGGCATTCAGCGGCCCGTCGTGCTGCTGGATGCGGGCGATGTGGGCCTGCACCAGTTCACGCGCGCTGCACTGGCGGTGCTGCAGTGCCGCGCGCAGGGCAGTCAGGGGTTCCAAGCAGTTCATGCAGCAGGTTTCCTTTTCATGAACAGCGGCCACAACACGATCAGCACCGCAGCCGCCAGCATCACCGCGGCCATCGGCCGCTCCACAAAGGGCATGAACGAGCCGTCGCTGCGCCCCAGCGCCTGGCGCAGTGAAGATTCCAACGTGTCGCCCATCACCATGCCCAGGATGAGAGGGATGGTGGGAATGCCCACACGTGCGCAGCCAAAACCGAAGATGCCGAAGGCCAGCGCGATCCACACATACGTCATGGAATTGGCGGCCGAAAAGGCGCCCACCAGACTGAGCGCCAGGATGCCCAGGCCCAGCAGCCGGGCGTCCACATAAGCCAGCTTGGCCAGGCCTTTGACGCTGAGCACCAGCATCAGCAGGATCAGGATGTTCAGCACCACGAGCGCCGCAAACACACCCCCCACGATCTCGGGCCGCTCAACAAAGAGCGAAGGCCCGGGCACGATGCCGTGCACCACAAACACGCCCATGATGATGGCGGTGATGGCGTCACCCGGAATGCCCAGCGTCAGCACGGTGATCATGGCGCCGCCGGAATTGCTGTTGTTGGCACTTTCGGCTGCCACGATGCCTTCCGGGTTGCCTTGGCCGAAGGGTGTTTTGTCTTTGGCGCCGCGTTGGGCCCAGAAGTAGGCCAGCGACGTGGACAGCGCCGCACCCACCGCCGGCAGCACGCCGATGGCAGTGCCCAGCGTCAGGCCCTTGAGCAAGGTGCGCGGGTACTTGAAGGGTTCGAAGAAGGCGCGCGCCGACAGGCCGGCATCGCCGACCAGGCTCTTGTCCACCAGCTTCGGCGGCGAGCTCACCATCACCAGCGCCTGCGCCATGCCAAACAGGCCCACGGCCACCGGCACCAGGGGGATGCCGGACAGCAGCGCCGTCAAGCCGAAGGTGTAGCGCTGCTCGTTGGAGTTCGGGTCGATGCCCACGGTGGCCAGGAAAAAGCCCAGGCCCATCATCATCATCGCCGCGGCAAACTGGCGCTGGTAGGCGCGGCCCACGCACAGCGCTGCCAGGACGATGGCCATGACGGTTTCCGGCGCACCAAAGCGCGCGGCCAGCAAGCTCATGGGCTTTGCCGCAATGGCCAGCATGAGCGCGCTGACCAGGCCGCCGATGAAGGCCGACATGAACGCCAACGAAAGCGCCCGGTGCGCCTGGCCCTTTTGGGCCATCGGCCAGCCGTCGAACATCGTCATGATGCTGCTGGCCTCGCCTGGCGTGCGAATCAGGATGGACGTTACTGCGCCGCCATAAAACGCGCCGCAGTACACCCCCAGCAGCAGCGACAGGCCGGCCAGCGGTGGCATGCCGTAGGTAAACGGCAGCAGCACAGCGATGGTGACGGCTGGGCCCACGCCCGGCAGCACACCCACCATCAGCCCGAGCGCAGCGCCGGCCAGCAGGCTGAAAACCACCGGCCACGTGGCCAGCGCAGCAAAGCCCTGTGCAAAGGTGTCCAGCAGGCCCATCAAAACAGCCAGCCGTGGCCAAAAGCCACCTTCAAGCCCAACACAAACATGGCCCACAGCAACAGCGCCAAGGGCAGTGCCAGCAGCAGCGCCACGCGCCAGCCCAGGCCAATGGCCAAGCCTGTGGCCAGCAGAAACAGCGCTGAACTGACACCAAAACCCAGCACCGGCACGGCCAGCATGTACAGCACAAACAGCAACACGCACCACAGTGCGCGCGGCAGATGCGCGGCGCTGGAATTCAGCTCGTCCGACTGAAAACGTGCCCGCGTGCGCGCCCGCACCCAGCCTTCAGCCAAAGCCCCCAAGGCGGTGATCAACAGGCCCAGGCGCGGAAAAAACGCGGCCGATTCGTGCCACGGCACGCCTGCCGGCCAGGGCTTGATGAGCCCGGGCGTGGCCAGGAACAGGCCCATGGCGGCCAAGCCCAGCGCGGCCAGCAAGGCGCGCTCGGGCACGGGCGATGTGGGGCTCACTGCTTCTTCGCCATGCCCAGTTCCTTCATCAGCTCGCTCACCCATTGGGTGTCGGCGGCGATGCGTTGTGCCGTCTGCTCGGGCGTCATGTACATGGAGCTGACGCCAAGCCTCTTCAGCACGTCCTGCATCGGCTTGTCTTTCATGCTCTCTCCGATGGCGGCAGAGATCTTCGCAATGATGTCCCTGGGCACGCCGGCCGGGGCGGCCATGCCGCTCCAGATGTACAGGTCGCCGTAGCCTTCTTCCTTGGCGGTCAGGGTCTGCGGCACCACCGGGTTGCGCGTTTCAGACCAGGCGCTGATGGCCCGCACCGAGCCGTCCTTGACGTAGCTGGCCACCATGTCGGCGCCGGTGGTGGACAGGTCGGCATCGCCCGACACCAGTTCCTTGGCGCTGGGGTTGGGGAACGACAGCACCCGGTAGGGCCAACCGTCCTTGCGCGCCATCTTGGCGGCAATCAAGGCCGGCACCGCCGCCGGTGCGTAGCTGGCGATGACGATGGGCTTGCCTTGCTGCTTGGCCCAGGCGCCAAACTCTTTCATGTTCCTGGCCGGTATGGCGCCTCGTGCTGCGAGCACGAAGTCGTTCGGGTGGATGGCTGCCACCGCCTGGTAGTCCGTCTGTTTGTAGGGCGTGTTGCCGGCCACGATCTGGCTGATGCCCGGGCCCATCTGCCAGGTGCCGATGGTGTAGCCGTCGGGCTTGGCGCGCACCATTTCTGCAAAGCCCACCACACCGCCGCCGCCAGGTTTGTTGATCACCTGCACCGGCACACCCAGGCGTTTGCTCATGCCTTCGGCCAGCACGCGGATGATGGCGTCGCTGTCGTTGCCCGGTGGGAAGGGGTAGATGATCTCAATGGGCTTGGAAGGCCATCTTTCCTGCGCCTGTGCAGCCAGGGGCGTGATGAAGGCCGCGGCCACGGCAGCCAGAACAAAGAGACGTTTTTGCATGGTCAAAAGGCTCCTTCAAGAAAGGTTCAGGGCAACTCAGGAAAGGCTGCGTTCGGCGTGGGCGAAGGCCGCATGCAGGATGCGAACCGTCTCATCGACATCGGCCGCAGTGAACACCAACGGCGGCGACAAGATGAGCCGGTTGCCCTGCACGCGAATGATGGCGCCTTCGCTGCGCGCGGCGCCCACCAGGGTCTGCACGTAGGGCGTGGCCACCATCAGCGGCGCTTTGCCGCTGCGGTCTGCCACCAGTTCCAGCGCCGACATCAGGCCCAGGCCGCGCACATCGCCCACATGCGGGTAGCGCATGAATTCGGGCAGGCGCGCGTTGAGCAAGGCGCCCACGCGCGCAGCGTTGCCGGCCAGATCTTCGTTGGCCACGATGTCCAGATTGGCATTGGCTGCAGCACAGGCCAGGGCGTGGCCGCTGTAGGTGTAGCCGTGCATCAGCGCGGCCGGCACGCCGGGTTGTTCAAAGGCGCTGGCCACACGTTCGTTCAGCAGCGTGGCACCCAGCGGCACGTAGCCGGAATTGATGCCTTTGGCCATGGCCATCATGTCGGGCGCCACGCCAAAGGCGCGCGCGCCGCACAGGGCGCCGATGCGACCGAAACCGGTGACGACTTCGTCACTGATCAGCAGCACGCTGTGTTTGTCGCACACTGCGCGCAGCAGCGGCCAATAGCTTTCATGAGGCACGATCACGCCGCCGGCGCCCTGCACCGGCTCGGCCACGAAGGCGGCCACGGTGTCGGGGCCCTGGTACTGGATGGCGCGGTCGAGCTCTTCGGCACACAGCCGCGCCAGGCGCGCGGGGTCGGCTTCGCCCCAGGGGTTGCGGTACAGGTAGGGAGATTCCACCTGGAAGCAGCCCGGCATCAGCGGCTCGTACGCGGTGCGGAACAGCGGGTTGCCGTTGATGCTGGCGCCGCCGAAGTGCACGCCGTGGTAGCCCAGTTTCAGGCTGATGAATTTGGTGCGCTGGGCCTTGCCCTGCAGCTGCCAGTATTGGCGCGCCAGCTTCATGGCGGTTTCCACAGCGTCGGAGCCGCCGCTGGAAAACAGCACCTTCTTCATGTTTTCCCGCGCAAACATCTGCATCAAGCGGGCAGACAGTTCGATGGCCGGCGGGTTGCTGGTGTTCTGGAAGGTGCTGAAGTAGGCCAGCTTGTCCAGTTGCGCCATGATGGCGGCCTTCAACTCGGGGCGGCCATGCCCGACGTTCACGTTCCACAGCGAGGCCACCGTGTCGAGGTAGCGCTTGCCGTCGATGTCGAACACGTGCACGCCTTGAGCGCGGTCGATGATCAAGGGCGGCGCGGCGGCCACGGCCTTGGGGTCGATCATTGGGTGCAGCATGTGCTGCGCATTGGTACGCCGCAGGGCTTCAATGGACATCGTCATGATGGTGTCGATGCTAGGCGAGCGGTCGATAGTGTCAAAAATCCACTATTCTTGGGATCATCCCTAGGAAAACCTGCCGTGCCCGCAACAAGAGCGCCTTCTGCTTCGGGTGCCACCGACGTACAAACCCGCGCCGCAAGCTCGCAATGGGTGGCGCGCGAAATGGGCGAGCCCGGGCTGGCGGCGCCTGCCAGCATCCTGGACCTGCTGAACTACCAGCTTCACCTGTTGTTGAGTTTCAGCACGGCAGAGGTGACGCGGCTGTGCGAACGGGAGCACGGCATCACGCGTCATGAATGGGGCTATATCGGCCTGCTGGCGGCTTTTGGTCCGCTGGCACCTTCTGAACTGGCCCTGCGCTCGGGCATGGACCGCTCGCGCACCAGCAAGGCACTTATGCCACTGCTGGCCAAGGGGCTGGTCAGCCGCCAAAGCAAAGTGGGCGACCGGCGATACGCCACCGTGGCGCTCAGCGCCGCAGGCAAGCGCCTGTACGCGCAGATGTTTCCGCAGGTGCTGGCCATTCACCAGGCCCTGCTGCAACCACTGACGGCTGAAGAAGTGCAGGTGCTGGGGCGGGCGCTGGCCAAGTTGCGGCCGCAGGCGGTGGCGCTGTCAACCACCTGCCCGCGGCCACGCGGTTCAGACCCGCGCGACAGTCAAGAAACTGTCTGAATCCAGAGTGGGCTGTGCCCAGGTTCGGCATGACGCCGTACCTTTGTGGCGCAGCGGCGATGCCGGGCCAGCAGCCCGAGCATCAGCGTACCCAGGACGTCGCGCTTGTCCGGGGCGTTGCCGCTGCGATAAGACAGCGGGCAGCCTGACACCCAGCGCTCGAAGGCCCCCGTGGCGGCCACGAACTCCGCGAAGAACACCGGCTGGCCGTGCGGCGTGGCCGCCGCACCTTCGTCCCATCGCACGTGCATGCGCCCACCCAGCGTGTCCACGATCTGCGGCTCAACCGACTCCCCGCCAGCCCCTGGGAGACAAACAGGCCTTTCAAGACAGGCACTTGTGTCCGTCGCGACGGTAAGATGATTGGCATCGGGCGAACTGTTCGCGAGGCTGGGAAAAGAGCTGATGCCCTCTCGCGTCAGACCCGATAGACCTCGACAGATCTCGAAACGTGCATCCCGCGCAAATCGCCCGGAAACCCGCGCCAATGCTGGACCTCATCAAAGTGTCGGGAGTCCTGACGGTACAAGTCGCCCTTCGCGCGGCCAGGCCCAGTGTTTCCGAGGAATTGCCGGCACCGTTGGTGTTTGAGTGGGAATAGACCGATGACCGACGCCTTCTTCCAAACGCCATTCCCAACCGCGCCCGACCTCGTGCCGATGACGCGCATTGCGTGCGATGTAGACCCGGTGGTCAGTTTGGGAGACGCCCCCACAGGCGAGCGCCGCTACGTGCCGCTGAGCGGCGGCATCGTGCAAGGGCCGGAGATCAACGGCCGTATCCGTGCGGGTGGCGTGGACTGGCAGGTGGCACGCCGCGACGGTGTGCTGGAGATCGCCGCGCATTACGTGATTGAAACCGACGACGGCGCGTTGCTCGAGGTGCAGAGCACGGGGTTGCGCCACGGGCCTCCTGAGGTGTTGGCCCGCTTGGCCGCAGGCGATGTGGTGGATCCTGCAGAGTACTTCTTCCGTACGCTGGTGCGTTTTTCCACCGGACATCCCGATTGGCTGCACCTCAACAAGGTGATGGCGATTGCACGTGGCCAACGCCAGGCCCGCAAGGTGCTTCTGGACCTTTACCGGTTGACGTGATCTCACCTGCCCAGACCACGCCTGTGCTGCTGGCGAACGACGCTGAGGCGATGTCTCTTGCGCTCGCACAGGCGCGTCTGGCTGCCAGCCAGGGAGAGGTGCCTGTCGGGGCCGTGCTGGTGCGGCGCAGGACCGAGGCTGCGAGCCCCCTGGAAGTGCTGGCGCTGGGCCACAACCAGCCCATCGCGCTGCATGACCCCACCGCACATGCCGAGGTCATGGCTTTGCGGGCGGGCGCGTCCCACCTGCAGAACTACAGATTGCCCGGCTGCGAGCTCTTTGTCACCTTGGAGCCCTGCGCCATGTGCGCCATGGCCTTGATGCATGCGCGCATCAGCCGGGTGGTGTTTGGGACGCCGGACCCGAAGACAGGTGCAGCGGGTTCCGTGGTCAATCTCTTTGCCCAGCCCCAGCTGAACCACCACACCACGGTGGAAGGTGGCCTCCTGGCTCAAGCCTGTGGCGAGATGCTTCGGGAATTCTTTGCCGAACGGCGGCGCGCTTCCGGTTGGAGGAACTCCGCGCCTGCCGAGCCACTTTTCCCGCCGAGTTCATGACGTCCCTGACCATCTTTTCCCCTTCCGGCGTCGTGGCGCGCCCACCACAGCTGCGCGTGGCTGCCCGACGTTTGTCAGCCTTGGGCTTCGGCGTCCAGGTGGACGAGGCAGCCACCGCGCGCCATCAGCGCTTTGCCGGCGCTGACGAGGTGCGTCTGGCCGCCATCCACCGCGTGGCGGAGGCTGCGCCGTCCGTGGCCATGGCCAGCCGCGGGGGCTATGGGCTCAGCCGCTTGCTGGACGGCCTGAACTGGCCACTGCTGGCGCGCAGTGTGGAGCGGGGCACGCGTTGGGTGGGCTACAGCGACTTCACCGCACTGCATCTGGGGCTGCTGGCTCACGCCAAGTCCCCCAGCTGGGCCGGACCCACAGCGCTGGACGCCTTCGGTGGTGAAGTGGTGGACGATGTCACCGAGGGCTGTTTCGCCGAGGCCATGAGCGGCGAGCTGGAGGCCCTGGGCTTCCGCACCGAGGCGGGCTTGGACGGGCTGGAGGTGCGCGGCATGCTCTGGGGCGGCAACCTCACCATGGTGTGCTCCCTGCTGGGCACGCGCCACTTTCCGAAGGTCAAGGGTGGCGTGCTGTTCCTGGAAGACGTCAACGAGCACCCTTATCGGGTGGAGCGCAACCTGCTGCAGTTGCAACAGGCTGGGGTGCTGGACGCGCAGAAGGCGGTGTTGCTGGGCGCTTTCACCGCTTGGAAGCCCTCGGTGCTGGACCGCGGTTACAAGCTGAATTCTGCCGTGGCGGCACTCAGGGCCCGGGCGAAAGTCCCCATCCTGTCGGGTCTGCCCTTCGGCCATGTGGCCACCCAGGTCAGCCTGCCCGTGGGGCGGCGGGTGACCCTGGCGGTGCAGGGTCGCGATGCCTTCGTAGGGTGGTGAGACAAGCCCGGCTGCCGGTACCTCCTGGCAACGGCAGCGCTGGTCTTCGGACCCTCAGGCCGTCACTTCGGCGCCAGGCGAATGGCGCCGTCCAACCGGATCACCTCGCCGTTGAGCATGTCGTTCTCGATGATGTGCTTCACCAGCTTGGCGTAGTCCTGCGGCGTGCCCAGGCGGCTGGGGAAGGGCACGCTGGCGGCCAGGGCGTCCTGCACTTCCTGGGGCATGCCGAACAGCATGGGCGTGCCGAAGATGCCGGGGGCGATGGTCATGTTGCGGATGCCATTGCGTGCCAGGTCGCGCGCGATCGGCAGGGTCATGCCCACCACGCCGCCCTTGCTGGCAGAGTACGCAGCCTGGCCGATCTGGCCGTCATAGGCGGCTACGCTGGCTGTGGAGATCATCACGCCTCGCTCGCCCGTGGGCTCAGGCGTGTTCTTGCACATCGCCTCGGCTGCGAGGCGGATCATGTTGAAAGTGCCGATCAGGTTGACGCTGATGGTCTTGCTGAAGTTGGCCAGCGGGTGCGCGCCGTCCTTGCCCACGGTCTTGATGGCCGGGGCGATGCCTGCGCAGTTCACCAGGCCCATGAGCTTGCCAGCAGCGGTGGCGGCTGCCACGGCCGCCTGCCCGTCCACCTCCTGGCTGACATCGCACTTGACGAAAACGCCACCCACCTCGGCGGCCAGGGCCTGGCCCTTTTCAACCTGCAGGTCGGCGATGACGACCTTGGCGCCCTGGTCAGCCAGCATGCGCACGGTACCTTCGCCGAGGCCTGACGCGCCACCGGTGACGATGAAGACCTTGCCTGAGATGTCCATGAGGAGAGTTCCTTTCTTGAGTGATGCAGGGTAGTGGGAGCAATCTTTCCGTGAGAAAGCCGCCCGTGGGCGGCTTGGGCAGTGGAGCCGAGGAACTCAGCCCAGCGCAGCCAACGCCCGTGCGGTAATCTCGTCCACCGCACCCATGCCGGAGATCTTGGCGTAGCGCGGGGCCGTAGCATCCCCCGTGGACGCCCAGGCGGAGTAGTAGTCCACCAAAGGGCGGGTCTGCGCCTGATACACCTCCAAGCGCTTGATGACGGTCTCTTCCTTGTCGTCGTCGCGCTGGATCAAGGGCTCTCCAGTCACGTCATCCAGACTGTCCGCATTGGGCGGGTTGAACTTCACGTGGTAGGTGCGGCCCGATGCCACGTGGACGCGGCGGCCGCTCATGCGCTCGACGATGGCCGAATCGGGCACGTCGATCTCGAGCACCACATCCAGCTTCACGCCAGCGGCCTTCATGGCGTCAGCTTGCGGAATGGTGCGGGGGAAGCCGTCGAACAAGAAGCCGTTGGCGCAGTCAGCCTGCGTGATGCGCTCCTTGACCAGGCCGATGATGATGTCGTCACTGACCAGACCGCCGGAGTCCATCACCTTCTTGGCCTCTATCCCGAGAGGCGTACCCGCCTTCACGGCGGCGCGCAGCATGTCACCGGTGGAGATCTGCGGAATGCCGAATTGCTTGCAGATCTGGGTCGCTTGCGTGCCTTTGCCGGCGCCCGGGGGGCCCAAAAGGATCAGTCTCATCGCGGTCCTCGTCTCGTGGAAGGCAGAGCTGCCTGTGAAGGTGCTCTGCTGGTCTTGTGGCTGTCATTCGTGACTGTCATGGATGCAGGGCAATGCGTCGACTTGCCCTGCGGGCAGGTTACCACGCAAGACCTTCCTGGAACTTTCAGCGTCAGGGCCTGGAGGGTCTGCTCAGAACGGCGCGCACGCGCGCCAGGTCTTCAGGGGTATCCACGCCCGTACTCGGTGCCGTGTCTGTGATGTGCACTGCGATACGCTCGCCGTGCCACAGCACCCGCAACTGTTCCAGCGCCTCGGTGCGTTCGATGGGCGCTTGTGGCAGGGTCGGGAAGCGGCGCAGAAAGCCCGCGCGGTAGGCGTAAAGCCCCAGATGGCGCAGCGGGACCGGGTCACGGGGCAACATGCCAGGGGTGCCGTCGCGGTGAAAGGGTACCGAG
>JAJTDM010000082.1 GCA_021300575.1 Rubrivivax sp.
GCTCACCGTGGCCGGCGCCCTGGAGCCCGAACGCATCATGGGCGTAGAGACCGGGGGCTGCCCGCACACGGCCATCCGCGAGGACGCCTCCATCAACCTGGAGGCGGTGGACCGCATGCTGACCCAGTTCCCCGACGCGGACATCGTCTTCATCGAGTCCGGCGGCGACAACCTGGCCGCCACCTTCAGCCCCGAGTTGTCGGACCTGACGATCTACGTCATCGACGTGTCTGCGGGCGAGAAGATCCCGCGCAAGGGCGGCCCGGGCATCACCAAGAGCGACCTGTTCGTCATCAACAAGACCGACCTCGCACCCCATGTGGGCGCTGATCTGGCGGTGATGGAGGCCGACACCCGGCGCATGCGCCCGGACCACGCCGGCCGCCGGCCCTACGTGATGACCAACCTCAAGACCCGCGAGGGCCTGGCCGAGGTGGTGCGCTTCATCGAAACCCGGGGCCTGCTGACGGCCTGACTGCCTGACTGCCTGACTGATCTTCTCGGGCCGCCAAGACTCGGTCAAGCAGCTTGGTCGGCGGACCGCATCGGTACCGCCCACGGCGCAGAGAAATCGCCTGAAGGCTTCGGACTCAACCCGTCCAGCGCATCAGCGTCACGATCAGTACCAAGACACCCACGCCGAGGTTGATCGAGACCCATGTGCGAATCTGCGCCAGTGCCGCGCCGCCGGCGGCCCACTCGGACGCAGCCACGGCCCGGCCGAGCCTTCTGAAAAGCGCGAAGCGGATGTGCATGAAGATCGCCACCATCGCGACGCCCAGCACCGCCATGACGGTCCAGGCCAGCGGCATCTCGAAACTGCCCCCCGACTGGACCACCTGCTTGGCCACACGGCCCAGCATCCACACGCCGCTGACCAGCGTCAGCAGCGCGGCCACCAGCACGGCCTGGAAAAACCGCCCGAGCACATCGTGCATCAGCCGCAGCCGCACCGGTGCCTCCAGCGTTGCGACCGCCGGGCGCAAGAAGAAGTGCGCGAACACCATGCCGCCGATCCACACGACGATGGCCAGCACATGAACAGTCTTGAGAGTTGCGTAGATCATCGTTCAGTCCCATTCAATCCAATACCCAGCCCAGGATCCGTTCGCTGCGCCAGCCTCATGCCATCAGCAGCAGCCCGATCATGGCACCCCGCGAACTGACAGCAAAGGAAAGCCCGATCAGACGGTCGCTGGTGTTCGAAACGGTCGGAGTGTCGGGCTTGATCCGATTCGCGCAAACCAGAAGGGCACGCACCTGGACTTCGGATTTCCCGCACCGGATGCAGCATGCTGAACTACCGCCATCTTCACTACTTCTGGGTGGTCACCAAAGAGGGCAGATTCGCCCTTGCCGCCGAACGGCTGGACATGGCGGTGCAGACCATCAGCGCGCAGGGGCGCGAAGAGAAGCGATGATCTTGGGCTTCCAACTCAGGGAGATGCGAACTTTCCGGAAGATGATGCGCCCGTTGTGAACCTGCTCACATGCGATCCGGCCAGATTTCGCTGACCTTGACGAGCCTGAAAACCCGGTCGCCGGCCTGGTAGTCCCATTGCTCGACGCGACAGCATCCTGGCGCCGCATCCGCGCCCCAGCGCAGCAGATTCACCGAGTTGGGCACGGCGTCGCGCACGCGGGACGAGACGGCCGTGCCCGCCTGCACCGCCCACATCGGCCGCGCCAGGCCCGGCAGCGGCAAGACGTACGGAAGGTGGATGTGACCGCCGATGACGAGGTCGACACCCGCTTCTGCCCAACGCCTCAGCGCGGCCGCATGCCCGCGCAGAAGGTGGGGCTCGTCCTCGACACACGTGACGGCCATGGGCTGGTGCACCACGACCACGCGCAGCTGTGCAGGGTCGGCAAGCTCCACGGTTCGGGCTACACGTTCGACCTGCAGCGCGGAGACCTCGCCATGCTTGTGTCGCCACGGTCGCGTGGTGTTGACGCACACCACCAGGAGTTCCGCAGTGCGGTGCACCGGCTCCAGATCGATGCCAAATGCGGCGCTGTAGCGGCCATACGGGCTGCGCAGGCGCGTCCACAGATCGAAGAGCGGAATGTCGTGGTTGCCTGGGACGGCCAGTACCGGCGCCCCCAGGCGGTCCACGAACGAACGGGCCGAACGGAACTGGGGCCCACGAGCGCGCTGCGTGATGTCGCCCGACAGCACGACCACATCAGGACGCTGCTGGTGGGCCAGCGTGCTCAGGGCCTCCACGACCGCCCCCTGCTCGGTGCCAAAGTGGGTGTCGGAGATCTGCAGCAGGACGCTCAAGACGCTGCCCCTTTGGCGCTGGCCCCGGCGTCAGTGACAGCAACGTCGCGAGCGGGCTTCAGCAGATACAGGGGTCTGGCGTGCACGCGGAAGTCCAGCGGCGCGCGCATCATCGTCACTTCGCCGTCAAAGGCCACCTTCACGCCGCTGCGGCCCTGCATCAGCCTCGGCCGCACCACCAGGTGCTCGAACTCGAAGCGCTCCACGCCTGCGGCTTCATCCAGCCTGCCCATGGCGCCATGCAGCATCAGGCCGAGCATCGACAGGGTTCCGACAGGGCGCAGCACGACCGCGGCCATGGTGCCGTCGCCTGGCGTACCCGCCAGGGTGTCATCGGGATCTGCACCGAACTGCTGCAGTTGCAGGCGGTTGTTGCCCACGAAGAGTGTCAAGGCCTGGAGGTCGCGCGCCTTGCCACCCATCTCGATGTGCAATCGCAAGCGGCGCTGCGCACGCAGCAAGGTCGCGCAGGCGGCCACGAACGCCACCCAGCGGCTGCGACCGAAGCGGGCCTTGTAGGCTTCGCGATCCTCCAGCAGTTCGGGATAGAGCCCGAGGCTGGCGTTGACGAGGAACACCCGTTCGTTGATGCCGGCCACTTGCACCGGCGAAGGGACCGAACGCAGCAAGTGGCGGACCGCATCGGCCGGGTCTGCGGGTATGCCGTGTGTGCGGGCAAAGTAGTTGAACGTGCCCTGTGGCACCACGCCCATGGCGCAGCCTGCGGCGTGCGCGGCCTGCGCCACGGTATTGAGCGTGCCGTCGCCACCGACGGCAACCACGGCCGTGCGGGTGGCGACGGCCTTTGTCGCAGCCCGGTGCGCCACGCCGCTCAACTCGGCAGGGCTGCAGAACAGCAAGTCACCTTGCCGTCCGCCATCTCGCAGCGCGGTTTCGATGACCTCGCGCTTGACCCGCGCGTCGTTGCTGCCCGCTGCCGCATTGATGACGAATTGCAGCGGTGACGCGACGTCCATCTCGGGAAGAGCGGCCATGGCACCAGTCGCCTTCAGGTCTTTTCCCGCGTCAAGCGTTCTGCAAACGAAATGCCGATGGCAGAGAGCACGAAGGTGAAGTGGATGACAGCCACCATCGTCACGATCTGGATGTTCTCCAGGTTCAAGTCTCCGCTCAGGTAGGTCTTCAAGGCATGCACGCCTGAGATCGAGATGATGGCGAAAGCAAGCTTCAACTTGAGGTTGTAGGTGTTGACATGGTCCAGCCAGTCGGGCTTCTTCATGTCCTTCTTGTCGAAGTGCCCTGTGGTCACGAACAGCGACACACCGGCCAGCGCCACCACCCAGACCAGCTGCGCCACCATCGTCATGTCCACCAGTTCAAGCACCTTGATGATCAGCTCGATCTTTTCAAGATCGCCAAACAGCAAGGTGCTCATCAGCTTGTAGGTCTCCAGCAGGAACTTGCCCAGGATGCCGAAGATGATCGCCACCAGACCCACATAGAAGAACAGCATGGTGAATCTCATGCCGTAGAGCATCGATCCGACCCCTGAAAGTAGCTTTTCCATTCTTGATGACCGTGAAACAGAGCAGACAGTGACGTCAAGCGGCGACCCGATCGCAGCTTCAATCGCCACGCGGTCCGGATCGTCCTGATGGCCGGGACGATCCGGGGCGGAAGATCTCAATCGTGGCGCAGCAGGTCTCCGAAGACGGTGTGCTCGCCTTCCTTTCGATCGGCACCAGGCGCGTCGTACAGCACGAGCCAGCGCGCCTTGCCGCCTGACAGCGACGCTGGCAGGTCACAGAGGGCTTCGGCACGGTTGGTGCCGCGGCCATGTGGAAGTGGCACCGACTCGGTCAGCGCCGACTCGAACCGCACCGGCTCGCGGTTGGCGGCCAGCAAGGGTCGGGCGGCAGACCATTTGAAGACGCGGATGTCGCCGTTCAACACCATCGTCGGGCCAGCCAGGATGTAGAGGTCGTCGCCGGAGAAGTGCAGGTCCCGCACGCCCAGACCGTCGAGCTGGAGGAAGTGCTTGCGGATGACCGTGCCGCTGTCGTCCAGGGGAACCAGGCGCAGTTGGTCACCACGCGCCTCCACCGCGATCTCCAGCAGCGCCGACCAGCCGCGCAACACCGGGCCGCGCAAGCCCAGCAGCCGCCGCTGGCCGTCCACGGCCAGGCCTTCGATGTCGAAGCCGTTGTCCTTGCCCGGGATGGCCATGTATGGGCCGAAGTGGGGGTCATCGGCAAGGGCGCGGGTGAGCAGGTTCGTTTGCGCATCGCCCTTCAGGCGCAGCGCCTGTCGGCCGTCCTGCGCCTGCCGCACCAGGCAGGGCTCGCCCTGGGCGTCGGGCTCGATCGGCAGGCAGGCCAGCAGCCGTCGATTGCCGTCCAGCGCCACCTTCGCCAGCCGCTTGGCGTTGTCGGCGTGGCTTCGCTCCGGCTTGGCGTTCTTTCGCTTCAGCCCGTGCGAGCCGACGACCCAGAGGAAACCGTCGGCGACGGCCATGCCTTCCAGGTCGGCCTCTTCCCCGACGGCACCGGGCAGGTCCAGCAGATCGCCGAGCGGGAAGTCGCGCACTTCACCAAAGCGCAGGGCCTCTCGCCCCACGGGGTCGAGCAGACGAAGTCGGTCCAGACCGCAGGCCTCGTCGCCTGCCACCCACAGCCAGTCACCGGTAAAGGCCGCGCCAGAGAGATTGGATTGAACCAGGGAGTCAGGAGCGAACTCCAGACGGACGGCATTGGCGGCTCGAGCGTTGGGCATCAGGTGTTTCTCCAAGGGGTGACGTCCCAGCAGGCCCGTGTACTCCAACGCAGGCCGGAGCCACCAAACCTGTAAGTCTGCGGCATGAACGTCGTCTCATCTTCAGGCTTTTCCGATGTCAGCGTTCCTGAAAGGCTGCTTCTTGTGAGCCGATGGGAGGCCCACACTCCGTCAGTCCCTCAACAGATGGAGATCCAAGATGCAAGTCCAACCATGTGCTGGCCACCGTCGGGTTGTCCGTCTCGATCTTCAACCTGTTCACGAGTCTGCTGAGCCTCTTCGGCTTCGGTACCTCGGATGAATGAACCCTCGCCAGGAACACCTCATGAAATGCCCCACCTGCACCGACACCGCACTCGTGATGAGCGATCGCTAGGGCGTCGAGATCGACTACTGCCCGCAATGTCGCGGCGTCTGGCTGGACCGCGGCGAACTCGACAAGCTGATCGAGCGATCGGGCGCGATGACTCAAACTCCTGCGGCCAGCGCGTCAGCGCGATCACAGCCGCAATTCGTTGACGCTGACCACGAGCATGGCCGAAGCCAGCGGGGCTACCGCAAGAAGTCCTGGCTGAGCGACATCTTCGACTGACCCGCAACCAACGGCACCTGGGGAACGCCCCCGATGCGCATTCATCCCGCCAGCAGCCCACTCGCAATCTCCAGACCCTGGCCTGAAACCCGGCTGGCCTCGGGCTCTGCCGGCGTCGTCCTCAGGACAAAGACCAGCCATCCACGCGTGCTTCACGCATGACTGCTCTGGCCGACGGTTCGGGACCCAGGCGCCCGGTGGCGAGCTTCAGGTGAAGGTGACCCAGGACTGCCGCTCGGGGTGGTCCAGGTGCGGCAGCGTGTTGTAGGTCACGAGCATGTGGCGCTTGGGGGTGAAAGCGAACTCGGTGAGCGCGCTGTTGCGGATGCGCAGGTTGAGTTCGATCGCCGTCGAAGGTGGCGCCTGCAGCACATGAGCCACGGCTGTGGCGATGGGCCCGCCGCTGGACACCAGCAGAACGTCCCCCTCGTGCTGGGTACGCACGTGATCCAAGGCCCCCGTCACGCCTTGCAGGAACCCTTCCCAGCTGGGCATGCCCTCGGGCTGCACCTCACCTGCCATCCAGCGCGCCAGGCCTTCGCGCAGCAGCCGAAAGTGCAGCCGATAAGCCTCTGGGGTGTCGGGGCGCGGCAAGTCGCCGGCATGCACGCTGCGCACCACCGCCTCGCTGTCGTACTCGTTCAAGCCGGGCCACTCCAGCGCATCCGGCAGCCCCGGCAGGTTCGAGGCCAGGGCCTCCAGGGACTCCCGGTGCCGGCGCAGGCTGCCGCGCAGCACGGCGTCGAAGCGCAGGCCCCGCGCCTGCATCCAGGCGCCCAGTTGCGCGCACTGCCGGTGGCCGAGCTCGCTCAGGCGGTCATAGTCCTCGGCCCCGAATGAAGCCTGTCCATGTCGGACGAGATACAAGGTTCCCATGGCGGCATTGTGCCGGCCGAGCCGACTCGCGCAGGCCCTGATCCAGTGGTCCCGGCGGTCAACGCCCGGCGGGCCGGGTGGCCAGCCAGATGCTGGGCAGGATGAGCGCCGCGCCTGCGGCGTGGTACCAGCCCGGTGGCTCGCCCAGCACCACCCAGGCGCCCAGCGCACCGTAGACGGGGGCCAGGTACAACAGCAGGGCCGTGCGTGAGGCCCCCAGCTCACGCTGCAGGTAGGAATAGGCGGTGTAGGACAACACACCCGGCAGCACCGCACCGGCGACCACCAGGCCCAGCGCCTGCGGGCTCCAGTGCGTGCGTTCCCCCCACAGTGCTTCAGCCAGGGTGAAGGGCGCCAGCACCAGCAGGCCCCCGGCGATGATGGCCGCCAGGCGCACCGCCGGGCCCAGGGTGGAAGGCCAATGCCTGAGCAGCACGGAGTAAGCCACCCAGCAGCCCGCGGCCACCAGCGCCCAGGCATCTCCCACCGCCAGCCGCACGGCCAGCAGGTTGTCGATGTCACCCTTGGCGATGATGAACAGGACGCCGCTCAGCGCCAGGGCCACGCCCATGCGCTGGGGCCACGACATCCGCTCGTGCAGCAGGCGCAGGCTCACGGCCGTGATGGCCACCGGGGCCACGGCGTACAGCAGGGCAATGTTGGTGGCGCTGGTGGTGTGGCCCGCCTGGTAGACGAAGGCGCCGCAGACCCACATGCCCAGGGCCCCCAGCACCAGCAGGTGGCGCCACTCCTGGCGCACGGCCGAGCGCTGGCGCCACAGCGCCACCCCCACGAAGGGCAGCATCAGCGCCAGGGCCAAGGTCCAGCGGCCCATGGCCAGCGCGTGCGGCGCGATCACGCCATGGCTGGCGCGCGCGATGAGGTAGTTGGAAGACCACAGGCCTGGCACCACCCACAGCAGCACCGCAGCCCAGCGCGCCGGCTTCACGTGCGCGTGGCCATCACCTGACCCAGGCGAATGGGCAGACCCGGAGCCCAGGCCGGGTTGAAGGCCAGTCGGGCACCGCCTTCCGATGGGCGCGGGAACAGCATCACCACGGTGGAGCCCAGCAGGAAGCGCCCCATCTCCTGGCCCTGCGCCAGGCGGATGTCCTGATCGTGGTACGCCCACTCGCGCACCCGGCCTGTGCGCGGCGGGTTCACCACCCCGTGCCAGACCGTGGCCATGCTGCCCACGATGGTGGCGCCCACCAGCACCAGCACCCAGGGGCCGGCCTCGCCGTCGAACACGCACACCACGCGCTCATTGCGGGCGAACAGGCCGGGCACGCCCTGCGCCGTGGCGGGATTCACCGAGAACAGGTCACCCGGCACGTGGATCATGCGCAGCAACCGGCCGGCGCAGGGCATGTGGATGCGGTGGTAATCGCGCGGGCTCAGGTACAGCGTGGCGAACAGGCCCCCATGGAAATGGGCCGCCAGGGCACCATCGCCGCCCACCAGGGCCTGGGTGGTGTAGTGGTGGCCCTTGGCCTGGAAGATGCGGTCGCCGTCGATGGCGCCGAACTGGCTGATGGCGCCGTCCACCGGGCAGATCAGGTCCGCCTGGGCCAGCGGCCGGGCACCGGGCTTGAGCGCCCGGGTGAAGAACTCATTGAAGGTGGCGTAGGCCGCGATGTCGGGTTCGGCCGCCTCGGCCATGTTCACACCGTACCGCTGCACGAAGGCGCGGATGGCCACCGTGGTGGCCGCGCCGCCGCGGGCCCCCGCCAGCACCCCGGCCAGGGAGGTCAGCGCCTGCTTGGGCAGCAGGTGCTGCAGCAAGACCCCCGCGCTCACCGCATGTCCACCGTGGAGCGCAGGGCCCGCACGGCCCCGGCACCCACCGCGGCACCAAAGCGCTTGGCCAGGCGCTCGGCCACGTTCTCCTTGGGCGTGTAGTCCACGATGTCCCCGGCCTTGATCACGTCGCGCGCCACATGGTCCAGGCTGCCGATGTGGTCGGCCAGACCCATCTTCACGGCCTCCTCGCCATTCCAGAACAGGCCGGAGAAGGTCTCGGGCGTTTCCTTCAGGCGCTCACCCCGGCCCGCCTTCACCACGTCGATGAACTGGCGGTGCACCTGGTCGATCATGGCTTTGGCGAAGGCGCGCTCTTTTTCGCTTTGCGGGCTGAAGGGGTCGAGCATGCCCTTGTGTTCACCCGCAGTGAGCAGGCGGCGTTCCACGCCCAGCTTGTCCATCAGTCCGGTGAAGCCGAAGCCGTCCATCAGCACCCCGATGCTGCCCACCAGGCTGGCCTTGTCCACATAGATTTCATCAGCGGCCACGGCGATGTAGTAAGCGCCGGAGGCGCAGATCTCCTCCACCACGGCATACACCTTCTTGCCGTGCAAGGCCTTGAGGCGCCGGATCTCGTCATGGACGATGCCGCTTTGCACCGGGCTGCCACCGGGCGAGTTGATGCGCAGCACCACAGCCTGCGCACCCGGGTCCTCGAAGGCACTGCGCAGCGCCGACACCAGCAGGTCGGCGCTGGCCTCGGTGTCCATGGCGATCTCGCCACGGATCTCCAGCAAGGCCGTGTGAGGGGCGGTGGGGGCCGAGACATGCACCTGCTTGGCAAACAGCGCCCAGGCCACGGCCAATGCCAGCCCCAGCCAGGCCAGGCGGAAAAACACACGCCAGCGGCGCTCGGCCCGGCGGTCGCGCAGCAGTTCTGCGGCCAGGAGGTCGAGCCGCGACTCCAGGCCTGCCGCCGTGACGGCGGGCGCCGCGGCCTCCTGGGCAGCCGGGCGTCCCGGTGCCACAGGCGCGCTGGGGGCGTCACCCTCCAGCGCGGGCTGTGGCGCAGAAGCTTCGTCGCCCGCTGGCGTCTTGGTCAGGGGCGTGTCTTGTGGGTCGTTCATCAAGGGGCCCCGGAAGCGGGGTCGTCAAAGGAGACAGGGCGGATCGTCGAAGAAGGATACCAAGTGACCCGCCCGGACTGCTCGGCCACGCTCAAGGCCGTCAGCCGTCCTCGGCCACAAGGGCCCGCCACGCAGCGCCCGCTGTGCGGCTCATAAGCCGCGCCATGGATGGAGCACTGGATGAAGCGGCGGTCGCTGTCCAGGAACTGGCCTTCCTGCCAGTCCATCTCGGCCGGCACATGCGCGCAACGGTTGAGATACGCCACCACGACACCCTCATGGCGCAACGCGAACGCCCGCACAGGCCGCCCCCGCTCCTCCACATCGAACACGAAGGCGCTTCCTCCGTCCTTGAGGTCTTCGCAAGCGCACAGATCCATGCCCTCGGGCGGCAAAGAGGAAGACGCTTCACCCATGTTGCACCAGCCAATCGTGCAGATCGCGTGCGCAGTGGGCCACGTGCAGCGGCGCGTAGGCTTCGAAGGCGCCGTGCTCATGCGCCCCGTAACTCACCCCCACCGACGCCACGCCCGCCTGGCGGGCCATCAGCAGGTCGTGCGTGGTGTCGCCAATCATCAGGGTGCGTTGCGGCGGCACCCCCAGCTCCGCCATCAATTCGTGGAGCATGAGCGGGTCCGGCTTGGAGGCCGTCTCGTCGGCGGTGCGGGTGCTGTCGAACAGGCCCTTGAGCTGCACGGTCGCCAAGGCCTCGTCCAGCCCCCGCCGGCTCTTGCCCGTGGCCACCGCGATGCAGTGATTGCGCTCCTTCAGCGCCCGCAACATGGGCAGAACACCGTCGAACAGCACCAGATCGTGCTGATGCTGGATGTAGTGGCGCCGGTAGGCGTTGCCAAGCTCGGCGTAGCGCTCCTGCGGAAAGCCCGGCGCCGCGTGCAGCAGCGCATCACGCAGCCCCAGGCCGATCACGTACGCGGCCTGCTCGTCACTGGGCACGACGGTGCCCACTTCAAGGCAAGCCGCCTGGATGGAGCGGACGATGAGCGCCGTGCTGTCAAACAGCGTGCCATCCCAGTCGAAGGCAATGAGGTCGAATCTGCGGGTCATGTGCGGATCAGGAACGAAGGGCTTGGGCACCGGGCGCAGACTGAAGGTGGGAAGCGGCCGGGTCCGGATTCTGGAGCGACTGCAGAAAAGCTGCACAGTCCTGGGGCAGCGGCGACTCCAGTTCCAGCGTCTGCCCCGTGGCGGGATGCACGAAGCGCAGGCGCCGGGCGTGCAGGAACATGCGCTCCAGCCGCACCTGCCCTGCCGTCGCGCGCGCCAGCTGCTTGTTCAGCGCGAATTCGCCGTACTTGTCGTCACCGGCGATCGGATGGCCGGCGCCCGCCAGATGGACGCGGATCTGGTGTGTTCGACCGGTCTTGATGGTGACATCCAGCAGGGTGTAGCCCGCCAGGCGCTGCGCCACGCGCACCAGGGTCAGGGCATAGGTGCCCTCGGGGTCGTCAGCGGTGGCGCAGCGCACCCGACGCTCTCCCTCTGGGGTCAGGAACTTGTGCAGCGGTGTATCGATGACCTTCAGCCGCTCGGGCCACTGCCCCACCACCAGGGCGGTGTAGGTCTTGCCCACCACCTTGTCAGCGCCGCGCGCACGGAACTGGTCCTGCAGGTGGACCAGCGCGCTGCGGCGGCAGGCCACCAGCAGCACGCCCGAGGTCTCGCGGTCCAGGCGGTGCACCAGTTCCAGGAAGCGCGCGTCAGGCCGGGCTTGACGCAGCTGCTCGATCACCCCGGAGCTGACCCCGCTGCCGCCGTGCACCGCCACCCCAGCGGGCTTGTCCACCGCCAGAAGATGGTCGTCCTCGAACAGCAAAGGGAAACTGCGTGCGGGTGCCGGCGCCACATGCTCGCGCTGGGCCACCCGCACTGGCGGCACCCGCACCTCGTCCCCGTCGGCCAGACGCGTGTCTGCGGCCGCACGGCCACCGTTGATCCGGACCTCGCCTGAGCGGATCACACGGTACACATGGGTCTTGGGCACCCCCTTGAGCAGCCGCAGCAGGAAGTTGTCCAGGCGCTGCCCGGCGGCGTCCGCGTCCACAACCAGTCTTCGCACCGCAGGCGGGGCCGCCGGTGCGGGTTTGGCCCCTATAATCCGGTGCTCCATGTGACGAATGCAAGTGCTTGATTTTCGGGAATTTTACCCGGCACGGCGATGTCACCGGAGCGGCCGGCGGCCCTGTGTCGGGGACCAGCCAACGAGTTGACCGAACGTCAGCCACCGGCCACAAGCGTTGATGCAACGACTGCACATCAGATCGGCTCCTGGCCCCCAAGTGGCCGCAGAGGTCGGACGTGCAGGCGGCAGAGACTCGAAGGACAGAACCCGTCTCGCCAATCCTTGATGGCGGACTGCATCGAAAGATTCAGGGCCCAGAGGCCTTGTCCGATGTCCGGACAGACCGCTGAGCCCGGCGCCAGGCCCATCGCCCGCTGTGATGAGACTCCACTCCCCTATCGCCACACCCCTGTGCGCCCAGGCAAGGACGACCGTGCGTCGCCTGCCTCGGCCGCCGAGGCAGGCGCTGTCCCGGACACCACGGTGCCCGGACGGGGGAAGCACCGGACTCCTTCCAAGCGCCGCTGAGGGACTGGCACCAGCGCCAACACGACACGCCTGAGCACCGCGTCGCTTCCGCAGCAGCGGAAGGCCGGGGCCTCGATGTGCCGTCCAGGGCGGTTCGATTTCTCGGTTCTCCCCTCCTTTCTCGTGCATCTGAAAGGGCCGGCACTTCAGGGTGTCTGGCCGGGATAGGGCCTGCCGGCAAGGCGGGTGCAAGGAGTGCACGAGACATGAAGCGCATGCTGATCAACGCCACGCAGCCGGAAGAGCGGCGCCTGGCGATCGTCGACGGCCAGAAGCTGATCGACTTCGAAACCGAGATTGAAGGGCGCGAGCAGCGCAAGGGCAACATCTACAAGGCCGTGGTCACGCGGGTGGAGCCCGCCCTGGAGGCCTGTTTCGTCGAGTACGGCGAAGACCGCCACGGCTTCCTGCCCTTCAAGGAAATCTCCCGCAACTATTTCCGCGAAGGCGTGGACGTGCGCACCGCACGTATCCAGGACGCCATCAGGGATGGCCAGGAACTGCTGGTGCAGGTGGAGAAGGAAGAGCGCGGCAACAAGGGCGCGGCGCTGACCACCTTTGTCAGCCTGGCCGGGCGCTACCTCGTGCTGATGCCCAACAATCCGCGCGGCGGCGGTGTGAGCCGGCGCATCGAGGGCGAAGAGCGCGAGGAACTCAAGGAAGCGCTGGACCAGCTCGAGTACCCCAAGGGCATGAGCCTGATCGCTCGCACTGCGGGCATCGGCCGCACGGCGCCCGAGCTGCAGTGGGACCTGAACTACATGCTCAAGCTGTGGGACGCCATCGACGGCGCTTCCAAGGCGGGCAAGGGCGCGTTCCTGATCTACCAGGAAAGCTCGCTCGTCATCCGCGCGATCCGGGATTACTTCACCTCGGACATCGGCGAAATCCTGATCGATACGGACGACATCTTCGAGCAGGCGCAGCAGTTCATGAACCACGTGATGCCGGAAACGGCCAATCGCGTGAAGCGCTACCGCGACGACGCGGCGCTGTTCTCCCGCTTCCAGATCGAGCACCAGATCGAGACCGCGTTCTCGCGCACGGTGAACCTGCCCTCGGGCGGCGCCATCGTGATCGACCACACCGAGGCGCTGGTGGCGGTGGACGTGAACTCCGCGCGCGCCACGCGCGGCGGCGACATCGAGGAGACCGCCACCCGCACCAACCTCGAGGCCGCCGATGAGATCGCGCGCCAGATGCGGCTGCGCGACCTGGGCGGCCTGATCGTTGTCGACTTCATCGACATGGAGGAGAGCAAGAACCGCCGCGAGGTGGAAACGCGCCTGCGCGACGCGCTGCGCAACGACCGCGCCCGCGTGCAGTTCTCCTCCATCAGCAAGTTCGGCCTGCTGGAGTTGTCGCGCCAGCGCCTGCGCCCGGCGCTGTCCGAAGGCAACCACATCACCTGCCCGCGCTGCAACGGCACCGGCCACATCCGCGACACCGAGAGCTCGGCGCTGCAGATCCTGCGCATCATCCAGGAAGAGGCGCTCAAGGACAACACCGCCGCCGTGCACGTGCAAGTGCCCGTGGAGGTGACCTCCTTCCTGCTCAACGAGAAGCGCACCGAGATCACCAAGATCGAACTGAAGCAGCGCGTGACCGTGCTGCTGGTGCCCAATAAGCACCTGGAGACGCCGAACTACAAGCTGGAGCGCCTGCGCCACGACGACCCGCGGCTGGAGAGCTACCGCGCCAGCTACACCATGATCGAGGAGCCGGACGACGAGGTGGGCATCACGCGCCGCCGCGACGCCAGCGAAAAGGGCAAGGCCAAGCAGGAACCGGTCATCAAGGGCGTGTTGCCTGACCAGCCGGCCCCGCCGCCGCCCGCCCCCAAGCCTGAGGCGGCCCCGACAGCGCCGGCCGCGGCCCCCAGACCCGCACCTGTGCCGGCTGCAGCCCCTGTGGCCGCGGCACCGGCTGCCGGCGGCGGCTTCTTCGGCTGGATGCGCAAACTCTTTGGTGGCGATGCGCCCGCGCCAACGCCCCAGACACCTGCCAGCACTTCTGTGGCGCCTGCCCCCGTCGCCACCCCAGCCGCCGTTGACACCGGCGAACGCAAGGAGGGCCGGCGCGGTGGACGCGGCGGCCGTTCCGAACGCGGGGAACGCGGTGAACGCGGGGAACGTGGAGACAGGGGCGAGAGAAGCCCCAGGGAAGGCCGCGAAAGCAGGGAAGGCCGGGAACAGCGTGCACGCAGCGGCGAGCGCGGACCACGCCGCGACGAAACGGTTGAAGGCACGGCAGCCACCACGCCGGCGCGTGAGGAGCGTCCCCGCCGAGGTGATCGTGGTGATCGGCCGGAACGCGGCGACCGGGCAGAGCGCGACACCCTCGCACCCGTCGACGCGGGCGCCGGACTGGTGGAAGGCTCTGTCAGCCAGGCCGCCAGTGACGCTGCGGAAGCCGATCGTGAAGGCCGTCGGCGTCGCCGCCGGGGCGGCCGTGGCGGACGGGACCGTGACGAGACGGGCTCTGAAGACACGGAGTTGACCGAAACCGGCGCAGCCGCCCGCGATGCAAGCGCTGAAGCGGTGGCAACACCGAGGGCCGAAGGTGAGGCCGAGACTGCCAACCGCACCGATGCGCCGGAAACCGCAGGCGCGGAGAGCGAAGAACGAGAGGGCGGCCGCCGCCGCGGTCGCGGCCGTGACCGCGACCGCTTCCGCCGCGAGCGTCGGCCCAATGGTGAAGCCGGTGACGTCA
>JAJTDM010000146.1 GCA_021300575.1 Rubrivivax sp.
TTCCGGCGTGGTCGTCTGCTCATCTTCTGTGCTCCTGAAAACACGGGCTCTATCCTCGCCCATCGGAGCAGCTCTTCCACTTATCGGCGTGTTCAGTTTTGCGCGACCACCTCTGCCTTTGCCCTCACAGGCGACGGCCTCAATCGCCTTGGGATCGGTCAAGCCCCGCGCGGCAAAGCTGTCCACGTGCAGCACCGCGTGGCCGGCAGCAAGGAAGACGGTCCGCCACCGCTCATGGTGGGGGCGCCAGCCGAGACAGCCGGGGGCCATCACCACCAAGGGAACCGGCGTATTGACCGCCTTTGGCACGGTCAGCGTCACATGGGGCGCGAGCTCTCGCCAGAGCTCATCGCTGGATTGCGCCCGGCTCACCCATCCTGCGGCCAAGGTGGTCACGCCGTCCATCAGGGTGCTGGCAGACGCCGGCACCACGCACGCGCCCAGCATCAGGGCGCAGACCCAGCGGACGATTCGGATCATCGAACCACCTCGCCGGCAAGCCACGCGGCTGCTTTGGGCATGTCGGCCGCCCGATCCTGCGGGCAATGATCATCTTTCCCACTGAATACGATGAATCCACGCTTGGACGCGCGCGCTGCCAACCGCATGTCGCTCTCGGTCGCCACGTAATCGCCCGCCGCGTTGAGGTTCAGTATGGGCACGGGGGTCTGGGCAGTGGGTGTCAGCACCCCCTGCTCAACCAGCGAGAAACCACGCGCGTTCTTGGCCAGGGAGATCGGATCGGCGCGCTCGAGCTTCCAGCGGTCAGTCAGCGCGTCCCGGTACATGCGCTCGACGTACGCGACGCGGCTGACCGAGGCCACGAACACGTCGTGCAGCGGCCCGCAAATGTTGAGCACAGCAGCAAACCGCGACGGCTGCGCAACCGCAAGCTTGACGACCGCATTGCCACCAAAGCTGATCCCTACAAGGCCCACCTGGCCGGGATTGAACTTGCCGGTCGCCAGCAGCCTTTCGAGAAAGACGAGGTGAAGCTGATCGAAGTCAGGCTCCAGCTTGAGCTCGGAATTCAGTCCCGTGCCGGGGATGTCGAATGCGAAGAACGCCACACCACGATCGACCATGTCGCGGGCGAACGGCCCGAACTCGGCGCTGAACACATCGATCCCGTTCGTCGCCAAGACCAGAGGCATCGAAGTTCGGGGCGCCGAGGCCTGGCGCGGCATGTGCAACAGGCCCCGAACCCGCTTTCCTTTCCATTGGGACTCGATCACCACCACCTCATAGCCTGCCAGCTGCCACGACTTCAGATAGGTCTCCATCTGCCGCGCGTAGGCTTGCCGCTCGGCCGCATCGCGGACGATGTAGGGGTACTTCGCCAGCCCGAAGTAGACCGATGCCTCGTGGTACAGGCGCGCCGCGGCGACGGGGTCCGACGTGCGCTCCAGGCGCTGCGCCTGCGCTTCGGCATCCACGCCCAGCTGGTTGAACTCGTAAGTCCAGTGACCGGGCCCATAGGTGGCCTGCAGATCCCAGTATCCGTCCAGTGCGCGCTGCTGCTTCGACGCCCGCACCCGGCCAAGCGCCTGAGAAAGCTTCTCTGGATCTGCGCCCCACCACACCCAATGCGCGCTGCGCATGTCCCGATAGGCAGTGACGTTGACGTCTCCCAACCCGGTCGACGCGCAACCACTGGCCGCCAGCGCGACGCTGACAGCCAAGATGCGAAGCAAGCTGATTTTCATAGCGCTCCCCGATCCTCAGAACCAACGATACGCAAGACCGAACTGCACCTGCGTGAGTGACTTGCGGCCCACGATCGGGCTGGCCGTGATGGCGCGGGGCAACCTCTGGTACTCCACCTCGAGACCCAGCACCCAGCGCGAGCCGAGGTCGTAGCTGATGCCGACCTCCGCAGTCGGCGTGATGCTCGAACCGGGCCTGTATGACGGCCGAACCGCCGTAGCCTCGGCTGCGGTCACGCCGAAGAGGTGGTTGTTGTATCGGCCGTTCTGGAACGTCGCCCCGAGGTTGGCATACGCGAACGCGCGTGATCCCAACGGAGCATCCACGCCAAGCTCGAACTGGGCGACCGCCCCGCCGCTGCCGCCAGCGTCCCAGGCGACATAGAGTTCGGACTCGAGCCAGCCGACTTCGAACTCGCCGCGCACGCCAAGCATCACCGAGTCGCTCTTCTTGGTCATGCCCGCCAGGAACGGGCTGTCTTTGCTGTCATACCCGTTGAAGCTGAACGTCAATGCCGGCGCCAGCGACCATGATTCGGTACGCAGCAAGGTGTAGGACAGATCGTTGCGATCGAATCTCAAACGGTCGCCCCGGTAGTAGAGCCAGGGATAGACCTTCATGCCGCCGTCGACACCCTTGTAGCTGTTGGCCGAAGTCGTACTCAACCCGAAAGCACCGAGCCGGAACTCACCCGGTTGCGGCTGGAACGAAGACTTGTTGGAGGAGTCCGGGTCGGATTGGGCAGATTCCGGTTGGGCGCAAGCAGCGCTGGCTGCGAAGAGACATGCGAGCGTCAGGATGGCCGTTCGAGGAACTCGGGAAGCAGGGGATTTGTCCATACGGTTTGCGTGTGCAAGGATTGCGGGAGCGCCCAGTTTTTGGTTTGTCTCGCACGCGGTCAACGCAAAGATGACGAACCGACGAAACGGTTGACGAACGCGACAAGCGCTTGACGAACGCGACTCGTCAAGCAGGCGGCACAGCAGTTCGCCCGCACCCCGCATGGCCACTGGCTTTACGGCGTGAATCTGGTTCTGTCGCGTTGATGGAGTCCCGATCACCTGGAGTTCGAGGATCGCCGCGATGATCTTCAGCTCCCCGGCGCCGCAGTTCGGACACCGCTCCATGTCGATGCCAAAGCGAAGCTTCAGCGGAGACTGACTCGTACTCAAGTGATGTCGGAGCAAAACACGCGCTTGAGCAGCCGAACCCAGCTGATGCGGTGCGTGGGTCCATCACGCCACGGCATCTTGAGCTTGAGTTCCACCTGCCCTGCCGCGTTGAGCTGCACCCGGCTCTGCGGCTTCACGACACCCAGCACGAAGGCGGTGATGGTCGGATCGAGCGCGTTGTCGCCCTCGCGCAGCAGCGGCACGGCAGCCCAGGCCGCGCGGCTGTGGCACAGCGTGAGGTACGAGGAGGTCTACGTGTGTGCCTACGACAGCATGGGCGCGGCGCGAGTCGACCTTGCCCGGCACCTTGAGCTCTACAAAGCCAGGCGCCCGCACCAAGCCCATGTCGAGGGCACGCCCGATATGGTGAACTTCCAGACGCTCATGCCCATGCAAGCGTCGGCCTGAACATGAACCCCGGGTTGTCCACAGCGTCGGTCGCGCGTTCGTCGCAGGCGACGCCCGCCTGCCGCCGTGGACAACCCTGCACCCCGGTGAACCACCCCGCAGCGAATCCACTGGTCTCACCCCAGTTGAGTGTTCAATCGAGCGTAGCCACCCCTTATTGCATCGTCGCTACTGCCGCTACGAAGCCCGAAGGGCTGTGGCATTCCTCGCCATGACGGGAGCTGGCGCAGCGGCGATCCCCTTGAAACCCGGCACCTCGGCCACATCATCATCCGACATCATCAACAAGCAGGAGACCTGTGGACGCCTCGATCTGGCTCTGGCTGCTCTGTGCAGCGCTCATCCTCGTGGGCCTGGCCGGCACCGTGCTGCCGGCGCTGCCCGGCACGGCGCTGGTGCTGGCGGGCATCTTGCTGGGCGCGTGGATCGACGACTTCACGCGTGTGGGCGGGCTGACGCTGACGCTGGTGGCCGCTATCGCCGTGCTGGCCTGGACGCTGGACTACGTGGCCGCGCTGATGGGAGCCCGGAAGGTGGGCGCCAGCAAGCAAGCCCTGCTCGGCGCCGCGCTGGGCACGGTGGTGGGACTTTTCATGGGCTTGGTGGGTGTGCTCTTCATGCCGCTGGTGGGGGCGGCGGTAGGTGAGTACCTCGCCCGGCGCGACCACCGCCAGGCAGTCAAGGTCGGCACCGCCACGTGGCTGGGCATGATGCTGGGGATGATCGCCAAGGTGGTGCTCGCCTTCGTGATGGTCGGCGTGTTTGCAGTCGCGCTGGCGTTCTGACGGAGCCGATCGGTCGGCCTCGATGCCCGGGCACTGGGCCTTTCTCGGCGCACGTGCGTCGCAGGTTGGGCGCCGCCGTCGGCCGCGTCAGTCCAGGTCAAGGTACGCGCGGGCTCGCCAGTGGGGGTGACGATAGCGGAACGCGGTTGCGTACGCTGCCGGTGCGGCAGTGGGTGCTGTCGTTGCCGATCCCGCTGCGCGTGCTGCTGGCCGCGCAGCCCGAGTTGGTCACGCCGGTGCTGCAGGTGGTGCAGCGCGTGGTCGAGCGGCCTGCGCAGCGTCATCGCCCGGCTCATGAAGATGCTCATGCGCCTCGGGGTGCTGGTCGAGGACATGGGCCAGATCTACTTGGCCGAGCCCGATACCGAAGGTGAGGAATCGCGCACGCTGCGGCCGCTGCAGGCCGCAGCCATCACCTTGCAGGCCGCGCCTGGCCAGTGGCCAGGCCCTTCGCCAGGCACAAACAGTCCACTGGACTGTTTGTGTCCGGGCTCAGCTTACCGCATCGCCTTCGGCCCGCGCGCTGGGCAGAAGGTGCTGACCTTGCGTGGCGCGATGCCGCGCGAGGACCGGGCCCGCCAGCCGCAGTGCGCCGACATCGACGGCTTCA
>JAJTDM010000037.1 GCA_021300575.1 Rubrivivax sp.
CGACCTGACCGACCATCGGTCCGGTGCATTGGTGTAGCTCGGCACGCCCCCGGCGTGCAACCTACGTTATTGCAGGGGACGGGCCGCCCGAATTTGCGAAGCCATTCTGTCTAGAAGATCGCCCTGTCTACAACAACACCCGCTGCTTCGAACCCTTCCCCTTCCCCAGCGACGACACCGGCCTCACGCCCGAGTTGACCGACCGCATCCGCGACCTCGCTGAGCAGTTGGACGCCCACCGCAAGGCGCGGCAGGCTGCGCATGAATCGGTCACGCTGACGGGCGTGTACAACGTGCTTGAGAAGTTGCGGCGAGGCGAAGCCTTGACCGCCAAAGACAAAACCCTGCACGAACAGGCCCTGGTGAGCGTGCTGCACAGCTTGCACGAGGAGCTGGACGCCACTGTATTGGCCGCCTACGGATGGAGCGACCTGGGCCCCGTGCCTTGGCCCGATGACATGGCCCGTGAAGCCTGGACGGAGGAGGTGCTGGAACGCCTGGTAGCCCTCAACACCCGTCGGGTGGCGGAGGAAGCGGCAGGCATCATCCGGTGGCTGCGCCCTGCGTTTCAGAACCCGGCATCGGCCACCGAGCTGGCCCCGTCCGACAGGCCAGACGAATCAGTCAGCTCGTCAACGGAGGCCGTTCAGACTTCCATCGAAGGATTGGAAACCGCCCACTCGCCGCACTCGCAATCACCCGAGCCGGACGACGGCGCCGACACGACACGGGATGCCAGGGCGCTCGACACAGCTGCAGCACCCGCCCTGGTGCGGCAGCCATGGCCCGCGGATTTGCCGGCCCAGGTCAAAGCCGTGGCTGACATGCTTCAGGCCTCGCCTGGCCCGCTCAGCGAGGCAGCCTTGGGTGACCGATTTACCGGACGTGGCCCCTGGAGGAGACGCCTGCCGCAGATTCTCTCCACGCTGGAAGCGATTGGGCGGGCACGCGCGACACCCCAGGGGTGGCGGGCTTGAGATCGGGATCTGCTCAAGCTGCCGCGTGATGGTGGCGAGGGCCACACGTCGCCTCAACGGCACAACGTGCCAGGCCGCGCAACCAAGCACGAAGTGGCGAAGACACCACCCCTTTTTGTTGTCACAATCTGTCTGTGAAGTACAGCTTCGATCACGCAAAGCTCGCTGCCAATGTGGACCGGCATGGCGTGTGGTTTGCCGAAGCAGAACGCTTTGAGTGGGCTGATGCCGTCATCGTGATCGACAGCCGTATGCGCTACGGTGAATCGCGCCTTGTGGCGACAGCACCCATCGACCGGCGGTTGTATGTGATGGTGTTCACCTTGCGCGATGCAGACGTTCGCATCATCAGCCTGCGCAAGGCCAATCTTCGAGAGGTCAAACGATATGCCCAAGACCGTTAAAACCCGCTCGGGCCGGGTGTTGGAGTTGCCCACCGCAGCCGAGGACGCGGCCATCGATGCTGCGATAGCGCAAGACCCGGACAGCCCCGAGCTGGACGAGGCATGGTTCAAGAAGGCCAGGCCCGCCAGCGAAGTCCTCGACCCCAAGCTCTACACCGGCCTGGTGGAGATGAACCGCCGAGCCGGCGTTCGCGGGCCGCAGAGAGCACCCACCAAGCAGGCCACCACTATTAGGCTATCGCCCGAGGTGATGACGGCATTCAAGGCCACCGGCGCAGGGTGGCAAACACGGATCGACAACGCGCTCAAGGACTGGCTGCGCACTCACTCGCCAACTTGAGCGGCACTGATGCGGGACGGTAAAGGTCCGAGCCTGACCTTTACCCCAGATACCTCGCCTCCAGGTGCGCCTTGAAGTACGCCGGGTTCAGCGGCTCGCCGCTGGCGCGGATGGCCAGTTCGTCCGTGGTCCAGCGGCTGGCCTGGCTCCAGATGCGTTCGTGAAGCCAGGCGAAGATGGGTTGCAGGTCGCCCGCGCCAATGCGAGCGTCCAGGTCGGGCATCTCACGGCGCATGGTGGCAAACCACTGCGCCGCAAACATCGCGCCCAGCGAGTAGCAGGGGAAGTAGCCGAACAGGCCTTCGGGCCAGTGCACGTCCTGCAGCGGGCCGTCCTGGAAGTTGCCGCGCGTGTCCAGGCCCAGCAATTCACGCATCTTGGCGTCCCACAACGCGGGCACGTCTTCGGGCTCGATGTCGCCCTCCACCAGCGGACGCTCGATCTCGTAGCGCAGGATGACGTGGGCGGGGTAGGTCACCTCGTCGGCGTCCACCCGGATCAGTCCGCGCTTGACGCGGGTCATCAGCCGGTGCAGGTTGCGTGGCGCGAACGCCGGCTGGTCACCGAAGGCCTGGCGCACCAGCGGAGCGAGCAGGTCGGCAAAGCCGGGGTGGCTGCCCAGTTGCATCTCGAAGCTCAATGACTGGCTCTCGTGCAGCGCCATGGAGCGGGCCTCGGCCACGGGTTGGCCCAACAGATCGCGGGGCAGGTTCTGCTCGTAACGACCATGCCCGGTCTCGTGGATGGTGCCCATCAGGCTGCCGAGGAATTCGTCCTCCCGGAAGCGCGTGGTCATGCGCACGTCCTCGGGCACGCCGCCGCAAAAGGGGTGGGTGCTGACGTCCAGGCGCCCCGCGTCGAAATCGAAGCCCAGCAGCTTCATGGTCTGCTCACACAGCGTGCGCTGGGATGCCACCGGGAACGGCCCCTGGGGCTCGATGAGCGGCTCTCGCGCATCGTCTGCCGCCTGCCGGTCGATCACACGCTGGATGAGGTCAGGCAGCCAGCGACGCACGTCACCGAAGACGCGGCTCACGGTGGCGCTGGTCATGCCCGGCTCGTAGCGGTCCATCAGGGCGTCGTACTTGGGCAGGCCGGTCAGCTCCGACAGCAGCTTCGCCTCCTCGCGGCCGACCGCCAGCACCTCCCGGAAGTTCTCCAGGAAGCCGTTCCAGTCGTTGGCGGGCCGCTGGCGGCGCCAGGCGTGCTCGCAGCGCGAGGTGGCCCGCTGACGTCGCTCTACCAGCGAGGCCGGAAGCGCGTTGGACACCCGCCAGGCACGCTCGATCTCGCGCAGGTTGGCGCGCTGCAGATCGTCCAGCGGCTCCTGCACGGCCTGGGTGATCCTGTCGCGCAGTGCCGCATCGGTGCGCATGCGGTGCATCAAGCCGTGCAACTCGGCCAGGGCGGCCGCACGCGCCTCGTTGCCCTTGGGCGGCATGTTGGCCGCCTGGTCCCAGCCGGCGATGGAGCCCAGATGGCCCAGATGGTGCAGCCGCTGGTTCAGGGCGACAAGGTCGTCGTAGGCGGGCGTTGTGGCCAGGGTCATCGTCAGTGCTCGCGGTGTGTGGTGAACATCAGCCACGCATCGTGACAAGCAGGCCACAGCAGCTTGAAGCTCAGAGGCCGGCGCTCAAGGCTGGATCTGTCCTGGAAACACCCACAGCAGTGCGGCGGTCATGGTGACGTAGCGCGCAAACTTGCCGATGGCCATGTAGAGCAGGCATGGCCAGAAGGGCATGCGCAGCCAGCCCGCCACGGCACACAGCGGATCGCCCACCACGGGCAACCAGCTCAGCAGACAGGCCTTGGGTCCGAAGCGCTGCAGCCAGGCCAGGGCACGGGCCTCTGAGGGCTTGCGCTTGGACACGGCCTCGTAGGCCTTCTCAGCGCCCCATCCCATCCACCAGCTCACGGCCCCGCCGCCCGTGTTGCCCAGAGTGGCCACCAGCACGGCCGGCCAGAAGAGCTCGGGGTTGAGCTTGACCAGCCCGAAGACCGCCGGCTCGCTGCCCATGGGCAGCAGGGTGGCCGACACGAACGCGACCACGAACACCGTCGTGAGACCGTACTTGGGCAAGGCCAGTGCGGCCAGCAGGGCATGCATCCAGGCTTCCATCAGACGCCGATCATAGAAGCCGGGATGGCTGATTCGCTGGGGGGCTGGCTATACTGGTGCCTCATTTTCGAGCAGCCAGCAAGCTCGACCGGGTCGACCCGGCGCGCTGCGGCTTCGGCGTCCCGCCCGAACCCCCTGCCCTGTGGCCTGCCAGGCCTTCCCGCCTTGTCTGCATTGCTATTGCCTGTGTCTGCGACGCTGGTCTCTGCGCCTTTGCGCCTGGGCCCCGTGGAGTTGCCCAACCGGCTGTTCGTCGCCCCCATGGCGGGCGTGACCGACCGGCCCTTCCGCATGCTGTGCAAGCGCCTGGGCGCGGGATATGCCGTGAGCGAGATGGTCACCTCCAAGCGCGAGTTGTGGTCCAGCCTCAAGACCTCGCGCCGTGCCAACCACGACGGCGAGACGGCGCCCATTGCCGTACAGATCGCCGGCGTGGACCCGCACGAGATGGCCGACGCGGCACGCTACAACATCGACCGCGGCGCGCAGGTGATCGACCTCAACATGGGCTGTCCGGCCAAGAAAGTGTGCAACGTCTGGGCCGGCTCGGCGCTGATGAGCAACGAGCCCCTGGCGCTGCGCATCATCCAGGCCGTGGTGGCGGCCTGCGCTCCCCTGAATGTGCCGGTGACGCTGAAGATGCGCACCGGCCGCTGCGCCAGTGAGCGCAATGCCGTGGCCTTGGCCCGGGCAGCCGAAAGCGCGGGCGTGGCCCTGGTCACTGTGCACGGCCGCACGCGCGAACAGGGTTACACCGGCCTGGCCGAGTACGACACGATTGCCGCGGTGAAGGCAGCGCTGCGCGTGCCCGTGGTGGCCAACGGCGACATTGACTCGCCTGCCAAGGCGCTGGCCGTGCTGCGCCACACAGGAGCCGACGCGCTGATGATCGGCCGCGCGGCGCAGGGCCGGCCGTGGATCTTCCGCGAGATCGCACACTTTCTCGACACCGGCACGACGCTTGCGCCACCGGCCACAAAGGACGTGAGCGCCTGGATGCTGGAGCACCTTCAGGACCACTACGGCCTCTACGGCGAACTGGCGGGTGTGCGCACCGCGCGCAAGCACATCGGCTGGGCGGTGCGCGACCTGCCCGGCGGCGAAGACTTCCGCCAGACCATGAATATGCTGGACACCTGTGAAGCCCAGGTGCGAGCCGTCAGCGAATTTCTCGGACAACTTGAAGAAGCGCACCCGCATTGGCCGGCCAACGCCGGCCCTCATCCTCCATGCACGACACGCCATGAGCCGCCAAGACATCGACAGCTGCATCCGCAAGACACTGCAACAGTACTTCCAGGACCTGGGCGAGGAGACGCCGCATGCCGTGCACGAGATGATCGTCTGCGCGGTGGAGAAGCCCATGCTGGAGGTGGTGATGGCGCGGGCCGAAGGCAACCAGAGCCGCGCAGCCGAATGGCTGGGCATCAACCGCAATACCCTGCGGCGCAAGCTGCTTGAACATGGACTCGTGCGATGACCACTGCACTGATCTCCGTCTCCGACAAGTCCGGCATCCTGGACTTCGCGCGCGAACTGCACGCTCTCGGCATCCGCCTGGTGTCCACTGGCGGCACCGCCAAGCTGCTGGCCGAGGCCGGCCTGCCCGTGACCGAGGTGGCCGAACTCACAGGCTTTCCCGAGATGCTGGACGGCCGCGTCAAGACGCTGCACCCCATGATCCACGGCGGCCTGCTGGCCCGGCGTGACCTGCCCGCCCACGTGCAAGCCCTGCAGCAGCACGGCATCGGCACCATCGACATCCTGTGCGTGAACCTCTACCCCTTCGAACAGACGGTGGCACAGGACGGTTGCACCCTGGAAGACGCCATCGAGAACATCGACATTGGCGGCCCGGCCATGGTGCGCAGCGCCGCCAAGAACTGGAAGGACGTGACGGTGCTGACCGACGCTTCCCAGTACGCGAGTGTGCTGGCCGAACTGCGCGCGCACGGCGCCACCCAGCCAGCCACGCGCTTTGCGCTGGCGGTGGCGGCCTTCAACCGCATCAGCAACTACGACGCCGCGATCAGCGACTACCTCTCGGCACTGCAACCCGACGGCACGCGCAGCCCGTTCCCGACCCAGAGCAACGGCCGCTTCGTCAAGGTACAGGACCTGCGCTACGGGGAGAACCCGCACCAGCAGGCCGCCTTCTATCGCGATCTCTACCCCGCGCCGGGCTCGCTGGCCGTGGCGCAGCAGTTGCAGGGCAAGGAGCTGAGCTACAACAACATCGCCGACGCCGACGCGGCCTGGGAGTGCGTCAAGAGCTTCGAGGCCGGCGCCTGCGTCATCGTCAAGCATGCCAACCCTTGCGGCGTGGCCGTGGGGGCCACCCCGCTCGAAGCCTACGGCAAGGCCTTCCAGACCGACCCCACCTCGGCCTTCGGCGGCATCATCGCCTTCAACCGCCCGGTGGATGGCGAGGCGGCCACGGCCGTGGCCAGGCAGTTCGTGGAGGTGCTGATGGCCCCGGCCTTCACCGCCGAGGCCTTTGAAGTCTTCAAGGCCAAGGCCAACGTGCGGTTGCTGCAGATCGCCCTGCCCCCGGGCGGTGCCACGGACTGGGCCAACGGCCGCAACCTGATGGACGCCAAGCGCGTGGGCTCGGGCCTGCTGCTGCAGACCGCCGACAACCGGGTGCTGCGACGCGAGGACCTGAGCTTTCCCACCCGCCTCAAGCCCACCGAGGCGCAACTGAACGACCTGCTCTTCGCCTGGACGGTGGCCAAATACGTCAAGAGCAACGCCATCGTGTTCTGCGGCGGCGGCATGACGCTGGGGGTGGGCGCGGGCCAGATGAGCCGCATCGACTCCGCCCGCATCGCCTCCATCAAGGCCGGCCATGCCGGGCTGTCCCTGCAGGGCTCGGCCGTGGCGAGCGACGCCTTCTTCCCCTTCCGCGATGGCCTGGACGTGGTGGTGGACCAGGGTGCGGCTTGCGTCATCCAGCCCGGCGGCTCCATGCGCGACGCTGAGGTGGTTGCCGCGGCCGACGAGCGCGGCGTGGCCATGGTGTTCACGGGCGTGCGGCACTTCAGGCATTGAAGGTCAGCCCTTGACGGCCACCCGCATCCTGGGCATCGACCCCGGCCTGCAGAAGACGGGCTTTGGGGTCATCGACGCGCAGGGTACGCGGCTGGCCTACGTGGCCAGCGGCACCATCAGCACCCTGGAAGCGCCGCGGGGCGACCTGCCCGGGCGGCTGAAGATCATCTTCGAGGGCGTGCGCGAGGTGGTGCAGCGTTACGAGCCGCAGTGCGCCTCGGCCGAGATCGTGTTCGTCAACGTCAACCCGCAGAGCACGCTGCTGCTGGGCCAGGCGCGCGGGGCGGCCCTGGCCGCGCTGGTGTCTGGCGGGCTGCCGGTAGCGGAGTACACCGCGCTGCAGATGAAGAAGGCCATAGTCGGCCACGGCCTGGCCACCAAATCGCAGGTGCAGGAGATGGTCAAACGCCTGCTGCAACTGCCCGGCCTGCCCGGCAAGGACGCGGCCGATGCCCTCGGGCTGGCGATCTCGCACGCCCATGCAGCGTCGTCCTTTGCGGCGATGGCGCAGTCGGGTACGCTGCAAAGACGCCAGCATGCGCAGTACCGCGGCGGCAGGACGTATTGAGGCCGGGAACGAGCTAGCGGCCCACCTGGACCCGACTGCCCCCCCAACTAGACCGCCAACAAAACCTGCGGCCCCACGACCGACATCCCGAAGGAGCTGACCGATGACCAACCCCGTCAAGACCGAGTGGATCTCCATCGCACCCGGCTTTGCCGGCTACCTGGCCCTGCCGCCAGCGGGACGCGGCCCGGGCCTGGTGCTGTTCCAGGAGATCTTCGGCGTCAACGAGCACATCCGCGCCGTGGCCGAGCAGTACGCGCTGGACGGCTTTGTGGTGCTGGCACCGGACTGCTTCTGGCGTGATGCGCCTCGGGTGGAGCTGGGCTACGTGGGCGACGACTGGCAGCGCGCGTTCGGGCTGATGAAGGCCTACCGACCGGAAGATGCGCTGGCCGACATCGGCACGGCCGTGCAGGCCCTGCGTGCCCGGCCCGAAGTGGCCGGCGCCAAGGTCGGCGCCCTCGGCTATTGCATGGGCGGACGCCTGGCCTACCTGGCCGCGGCCACCGCGGGCGTGGACGCGGCGGTGCCCTACTACGGCGGCGGCATCCACACCCAGCTGGAGCGCGCGACCGCCGTCACCTGTCCCATGCAGTTCCACTACGCCGAGCATGACACCAACATCCCGCTGAGCGCCGTGGCTGCGGTGCAGCAGGCCTTTGCCGGCCGAGCCGCCGAGGTTCACACCTACACCGACGCGCACCACGGTTTCAACTGCTGGGCACGTGAGAGCTATCACGCCCCCAGTGCGGCGCTGGCCCATGGCCGGGCACTGGCCTTCCTGGCGCAGCACCTGTTCTGACCGCGCCATGACCGCCAGCGCCGTGCCCAGCACCACACGCCTGCAGGCCCTGCTGCAGACCCTGGGCGACGGCCTGCTGGAGCGCGAGGCCGCCGTGCGCCTGGCGCTGCTGGCCGCGCTGGCCGGCGAGCACGTGCTGCTGATCGGCCCACCCGGCACGGCCAAGAGCGCGTTGGCCCGGCGGCTGCACCACGCCTTTGCGGGCGCGCGCTACTTCGAGCGCCTGCTCACGCGCTTTTCCACGCCCGAGGAACTCTTCGGCCCGCTCTCGCTCAAGGCGCTGGAGCACGACCGCTACGAGCGCCTGACCGAAGGCTTCCTGCCCACCGCCGGCATCGCGTTTCTGGACGAAGTCTTCAAGGCCAACTCGGCCATCCTCAATGCGCTGCTCACCCTCTTGAACGAACGCGAGTTCGACAACGGCACGCAGCGCCTGAAGGCGCCGCTGATCACGGTGGTGGCCGCCAGCAACGAGGTGCCCAGCGACGAGGCGCTGCAAGCCTTCCACGACCGCTTTCTGGTGCGCGTGCCCGTGGCGCCAGTAGGCGATGCGGCCTTTGCAGCGCTGCTGGGGCTGGGGTCTCCCGCCGCGGGTGAGGCCGTGCCGGCCACCCAAGCCGATCTGAAGCCGCTGGACGAAGGCGACAGGGCCGCGGTGGCCGAGGGCGCTGCACGGATCACCTTGGGCGAGGATTTCATCGCGGCCTGCCACGCCCTGCGCGACTGGCTGGCCCAGCGCCAGATGACGATGTCAGACCGCCGCTGGCGGCAGTTCGTGCACCTGGCCCAGACGGCGGCGGCCACCGAGCAACGCCCGGCCCTGGACAAACTGGACCTCTGGCTGGTCCCGTACATCGCCAGCGCCCAGCCGCGCGACCTGCCGCTGCTGTTGCAATGGTTCATCGACGACGCCCTGCAGGCCCCGCCGGTCTCGGCCCCCTGGCTCGAACGCGCTGTCGAGGCCTTCGAAAAGCAGCTCGGCATCGAGCAGCAGACACCGGCCGAGGGCAGCGGTGGCCCGGACGACGGCGCCGGCAAGCTGGCCCTGGCGCGGGCCATCGGCCTGCACGCGCAGGCGGACGCCGAACCGGGCCTGCAGCGCATCGTCTCCAGCCGGCTGGAGGAACGCCTGCGCAAGCGCTGGGGCCTGCGCCACATCGAAGCCCGCGTGGCGCAGGTGGCGCAGATCGAGGCTGAGCTCAGCGCCTGGGCGCAGGAGGTGCGGGCCGGGCGTGACGATCTGGCGCAACGCCTGTCCACGCGGCTGTGGATGCCGCCGGATCTGAAGGCGCAGGCGCTGAGGCGCCACGACGCTGCGCTCACGCAGCTTGCCGGCTGGGCCCACCGCCTGTCGGCAGCGCGGGAAGGTTTCGCCCAGCTGCCCGTGGACGAGGCGGCGGGCGACAACGCGCATGCAGGACCGGCCGCCGTAGGCTGGGCCGGCGCGGCCTGAAGCCCTGGGGCCACGCATGGGGATGCGCTGGTGAAGCAGCATCAGGCCTCTGGCGACAGCGTGCCGGCCCAGGCATTGGACGCTCCCACCCCCGCGCAAGCTGACAACTCGACGGCCCGGCCACCCGTGGGGGCAGAGCATGCCAACGCCTCCACCCCGGTTCTTCAAGCTGAAGCCACCAACCGCTTCGACCACCCATACCACCAGCTGGAGCCGTTGCCGCGCGGCGTCTGGTTGCCGGTGCTGATCACCGCGGCCGGTACGCGGGAAGATCGCCTGGCACATGGCCAGCATTGGCTGGAAGCCCTGAACTTTGGTCGCCTGCCCGAAGCACACACTCACTTCGGTGAACCCGACGCCTGCACCGCGCTGCGCGCCATCGTGGCCGAACTCCATCTGCCCGCCCTGGCCCGCGGCGTGCCCACGCTGGCCGAGCAGGTGCTGCGCACGCTGTTGTGGCACCTGGACCGCATCCCCGACCTGCAGCCCCGCCTGAGCCGGGCGCAGGCCGTGGCGCAGGCGGTGGCCGAGTTTCGCGAGGCCTGGCGCATCGACACCGCCGGCCTGGAGGACGAACTCGCCCTGCTGCGCGACCTGGCCGACGGCGCCCACCTGCGCTGGGACGCCCTGCGCGGCCAGTTGCGCTCACGCGAGTGGCAGGCCGCGCGCCAGGCCGCGGACCGGCTGGCCGAGCTGCCCGCGGTGGTGGCGCTGATGGACCGCCTGGGCCGCAGCGCCACTCGCCCATCAGCACCGCAGCGCCGTGCACCTCAGCCGCGCGACACGCCGCAGCGGGCCCCGTTGCGCGCCGAGGAGACCCGCATCCCCGGCGCGCCGGGTGAGCTCACAGGCATCCGTTTCGCAGCCGACCTGGCCCGCATGCTGCCCGCCGAAGCCGCGTTGCTGCGGCATCCCATCGGCCGGCGGCTGTGGCGGGCGCGCCATGCCGAGGGCCGGCTGCTGGCGCACGACAGCCAGGCCGTGCTGACGGACTGGCGGCCCGACCCCAGCGCCGCATCGCGCGGCGGTCTGCATGAGGCGCCACCGGAACCTCGCGCCCACGGCCCCTTCATCCTGTGCCTGGACACCTCGGGCTCCATGCGCGGTGCGCCCGAACAGATCGCCAAGGCGGTGGCGATCGCCGCCGTACGTGCCGCGCGCGCCAGCGGTCGGGGCTGCCGGCTCATCGCCTTCGGCGGCCCGGGCGAACTGCTGGAGCGTGACCTGGCCGGCCCCGGCGGCCTGGAGGCCCTGCTGGACCTGATGGGCCAGGGCTTTGACGGCGGCACCGACGTGCAAACGCCCATCGAGCGGGCCGTGGACCTGGTGCACGGCAGCGACTGGGGCAGCGCCGACCTGCTGATCGTCAGCGACGGCGAGTTCGGCTGCGTGCCGGCCACGCTGCAACGCCTGGACCAGGCGCGCACCCACCTGGGCCTGGCCGTGCATGGCATCCTGGTAGGCGACCGCGAGACCATGGGCCTGCTGGAGGTGTGCGACGAGATCCACTGGGTGCGCGACTGGCGCCGCCACGCCGACCCGGACGATCCCGCGGCCCGCACCGAAACCCGTCTGGCAACCCCGGTGCACAGCAAGAGCCTGACGGCGCTGTACTTTCCGAATGCCCTGTCCGCGCGGGCGGCACGGCATCGGACGGGGTAAAGAAGCGCGCGAGTGCGCGACCACGCGACTCGCGGCCCGCCCAAGCAAGAGCGGAGGGTGCCGGCGACGTCACTGACGGGATAAATCGGCCTGATCGAAAGGGTTGAACAAGGCGAGGGTCGAGTCCTCGAAATCGCCCACATTGCGCATCACCACCGTCAGGTCGTGGATCAAGGCTGTCGCCGCGATCTGCTTATCCAACTCGTGCGCGGGAGAAGGCACTCGCAGCCTGCCCCAGATCTGGGCTGCTTCGGCATCGAAAGGCAGCACCCGGTCGGCGAACTCCTGCAGCACCCGGCCAAGCCAATGCTCCAGCAATGCCGCCTGCGCGGCGTCACCCCGATACCGGATGATTTCGACCCCCCGGCGAAGCTCGCCCACCGTCACCGCTGAAAGGTACAGCGCTGTGTCGTCGATGGCCGCCCTCGCAAAAACTGACGCACTCCTGGGTGCGCACGGGGGCCCTTGCGGGCTTCGCTGATGACGTTGGTGTCAATCAAATACACGCCGAGCCTCACCAGGCGACTGCACACGCTCGAAGTCGGCATCGCAGCCGACATCGGGCATGGCGGCCAGCACCTCGGCGAGTGAGCGCCGGCGCGGCCGCGTCAAGGCGGTGCGCAGGATGTCGCGGTGCTCGGCCTCGGCGCTGCGGCCGTGCGCCACAGCCTGCGCCTTCAGCGCGCGCACCAAGTCTTCTTCAATGCCACGAACCAGCAGGTCTGCCACAGTGTGCTCCTTGAGTGACGCCCAGAAGCCAGGGGCGACAAGGGGAGCCTTTTGCGGAGTTCCCCCTGAACGGTATAAACGATAGCTGTCCGCATTCACATGCTGCACAGCCGGATCAGACCTTCACCCATCGGGACCACTCGGGCCAGCGAACCTCAAGCGGGTCCAGCGGCCCTTTCTGGGTCAGCCTTCTCTGTTTGGCAACTTGCTCAGGGCACTCAAGGTGTCGACGCACGCCCGCGCGACCTCTGTCCCCTTCTTGATGAAGTGACTGGCAAAGAACTCCAGGTGCTCCTGGTGCTCGTGGAAGTCCCGAGGGGTCAGCACTGCCGAAAAGACGGGGGTGTCGTGATCCAGTTGGACTCGCATCAGTGCATCAATCACCGCGGAGGCCACGAACTCATGCCTGTAGATGCCGCCATTGACAACGAGACCGCAAGCGATGATTCCGTCATACGCCCCAGACGCAGCAAGGCGCTTGGCGTGCAGCGGGATCTCGAACGCGCCAGGAACCTCGTAGAGGTCCACCACACCAGACGGGTCGCACGTTCGGCCGAGTTCGGAGCGAATCGCGGCGGTGGCGTTGGCGACGATGTCTGGATGCCACCGCGACGAGATGACTGCCACGCGAAACCCGGCCGCAGGGCTGGCGTTCGCTTCTGGCTTGGGGGGAATTGCTTTGGATATCTGATTCATGGAAACCTCGAAAGAAGTGGGACCAGAATCAGGGCGCACGCAAACGCGGCACCAAGCCGCAATCGCGTTGGCGCCGAGACTACGCGATCTCTTTCATCCGGACTGTGACCGTCGGCTCTGGCATCGCACCAGATCTGCTGACCCTGGCACCAGCGTAGGCCGGTGCCAGGCGCTCGCGGGCTCCTGCAGTGACCTGCAGATACCGCCGGTGGGGAATTCCGCCCCGCCCTGAGAACGCTGTCAGCCCATAACGGCTAACGAGAACATTTTGGCAGGCTGCTGCAGAGGGCCATGGCGGCCCCCGGCCCTACCCCCAAACGCCTGCTTTCAGTCCTTGCCCACAGCGACTCGGGTCTCAATGGGTGCGCACATTCAGCTCCTCGCGAAGCACCTTTCGCAGAAGGGCGACCGTCAGGGGCTTGTCGTTGGATGCCGCCGTACGCTTGGGCTGCGCAAGGGCAGAGCGAAGCACACTGTTGATCATGGTCTGGTATCCGGTGCCTTCCTCCTCCGCCTTCGAACGGAAGTGCTCCAGCACGTCGTCATCCAGCATGATCGTGATTCGGGTCTTGCCCTTCGAGGGGATGACCGCCCCTCGCTTGGCATTCGAGAAGTCGTAGTCCTTACGCACTGTATTGCTCCGATTCGCCTCTGCTGGCCTTGCGCGCTGAGATCAGGCGGGTTGCGCTTGCGCGCGGGGTGTGAACCACGACGAGCACGCGGCCCAAAGCGTCCATGCCCAGGGTGACGAAGCGTTGCTCCCCTTCCGAGTCAGGGTCTTCCAATGTGAGGGCCATGGGGTCGCGAAGCGCCTGCTCCGCGTGAGAAAACTCACCTTGTGCTTTTGCAGGTTGGCTCTGGCCTTGACTGGATCGAACTCGATATCCACGGTCTAAGTATGCATGACATATGCATTGGTGGAAACCGAACGAAAAAAATCAGACCTTGACGAGCGTCCGCATCAAATCCTTGTTTTCAATGTGACGAGAATCAGACAGCCTCACACCAACCCGTCAAACATCCACACCTCCACAGGCTCCCCCTCCGCCACCGAGCCCTGGTCGTGGCCCAGCACCAGCAGGGCGTTGGCCTCGGTCAGGCTGCGCAGGATGCCCGCGCCTTGTGAGCCGGTGACGCGGGCGGTCCACTCGCCAGCCCACGGCCCTTCGCTCTCGCGCTGGACGATGGCGCGCTGGAACTCGGTGCGGCCGGGGCGCTTGCGGATGGCCTCGGCACTCCTGACGCGCAAGGCCATGGGCGGCTCGGCCGGGGCGCCGGCCAGCACCTGCAACGCCTCGCGCACGAAGGCGTAGAAGGTGACCAGTGCTGCTACCGGATTGCCGGGCAGGGCGAACAGCCAGGCCGGTTCGGACTGGCTTTCGCCATTGCTCCAGGCCGGTTCGGACTGGCTTTCGCCATTGCTCCAGGCCGGTTCGGACACGGCCCCCCGCCGCAGGGGCCCGAACGCAAAAGGCCGGCCCGGGCGCATGGCCACCTTCCAGAAGGCCACCTCGCCCAGACGGCTCAGCAGCTCGCGCGTGTAGTCGGCCTCGCCCACGCTGACGCCGCCGCTGGTCACCACCGCATCGCAGGTGGCTGCGGCCTGGGTGAAGGCCGCCTCCAGTGCTGCGGGCTGGTCGGGCACCAGGCCCTGGTCCACCACCTCCACGCCCAGGCGGCGCAGCGCGCCGGCCAGGCTGGCGCGGTTGCTGTCGTAGATGCAGCCCTCGGGCAGGGGCTGGCCGGGGTTGCGCAATTCGTCTCCCGTGGAGATCAGCGCCACGCGCAGGCGGCGGCGCACGGTGAGTGTGGCAAAGCCCAGCGAGGCGGCCAGCCCCAGGTCCGACGGGCGCAGCGCACGGCCGGCGCGCAGGGCGGGCTTGCCTTGGGCCAGGTCTTCCCCGGCTCGGCGGCGGTTCTCGCCGCGCTTCACGGTACGGGCGGGCACGGTCACGCGCAGCGCAGCGCCTTCGCCTTCGGTCTTCACCAGTTCCTGCGGCACCACGGTGTCCAGTCCTGGGGGCATTACGGCGCCCGTCATGATGCGCACTGCCTGCCCCGCGGCGACGGCGCCGGTGAAGGCCTGTCCGGCGTAGGCGGTGCCAGCCACCGAGAGCATCAGATCGGCCCCGGCATCGGCCTCCAGCGCAGCACCGTCGAAGGCGAAACCGTCCATGGCCGAGTTGTCGTGCGGCGGTACGTTCATGGGGCTGACGAGGTCTTGCGCCAGCACGCGGCCCAGGGCCTGCGCCAGCGGCAGCGTTTCCGTGCCCGCCACCGGGCGCAACGGCGCCAGGATGGCTTCACGGGCCTGCGCCACGCTGAGGTGGCGGTCATTGGCAATCAGCGGAGAGGGGCCGAGGGTGGACATGGTGGTGGGCAGGGCCTGCTGAGAGTGAGAACGCGTCAAGCCGCGCATTGTGGTGCGACCCGTGACGCGTTCAGTCCCAGGTCTTGGCTGAGGGCAGACCATACGAAGAACCGGGACGGGCGCCACACGCACTGAACTTGGAGAGTTCAAGGTGCTTTGCACGCGCCGAAGCTAGGTACGGCTCGCAGCGGACTGATATGCAGTGAAGAACATATCGCCAAGCCAGGCGGGTCTGCCGAGAATCTGCGCGCCCCACCGTTGGCCGATCCGCCAGGCTGGGCCTGACCACTCGCGAGTGACGTCACTCCACATCACCCTCTGCACCCTCATCGCCCCCGTGAGTACCTTCCACGACAGCCTGGCCACCGCAGGAACGCTGATCCTCGGGGCCGATCCACGCCTGGCGCAGGTGGTGGGGCTGTCGCTGCAGGTCAGCGGCACGGCCTGCCTGCTGGGCGCGGGATTCGGCCTGGCCTTGGGAGCCTGGCTGGCAGTGGCACGCTTTCCCGGGCACGGCCTGGTGGTGGGTCTGCTGAACACGCTGCTGGCGCTGCCCTCGGTGGTGGTGGGGCTGGTGGTCTACCTGCTGCTGTCGCGCTCGGGGCCGCTGGGGTCCTGGGGCATCCTCTTCACTCCCACGGCCATGGTCATCGCCCAGAGCATCCTCGTGGTGCCGCTGATCGCTGCGCTGGCGCGCCGTCTGGTGCTGTCGGCCTTGGCCGAAGGGGGCGACCAGCTGCGGTCTCTGGGCGCCGGCTCGGCCGCCACCGCCGCCTTGCTGCTGGTGCACGAGCGCCTGGGGGTCATGACGGCGCTGCTCACCGGCTTCGGCCGCGCCATTGCCGAGGTGGGGGCGGTGATGATCGTGGGCGGCAACATCGACGGCTTCACCCGAGTGATGACGACCTCCATCGCCCTGGAAACCAGCAAGGGCGACCTGCCCCTGGCGCTGGCCCTGGGCCTGGTGCTTCTGGCCGTGGTGGGTGTCTTGAATGCGTTGATCGCCTTGCTGCAGTGGCGCAGCGGGGGCGGCCGGGAGGCACCGCTGTGAGCGGGTCTTCACCTGACAGTGCGGGCAACTCTGTGGATCCCGACATCCAAGCCCACGCACCACGCGCCGAGCGCCCTGCCGGGCCGGCCCGCACCGCAGCACAGGCCCCACCTGCCGTGTACGAGCCGCTGCTGACACTGCAGGCCGCGAGCGTCAGCTTCGGCACCACCCGTGCGTTGCAGGACGTGAACCTGCGTCTGTTGCGGGGTGAGCGTCTGGCCCTGGTGGGCGCCAACGGCTCGGGCAAGACCACGCTCTTGCGCCTGCTGCACGGCCTGCAGGCCGCTGACCGCGTCACAGACAGGCGGCATGGTGCGGCGCAGAACGCGGCAACGCCGAGCGCAGCCCAACCCGCCGCAGAACGGCCCCGCACCGAGCATCTGCTGCAGCCCGAGAACCGCCCACCCATCAGCGCCATGGTGTTCCAGCGCCCATTCCTGCTGCACCTGTCGGTGCGCTGGAATGTGCTGCTGGGACTGTGGCTGCAGGGTGTGCCTGCCGCGCAGCGGGATGCGCGTTGCCAGCAGGCCCTGCAAAGGGTGGGGCTGGGCACCCTGGCCCACCGACCTGCGCGGGCGCTTTCTGGCGGCCAGCAGCAGCGCCTGGCGCTGGCGCGGGCCTGGGCCCTGCAGCCCGACATCCTGTTCCTGGACGAACCCACTGCCAGCCTGGACCCCAGCGCCAAGCAGGAGGTGGAGTCGCTGGTGCGCGAGTTCGCCGATGACGGCGTGACCGTCGTGATGAGCACCCACAACCTGGGCCAGGCCAAGCGCCTGGCCACCCGGGTGGCCTACCTGGCAGGTGGGCGCCTGGTGGCCGACCGGCCGGTGGACGAGTTTTTTGACAGCCCCGACCTCCCGGTCGAGGCCCGACAGTTCCTCAAAGGAGAACTTCCATGGCTGACTTGAAATCATTGAATGGGACAGGAGCACAAGACCACCTGGGGCAGCCCCGCTTGCTGCTGAGAGCATGGGCACTGGTGGCCGCTCTCGCGCTGCCCGTTGCAGGGCTCACCCAGGCCCAGGCCCAGGCACCGGCCCAGGCCCCGGCTTCAGCCATCGTGATGGCCAGCACCACCAGCACCGAGCAATCGGGCCTGTTCGGCCACCTGCTGCCGGCCTTCAAGCAGGCCACAGGCATTGACGTGCGCGTGGTGGCCGTGGGCACGGGCCAGGCGCTGGACACCGGCCGCCGCGGTGACGCCGATGTCGTCTTCGTGCACGACACGGCAGCCGAGGAGAAGTTCGTGGCCGAAGGTTTTGCCACGCAGCGCCGCAACGTCATGTACAACGATTTCGTGCTCATAGGACCCAAGGCCGACCCTGCGGGCACGCGCGGTGCCGACATCGCCGCCGCACTCAAGAAGCTGGCCGCAAGCTCACAGGCCTTCATCTCCCGCGGCGACAAGAGCGGCACCCACGCAGCGGAATTGCGGCTGTGGAAAGCCGCCGGCGTCGATGTGGCGGCCACCAAGCCTGCCGCCTACCGGGAGTGCGGCTGCGGGATGGGCCCCGCGCTGAACATGGCCGCCAGCACCAACGCCTACGTGCTGGCCGATCGCGGCACCTGGCTGTCGTTCAAGAACCGCGGTGACTTGGCCATCGTGGTGGAAGGTGACAAGACCCTGTTCAACCAGTACGGCGTGATGGTGGTCAACCCGGCCAGGCACCCCCACGTCAAGGCCGCCGCAGCGCAGCGATTTGCCGACTGGGTGGTGTCACCGGCCGGGCAATCGGCCATCGCCGGCTACAAGATCGGCAGCGAGCAATTGTTCTTCCCCAACGCGCGGCCCTGAAGGGCCCGGCTCAGTTGGGGCGTGTGCCGCGCCGAAAGTCGCAAGTACGCCAAGAACGCCAAGAACGCCAAGAACGCCAGAAGCGCCATTGGGCCCGGGGAACCGGGCCCTTTCCTTTTCTTGGAGCCTTGCCTTGGCACAAGAAACCCGCACATTTCGCTGGGTCTGGCAATCCGACTAGGGTTTTCACGGGGTGCACCCGGCCGAAGGTATGAAGATGATTGCTTATGTGTGGTCTGGTTACGGCGCTCGCTTGGCGCCGGGTCGTGGCCCACCGACATTCAACCCCAGCGCAGAGGGACCCCATGCAGAAAAGCCTGCACATCAACGCCGACAAGTGCACCGGCTGTCTCCAGTGCGAGATGGCCTGCTCGTACGAGAACTACGGGGTGTTCGCCCCCGCCAAGTCGCGCATCAAGGTGTTCGACTTCCATGCCACCGGCAAGAAGGTGCCCTACACCTGCACGCAATGCGACGAGGCCTGGTGCCTGCATGCCTGCCCCGTGGAAGCCATCACCGTGGACAAGGCCACGGGCGCCAAGGTGGTGAACGACACCACCTGCGTGGGCTGCAAGGTCTGCACCATCTCCTGCCCTTTCGGCACCGTGAACTACGTGCAGGAAACCGGCAAGGTGCAGAAGTGCGACCTGTGCGGCGGCGACCCCGCCTGCGCGACCGCCTGCCCCACCGGCGCCATCACCTACGTGGACGCCAACTGGACGGGTCTTTCCAAGATGCAAGCCTGGGCTGACAAGCTGGGCAACCAGGCCGCGGCCTGAACCTCACAAGGAGCCAACAACATGTCTTGGGCAGGAAAAATCCTCCGCGTGAACCTCACGGCCGGCACCGTCACCTCCGAGCCGCTGAAGATGGACTGGGCCCGCGCCTACCTGGGCTCGCGCGGTCTGGCCACCAAGTATCTGGTCGAAGAAGTCGACGCCAAGGTCGATCCGCTGGCCGTCGAGAACAAGCTGATCTGGGCCACGGGTCCGCTCACCGGCACCATGGCCTCCACCGGCGGGCGCTACACCGTCGTCACCAAGGGCCCGCTCACGGGCGCCGTGGCCTGCTCCAATTCGGGCGGCTACTGGGGTGCCGAGCTGAAGATGGCCGGCTGGGACATGATCATCTTCGAGGGCAAGTCCGCCAAGCCCGTGTACCTCTACGTGAGCGACGACCACGCCGAACTGCGTGACGCCAGCCACCTGTGGGGCCAGAGCGTCTGGAAGACCGAAGAAGCGCTGAAGAAGGCCCACCAGGACCCGCTGCTGCGCATCTCCAGCATCGGCAAGGCCGGTGAGAACCAGGTGCTGTTCGCCGCCATCGTCAATGACCTGCACCGCGCCGCCGGGCGCTCGGGCGTGGGCGCCGTGGCCGGCTCCAAGAACCTCAAGGCGATCGCCGTGCGCGGCACCAAGGGCGTGGGCAACTTCGCCGACGCCAAGGAGTTCATGAAGGTCACCTTCGAGAAGAAGAAGATCCTGGCCGACAACGCCGTCACCGGCCAGGGCCTGCCCACCTATGGCACCCAGGTGCTGATGAACGTGATCAACGAGGTGGGCGCGCTGCCCACCCGCAACCACAAGGACAGCCAGTTCGAAGGCGCCAAGGACATCTCCGCCGAGGCGATGGCCACCCCACGCGCCACCGACGGCAAGAAGCATCTGGTCACCAATCAGGCCTGCTTCGGCTGCACCATTGCCTGCGGGCGCATCAGCAAGATGGACCAGGGCCACTTCACGGTGCAGAACAAGCCCGAGTACTGGGGTGCCTCTGGCGGCCTGGAGTACGAAGCGGCCTGGGCGCTGGGTGCGGCCAACGGCGTGAACGACCTGGAAGCCCTGCAGTACGCCAACCTGCTGTGCAACGAGCAGGGCATGGACCCCATCAGCTTCGGCGCCACTGTGGGCGCGGTGATGGAGCTGTATGAGATGGGCGTGCTCACCAAGGAGCAGTTGGGCATCGAGGCCCCGTTCGGGTCGGCCCACGCGCTGGCGCACTTTGCCGAGATCACCGCCAACGGCGAGGGCTTTGGCAAGGAGATCGGCCTGGGCAGCAAGCGCCTGACCGCCAAGTACGGCCACCCCGGGCTGAGCATGAGCGTCAAGGGCCAGGAGTTCCCGGCCTACGACGGCCGCGGCATCCAGGGCATGGGCCTGACCTATGCCACCAGCAACCGCGGCGCCTGCCATCTGCGCAGCTACACCGTGGCTTCCGAGATCCTGGGCATCCCGGTCAAGACCGACCCCCTGGTCTCAGAAGGCAAGCCGGAACTGGTCAAGGCCTTCCAGGACGCCACTGCCGCGTTCGATGCCGCCGGCATCTGCATCTTCACGAGCTTTGCCTGGACCCTGGCCGACGTGCAGCCCCAGGTCGCCGCCGCCTGCGGCTCGGAGTTCACGATGGACGCCATGAACGACATCGGCGAGCGCATCTGGAACATGGAGCGCGACTTCAACAACCGCGCCGGGTTCACGAGCAAGGACGACGTGCTGCCCGCCCGCCTGACCACCGAACCGGTGAAGACCGGCCCGGCCAAGGGCCTGGTGTCGCAGGTGCCGCAGATGCTGCCGCACTACTACGACATCCGCGGTTGGGATGCCGACGGCCAGTTGAAGGCCGAGACGCGCCAGCGCCTGGGCCTGTGACCCTGGCATAGGCACGGCAGCCCTCCCGCAAGGACGGCAAGAAGGCGGTGGCAGCACCGCCTTCTGCGTTTCTGGGGGCGCCTCAGCCCCACCACACCGCACCGCGAATACGAATCCGAGGAGACCGACCATGAAGCACCTGATCCTTGGCGCCGGACCGGCTGGCGTGATCGCCGCCGAAACCATCCGCAAGCACGCGCCGCACGACGAAATCACGCTGGTGGGCGACGAGCCCGAGGCGCCCTACTCGCGCATGGCCATCCCCTACCTGCTGATCGGCAACATCGGCGAGGCCGGCACGCACCTGCGCCACAGCGCCGGCCACTTCGAGGCCCAGCGCATCGCGCTCAAGCGCGGCCGGGCCGTGACGCTGGACACGACTGCGCGTACGGTCAAGCTGGACAGCGGCGAAACCCTGGCTTACGACCGGCTGTTGATCACCACCGGCTCGTCACCCGCCACGCCGCCCATTCCGGGCATCGACGGGCCGGGCGTACGCGCCTGCTGGACGCTGGCGGACGCCCGCGCCATCATGGCGCAGGCCACGCCGGGTGCGCGCGTGCTGCAGATGGGCGCCGGCTTCATCGGCTGCATCATCATGGAGGCGCTGGCCGCGCGCGGCGTCAAGCTCAGCGTGGTGGAGATGGGCGACCGCATGGTGCCGCGCATGATGGGCCCCACGGCCGGCGGCATGATCAAGGACTGGTGCGAGAAGAAGGGCGTGGCCGTGCACACCGGCGCCCGGGTGGAGGCCATCGAGCGGCCCGCAGGTGGCGCCTTGCGCGCCCGCCTGTCCAACGGCCAGACGCTGGAGGCCGATCTGGTCATCAGCGCCACGGGCGTGAAGCCCAACATCGGCTTCCTGGAAGGCAGCGCGGTCAAGTGCCTGCTGGGGGTGCTGACGGACGAGCATCTGCAGACCAGCGTGCCCGGCGTCTACGCCGCCGGTGACTGCGCCGAGGCCTTCGACAAGGTCAGCGGCAAGACCATCGTCAGCGCCATCCAGCCCAACGCGGCCGAGCAAGCCCGCGTGGCCGCACTCAACATGGTGGGGCAGAAGACCGAGCTCAAGGGCGTGACGCAGATCAACGTGCTGGACACGCTCGGCCTCATCTCGGCCAGCTTCGGCAACTGGGAAGGCGTGGCGGGCGGCCAGCACGCGGAGTTGACCGAGCCCGACCAGCGCACCGGCGGGCGCCACCTGAGCCTGCAGTTCGCCGACGGCAAGCTGGTGGGCTGCAACGCGATCGGCTGGACGCAGCACGTGGGCGTGATGCGCGGCCTGGTGGAAGGCGCCGTGCCCCTGGGCGAGTGGAAAGACAAGCTGCTGGCCGACCCGACGCTGCTGATGGAGGCCTACCTGGCCCGTGCGCAAGCCCAGGACGTGCACGCCAGCGTGTAAGACACTGCCCCCATGCAGATCACCTTCAAGCTCTACGCCAGCCTCACCGACTACCTGCCCGCCGACAAGCGTCGCGGCAATGCCATGACACTGGAAGTGCCCGACGGCGCCACCATCGAGCAGGTGACCGAGCCCTTCCAATTGCCGCAGAAGCTGGTGCACCTGGTGCTGGTGAACGGGCGCTACGTCGCCCCGGCCGACCGCGCCACACTGCCCCTGCAGCCACAGGACGTGCTCGCCATCTGGCCGCCCGTGGCCGGGGGCTGAAGGCGCGACGTGTCGGCGGCTTCGCCGTCATCCTCCTCCACACCTTCGCCATCCGTGCCGGCGTCATTTGAGCGCGAGTACGGCTGCACGGAGCAGGAGTGGCTGCGCTGGATGCCCGAGGCCGTGCATGGCCACCCCTGGACGCAGCGCGAAGAGGGCCGCCTGGGCGTGGCCATCGGCGAGGGCGCACTGGTCATCGACTGGCAGGTGCTGACCCCTCGCGTCATCGCCCTCATCCGGCTGCCACGCATGGCCGTTCGCTTCCGGTTCCAAGCGGTGGAAGCGCCGGCGCGCAACGCCTTCATGAAGCGCTTCGACCTGCACCTGCAGCGCGGCGGCGGCTGAAGAAGCCTCAAAAGCAGGCCGTGGGCGCCGCCACGCGCACACCGCACGCAGCGCAGGCGCGCGGGGCAGACAATGCGGGGTCCAGAGTTTCCCGCCATGACCTCCTCCTCCACCGCCCGCGGCGTCCAACTGCAGTACCGTTTCCTGGCAGAGCCGCAGACGGGCAGCCAGGTCGACAACCCGTTGTTCGACCTGCTGTCGGCCGTGGCCACCCAGGGCTCCATCCAGGGCGCGGCCAAGGCGCTGGACCTGAGCTACCGCCACCTCTGGGGCAGCCTCAAGCAGTGGGAAGAAACTGTGAGCCAGGCGCTGGTGGTCTGGCAGCGCGGGCAGCCTGCAAGGCTGACGCCCTTTGCCGAGCGCCTGCTGTGGGCCGAACGCCAGGCCCGCGAACGCCTGGTGCCGCACATCGAAGCCCTGCGGCGCGAGTTGCAACGCGTGATGGAGGAGGCGCTGGACGGCTCGCGCCAGGTGCTGCGCATCGACGCCAGCCACGACCTCATGCTGCCCGTGCTGCAGACGCTGGGCGATGCACAGGGCCTGCACATCGAGTTGCGCTTTGCCGGCAGCCTGGACGCGCTGCGTTCGCTGGCCGAGGGGCGCTGCGTCGTGGCGGGCTTTCATGCGCCGCCGCTGAGCCGCAGCGAGCATTACGCCAGGGCACTGAAGGCCCTGCTCAAGCCCGGCCGGCACAAGCTGATCAGCACCATGCGCCGCACCCAGGGCCTGCTGGTGGCTGCGGGCAACCCGATGGGTGCGCGCTCGCTGGCTGATGTGGCGGCGCGGGGCCTGCGCTTCGTGGCGCGAGAGCCCGGCTCCGGCACCGGCCTGCTGGCCGAGCACCTGGCGGCGCACCAGGGCTTTGCACTGAGCTCGCTGAACACCACGGTGCAGGAAACCAGCCATCTGGCCTGCGCCGCCGCGGTGGCCAGCGGCGCGGCCGATGCAGCACTGGGCATCGAGGCCGCGGCGGTGCGCTACGGCCTGGGCTTCGTGCCGCTGGTGGAGGAAGACTACTTCCTGGTCTGCCTGGCCGATGCGCTGGAGCAACCCGCCGTGCGGCTGCTGTGCACACTGCTGCAGGCGCCCGAGTGGCGGCAAGCGCTCCAGGACCTGGACGGCTACGCCTGCCCCCCACGCTCAGGCGAGGTGCTGTCACTCACCCGCGCGCTGCCTTGGTGGACCTTCCGGTCTCCCAAAGCCTGAAGGACTGCAACGCTTGACGACGACCACCGCCCGCTGATGACGCCATGACCGACGACCAACTGCTGCGCTACGCCCGCCACATCCTGTTGCAGGACATCGGCATCGAGGGCCAGGAACGCCTGCTGGCCAGCCACGCCCTGGTGATCGGCGCCGGTGGCCTGGGCTCGCCCGTGGCGCTGTACCTGGGCAGCGCGGGCGTGGGCCGCCTCACCATCGTAGACCACGACCGCGTGGACGTGACCAACCTTCAGCGGCAGATCGCGCACGACCTGGCCAGCGTGGGGCAGCCCAAGTCCGAATCGGCGAAAGCGCGCATCGCCTCGCTCAACCCTGACGTGCAGGTGCAGGCGGTGACGCAGCGCGCTGATGCCGCCCTGCTCGATACCCTGGTGCCGCAGGCCGACGTGGTGCTGGACTGCACCGACAACTTCGCCACGCGCCACGCGGTGAACGCCGCCTGCGTGCGGCACGGCAAACCGCTGGTGTCAGGTGCCGCCATCGGCTTTGACGGCCAGGTCTCGGTCTACGACACCCGCCCCGGGCCCGACGGATCGAACCCCTCACGAGGCCCATGCTACGCCTGCCTGTTTCCCCCCGAACAGGCCTTCGAGGAGGTGGCCTGCGCCACCATGGGCGTGTTCGCGCCTCTGGTGGGCATCATCGGCACCGTGCAGGCCGCAGAGGCCCTGAAGCTGCTCACTGGCGTCGGCCGGTCGCTCGCCGGTCGCCTGCTGATGCTGGACGGCCGTGGCATGCAGTGGGACGAGATCGCCATCACGCAGCAACCGGGATGCTCGGTGTGCGGCGCCTGACGCGGCCTGCACGCCACTGGGGAGCAGACGAACACGGCGAACAGGTGGCAGGCCGACAGGCTGACAGGCCGAAGTCGCCTTCAGCCAGGACGCACCGCCCCTGAGGCCAAGACCTCCAGGAGGTGCTCCAGGCTCTCAAGGTTGTGCACGGGCAGGAAGCCGTCCACATGCGGCAACATGGCGCGGATGCCGGCCGCGCGGGGCTCGAAGCGGGTGAAGCGCAGCAGCGGGTTCAGCCACAGCAGGCGGTGGCAGCTCTTGTGCAGGCGATCCATCTCGAAGGTCAGGGCTTCGGTGGGGCCGTGCTCCAGGCCGTCGCTGACCAGCAGCACGGTGGCCCGGCTGCCCAGCACGCGGCGGGCCCAGCGCCGGTTGAACTCGTGCAGGCTCTCGGTGATGCGCGTGCCGCCCGACCAGTCCTGCACGCCGGCGGTCACCCTGGCCACCGCCACGTCGGGGTCGCGCTGGCGCAGCCAGGGGGTGATGCGCGTCAGGCGCGTGCCGAAGACGAAGGTCTCCACCCGCGGCATGGTGCGCCCGGGGCGCGCGCCCAACAGGTGCGCGAAGTGCAGCAGCATGCGCGAATAGCGCGACATCGAGCCCGAAATGTCCGCCAGCACCACCAGTGGCGGCACCACCGTGCGCGGCGCCGTGTGGCGCAAGGCCCAGACCTCGCCGCCGTGGCGCCCGGCCTCGCGCAGCGTGGCACGCAGGTCCGGTCGCCCCACACGAGGCGAGGCCGCGCGGCGACGCGTGGCCACCGGCGGAAACACCGTGCGCAGCCGCGCCAGCAGGCGCAGGGCGGTACGGAACTCGTCCGCCGTCATGGTCTCGAAGTCGGCACGCTGCAGGCGCTCGCTGGCGCTGGCTGTCAGCGAGGCCTCCAACTCCAGTTGATCCTGCGGCGGCTTCTTCGCGGGAGACTCGCGCTGGCCCGGGAACAAGACTTCGCCCAGGCGCCGGTTCTCCTTCACGGGCGGCGGCACCCGGGTGTTCACCTGGGGCAGCAGCAAGGCGCGCATGCGGCCGGCCAGGTCCGGCTCGCGCCAGAACAGGGTGAAGGCCTGGTCGAACAGCTCCTGGTGCTCGTGGCGGTCCAGCAGGCAGGCGCACAGCACGGCGTAGAACTCGGCGCGGGAGTGCAGGCCTGCCACCTGCAGCGCCTGCAAGGCCACTTGCACCCGGTCAGTGCCCACGGGCAGTCCGGCGTGGCGCAGCACGCGGGCGAAATGCATCACGTTGGTGGCCAGATGGGACGCGGCCGCCGCGGGAGGTCGCCCGGGCACCATGCTCAGCGCGGGCCCGGGGTCTGTTCGGCGGCCTGCTGTTCCACCCGCTGCAGCAGGCGCATCACCTCGTCGCCCTGCACGCGCGCAATGTCGTCCTGGTACTTCAGCAACAGGCCCAGAGTGTTCTGCACCACCACCGGGTCCAGCACCACCGCGCCCAACTCCATCAGGGCGCGCGTCCACTCGATGGTCTCGGCCACGCCGGGCAGCTTGTAGAGCTCCAGGCTGCGCAGCTGCTGCACGAAGGCCACCACCTGCTGTGCCAGGGCCTGCGGCGCACCGGGCACGCGCCGCGCCAGGATCTGGGCCTCGCGCGGCGCATCGGGAAAGCCCACCCAGTGGTACAGGCAGCGGCGCTTGACGGCGTCGTGGATCTCCCGCGTGCGGTTGCTGGTCAGCACCACGATGGGCGGCTGCGCCGCGCGCACGGTGCCGTACTCCGGAATGGTGATCTGCCAGTCGGACAACACCTCCAGCAGGAAGGCTTCGAAGGGCTCGTCCGCGCGGTCCAGTTCGTCGATCAGCAGGACAGGCGGCACCGGCTGCGCGGGGTCGATGGCCTGCAGCAGGGCGCGCTTGATGAGAAAACGCTCGCCGAACAGGCGCGCGCCCAGTCCGTCACGCGTCGCGGGCGTCTGCGCAGAGCCCACATCGGCCAGGCGGATTTCCATCATCTGCCGCGCGTAGTTCCACTCGTAGGCCGCGCCGGCCAGGTCCAGGCCCTCGTAGCACTGCAGGCGGATCAGCGGCCGGCCCAGAGCCGCCGCCAGGGTGCGCGCGATCTCCGTCTTGCCGGTGCCGGGCTCGCCCTCCAGGAACAGCGGACGCTGCAGACGCAGCGCCAGGTGCACCACCGTGGCCAGCTGGCTGTCGGCCACGTAGTCCTGGCTCAGCAGCAGCTGCCGCGTCTGCTCCACGGGGGACACGGTCACAGCCCCTCCAGGGGTGGGCCGTAACGGAGCAGCAGGCGAGGAAGAAGCGGTCGTCATCGCGAAAGTATCGACGACGGTGCCTTCAGCCGTGGGCCCCGCCCACGGCGGTGGCCTCAACCCACGGCACGTGCGGCCAGCACGGGAATCAGCGCAGCGCGGTACTCGGCTGAGCCGTGCAGGTCGCTGTTGAGCCCGGTTGACGCAACGCTGGCGCCTTCCAGCGCCGCAGCCGACCACTGACCGGACAGGCGCGCCTCCAGTTCCTTGGCGCGGAACACGCAGGCGCCCGCACCCGTGACGGCCACGCGAACCCCCTGGGGACCCTTGCTGACGAACACCCCGACGATGGAAAAGCGAGAGGCAGGCTGCTTGAACTTCTGCCAGCCGGCCTTGTCCGGCACGGGGAAGCTCACGGCCGTGATCACTTCGTCTTCCGCCAGAGCGGTCTGGTACAGACCGGTGAAGAAGTTGTCCGCGGCGATGTCGCGCCGGTCCGTGTGCACCGTGGCACCCAGACCCACCAGGGCTGCGGGATAGCAGGCCGCCGGGTCGGCGTTGGCCACACTGCCGCCCAGGGTGCCGCGGTTGCGTACCTGGCGGTCGCCAATGCGGCTCGCCAGATCGGCCAGGGCGGGGATGGCGGTCTGCACCTCGGCACTGGCGGCCACCTGGGCGTGCGTGGTCATGGCGCCGACGCGCACGACACCGCCCGACACCGTGATGCCGGCCATTCCGGGCAGGCAGGACAGGTCCGCCAGGGCCTCGGGCTGCGACATGCCCAGCCGCATCGAAGGCAGCAGGCTCTGGCCACCGGCCATCAACTTGGCGCCAGCAGCAGCAGCGGCACGTGCATCGGCCACAGAGGCAGGAGCTTGGTAATGAAAGGCTTGCATGGATCGATCTCCTGGCGATGCGGTTCAGGCGGCCTGGCGCGCGGCCTGCCACACCGTGAAAGGTGTGGCAGGCATGGGCACGTCCTTCACGCCCAGGGCGTTGCAGATGGCGTTGATGACGGCCGGGGGCGACCCGATGGCGCCCGCCTCGCCGCAGCCCTTCACCCCCAGGGGGTTGTGCGTGCAGGGGGTGCCGTTGGAAGCGTCCACCACGAAGCTGGGCAGGTCATCCGCGCGGGGCATGGCGTAGTCCATGTAGCTGCCGGACAGCAGCTGGCCGCTGGCTTCGTCGTACACGCCATGCTCCAGCAGGGCCTGGCCGATGCCCTGGGCCAGCCCGCCGTGCACCTGCCCCTCCACGATCATGGGGTTGACCACGTTGCCGAAGTCGTCGCAGGCGGTGAAGCGGTCCACCCGGGTGTGGCCGGTGGCCGGATCGACTTCCACCTCGCAGATGTAGGTGCCAGCGGGGTAGGTGAAGTTGCTGGGGTCGTAGAACGCGTTCTCGTTCAGGCCCGGCTCGAGCTTGTCGTGCGGGAAGTTGTGCGGGACATAGGCGGTGAGCGAAACACTGGCAAAGGGCACAGCCTTGTCCGTGCCCGCCACCTTGAATTGCCCGTCCTCGAAGATCACGTCGGTGTCGGCGGCCTCCATCAAGTGCGCCGCGATCTTGCGCCCCTTGGCGATGACCTTGTCCAGCGCCTTCACGATGGCGGTGCCGCCCACCGCCAACGAGCGGCTGCCGTAGGTGCCCATGCCGAAGAGCACCTTGCCGGTGTCACCGTGCTCGATGCTCACGTCCTCCATCGGGATGCCCAGCTTGTCGGCCACCACCTGCGCGAATGTGGTCTCGTGGCCCTGGCCGTGGCTGTGGCTGCCTGTGAAGACCGTGACCTTGCCGGTGGGGTGCACCCGTACCTCGCCGGCCTCGAACAGGCCAGCGCGGGCGCCCAACGCCCCGGCCACCGAGGACGGGGCGATGCCGCAGGCCTCGATGTAGCAGGCGTAGCCGATGCCTCGCTTGAGCCCCCTGGCGGCGCTGGCCGCCTTGCGCGCCGCGAAGCCGGCCACGTCGGCGAGCTGCATACCGCGGTTGAGCGTGGCGTTGTAGTCGCCCACGTCGTAGGTCAGCCCCACCGGCGTGGCGTACGGGAAGGTGGTGATGAAGTTGCGGCGACGGATCTCGGCCGGATCGATCCCCATTTCCGTGGCCGCCGTCTCGACGATGCGCTCGACCAGGTAGGTGGCCTCTGGCCGTCCCGCACCGCGATAGGCATCCACAGGCGCTGTATTCGTGAACACAGCCTTGACTTCACACCAGATGCTGGGGGTCTTGTACTGACCGGCCAGCAAGGTGGCGTGCAGGATGGTGGGGATGCAGCTGGCGAACGTGGACAGGTAGGCGCCCATGTTGGCGGTGGTGGTGGCGCGCAGCCCGAGGAAGGTGCCGTCCTTGTCCAGCGCCAGTTCGGCCAGCGACACATGGTCGCGGCCGTGCGCATCGGACAGGAAGGCCTCGCTGCGGTCGCAGGTCCACTTGATGGGGCGGCGGATCTGCTTGCTGGCCCACACCAGTGCCGTCTCCTCCCCGTAGAGGTAGATCTTGCTGCCGAAGCCGCCACCCACGTCGGGCGCCACCACGCGCAGCTTGTGCTCGGGGATGCCCAGCACGAAGGCGCACATCAGCAGCCGCTCGACGTGCGGGTTCTGGTTGCTCACATACAGCGTGTAGCTGTCCTCGTGCGGGTTGTAGGCGGCGTTGGCCGCGCGCGGCTCCATCGCGTTCGGAATGAGTCGGTTGTTGCGGAACGACAGCGTCGTCACGTGGGCGGCCTTGGCGAACGCCTCCTCGGTGCCCGCCTTGTCGCCAATGCCCCAGTGGTAGCACTGGTTGTCAGGGGCCTCGTCGTGCACCGAACTGCCTGCACCAAAGGCCTTGCCCGTATCAACCACGGGGGTCAGTTCCTCGTAGCCCACCTCGATCAGCAAAGCGGCTGACCTGGCCTGCTCCAGCGTGTCGGCCACCACCAGCGCCACCCGGTCGCCCACGTAGCGCACCTTCCCATCAGCCAGCACCGGGTGCTTGGGCTCCTTCATGGGGCTGCCGTCCAGGCTGTTGATGAGCCAGCCGCAGGGCAGGCCGCCCACGGCCTTGAAGTGCTCACCCGTGTAGATGCCCAGCACACCCGGTGCCGCCGCGGCGGCCGTGGTGTCGATGGAGGTGATGCGGGCGTGGGCATAGGGCGAGCGCAGGAAGAAGCCGTAGCTCTGGCCGTGCAGCGTGATGTCGTCGGTGTACTGGCCCTGACCGGTGAGAAAGCGCGAGTCCTCGCGGCGCTCGACGGACTGGCCGATGAATCCCTGGCGTGCGTTCATGGGTGACTCTCCTTGGAGGGTTCTCGGCAGGCCCTCAGGCCGCCGATGTCATAGCGGCCGCGCCTTGCTGCACGGCCTTGACGATGTTGTGATAACCGGTGCAGCGGCAGATGTTGCCTTCCAGGGCCTCGCGCACCTGGGCTTCGCTGTGGCAGCCGTGGTGCTTGACCAGATCCACGGCGCTCATCACCATGCCCGGGGTGCAGAAGCCGCACTGCAGGCCGTGGCAGGCCTTGAAGGCAGCCTGCATCGGGTGCAAGGTGCCATCGACGGCAGCCAGGCCCTCGATGGTGGTCACCGCCCGGCCGGCAGCCTGCACTGCCAACATGTTGCAACTCTTGACGGCACGGCCGTCGACATGCACGGTACAGGCGCCGCACTGCGAGGTGTCGCAGCCGATGTGGGTGCCCGTCAAGCGCAGGCTCTCGCGGATGAACTCGGACAGCGTGGTCTGCGGTTCGACCTCCCGCGTCACCGACTTGCCATTGACCTCAAGCGTGATGGTGTGACCCATGGAACGTGTCTCCTGAATGCCTTGCGAGCTGCCCCTTGCAGCCGTGGCCGACGGCAGATGCTAGGGGGCACCGTCCTCTTGCCACGCCCCCACAAACCCCTATGAAATCATTTGCAGAAGTGGGCGCTGCCCTCTTCGGCCCACCAGGCCGGTTATGCGGTGCATGTCATAGGGGATGCCCGGGCTGACGGGGCTGGCGCGCTGCGCGATAAGCTGCACCCATGGACAACATCGATCTGCAGATCCTGCGGCAGGTGCGTGACTGGCGCACGGTCGGCCACGCCGTAGCGCTGGGCACCATCACGCGCACCTGGGGTTCGGCGCCACGTCCACCGGGCTCCAGCGTGGCCATTCGCGACGACGGCCTGGTCGCCGGCAGCGTCTCGGGCGGCTGCATTGAAGACGACCTGATCGCCAAGGCCAAGGCAGGCGCCCTGGCCAGCGGCGTGCCGCAGGTGGTGCGCTACGGCATCGACGCAGAGGCCGCGCACCGCTTCGGCCTGCCCTGCGGCGGCTTGATCGAACTGGTGCTGGAACCTGTGCAGGCCTGCACGCGGCTGGACGAACTGCTGCAGCAGTTGCAGGCCGGCCAGCGCGTGCGCCGCCGCCTGACCCTGGCCACGGGGGAGGTGGAGCTGCAGCCCGCGGGCAGCACAGACGAACTGGAGCTGACCGACACCCACCTCGTCACCCATCACGGCCCGAGTTGGCGCCTGCTGATCGTCGGCGCCGGGCAGCTCACGCAATACCTCTGCCCCATGGCCGCGGCCCTGGGCTACGAAGTGCTGGTGTGCGACCCGCGCGAGGAGTACACCACCGGCTTCCAGGCCGAGAACGCCCGCCTCGTACCCGGCATGCCCGACGATGTGGTGCGCGAGTTGCAGCCCGACGGCCACACCGCCGTCATCGCCCTCACCCACGACCCCAAGCTCGACGACCTGGCGCTGATGGAAGCGCTGGTCAGCCCGGCGTTCTACGTCGGTGCCATCGGCTCGCGCGTCAACCAGGCCAAGCGCCGTGCGCGGCTGATGGAGCACTTCGGCATGAGCGAGGCCTCATTGGCCCGCCTGCACGGCCCCGTGGGCCTGAAGAACGGCGCCCGCACGCCGCCGGAAATCGCCGTCAGCATCCTGGCCGAACTGACCGCCGTACGCTACGGCTACCGGGTGCCCGATCCCGTGGCAGTGGCACCGCAGGCGGTGGTGGAGGCGGGGTGCATCACCTGAGAGGTGCGCGCTGAGCCAGAGCGGTGAACGGGACTGAGCGGCGCAATGGGCCGAAGGTACGCCTACAGCAGCACCGCCAACCGCTCCAGTATCAGCACCATGAAGAAGGCCAGGGCGGCCAGCACCGTCCACTTGACGATGATGAAGCCGTTGCGCTTCCAGGTCGGGTGGCCGGTGGCGATGTACATCGCAAAGCACAGCACGCCGGCCAGCAGCAGCAGGCCAAAGACGAGGCGGAAGATCAGCATGGCGGCGCGGATCCGGGGCGCTCACCAAGCCGGCGCCAGCGCGGCCAGGCCGGCCGGGGCGCGGGTTTCGTCCTCGAAGGTGAGGATGTCGTAGGCGGTCTCGTCGGCCAGCAGCGCGCGCAGCAGGCGGTTGTTCAGCGCGTGGCCGCTGCGGTAGGCCACGTAGTGCGCCAGCAGCGGCTTGCCGGCGATGTGCAGGTCGCCGATGGCGTCCAGGATCTTGTGCTTGGCGAACTCGTCGTCGTAGCGCAGGCCCTCGCTGTTGAGCACGCGGTAGTCGTCGATGACGATCACGTTGTCCATGCTGCCGCCCAGGCCCAGGCCGCGGGCGCGCATCATCTCCACATCGCGCGTGAAGCCGAAGGTGCGGGCGCGCGCGATGTCGGCCTGGTAGCGGCCCGAACCCATGTCGAAGCTCACGCGCTGCCCGGTGGCGTCCAGCGCGGGGTGGCCGAAGTCGATCTCGAAGGTCAGGCGGTAGCCGTGGTGCGGCTCCAGCCGCGCCCACTTCAGCGACGGCCCTTCGCCCTCACGGATCTCCACCGGCTTCTTCACGCGCAGAAAGCGCTTGGGCGCGCGCTGCACCTCGATGCCCGCGCTTTGCAGCAGATACACGAAGCTGGCGGCCGAGCCGTCGAGGATGGGCACCTCCTCGGCCGTGATGTCCACGACGAGGTTGTCCAGTCCCAGCCCGGCGCAGGCCGACATCAGGTGCTCGATGGTCTGCACCTTGGGCGCACCGGGGTCGCCGCCCGGGCTGATGGTGGAGGCCATGCGCGTGTCGCTCACCGCAAAGGCATTGACGGGGATGTCCACGGGCACGGGCAGATCTGTGCGGCGGAAGGTGATGCCGTGGTCCGCCGGGGCGGGCCGCAGCGTCAGCTCCACCTTCTGGCCGCTGTGCACGCCCACGCCGACGGCCCGGGTGAGCGACTTGAGAGTGCGTTGCGCCAGCATTGGTAGATGTTGGCCCTGTTCAGGCCTTACGGTCAGTTACAGAACCAACACCCCCGTTCAAACCGTGCATGCGGATTTCCCGCACACGGCTTACCGGTGGTCTGTCGGCT
>JAJTDM010000147.1 GCA_021300575.1 Rubrivivax sp.
ACTGAAACTGGATCTGGTGGCTGGACATCAGGACTCTCCTTCGTCAGGAGAGCTCAGGTTACGGTCTCAGTGGCTCACTGGACGAGCCTGCTGAAGCAGGTTTCTAATCAAGTCAGTTTTTGGAGAAGTACTGGCCCAAATGGTAATGCAGAAGCCTTGTACTGGCAATGCATCTGCATTGCCAGTGTTGATGCTTGACCGTGCCGCGCGATGGATTCAGACCGTCAGGGCTCGTTCAAGGTGGCGCAATGCAAACCGCCGCCGTACCAGTTCAAGCCGATCGCGTCGATGAACACGATCCGCTTGCCTGGGAAGGCATCTGCGAACAGCTTTTCGACGCGTGCTTGTCGCTCGGGTGGTGTGCCGTGGGGCAGGTAATCGGGCAACAACACCAAACCGGGCGCAATGACGAAGTTCAGGTAGCTGGCTACCGCCATCTGCAGCAGCACATCTCCAGCCTTGCGCCCTTCGCCAGGCGGGAAATCAGCCGTACGCCATTGTTCGCTCCAGTTGGTATCCGCATCGTCGCGTAACACCACTTCGCGCTGAATCGGGCGCGGCATCGGGATCTTGATGAGCTTCAGGCGCTCGCCTTTGGCGTTGCGGGAGGCTTGCAGCAGCGCGAGGTTCTTTTCCATGCGCTCGTGCGTCAAACGGGCGACCGGATGCTGTTGGGCATCCTCGTCTTGCGGCCACGCGAGCAGCACCGTGCGGGCGTCGGCAAAACGGACAAACTCGTCGGTGTGACCGCCGGTGCCCCAACCCACATGTTGGGCGGTGATGCTGGCGCGCATCTGTGGATCTTCAGCCAAGCCCTCAGCCACCCAAATCACGTGGCGCACGCCGGGCAGGCGCCTGAGTGAATTCTCGAGCTGGGCGCGGCTGCGGCCGGGGTTGCGTTGGCGCAAGAAGGCTTCGTTCGCGATCAGGGTACCTTCGCCGTTGCTTTCCAAGGCACCGCCCTCCAGCGCGATGTCGCTGTCAAAAGTGCGGCCAGCACGAGCCGCGCCGCCGGCATGGCTGGATGAGCGGCGGAGCTCGCGCCCCATCGCCGCATCCAGGCCCTCGCGCAATGCGTCGAACTTCGGTGTGCAACTGGCCACTGCTCTTGCGTCACCCGCATGGCGCCGGGCGCACCAACCAGCGGTGCCGTAGTGGCTCCAACGAAAGTTCACGGCTCCCACCTCGCCTGTGGGGCCTTGAGCCAACACGGTGGCATCGCGAAGAAAGAAGAACACCCCGGGCGTTTGCGCCCAACGCAAGGTGCCAGGCACGATGCCGGCGGCCCGCAAGCTTTCCAAAGCCACGGCTTGGTCCTGAGCGTTCGCCACCCAGATCCCCACGGGGACCTGTGCCGATTGCAAGGTGCGAATGAGCATCAAGGTCAAGGCTTCATGCCCGCCATCGATGCCTAACCAAATGCGTTTGCCAGACTCAAAGCCGCCCGGGATGCGCCAGCCTGTGGCGCTGCGGCTGACGGGCTGCTGCGCGTGTGCCAGCGGCATGGCCATCGCCAAGGCCTGGGCCGCTGTCAGACGGAGCAGTTCCCGGCGGCTTGGTGACTGGAAGGGGGCGAAGGCGCTGGGGGCTGTCATCGAAACTCGGAGTCACGGCGCGAATGCCACCGCGAACTGGACGACGCCGAAGCAATCCATCGTCAATCCACGGCTGCCACCACCTCGACCTCCAGCATCAGGTCCTCGTGCACCAGCGCCGGCGTGGCCACCAGCGTGCTCGCGGGCAGGTGCTGGCCCAGGTGTCTCGCCCGGACGGCGCGAAAGGCCTGCAGACGCGATGCCGTCAGGTCGCGCATGTAGATGTTCATCTTGACCACATGCTCGAGCGTGGCGCCGGAGGCTGCCAGCGCCACCTTCAGGTTGTGGAAGACCTGCTCGGCCTGCTCGGTCATGGTCTGACCGACCACATGGCCCTGTTCGTCGAAGGCCACCTGTCCCGATACGAACACCAGCCTGCCGCCGGTAACGGTGGCGACATGGGAGTAGTTGCCTCGTGACAGGCCAGCCGGATTCGTGAACTGCGTTGCCATGGTGTCTCCTCTGAGCGTGTGGACCATTGTCCGACCGACCACATGGCCCTGTTCGTCGAAGGTCCCCGCCAGCGACTCCAAGACCACCAGCACGCAGCCTCCGCTTCTGCGCTGGCGCCTCAGCACAATACAGGCCATGTCCAAGCGTCTGGCGCCTGCCGAACCTGAATCCTGGTGCACCCGCACGACCGACACCGATGTGGCGGTGCTCACCATTCCGGGCGCCCTGGACCGCACGCGCACTTTCGACGTGGATGTGCAGTTGCGGGTGGGTGTGCCGGTGGACGCCAGAAAGCCCGAGCTGGGCCTGAGCCTGGAGGTTGATGGCGCACTGAGGTGGAGCCGTTCGATGACCTCCCGGATGACGGGGGATGTGGACACCCTGGAGTACCACTGTCGCCTGGTGTTGGAGCCGGGCCGCGACACCCGATTGCGCGCGCGGGTCACCGCACGCCAGTGTGTGGTGCAGCGATTGAGCCTGTCGGCGGTCGAGGAGCGGATCTGAAGCGGTTGGGAAACCCGCGCCAGGCGCTCGGCTGTGTCAGGCCGCCGGCACTGGTGGCCGCCTAGAATCGCGCGCTTTTTTCGATTCCCAGGAACCAGGTCCCCGGATCCCCGGGCCTGATCCTCACGCCCTCCGGGGCAGATGTCTTCCGCTGGACCCCCGGTGCTTGCACGACCGAACCCCCGCAGCTTTGCCTTGTCACCGAGATCGCCATGACCGAACCTCTTGCCACGCGTTCCGCACCGGACATATCAGCCCAGGACGTTGCGGCGGCCCACGCCCTTCCGGACCGCCTGTCCGTGGACCCGCGCAGCCCGCACTTCGCTGCCGATCTGCTGGAGCGGGGGATCACCATCCTGTTCAACGGCAAGGAGCGCTTCGATGTGGAGGAATACTGCCTCAGCGAAGGTTGGATCAAGGTACCGGCCGGCAAGGCGGTGGACCGGCGCGGCCGGCCGCTCCTGCTGAAGCTCAAGGGGCAGGTGCAGGCCAGCCTGCGCTGACGTGATCGGGCCTCAACGCATGGTCCGGTCGGTTGATCGGCGGTGTTCCAGGGGTCCATTACCCATGGAGCATCATGGTTGCGGGCATTCACAATGTGATTGAGGTCGCCTCGTCCTCCATTGTTTCCAAGGGTCACGTATGCAGTTGCTTCAACGCCTCAGGATAGGCCCTCGCCTGGCCCTGGTTTTTCTGTCGCTGGTCGCGCTTCTTGGCGTGAATGGCCTGATGGGCCTGCAAGGCCTGCTCGCCGTGCACGACAGCGCCACCGCCATCTACCAGGACCGGGTGGTACCCCTGCGGCAGTTGAAGGTGATTGGCGATGCCTACGCGGTGAACGTCATCGATGCGGTCAACAAGGCCCAGGCCGGATTGATGACGGCTGAAGAGGCGGTGAAGGCCGTGCAGGCGGCCCGCTCTGACATCCGCAAGGAGTGGGCGGACTACCGGTCTGGCCCCTTGACGCCGCCCGAGCAGAAACTGGCCGATGAGGCCCAAGATCTGTTTGGCCCTGCGGACCGTGACATCGCCAGCCTTGAGGAGGCGCTCAAGGGCATGTCGGGTTCAGTGGCGGGCCAACTCAGCGCCTTCAACGGCCCTCTTTACAGCACGGTCGACCCCATCAGCGGCAAGATCAGCGAGTTGATCGAACTGCAGCTTCGCGTGGCCGCTGAAGTGCACCAGGCTTCCGAACTTGCCTTCCAGCGCACGCTGTGGGTGACCGCGGCGGTGGCCCTGGTGGCTGTGCTGGCCTGTCTGCTGCTGGGCTTCTTCATCTCCCGCTCGATCACGCGGCCAATTATCAAGGCTGCCCAGGCGGCGCAAGGCATTGCCAGTGGCGACCTCAGCGTTCAGTTCCAGGCCGTGGGGCGAGACGAGGCGGTCGACCTGTTGCGGGCCCTGCGGTCCATGAGCGACAGCCTGGCCGGGATCGTCGGAGGGGTTCGGGCGAGTGCGCAGGCCGTGTCCACGGGCGCATTGCAGATTGCCGAAGGCAGCACCGACCTGAGCCAGCGCACCGAACAGCAGGCCGCGAATCTGGAAGAAACCGCAGCCTCCATGGAGCAACTGACCTCTGCCGTGCAGCAGAACGCTGACACGGCGCGCCAGGCCAGCCAACTGGCCGGCGGGGCGCGCGAGGCGGCATCCTTCGGGGGCGAGAAGGTGTCGCAGGTGGTGACCACCATGCAGGACATTGCCGCCAGCTCGCGCAAGATCGCCGACATCATTGGCGTGATCGACGGCATTGCATTCCAGACCAACATCCTGGCGCTGAACGC
>JAJTDM010000148.1 GCA_021300575.1 Rubrivivax sp.
GCGAAGCGGTGGCAGAACGGGCAGTCGCTGCGAAAGACGAAGACCAGGCCGTGGCTGGCGGCCAGTTGCCGCACGGCTGCGGTATCCCGCTCGCGCTGGCGCTCGTCGAAGGCGGCGATGGCCAGGGTGTTGGTGGGGCGGCCCTCGAAGGCGTAGTCGAGGCTGGGCTCGCGCCAGACCAGGCGTTGCCAGCGGTCGGCGAAGACCTGGGAGCGGTCCATCACCATCCGCTGGAAGCGCATGTAGGCCATCAGGTTGTCGTCGGTGGGGTTCATGACCGCGACTCGCTTGAGCGCCTCCAGCCGCTGCTGCATGGCCTCGAAGTCGGCGAGTTCGCGCGGTCTGGCCGGGGTGGCGGGTGCCTTCGGGGCGGGGCGCGCTGCCGGGGGCGGCGGGTCGCGGTACCAGAACCAGCCTTCGCGGTGCTGCTGCCAGTAGACGGTGGCGGTCTCAGCAATGTCCGCTGGCTGTGCCGTTGGTGGCTCAGTGGCATGGGCTGCGATCGCGGGGAGGGCGGTGAGCAGCGCGATGAGGGCTGATCGGAGCGCGCTCACCGTTCCTCCGGGAATCGGCCGTCGGCGCAGTGGCTGAGCTGGTAGACCATCTCCTGATCGCCGCGCTTGCCCGCCTGAGTCACGTCGCGCTGCCGGGTGGTCACCTCCAGCCGGCCGCAGCCTAATTGGGGCAACCGCTGGATGCGGCGCACATCGATCTCGATCGGGGCATCGGTCTGGAAGCGGCGCGCGATGGCCTGCGCGCCGGGGCCGGTGAGCGTGCCGCGGGCGCTGCCCTCGGCGGCGGCGCGAGCGAACAGGGGCTTGAGGTCGGTGACGGCATGGCGCGGGGTGGTCTCGGAGGGGCCGGCCGCATGGGCGGTGCAGACGGCCAGTGGCAAGAGAGCGGTCACGGCCAGTGTGGGGAGGAATCTCATCGTGTGTCCTCAGGGCCCGACGGCGCCATTCACGCGGTTGCGCGCCTTGTTGGCCAGGGCACCGACGTCGGGCAGCGTCGGGGCGATCTCGGCGTAGAACTCGGTGAGGTCCATGCGCGAGAAATCGAGGGTCTGCAGTTGCGCGAGGCTGAACCCCGCGCAGTCGGGGTTCTTCGCGCCGCCCCAGCTGCGGCCGAGCTGGGCGCGACCCTGCTCGTTGAGCACCCGGGCCAGGCGCGAGTTGAAGCAGCAGTAGCTCTGGGTGGTCTCCAGGCAGGTGCCGAGGATGGGCACCTTGCGCGAGCAGTAGCTGCCGACGCTGTGGCACAGGCGGTTGTCGTTCTTCATCGCCAGCACCTGCTCGGCCTGCTCGCAGGACAGCAGCCCCGAGAGTTGGATGGCGAGCATGGCGATCGTCCACGGGCCGGGCACCAGTGAGGTCATGAACGAGCCCACCGACAGTTCGCCCGCGATCAGCCCGGCCAGCGCCGAGCTGCCGCCGCCCGCTCCGAAGAGGGCTTCGAAGCCGGCGATCACCATGTCCGGCGCGTCGGCCGCGAAGAGCGCGTCGTAGGTGTAGCTCGATCCCACCGCGCCGATGGCTTGACCACCGGCACCGGAGATCAGCGCCATCGTGCTGAAGAGCGAGCCGCTGGCACCGCCGCCCTTGCAGCAGTTCACCAGGCCGAAGAGCTTCTTGCGGCAGCGGTTGTCGAAGCCCTTGAAGACTTCGAGCGTGTCGGGGTCGACGTAGCGACCGGCCTCGCGCTGGATCTCCAGGCCGGCGACAGCGCGGGCGAAGTCCGGGTCGGGCGTGTGCGACGTGTCGAAGCAGTTGCCGTTCAGGCAGAAGCGCCGGTCGCCGCAGTTCGTGACGGTGCTGCTGGTGCCGCTGGCGGTCTTGCACTGCCAGGACTGCTCGAACACGGTGCACAGGCCCTGTGGGGTGGTCTCCACGCAGGTGGAGCCGACCTGGCTGCAGCCACGGTCGCGCAGCGGCTGGCAGTCGTCGTTGCTGCGGGCGGAGAGGCAGCTGTAGGACGAGGTCGTCCGCCAGCAGTCGCGGTAGACCGGGTGCCCGCTGATGATGCGTGTGGCGGGGCCTTCCACGCAGACCTCGGCCTCCTTGACGCAGTCCGCGGCGAAGGCGGGCGAGGTTGCTATTGCTGCTAGGGCTGCTACGGCAGCGAGGGCGAGGCGAAGCAGCTTCATCGGGCGCGCGCCTCCAGTGCGCTGCACTGGTTGTCCCAGGTGTCGGTGAAGCTCACGCGGGTGGGCATGGCGAAGGTGCTCACGCCCTGGAAGCTCGTGCCCTGGCAGGGGTTGGCGAACCAGGCGCCGATGCTGCAGTTCGCCCCGCTGCACGACTGGCTGTAGAAGGTCTGGTAGCAGTAGAAGCCTTCGATGCGGCTCGGGCCGGGCGTCTTCGGGATCTGTGTGTTGAGCGCGCCGGGCACGTTCTGGCTGCCGAGGTCCATGTAGACCTCGCCGCTGCCCTTGTTGAGGGTGAAAGCGTGCATGCGGTAGCTGTCCACCGCGCAGCTGAAATCGAAGGCCAGGTAGTCGATGCAGGCCGGGCAGGGGTCGGCGGTGACGCGGGTGAGGAACTCGCCGTCGCTGCAGCCGGGCGTGAGCACCGGCGTGACGATGAGCACCTTGTCGCACGTGAGCGTCTCGGTGGTGCGGTACTGGTGGCACAGCGCCGTCTCGAAGCGGTCCGGCGTGGTGGTGGTCTGCACGCTGCATCCGCTGTAGGTGCCGGCGATGTTGCCGGCAATGCTCTGCGGGTCGGCGGTGATGGTGCGGGCGCGCGTGAGCAGCGGATCGTTCGGGGCGATGCTGAAGGTGGGCCGGCGCGTCGGGTTGGTCTGCGAGAAGTTCACCGCGTTGCAGGCTTGTGCGCCGTTGGTGTTGCCGTTGCCAGCCGCTGCGCAGGCGCTCGTCGCGGCGCCGGCCTGCGAGCCCAGCCCGGCGCTGCCGAAGTAAGAGGCCTGCGGTGGACTGGTGGTGTAGCCGGGCACCGTGCCCTGAGCGGTGGTCGGGTTGATCTGGGTTCGGGCGGCGGCGTTGCCGGAGCGCCCCATGGCTGCGCCCTGGTTGAAGGCGTCGGACAAGGATTGCGCATGGGCGGGCGGCGTGGACAGGGAAAGCAGCACGACGGCGGCTGCTAGTGCTGCTACTTGTGCCACTGCTGGCTGCAGGTTCTTCATCGGGAGCGCAGCCGAGAGAGGTAGGGACCTGCGACCGCACCGGCGCCGGGATGGCGGCGGACCATGTGCTCCAGCGCGTAGTCCAGGCTGACATCGCCCGACACCGACACGAAGGGGCGCGGCACGGTGCAGGTGGTGGCGCTGCAGGGCGGGGCGTCCTCGCCGATGGTCAGCAGGAAGGTGGGCGCGGCCTCGACGCCGTGCCGCTCGAAGGCCTCGGGGTCGATCACCCATCCGGCTTTGCGTTCGCCGAGCAGGTCGCTGACGGAAGCGACCGTCTGGCGCATCGACTGGTTCTTCAGGCCGCGCAGCACGAGCACCGCGCCGGCCCGCTCGGCCTGGTCGACAAGGCGGCGCAGACTGCCCAGGGGCATGTCCAGGGTGACGAAGATGCGCAGCGCGGGCTCCTGCATTGGGAGGGCTCCGGGGCTCATGGCGCCGCTGATCTGGTTGCCCTGACGGGCCAGCGCGCCGATGTCGATGCCGGCGCCGCTTGCGGGAGGGCGCTGGGCTGCGCCCGGTCCCTCGCCAGAGCCTGGGCCGATGCGGGGCAGGGCGCGCGGTGCCGGGATGGGGGCTTCCGGTGCGGGGATCGGACGCTCGACTTTTGCGCGATCGATCTCCTGGGCCGTTGGCCAGCGGAGAGCGGTTGGCTGTCCCTGGCCGAAGGCGTCGGGCGCGAGCAATGCGGCGAGACTCATCGCGGCGAGGCGTGCGGCTTGCCGGATGGGCGCGATAGGGCGCCGCTGCGCCCGCGGATCACCAGGCGCCGACACAGCAGTTCCTCTTGCGGAAGATCTGGTAGCTGAAGTCTTCCCCGCTGACCGGGAAGGACTTGCCCGAGCCCCAGATCATGGTGGTGCGCCCGTAGGGCTGGCAGCACTGGCCGGCGACCTTCGCGGTGGCAGGCACCGGGTAGGTCATCTGCAGCTTGTAGTGCGTCTTGTCGAAGATGGGCAGCGGGTAGGCGCCGCACAGGCCCCGCGAGCCGGCAGTGGCGAAGGTGGTGAGCTGCCGGTGCATCTTGGCGGTCATGCGCTGGGTGAGCAGCACCGAGGCCTGCACGCCGCCGATGTGGGTCGTGACGTGGCCGGTCATCGGGTAGATCGAGCCCTGGCAGCCGGCGCACCAGAAGAGGCTGGCCACCGGAAAGCCCGCGCTCGCCGCCACGCAGTCGGCCGCGCAGGC
>JAJTDM010000038.1 GCA_021300575.1 Rubrivivax sp.
CTGCGTGCTGGAGCACTGCGGGCAGCGAAACCCCTGCGGCCAACGCGAGCGCTTGAGCGCCTCGGCGCATTGCGCTTCGGTGCCGAAATGGCTCAGAAACTCAGGGATCGACATGCCGTGCTGGAACTGGATCTGGTGGCTGGACATCGAGGCTCTCCATCAACAAGAGAGCTCAGATTACGGACTCAGTGGCTCACTGAACGAGCCTGCTGAGGCAAGTTTCTACTCAGGTTGCTGCATGAGAAGCTCCAAGTTCAGGTTCGATTGCGGATACCGTGGAGATCAGAGTCTTGTTGAAGAGAACCGGCCGCCTATTGAGATTGAGCACGGTGGCCGCTCATGCCCCTTCCAGGAACAGGTGAGATGACTGCAGGCCTTGTGGATATCACCCGGCGTTCACTGCTGGCGCTGCCCGTGGCGGGCCTGGCCGGGTGCATCAGCTCACCCGTGGCCCAGGGTCCGGGCGCAGGGCCGGGCAAGGATGCAGCGGCGGCGGCAGAAGGCTGGCATCAGGTGCCCTTGCCGGGCAAGCAGGCCACCCGCTATGCCCCCACCACCAAGGACGGGCGAGGAGTCGTCCATGCCCGGGCGGAGCGTTCGGCCAGCATGTGGCGGCGCAAGGTGGAGGTGCCGCCCGAGCATCTGGGGCAGGTGCAATGGTCCTGGCGTGTGGACAGGCTCAATCCCCAGGCCAGCATTGGCGACGTGGACGCCGAAGACGCGGTGGCGCGGGTGATCTTCGCTTTCGAGGGTGATCGTTCGCGTCTTTCGGCCCGCAACCGGGCGATGTTCGATCTGGCGCAGGCGTTGACGGGCGAGACGCCGCCCTATGCCACGCTGATGTACGTGTGGGAGACAAGCAAGCCGGTGGGGTCGGTGGTGGTGAACCCGCGCAGCGACCGCATCCGCAAGTGGGTGGTCGATTCCGGCCCGCAACACCTGGGCACCTGGCGCGTGCACCAGCGCGACCTGGCGGCCGATTTCGAGCGCGCCTTCGGCGAGAAGCCCGGGCCGCTGGTGGCCATCGGCAAGATGACGGACGCCGACAACACCCAGGCCCGGGCCGAGGCTTGGTACGGCCCCATCGAGTTGATGCCAGGTCCACCCGTGTGACGCCTCATCCTGGGCGTTTCAGAGCTTTAGGATGGGTTGTGCATCCGCCATGGACGGCATGAAAATCCATTTTTTAAGGGGTTAAAATCCGTATTTCACGAAGTTAACCAGGCCGAATGACCCCTCTTTACCCCCGGTGGATAGAGCCACGGATGGCCGAAGCCATGCGGGATACGCCGGTGGTGTTGCTGGCTGGCCCCCGTCAGACGGGCAAGACGACGCTTGTGCGCAAGGTGGCGGCCCAGGAGGGCTTGCGCTACCTGACTTTGGACGATGAACTCACCCGCCTGTCTGCCCGGGACGACCCGGCGGGGATGATCCGGAGCCTGGACCGCGCGGTGATCGATGAGATCCAGCGCGCCCCCGAGTTGCTGCTGGCTATCAAGAGGAGTGTGGACGAGGACCGACGCCCTGGCCGGTTTCTTCTGACCGGGTCGGCCAACTTGATGCTGCTGCCGGCAGTGGCCGACTCCTTGGCGGGCCGGATGGAGACTCTCTCGTTGCTGCCCTTGTCGCAGAGCGAGATCGAGCTCTGCGTTTCGAACTGGCTTGACTGTGCCTTTGGCGGACAACTGCTCCAGCCGGGCCGACCCGCCATCGGCCCGGATCTGGTGGAGCGGGTGCTGCGGGGTGGATACCCCGAGGCGGTGTCGCGTCCTTCGCCCCGACGTCGGGTGGTGTGGGCGCGCCAGTACATCGATGCGCTTGTCCAGCGGGATGTCCGGGATGTGGCAGAGGTCCTGAAGCTTGACGAACTGCCGCGACTGCTGCGTGCGCTGGCGCAGACCGCCGGGCAGATGTGCAACTACGCACAGCTGGGCAGCCAGCTTGGCCTGGATGGGAAGACAGCGCGGCGCTATGTCGGGCTCTTCGAGCAGATGTATCTGCTGCAACGGGTGGAGGTCTGGGCGCGAAACAGGCTCGGCCGCGTGGTCAAGACGCCGAAATTGCAGTTGCTGGACGCCGGCCTGCTGGCGGCCTTGCTCGACCTGAACGCTGACGCCGTGGCTCAAGACCGCACGCGGTTCGGCCACGTGCTGGAGACTTTTGTCTTCGCGGAGCTGCTCAAGCATGCCACCACCTCCGACGGCGACTACCGCCTGATGACCTACCGCGATGCCGACCAGTTTGAGGTGGACATCGTCATCGAGAACGCTGTCGGACAGGTGGTGGGTGTGGAGGTCAAGGCCGCGGCTACCGTCCGGGAGGCCGACCTGCGCGGCCTGAGGAAATGGGCCGGCCGCGCGGGCGGCTTGTTCAAGATGGGCGTGTTGTTGTATGACGGCACCGAGACCCTGCCCTTGGGCGAAGGCCTGTGGGCTGCGCCGCTGTCCACCTTGTGGGGCTCCTGATCACAAGAATGATCCTGCCGGCCTCGGGGCTTTCCCCCTTGGGGCCCCGGCGCGGTTTGACGCATCATCTCGGGCTTGCTTTCACTGAGCCAGGCTCTCGGATGCCGGGGTGTCACCCTTGGCGTCAAGCCCCTGTGCTCAACTCACCGCCCTCATGCTCGCCTTCGTCCTCCGCCGCCTGATGCAGGCCGTCATCGTGATGCTGACGGTGGCTTTCCTGGCTTTCATGCTGTTTCAGCACGTGGGAGACCCCGTCACCAGTCTGCTGGGGCAGGACGCCACGCAGGAGCAGCGCGACCAGTTGCGCCAGGACCTGGGCCTGGACCAGCCTTTTCCCGTGCAGTTCGCCAAGTTCGTGGGCAATGCGGTGCAGGGCGAGTTCGGCCTGAGCCTGCGCCAGGGGCGCAAGGTGTCGGCGCTGATCGCCGAGCGCTTCCCGGCCACGCTGGAGTTGGCGTTGGTGGCCGCCGTGATCGCCTTGCTGGTGGGCATTCCCCTGGGGGTCTACGCGGCGTTGAAGCGCGGCACGTTCGGCTCGCAGGCGGTGATGATGATCTCGCTGCTGGGGGTGTCGCTGCCCACCTTCCTGATCGGCATCTTGCTGATCCTGTTCTTCGCGGTGATGCTGAAGTGGTTGCCGAGCTTCGGCCGGGGCGACACCGTGGCCTTTGGCACCTGGACCACCGGCTTGCTGACGGTGGACGGCTGGAAGCACCTGGTGCTGCCGGCCATCACGCTGTCGGTGTTCCAGCTGGCGCTGATCATGCGCCTGGTGCGCGCCGAGATGCTGGAAGTGCTGCGCACCGACTACATCAAGTTCGGCCGGGCGCGCGGCCTGCACAACCGGGCGGTGTACTTCGGCCACGCGCTGAAGAACACGCTGGTGCCGGTGATCACCATCACGGGCCTGCAGCTGGGAGGGCTGATCGCGTTTGCCATCGTCACCGAGACGGTGTTCCAGTGGCCCGGCATGGGCCTGCTGTTCATCCAGGCGGTGCAGTTCGCCGACATCCCGGTGATGGCGGCCTACCTGTGCTTGATCGCGCTGGTGTTCGTCATCATCAACCTGGTGGTGGACCTGCTGTATTTCGCGGTGGACCCGCGGCTGCGCATCGAGAAGTCGACCGCGGGGCATTGAACGCATGAGCAACTCTTCGGATTCTTCGAGCGCTGGCGCGGCAGGCGCAGTGGCTCCCCTACCCGTCGTGGCACCGGCCCCCGGCGCCTGGGCCCGGTTCTTCGACGGTGACATCTGGTACAGCTTCCGCACCTCGCCCGTGGCCATCGTCGCGGCGGTGCTGGCCTTCATCTGCATGTTCTGCGCGGTGTTCGCGCCCTGGGTGTCGCCCCACAACCCCTTTGACCTGGCCTCGCTGGAGTTGAGCGATGCCCGGCTGCCGCCGGCCTGGGAGGCGGACGGCAGAGCCAAGTACCTGCTGGGCACGGACGACCAGGGCCGCGACATCCTGTCGGCCCTGATGTACGGCGCGCGCATCTCGCTGTTCGTGGGCTTTGCCGCGGTGCTGCTGTCGGTGGTGGTGGGCGTGAGCCTGGGCCTGCTGTCGGGCTTCGTGGGCGGCAAGATCGATGCCTTCATCATGCGCGTGTGCCGGCGTCTCGCCCGGGCGCATCATGCTCAAGCACGTGCTGCCCAATGTGCTGGGCCCGGTGATGGTGCTGGCCACCATCCAGGTGGGCCAGGCCATCCTGACCGAGGCCACGCTGTCCTTCCTGGGCGTGGGCGTGCCGCCCACCTCGCCCTCGCTGGGCACCTTGATCCGCGTGGGCAACGACTTCCTCTTCTCCGGCGAGTGGTGGATCACCATCTTCCCGGGGCTGATGCTGGTGCTGATTGCACTCAGCGTGAACCTGTTGGGCGACTGGCTGCGCGACGCCGTCAACCCGCGCCTGCGTTGAACCCATGACCGCCCCCTTGCTTGAAGTGCGCCACCTGCGGGTGGAGTTCCCCACCCGCCGAGGCACGCTGCTGGCGCTGGACGACATCTCGTTCGACATTGCCCCGGGCGAGGTGCTGGGCGTGGTGGGCGAATCCGGTGCGGGCAAGTCGCTCACGGGCGCGGCCATCATCGGTCTGCTGGAGCCGCCCGGGCGCATCGCCGGGGGCGAGATCCTGCTGGAAGGCCAGCGCATCGACAACCTGCCCTACGAGCAGATGCGCGCCATCCGCGGCCGCAAGATCGGCGCCATCTTCCAGGACCCGCTGACTTCGCTGAACCCGCTGTACACCATCGGCCGGCAACTGACGGAAACCATCCTGACGCACCTGCCGGTGAGCGCTGAAGAGGCGCGGCAGCGCGCCATCCGCCTGCTGCAGGACACCGGCATCCCGGCGGCCGAGCAGCGCATTGACCAGTACCCGCACCAGTTCTCCGGCGGCATGCGCCAGCGCGTGGTGATCGCCCTGGCCCTGGCCGCGCAGCCCAAGCTGATCGTGGCCGACGAGCCCACCACGGCGCTGGATGTCTCGATCCAGGCGCAGATCATTGCCCTGCTCAAGCGCCTGTGCAAGGAGCAGGGTGCGGCGGTGATGCTGGTGACGCACGACATGGGCGTGATTGCCGAGACCTGCGACCGCGTGGCCGTGATGTACGCCGGGCGCATCGCCGAGATGGGGCCGGTGCACGACGTGATCCACGCCCCCGCGCACCCCTACACCGCGGGCCTGATGGGCTCCATCCCGGCGATGGACGAGGACCGGGAGCGCTTGCTGCAGATCGACGGTGCGATGCCGCGGCTGAACGCGATTCCCCGCGGCTGCGCCTTCAACCCGCGCTGCGGCAAGGCCACCGAGCGCTGCCGGCAGGAGCGGCCCGAGCTGCAGGTGGCCGGTGCCACGCGCGCGGCGTGCTGGTGGCCGGGCACGTCTGCGAACGTGCCCCAAGCGGAAGGGGTATCCGCATGACCGCGCTGGTGCAAGTCCACGATTTGGCCAAGACCTTCGACGTCTCGGCGCCCTGGCTCAACCGCGTCGTGGAGCGCAAGCCCAGGCAGTTCGTGCACGCGGTGGACGGCGTGAGCTTTGCCATTGAAAAGGGCCGCACCCTGGCGCTGGTGGGCGAGTCCGGCTGCGGCAAGAGCACGGTGGCGCGACTGCTGGTGGGCCTGTACGGCCCCACGCGCGGGCGCGTGGAGTTCGACGGCCAGGACACGGCCACGCTGGGTGACGGCGCGGCGCTGCGCGCGGTGCGCCGGCGCATGCAGATGATCTTCCAGGACCCGTACGCCAGCCTCAACCCGCGCTGGAAGGTGCTGGACATCGTGGCCGAACCGCTGCGCGAGCACGGTCTGGTGGAGGGCGAGGAGGCCCAGCGCGCGCGCGTGAGCGAACTGCTGCAGTCGGTAGGGCTGGCGGCGGCCGACATGGAGAAGTTCCCTCACCAGTTTTCTGGCGGGCAGCGCCAGCGCATCTCGATTGCCCGCGCGCTGGCCACGCAGCCGGAGTTCCTGGTCTGCGACGAGCCCACCTCGGCCCTGGACGTCTCGGTGCAGGCCCAGGTGCTCAACATCATGAAGGACCTGCAGCGCGCGCGGGGCCTGACCTATCTGTTCATCTCGCACAACCTGGCGGTGGTGCGCCACGTGAGCGACGAGGTGGGCGTGATGTACCTGGGCCGGCTGGTGGAACTCGCGCCGAAGGCCGAACTCTTCGCCCGCCCGCGCCACCCCTACACGCGCATGCTGCTGGATGCCATCCCCGACATTCACATGTCGGGCCGCGCGCGCACGCCGGTGCAGGGCGAAGTCCCCAACCCGCTGAACCCACCAGCCGGTTGTGCCTTTCACCCGCGTTGCCCGCACGCGAACGCGCGCTGCTCGGCCGAGCGCCCGGCGCTGCAGAGCATCGCGGGCATCCGCATCGCCTGCCACGCGGTGGAGGAAGGGCGGATCTGATGGGTGGGTTCAGGCGTCGGGCAGCAGCCATCTTGAGCTGCCGTTCGGGCTGAGCCCTTCGACAGGCTAAGGGCGACCCTTCGGCAGGATCAGGGCGAGCGGGGGGTGTTTCTTCAATCGGCGCCGGGCAGCAGGCGCTCGCCCGCGAAGAGTGAGCGCACGTCCTCGCGCTCGCGGACCAGCGTCGCCTGGCCGTCTTCCACCATCACCTCGGCGGCGCGGGGGCGGCTGTTGTAGTTGCTGGCCATGACCATGCCGTAGGCGCCGGCCGACAGCACGGCCAGATGGTCGCCGGGCTGCACGGCCAGATCCCGGTCGCGCCCCAGCCAGTCGCCGGATTCGCACACCGGCCCCACCACGTCCCAGCGCAGCGTCGGCTCGGTGCGCTGTCGGCAGGGCTCGATGGCCATCCAGGCTTCGTACATGGCCGGGCGCACCAGGTCGTTCATGGCGGCGTCGACGATGCAGAAGTTCTTCACTTCACCGGGCTTGAGGTACAGCACTTCCGTCACCAGCACGCCGGCGTTGCCCACCAGCGAGCGCCCGGGCTCGAACATCAGCGTGCGGTGCCCGTGGCCGCGTGCGTCGATGCGCTCGATCAGCCGAGACACCAGTTCATCCGCCCCGGGCGGGGACTCGTCGGTGTAGGTGATGCCCAGGCCGCCGCCCAGGTCCAGGTGGTGCAGGCGGATGCCGTGCGCTTCCACCGCTTCCACCAGGTCGAGCATGCGGTCCAGGGCGTCCAGGTAGGGCGCCACCTGCGTGATCTGCGAGCCGATGTGGAAATCGATGCCCGTGACCTCCAGCCCCGGCAGCGCGGCGGCGTGCCGGTAGGCCGCCACGGCGCTCTCGTGCGCGATGCCGAACTTGTTGCCTTTCAGCCCGGTGGAGATGTAGGGGTGGGTGCCGGCGTCCACGTCCGGGTTCACGCGCAGGCTCACGCGTGCGGTGCGGCCGGCGGCCACGGCCACCTCGGACAACACGTCGAGCTCGGCCTCGCTTTCCACGTTGAAGCACAGCACGCCGGCTTCCAGCGCGCGGTGCATGTCGGCCCGGCGCTTGCCCACGCCCGAGAACACGGTCTTGGCCGGGTCACCGCCCGCGGCGATCACGCGCTCCAGTTCCCCCGCCGAGACGATATCGAAGCCGCAGCCCGCCTGCGCGAAGGTCTGCAGCACGGCCAGCGTGGAGTTGGCCTTCATGGCGTAGCACACCAGGTGCGGCCGGCCGGCCAGCGCACGCTGGTAGCCGGACAGGGCAGCCTGCATGGCGCGGCGCGAGTACACGTACAGGGGCGTGCCGAAGCGCTGGCCGAGGTCTGCCAGCGAGCAGCCGTCCAGCACCAGGTCTTGCCCTTGGCGGGCCAGCCAGGGCGCGCCGGGCAGGGGAGAGGTCATGTGGCAGGTTCCGAAAAAGGGCGAGAGGGGGCGGAAGAGAGCCGAAGGGGGGCTATAGACGTCTATAGACGGCCAAAGACGGGTAAAGACGGGTAAGGACGGCGCAAGACGGCGAAAGAAGGTGGACTGGCCCGTGAAGGGCTCAGCGTTGCAGCGGTGCCGAGGCAGCGGCGGCGGGCGGGCTGGCAGAGGGCTTCGCGGAAGGCTGGGCCGTGGGCTGGGCGGCCGGCTTGGGTGTCAGCGTCAACGGGCCCTTTTGTCCGCAGCCGCCCACCGCCAAAGCCCCCAGAACCACCAGGCCCGCGAGGGTTGCCCGCTGCACCAGCCTTTCGAAGGTCGGACGCGTCGATACACTGCCTGAGGTTTGCCCTGTCTCTCGTCGCGCTTCTCGTTGTATTCCCATCTTGAAATTCTATCGACCATGCCTGCCTCGGACCTGCCCACACCAGACCAGCCCCTCAGCGACGCCGACTACCATGCCAAGGCCTTCGCGGTGTTGTCGGCCGTGGAGCAGCTGCTCGATCGCTGGCTGGAAGACGATGTGGTGGACATCGACGCGCGCCGCACTGGCGGGCTTCTGGAACTGACCTTCCCGGACCGCAGCCACATCGTCATCAACACGCAGCCGCCGCTGCAGGAGCTGTGGCTGGCCTCTCGCGAAGGCGGCTTCCACTACCGCCATGTGGCAGGCCGCTGGCTGGACACCCGTGACGGCTCGGAATTCTTCGAGGTGCTGTCGCGCGAGGCGTCGCGCCAGGCGCACCAGGCGTTGAAGTTCAGCGCCTGAACAAATCCAGGATGCTGCTGCGTTCCTGGCTGCTGGCGGGGCTGGGCACCTTGTCTTCGAGGCCCAGGCTGCTGACGCCGTGGCTGCCGCCAAACTCATCGAAGGCCCAGTCGCCCTTGGCGCGCACCACACCCTCGGGCGGCTCGTACTCCTGCACGGGCACACCTTTGAGGGCCACCTGCATGAAGTCGATCCACACCGGCAAGGACAGGCCGCCGCCGGTCTCGTTGCTGCCCAGTTTGCGCGGGTTGTCGTAGCCAATCCACACCACGCCCACCAGCGTGGGGTGGTAGCCGGCGAACCAGGCGTCCATCGAATCGTTCGTGGTGCCGGTCTTGCCGAACAGGTCAGGCCGTTGCAACTGGGCCTGCGCCTTGGCCGCCGTGCCCGAGCGGGTGACTTCCTGCATCAGTGAGGACATGACGAAGGCGTTGCGGGCCTCCAGGGTGCGCAGCGATTCGTCCAGCACTTGCAGCCTGGCCTCGGTGAGGACTCGCCCGGTGGGGTCGGTCACCTTGGACACCAGCATGGGCTCCAGCCGGTAGCCGCCGTTGGCGAACACGCCGTAGGCGGTGGCCATCTGAAGCGGCGTGACCGACCCGGCGCCGAGTGCCATGGTCAGGTAGGGCGGGTGCTTGCCGGCTTCGAAACCGAAGCGGGTGATCCAGTCCTGGGCAAACTCCGCGCCCGTGGACTGCAGCACCCGGATGGACACCATGTTCTTGGACTTGGCCAGTGCCGTGCGCAGGCTCATGGGCCCGTCGAACTTGCCGTCGTAGTTCTTGGGTTCCCACGGCTGGCTGCCGGTGGCGGCGGCGTCGAAAAACAGCGGAGCGTCGTTGACCACCGTGGTGGGCGTGAAACCCTTCTCGAGCGCGGCCGAGTAGATGAAGGGCTTGAAGCTGGAGCCCGGCTGCCGCCAGGCCTGGGTGACATGGTTGAACTTGTTCCTGCCGTGGTCGAAGCCGCCCACCAGGGACTTGATGGCCCCGGTGCGAGGGTCCAGCGCCACCAGCGCGCCTTCGACCTCCGGCACCTGCGTCAGGGCCCATTCACCCTTGGGCCCCTTGAGCGCCCGTACCACCGCGCCGCGGCGAATCTGCACCTTCGGTGCTGCCTTGTCCGACAAGCCCGAGGTGACCGGCTTCAGACCCTCGCCAGTGACCGTGATGGTCTCGCCGGATTGCAGCACGGCCACCACCTTGCGGGGCTGGGCTTCCAGCACCACCGCGGCCTTGAGTTCGTCGTTATCGGGGTGGGCGTCCAGCGCCTCGGCAATGCGCGCGTCCAGCGCGCCTGCGTCCGCCGGCAGCATCACGTAGGCCTCGGGCCCGCGGTAGACCTGGCGAAGCTCGTAGTCCATCAGCCCCTTGCGCAGCGCCTTGTAGGCTGCGGCCTGCGCCGCGGAATCGATGGTCAGGTGCACGTGCAGCCCGCGCGAGTAGGTCTCGTCACCGTACTGCGCAAACACCAGCTGGCGCGCCATCTCGGCCACGTAGTCGCTCTGGCCGCCCGCCTCGGCAGGGGCGCGGTACTTCAACACCTGCTTCAGCGCCTGGTCGCGCTGCGCCTCGGTGATGAAGCCGTTGTCCAGCATGCGCTCGATGATGTGACGCTGCCGGACGACGGCCCGTCGGGGGTTGCTCAAGGGGTTGTAGGCCGAGGGCGCCTTGGGCAGGCCGGCCAGCATGGCGGCCTCGGCCACGGACAGCTCCTTCAAGGGCTTGCCGAAGTAAACCTCGCTGGCCGCGGCAAAGCCGTAGGCCCGGTGCCCCAGGAAGATCTGGTTCATGTAGACCTCCAGGATCTGGTCCTTGGACATCAGGGCCTCGATCTTGAAGGCCAGCAGGATCTCGTAGATCTTGCGCGTGAAGGTCTTTTCGGTGCTGAGGTAGAAATTGCGCGCCAACTGCATCGTGATGGTGGACGCGCCCTGGCTCTTGGCCTCTGCGAACTGCGCCAGCGCAGCCCGCAACACCCCCTTGAAGTCCACACCACCGTGGCGGTAGAAGTTCGCGTCCTCGATGGCGAGCACCGCGTCCTTCATCACCTTGGGAATCTGGTCGATGGGCGTGTAGATGCGACGCTCCTCCCCGAACTCCGCGAGCAACGGGCCGTCGGCCGCGAAGACGCGCAGGGGCTGGCGGGGTCGGTAGTCGGTGAGGCTGCTGGTGTCAGGCAGGTTGGGCGTGGCCAGGGCCAGCGCCAGGGCCAGCAGCAGGGCCCCGGCAAGGGGCAGCCCGACAAATCCCGCCAAGCCCCAGGCCAGCCAGCGCCTGCGCCGGGGCGTAGGCGGGGCAGCCTTGCTGGCGGGGGAGGGTGCTGCTGCGGGTGCGGGGTTCGTTGGTCGAGCCATGGGGCCTGCGTTCCTCGCGGCAAGGCAAGGGCAGATTATAGAAAGCGATACCCTTGCGCGGTACCTGCGTCAGCTGGTGTGTTGCGGCACTTCCGGCCTCTATCGCTGATAGCATTACCAGCTGATTTGGCAAGCCTTTTGACGGACAGCAACTGAGGTCTGCGTTTGCATTTGAAACCTTCGTTGAGGAGCATGAAAGCGTGAGGTTTCTCGAGGGGTGGTCCAGGGCGAGGGCGTCGGCCATGATCGGTCTGGACATCAGTGCGTCCAGCCTGAAGCTTGTCGAACTCGGCCAGAACGCCTCAGGACACTACGTCGTCAACCGGATTGGACGGCAATCCCTGGAAGATGGTTGGGTGGTCGAAGGCCAGGTGGAACGCTTCGACGAAGTGGTCGAGGCCGTGCGGCGGCTGGTGCTGCGCAGCGGCACGAAGATTCGCCGTGTGGCCATGGCCCTTCCGCAGGCTTCGGTCATCACCCGCAAGATCATGGTGCCGGCCGGTCTTCGCGAAGACGAGATGGAGTTGCAGGTCGAGAGTGAAGTCAACCAGTACGTGCCGTTCTCCATGGACGAGGTGAGCCTGGACTACTGTGTCGTGGGCCCCAGCCCGACTGCGCCCGATGAGCTGGAAGTGATGGTGGCCGCCTCCCGCAAGGACAATGTGCGGGATCGGCAGGCCCTGGCCGAGGCGGCCGGCCTGGAGCCCGCCGTGCTCGACATCGAGTCGCACGCTTCCCGGCTGGCCATCAGCCGCTGGTCGGCCTGCCTGCCCCGGCAGGGCAAGGACGCTGTGATTGCTCTGTTCGAGATTGGCGCCGACAGCACGGGCCTGAAGGTGCTGTGCAACGACGAGTTGCTGTACGACCGCGACCAGGCCTTTGGCGGCGCGCAGCTGACGCAACTGATCGCGCAGCAGTACGGTTTCAGCCTGGCGCAGGCCGAGCGCCACAAGATCGAAGGCACCCTGCCCTCAAGCTACCTGATGGATCTGCACGAGCCCTACGTTGACAGCGTGGCCCAGGAGATGGGCCGCGCCCTGCAGTATTTCTTCACCAGCACCGCGCACCACCAGGTGGACCATGTGCTGCTGGCCGGCGGCACGGCCACCCTGGCCGGGCTGGCAGCCCGGGTGCAGGAGGTGACGGGTATCGATTGCATGGTGGTCAATCCTTTCGACTCGATGCACCTGGGCAGCGGGGTGAGCCCTGACAGGCTGACGCGCGAGGCCCCGTCCTATCTCGTCGCCTGCGGCCTGGCGATGCGCAGGTTCCATCCGTGATCCTCATCAACCTGCTGCCCCACCGCGAGGCGCGGCGCCTGGCGCGCAGGCGCAACTTCTTCCTGGGCGTGGCGCTGAGCGCCGTCGCCGGGCTGGGCGTGGCGGCGGCGGGTTTGTCCGGCCTGACCCAGCTGACCTTCGTGCAGGAGGAGCGCAACGCTTACCTGCAGACTGAAATCTCGCGACTGGATGGGCAGATCAAGGACATCGCCTCGCTGCGTGCCGAGATCGATGCCTTGAAGGCCCGTCTGCAGTCCATCGAGGATCTGCAGACCGACCGCAATGTCCCGGTTCACCTGCTGAACGAAGTGGCGCGACTGTCGCCAGAAGGCCTGCAGCTGAAATCGCTGGTGCAGACCGGCGCTGATGTGGTCTTGACGGGCGTGGCCCAGTCCAACGAGCGCGTGTCGGAATTGCTGCGCAACGTGTCCATGAACGGGCAATGGCTGGAACGACCGGAGTTGATCGAGGTGAAGTCCAGCCTGGCCGATGTTTCGGCCCGCGAGCGCGGGCGGGTCTACGAGTTCTCCTTGAGGTTGAAGGTCAAGAGGCCCACCGTGGATCCGGTGCCCAAGAAGCCTGCGGGCCCCACCTCCTCCTGATCGCAGCGATGGCCTCCTTCTCGTCTCTCCGAGCCAGGCGCTTGCCGTCCCTGGATCTGCGCAGGCTCCTGGAGCGGGCGGCCGTGCAGTTCCAGGGACTGAATCCTGCGGAGCCGGGGCAATGGCCTCTCCTGCCCAGGGCGACCGTGTGGGCAGTGACGCTGCTGCTTGTGATGTTGGCGGGTTGGGCCGTGGTGCTGGCGGATGCTGCCACGCGCCTGGAGGCGCAACGCGGCCGTGAACAGGTGCTGCGGGAAGAGTTCCGCACCAAGCTCAACCAGGCCACGAACCTGGCGGAGTTGCGCAAGCAGAAACTGCAGGTCCAGGAGTACGTGAACCAATTGGAAAAGCAGTTGCCCGGCAGGGCCGATCTCGACGGCATCCTCTCCGACATCAACCAGTCCGGCATGGGCCGGGGACTGTCGTTCGAATCCTTCAAGCCGGGGCCCATCCTGGTGCGCGAGCACTATGCCGAGTGGCCCATCGCCCTGAAGGTGACGGGCAAGTACCACGACATCGGCTCCTTCGTCGCCGATATTGCCAATCTGTCGCGCATCGTCACCTTGCACGACATGGTGCTGACCGGTCCGGGTTTGGGCTCGCAGGGTCAGAGCGCTGCGCGCCATGTGGCGCCGGCTCTCACGCTGGAAGCCACGGTCAGGACGTACCGCTACGTGGATCCCAGCGAGGCGGCCGCTCAGAAGGCCGCGGCAAAGGGAGGAAAGAAGTGATGCGCGGCGGTATTCCGGCCCCGGGCGCGGGCAGGGCCCTGCGGCAGGCGGCGGCATGGCTGGGCGTGGCGACCTGGCTGGGGCTGACGGGATGCAGCGCCTCCGAAGACCAGTTGCAGACCTGGACGGAGCAGCAGCGCAGGGAAGTGAAATTCGGGTTGCAGGCCCTGCCGGCCCCGTCGAGATTCGAGCCGCAATCGTACGAGGCGCAGTCGGGCCTCGACCCTTTTGATGCGCACAGGCTGATGTCGGCGTTGAAGCTTGAATCGGCGCAGGCGAGCCCGCGGCTGGCCGCACAACTCAACCGGCGGCGTGAGCCGCTGGAGGCTTATGAACTGCAGACCATGGCCATGACGGGTACCTTGCTGCGCCAGGGTCGGGCGGTGGCGCTGGTCAGCGTCGACAGGATGCTCTATCAAGTGAGGGTGGGAGACTACATGGGGCAGAACAACGGCCGCGTCGTGAAGATCGAGGAGGGCAGGATCGAGCTGCGCGAGGTGGTGCAGGATGCCTCTGGCGACTGGGTGGAGCGCGCCGCTTCCTTGCAGACCCAGGAGGGCGCCCGATGACCACGGATCCAGCCGGGACGGCACCGAAGCGCACTCGCTGGGGTTTGCGGGTCCTGGCCCTGTTGCGTACCTTGGCCTTGGCGCCGCTGCTGGCCCTGGGGCCGGCACTGGCCTGGGCTCAGATCAGCCTGCAGTCTGTGAGCAGTTCGGTGCAAGGGGGCGTTGAAGTCGTCAGGATCGAGTTCAGCCAGCCGCTGGCCAGCCCGCCAGCGGGCTTCGCCGTCCAGACCCCTCCAAGGATTGCGCTGGACTTCACGGGCGTGTCCAATGCCCTGAGCAGTGGCCAGGTGGAGGTGAACCAGGGCAACCTGCGCACCGTCACGGTGGCCGAGGCGGGCGAGCGCACGCGCGTGGTGCTGAACCTGGTGCGGCCTTCGGCCTACCAGACCCGGATCGACGGCAAGGCCTTGCTGGTGCGGCTGGAAGCAGCAGATGTCCCGGCCGTGGCGGCTGCGGCCGGCCCGGCCGGAGCGACGGCCTTCGCGTCGGCCGCCGGCCGGGCGACTGGCGCGGCGACTGGCGGGGCTGCTTCACCCCAGGCCTTGCGCGAGATCGACTTTCGCCGCGCAGCCGAAGGCACGGGGCGCATCATCGTGACCCTGCCAAGCCCGGACACGGTGGTGGACATCCGCAACCAGGGCCAGAACCTGGCTCTGGAATTCCTGCGCGTATCGCTGCCCGAGAACTTGCGCCGGCGGCTGGATGTCACCGATTTCGGCACCCCGGTGCAGGCGGTGTCCACGGTGCAGAACGGCGACAGGGTGCGCATGCTGGTGGAGGCGCGCGGCGCCTGGGAGCACAGCGCTTACCAGACGGACAACGAGTTCGTGTTGGAGGTGCGGCCCGTACGCTCCGACCCCAACCGCCTGACGCAGGGTTCGGGCTACAGCGGTGAGCGCCTGTCGCTGAACTTCCAGAACATCGAGGTGCGCTCTTTGTTGCAGGTGGTGGCCGACTTCACCAACTTCAACGTTGTCACCAGCGACAGCGTCACGGGCAGCCTGACGCTTCGCCTGAAGGATGTACCCTGGGATCAGGCGCTGGACATCATCCTCCAGAGCAAGGGCCTGGGGGTGCGCAAGAACGGCAACGTGCTGCTGGTGGCGCCCAAGGAGGAACTCAACGCCAAGGACCAGGCCGAACTGGAAGCCCGCAACAAGCTGGCAGACCTGGAACCCTTGCGCACGCAGTCCTTCCAGCTGAACTACAGCAAGGCCGAGACGCTGGCCCGTGCCCTGGGCGGAGGCTCCGGTGGCGGTGGTGCTGCGTCATCGGCGGGTGGCGGCGGAAGCCAGGGCTTGGGCAGAACGTTGGGAGGTACCGGTTTGGGGCTGGGCGGGGCGGCGGCCGGCGGTGGTTCCCAGGCCCCTGCGCGGATCCTGTCGGCCCGCGGCAGCGTGATCGCCGAGGTGCGGACCAACCAGCTGTTCGTCACCGACATCGCCAGCAAGCTGGAGCAGGTGCAGGAGCTGATCGCCAAGGTGGACGTTCCCGTACGGCAAGTGCTGATCGAGGCCCGCATCGTGGAGGCGGACGATACCTTTGGCCGGGCCCTGGGCGTCAAACTGGGGGGCAACGATCTGCGTGGCGTGCAGGGCGGCGTGCCGGGCTACTCCATGGGCGGAGGCAACTACCTGGCTTTCGGCAACAACTACAGCAGCCTGGTGACACAAACGGGCCAGGGCGGTGGCGGTTCCAGTTCGTTCTCAGACCCCGCTTTCGTGAGCCTGCCGGCGAACACCACCACGCTCGGCACCGCGGCCGCCACCTTCGCGCTGTCGCTGTTCAGCCCGAGTGCCAACCGCTTCCTGAATCTGGAATTGTCGGCGCTGGAGGCCGAGGGCAAGGGCAAGGTCGTGTCCAGCCCGCGGGTGATCGTGGCCGACCAGGACACGGCCTTGATCGAGCAGGGTGAGGAGCTTCCCTTCCAGAACGCCACGTCCAGTGGTGCGACGGCGGTGTCGTTCAAGAAGGCCAACCTCAGATTGGAAGTGGTGCCGCAGATCACCCCCGAAGGCAACGTGATTCTGGACGTGGTGGTGAACAAGGACAGCGTCGGGCGCACCACGCCCTCGGGATTCGCCATCGATACCAAGCACGCCAAGACCAAGGTGATGGTGCAAAACGGCGGCACGGTGGTGATCGGCGGCATCTATATCCAGAGCGAGAAGAACGAGGTCAACAAGGTGCCCCTGCTGGGCGACGTGCCTTACCTCGGCCACCTCTTCAAGAACACGGCGCGCACGGTGAGCAAGACCGAATTGCTGATCTTCATCACGCCGAAGATCGTCACGGATGGGACGGTGGCCAGGTGAGCCCTGGAGCGGACCTGTTGAACCGGCCAAGCGGAAAGAGTCGAATGAGCATGAACATGTGGGGCATCAAGCGAGGGGCTGCGGTCGCGCTGGCGCTGGGCCTGGGGGTCGGGATGCTGGGGTGTGGGGGCGGGGGTGGTGATCCAGGGACGCCAGCTCTGTCTTCCGGGGGCGGTTCTTCTTCTGCCACTTCAGGTGTCTTGGCCCTCACCGCCAGCAGCACCACGGTTTCTTCCGCCAGCCCCGCCCAGATCACTGCTGTGCTGAAAGACTCCAAGGGCAATCCGGTGCCAGGTCAGGTGATCACCTTCAAGGTGGTGAGATCGCTGGCGCTTACGGGCGTTTCCACCGCTCTGACCAACGCCAATGGTGAAGCTTCCACGACGGTGTCGCCGGCCAGTTCCACGAGCGCCGGTGCCGACGAGGTCACTGCCAGCGTCACGTACGCAGGCAAGCTGCTTGAGAACAGGGTGGCTTTCCAGTTCAACGCCACCAGCATTGCCCTGTCCTTTGCGGCGTTGTCCGGTGGCTTCACCTTGGCCCCTTACGGCCAAACCTCCCTGGTGCTGAACGCCGCGGGCGCCTCTGTGGGGGCCCCTGTGAATGTCAACCTGTCCAGTGCTTGTGTGGCCCTCGGTAAGGCCACCGTCTCGCCGGCCTCCGCGACCCTCACTTCCGGCAGCCTGACGGTTCAGTACGTCGATAACGGATGCGGGGCCCTGCAGGGATCCGATGCAGTGCAGGTTTCGGTGCCGGGCTCTTCGTCCAGTGCCGTGATCACGATGCCGCTTGCTGCGCCGGGTGCTTCCAGCCTGGGTTTTGTCCAGGCCTTGCCGGAACTGATCTTTCTTAAGGGATCTGGTCTGGGCGAGAGCTCGCTGGTGACCTTCGTCGTGCGAGACTCGGCAGGCAACCCTCTACCGAACCAGGCGGTCAGCCTGAGCCTGCTGACTGGCGCTGGCGGGGTCTTGATGGAGGGGCAGCAGGTCGGCTCCCCGGCGGTCAGCCGCACTTCCGATGCCCAGGGCCGGGTATCCGTTCGCATCAATTCGGGCACGGTGCCCACGCCCGTCCGTGTGCAGGCCAACGTGTCAACGACTTTCGGCGGTACGTCCACCACGGTGTCCACCGTCTCCAGCAACCTGAGCGTGGCGGTGGGCCTGCCTTCGCAGCTGAACTTTTCTCTCTCCCAGTCCGTGAGCAACATCGAGGGCTACGACCGTGATGGGACGGTCAACACCTACACCATCATCGCGGCAGACCGCAGCGGGAACCCGGTGCCCGCGGGGACTTCCATCAACTTCACGGCGGAGGGTGGCCAGGTAGAGGCCTCCCGGCAGACCCAACTGTTCAACGGCATCGCCCGTACCAGCGTCAATTTCGTGTCTGCGCAGCCGCGCCCTGCGGATGGCCGGGTCACGATCACCGCCTATGCCCTGGGTGAGGAGTCTTTCGAGGACCTCAACGGGAACAATACCTTCGACGCCGGAGAACCCTTCCAAGACCTGGGCAATGTCATCAAGGACCGCCTGTTCAACGCGGCCTATGACGCGAGCGAAGACGAGTTCCTGTCACTCGGCGTCAGTTCAAGTGCTGCCTGCGTGCCGCCTCCGAATACCCGTCTGGGTCTGGATGCCAGCATTCCTTCGATGCCGAACACCTGTGATGGCGTGTGGAGCGGTGCGGGCAAAGTCTATGTGCGCCGAGCCGCTGAGACGGTGCTCTCGACCTCCGGCGCCCGGCCCCTTTGGGCCAGCACTGGCGGGGCATCGGGAGATACAGGGCTGGACGCGGGCTGTGCAGTGCGCACGCTGCAGGTGGGGCCGGCGTCAACGGCGACGGCCAGTTTCGCTGTCGTGGCCGGACAGACCTGGTACGCGGGCCCGAGCGCTTCCGGCACATTGACTCTGATCGCGGCAGACGCCAACAACCTACGTCTCAACCCGATGGCAGCAGGCACCACGATTACAGCCTCGACAAACACTGCGGGTCTCACCGTGACCCTGAACGGCGGGACGCCTGTGCCCAGCACCTCTTCAGCCACGCTGGTCAGCCTGAGCTACAGCTTTGGTGGCACCGCCCCCAGTGCGGGCCTTGTCACGGTCACCTTCACCTCTCCCAGCCTGACGGCCACATCAGTAGCCATTCCACTGGTCAGGGAAAACCGCCCCAGCATCTGTACGCCATGAACCTCGCCCTTATCGGCATGCCCGGCTGCGGCAAGTCCACGGTGGGGCGGCATTTGGCGCGGCACCTGGGGCTGCGGTTCGTGGATGCGGACTCCGAGCTGGAGTCGCGCATCGGCATGCCGATCCGCGCTTTCTTCGAGACGCATGGCGAGGCGGCGTTCCGTGATGAGGAGCAGGCCGTCATCGAGGACCTGTCGCACGGCCAGGGCCTCTTGATCGCCACGGGCGGCGGGGTGGTTTTGCGGCAGGCCAACCGGGACGCCCTGCATGCGCGGTGCAAGGTGTTCTACATGCGCGCCACGCCGGAGGAGTTGTACCGCCGCCTGCGGCACGACACCCACCGGCCCCTGCTGCAGGTGGCCGACCCCTTGAAGCGCCTGCGCGAGTTGTACCGGGAGCGCGATCCGCTGTACCGCCGAACCGCCCACTTCACCGTCGAGACCCCTCGGCCCTCGGTGCAGGGCCTGCAGCACATGATCCTCATGCAGCTGGAACTGGCTGGCCTCATCGACGCCGGCACGGTGCCCTCGCCGGTGGATCCGCTGGCGCACCCCATGTCTTGAGGAACGAGATGACGACCGAGACAGCGCAAACGCTTCACCCGGGCACGCAGACGGTCACCGTCGACACCGGACGGGAGCGCTACGACATCGTCATCGGGCACGGCCTACTGGCCCTGCCGCAGTGCTGGGCGGGTCTGCCGCGTGCCGCACAGGCGGTGGTGGTGAGCAACGCGACCATCGCCCCCCTCTGGGCCGCGCGCCTGGTGCAGGCACTGCAGCCCCACTACTGCCAGGTGACGGTGATCGAGTTGCCCGATGGCGAGGCGCACAAGGACTGGCCGGCGCTGAACGCCATCTTCGACCATCTGCTGACCCACGGGGCGGACCGCAAGACGGTGCTCTTCGCGCTTGGCGGCGGCGTGGTGGGCGACATCACCGGCTTTGCCGCAGGCTGCTACATGCGCGGCGTGCCCTTCGTGCAGGTGCCCACCACGCTGCTGGCGCAGGTGGATTCCTCGGTGGGCGGCAAGACGGCCATCAACCATGCGCTGGGCAAGAACATGATCGGCCTGTTCTACCAGCCGCAGTGCGTGGTGTGCGATCTGGACACGCTGCAGACGCTGCCGCAGCGCGAGTTCATTGCCGGCCTGGCCGAGGTGATCAAGTACGGACCCATCGCCGATGAGGGGTTCCTGGGCTGGATCGAGCACCACCTCGATGACCTGCTCGCCCGCGAGCCTGGGGCGCTGGCTCACGCCATCCGGCGTTCCTGCGAGATCAAGGCGCAGGTGGTGGGGCAGGACGAGAAGGAAGGCGGGCTGCGTGCCATCCTGAACTTCGGCCACACCTTCGGCCATGCCATCGAATCGGGGCTGGGCTACGGCCAGTGGCTGCACGGCGAGGCCGTGGGCTGCGGCATGCGCATGGCCACTGATCTGTCGGTGCGCCTGGGCTTGCTGCCGCCGGAGGCCCTGCAACGCATGCACCAGCTGCTGGTCCGGGCCGGCCTGCCGGTGCGCGCGCCCGACCTGGGCGCCGACTGCTACCTGCAATGGATGGGCCGGGACAAGAAGGCGGAAGCCGGCGAAGTCCGCTTCGTGGTGCTGCAGGCGATGGGCCGTGCTGCCGTGCAGGGTGCGCCAGACGAGGTGGTGCGGCAGGTGCTGCAGGCGGCGGTTCGGGTGGACGCATTGGCGTGAGAGCAGGCGTCGCCGGGATCCCGGGATTCCGGGCTTGAGGGCTTAAGGGATCAAGGGCTGCAGGGCAAGGCCGTCTGGTCCTTTGCGGCTTCCCACAACACTGCATCACGCCGCCTTCGTTCATGGCCCGCTTGCCCCGTATCGCCCTGCCCGGCCATGCGCACCATGTGGTGCAGCGGGGCCACAACCGCCAGCTCATCGTGCTGGACGATACGGACCGCCAGCATTGGCGGCAGGTGCTGGCTGATGCGGCAGTGATGCACCGGGTGGACGTGCACGCCTGGCTGCTGCTGGACGACCACTTCCATCTGGTGCTGACGCCTTCCACTGCGGAGGGCCTGGGGCGCATGATGCAGTCGCTGGCGCGTCGGCACGCGGCCGAATTCAACCGGCGGCACGGCCGAAGTGGCACGCTGTGGGACGGGCGCTTCCGCTCGTCCCTGGTGCAGCCGGGTGCCTGGCTGGCTGATTGCATGCTGTACGTGGAATCACACCCCAGCCGCACGGGCGCTGCGGGTGCCGCGCAGGAGTGGCCCTGGTCCAGCATGGCCCATCATCTAGGGGCCCGCAGAGACCCGCTGGTGGTGGAACCGGCCGTCTGGTGGAGCCTGGGCAACACCCCCTTCGAGCGCGAAGCGGTATGGCGCCAACGGCTGGAGGTGGCGTTGGCACCGGAGGTGGTGCACCGCATCACCCAGGCCACACGGCGCGGCTGGCCCGTGGGCGACGCAGCGTTTCTCCAGAGTCTGGAGCCGGCCACAGGCCGTGCCATGGTGCCCCGGCCCCGGGGCCGCCCTGTCCGTGCCAGCGTGCCCGGCGCGCATGACGGTTCCGGATGAGGGATCCGATGGACGGGTCCGATCGCCAGGCCCGACTTCCGGGTCGGTCTGACGGAACGGTCTGACGGCACTGTCAGGCCGGGGACTCGCCTCACCCGCGTGGCTGCGGGCCCGCCCCGCCCTGCAGGCCCTGCTGGCAGGCTGCTTGCTTACGCCTCAAGGAGCGCATCGACCGCGATGGTCATCAATGTGTCCCTATTTAAGAAACCACCTGCCGGTTGAGTCGATCAGAAACTAACCTGACCCCATTTAATTGAACTTGAGGAGGATGCTGCACCGCAGTATCCTCCCGGTCCCGCCGAGAAAGCCCAGGAGCACGACATGGACAAGGCCGCTGCCGCCCTCACGCCCGACACGCCTGCACTGCAGGTGACTTCTTCCGCAACGGCAAGGCTGGAGCGGGAGCTCACGCAGGAACACGGCCTGTACGACCCCCGCCAGGAGCATGACGCCTGCGGCGTCGGCTTCGTGGCGCACATCAAGGGCCACAAGGCCCACGCCATCGTGCAGCAGGGCCTGAAGATCCTGGAGAACCTGGACCATCGCGGCGCGGTGGGCGCGGACGCCCTGATGGGTGACGGCGCCGGCATCCTGATCCAGATCCCGGATGAGTTCTACCGCGCCGAGATGGCGGCGGCCGGTCAGGCTCCCGACGGTCGCGTGGGCGTCACTCTGCCTGCCCCCGGTGAGTACGGCGTGGGCATGATCTTCCTGCCCAAGGAGCACGCCTCGCGCCTGGCCTGCGAGCAGGAGATGGAGCGCGCCATCCGTGCCGAAGGCCAGGTGCTGTTGGGCTGGCGCGACGTGCCGGTGGACCGTGACATGCCCATGTCGCCCGCGGTGCGCGACAAGGAACCCGTGATCCGCCAGGTGTTCATCGGGCGCGGCCCGGACGTCATCGTGCCCGACGCGCTGGAACGCAAGCTGTATGTGATCCGCAAGACGGCCTCGGCCGCCATTCAGGCGCTGAAGCTGACGCACAGCCGCGAGTACTACGTGCCCAGCATGAGCTGCCGCACCGTCATCTACAAGGGCCTGCTGCTGGCCGACCAGGTGGGCACCTACTACCTGGACCTGAAGGACGAGCGCACGGTCTCCGCCCTGGCGCTGGTGCACCAGCGCTTTTCCACCAACACCTTTCCGGAGTGGCCGCTGGCGCACCCGTACCGCATGGTGGCGCACAACGGCGAGATCAACACCGTCAAGGGCAACTTCAACTGGATGCGCGCCCGCGAAGGCGTGATGAAGTCGCCCGTGCTGGGCGACGACTTGAAGAAGCTCTACCCCATCAGTTTCGAACACCAGAGCGACACCGCGACTTTTGACAACGCGCTGGAACTGCTGACGATGGCGGGCTACCCGCTGGCCCACGCCGCCATGATGATGATCCCCGAGGCCTGGGAGCAGCACGAGGGCATGGACGAGCGCCGCCGCGCGTTCTACGAGTACCACGCCGCGATGATCGAACCCTGGGATGGCCCGGCGGCCATGGTGTTCACCGACGGCAAGCAGATCGGCGCCACGCTGGACCGCAACGGCCTGCGCCCGGCGCGCTACTGCGTGACCGATGACGATCTGGTGGTGATGGCGTCTGAGTCCGGTGTGCTGCCCATCCCCCAGAACCGCATCGTCAAGAAGTGGCGCCTGCAGCCGGGCAAGATGTTCCTGATCGACTTCGAGCAGGGCCGCATCGTGGACGACGAGGAACTGAAGAACCAGTTCGCCAGCGCCCGGCCCTACCGCCAGTGGATCGAGAACGTGCGCGTCAAGCTCGACGCCATCGAGGTGCCGGTCGGCACCCATGCCGGCCCCGCCGACTTTGTGGAAACGCTGCTCGACCGTCAGCAGGCCTTCGGCTACACCCAGGAAGACCTGAAGTTCCTGATGAGCCCGATGGCCGCCAACGGCGAAGAAGGCATCGGCTCGATGGGCAACGATTCGCCCCTGGCCGTGCTGTCGGACAAGAACAAGCCGCTGTACAACTACTTCAAGCAGTTGTTCGCCCAGGTGACGAACCCGCCGATCGACCCGATCCGCGAGGCCATCGTGATGTCGCTCAACAGCTTCATCGGTCCGAAGCCCAACCTGCTGGACATCAACGCGGTGAACCCGCCCATGCGCCTGGAGGTGACCCAGCCTGTTCTCGACTTCGAGGACATGGCCCGGCTGCGCTCCATCGAGCAGTACACGGGCGCGAAATTCCGCTCGCACGAACTCGACATCACCTACCCCGCTTCCTGGGGCCACGAGGGCGTGGAGGCCAAGCTCGCCTCGCTGTGCGCCGAGACGGTGGATGCCATCAAGAGCGGCCACAACATCCTGATCATCACCGACCGGCACATGAGCCGCTCGCAGGTGGCGATTCCCGCGCTGCTGGCGCTGTCGGCCATCCATCACCATCTGGTGCGTGAAGGCCTGCGCACGACCGCGGGCCTGGTGGTCGAGACGGGTTCGGCGCGCGAGGTGCACCACTTCGCGGTGCTGGCGGGCTACGGTGCCGAAGCCGTGCACCCCTACCTGGCCATGGAAACCCTGGCCTCGATGCACGCCGGGCTGCCGGGCGAGTTGTCGGCCGACAAGGCCATCTACAACTACGTCAAGGCCATCGGCAAGGGCCTGTCCAAGATCATGTCCAAGATGGGCGTGAGCACCTACATGTCGTATTGCGGCGCCCAGCTCTTCGAGGCCATCGGCCTGGAAAAGAGCTTTGTGGAGCAGTACTTCCGCGGCACGGCCAGCCAGGTGGGTGGCATCGGCGTGTTCGAGGTGGCCGAGGAAGCGCTGCGCATGCACCAGGCGGCCTTCGGTGACGACCCCATCCTGGCGCGCATGCTGGACGCCGGCGGCGAGTACGCCTGGCGTGTGCGGGGCGAGGAGCACATGTGGACGCCGGATGCCATCGCCAAGCTGCAGCACAGCACGCGCGCCGGCAAGTTCGACACCTACAAGGAATACGCCCAGCTCATCAACGACCAGAGCCGCCGTCACATGACGCTGCGCGGCCTGTTCGAGTTCAAGGTCGATCCGGCCAAGGCCATCCCGCTGGAGGAGGTGGAGCCGGCCGCCGACATCGTCAAGCGCTTTGCCACCGGCGCCATGTCGCTGGGGTCCATCTCCACCGAGGCCCACTCCACGCTGGCCATTGCCATGAACCGCATCGGCGGCAAGAGCAACACGGGCGAGGGCGGTGAAGACCCTGCGCGCTACCGCAACGAGTTGAAGGGCATCAAGGTCACGGCTGGCACCAAGGTCAGCGACGTCATCGGCGCCAAGGTCATCGAGGCCGACTACGTGATGCAGGAAGGCGACAGCCTGCGCAGCAAGATCAAGCAGGTGGCCTCGGGGCGCTTTGGCGTCACCACCGAGTACCTGGTCAGCGCCGACCAGATCCAGATCAAGATGGCCCAAGGCGCCAAGCCGGGCGAGGGCGGCCAGTTGCCCGGGGGCAAGGTGTCGGACTACATCGGCTTCCTGCGCTACTCGGTGCCGGGCGTGGGCCTCATCAGCCCGCCGCCGCACCACGACATCTATTCCATCGAAGACCTGGCGCAGCTCATACACGACCTGAAGAACGCCAACCCGCGCGCGGGCATCAGCGTCAAGCTGGTGTCCGAAGTAGGCGTGGGCACCATCGCCGCCGGTGTGGCCAAGTGCAAGGCCGACCATGTGGTGATCGCCGGGCACGATGGCGGCACGGGCGCCTCGCCCTGGTCGTCGATCAAGCATTGCGGCACGCCCTGGGAACTGGGCTTGGCCGAGACGCAGCAGACCCTGGTGCTCAACCGCCTGCGCAGCCGCGTGCGCGTGCAGGCTGATGGGCAGATGAAGACCGGGCGCGATGTCGTCATCGGCGCACTGCTGGGCGCCGACGAATTCGGCTTCGCCACCGCGCCGCTGGTGGTGGAGGGCTGCATCATGATGCGCAAGTGCCACCTCAATACCTGCCCGGTGGGCGTGGCCACGCAGGACCCGGTGCTGCGCAAGAAGTTCTCGGGCAAGCCCGAGCACGTGGTGAACTACTTCTTCTTCGTCGCCGAAGAGGCGCGCAGCATCATGGCGCAACTGGGCATCCGCCGGTTCGACGACCTGATCGGCCGTGCCGACCTGCTGGACACCAAGAAGGGCATCGCTCACTGGAAGGCGCGCGGACTGGACTTCAGCCGCATCTTCCACCAGCCCGCCGTGCCAGCCGAGGTGCCGCGCTACCAGACCGAGGTGCAGGACCACGGCCTGTCCAAGGCGCTGGACCTGAAGCTCATCGAGCGTTGCCGCCCGGCCATAGAGCGCGGCGAGAAGGTGCACTTCATGGAAGAGGCGCGCAACGTCAACCGCTCGGTGGGCGCCATGCTCTCCGGCGAACTGGTGCGCCACCGCCCCGAGGGGCTGCCCGACCACACCATCTTCATGCAGATGGAGGGCACGGGCGGCCAGAGCTTTGGCGCGTTCCTGGCCAACGGCATCACGCTGTACCTGATCGGCGACGCCAACGACTACACCGGCAAGGGTCTGTCCGGTGGGCGCATCGTCGTGCGCCCCAGCATCGAGTTCCGCGGTGACGCCACGCACAACACCATCATCGGCAACACGGCGCTGTACGGCGCCACGCGCGGCGAGGCCTTCTTCCGCGGCGTGGCGGGTGAACGCTTTGCGGTGCGCCTGTCAGGCGCCACCGCGGTGGTGGAGGGCACGGGCGACCATGGCTGCGAGTACATGACGGGCGGCACGGTGGCCGTGCTGGGCATGACCGGGCGCAACTTCGCTGCCGGCATGAGCGGCGGCGTGGCCTACGTCTTTGATGAGGACGGCAGCTTTGCCGCGCGTTGCAACACCAGCATGGTGTCCCTGGACAAGGTGCTGCCGGAGGCTGAGCAGGCCGCCAGCGGATCTGCGGCGTCTTGGCACCGCGGCCAGTCGGACGAGGCGCAGCTCAAGAAGCTGGTGGAAGACCACCACAAGTGGACGGGTTCGCTGCGCGCGCGGGAGATCCTGGACCACTGGGCGACAGCCCGCGCCAAGTTCGTCAAGGTCTTCCCGCACGAGTACAAGCGTGCCCTGGGCCAGACCGCTGCCAAGGCGCAGGCCGCGTCATCTGCGCCCGCCGCGCCCGCTGCCACCGTGGCCGCCTGAACTGCACCGACAAGGAACTTTCATCATGGGAAAAGTCACCGGCTTCCTCGAGTTTGAGCGCTTGGAAGAGGGCTACGAGCCCGTGCCCAAGCGCCTGAAGAACTGGAAAGAGTTCGTCATTGGCCTGACCGAGGAGCAATCCAAGGTGCAAGGGGCGCGCTGCATGGACTGCGGCACGCCGTTTTGCAACAGCGGCTGCCCTGTCAACAACGTCATCCCGGACTTCAACGATCTGGTCTTCCGTGGCGACTGGCAAAGCGCCATCGAGGTGCTGCACTCCACCAACAACTTCCCGGAGTTCACCGGCCGCGTCTGCCCCGCTCCGTGTGAGGCCGCCTGCACGCTGAACGTGAATGACGATGCCGTGGGTATCAAGTCCATCGAGCACGCCATCATCGACCGCGCCTGGGCCGAGGGTTGGGTGCAGCCCCAGCCGCCCAAGGCCAAGACCGGCAAGAAGGTGGCGGTGGTGGGCAGCGGCCCGGCTGGCCTGGCCGCAGCGCAGCAACTCGCGCGTGCCGGCCATGACGTGACCGTGTTCGAGAAGAACAGCCGCATCGGCGGGCTGCTGCGCTACGGCATCCCCGACTTCAAGATGGAGAAGTCGCACATCGACCGGCGCATCGAACAGATGCAGGCCGAGGGCGTGACCTTCCGCACGGGTGTGCTCGTGGGCGCGATGCCTGCCGAGGGCCCGGCGGCCAAGGTGACGAATGACGCCCAGACCGTGGTCTCGGCCGAGGAACTCAAGGCGCAGTTCGATGCCGTGCTGCTGACGGGCGGCTCTGAAACCTCGCGCGACCTGCCCGTGCCGGGCCGCGAACTCGCCGGCGTGCATTTCGCCATGGAGTTCCTGCCGCAGCAGAACAAGGTGGTGGCCGGTGACAAGCTCCAGGGCCAGATCCGCGCCGAAGGCAAGCACGTCATAGTGATCGGTGGCGGCGACACCGGCAGCGACTGCGTGGGCACCAGCAACCGCCATGGCGCGGCCAGCGTCACGCAGTTCGAACTGATGCCCATGCCACCCGAGGAGGAAGACCGCCCGCTGACCTGGCCCTACTGGCCCTACAAGCTGCGCACTTCTTCCAGCCACGAGGAAGGTTGCCAGCGCGAGTTCGCCATCGCGACCAAGGAGTTCGTCGGCCAGAACGGCAAGCTCACGGGCCTGAAGACCGTCCACCTGGAGTGGAAGGGCGGCAAGATGAGCGAGATCCCGGGCACCGAGAAGGAGGTCCCGGCCGATCTGGTGTTGCTCGCCATGGGCTTCACCGCGCCCGTGGGCAGCGTGCTGGAGGCCTTTGGCGTGGAGCGCGACAACCGGGGCAACGCCAAGGCAGGCACCGACTTCATCGGCGGCTACGAGACCAACGTGCCCAAGGTCTTCGCCGCGGGCGACATGCGCCGAGGCCAGAGCCTGGTGGTCTGGGCCATCCGTGAAGGGCGGCAAGCTGCGCGCTCGGTGGATGAGTTCCTGATGGGATTCAGCAACCTGCCGCGTTGAGGCCGCAGTAAGTCGGCGCCGGGAATCCTCACGTCCAGGTAAAGAAACCCGGCTTAGCGCAACCGGGCCGGGCGCGCATGGCAAAATAACCTGAGTCTTGATTCCCAGTCCACGCGTGCGCGTGGCCGCGCCGCTTGAGCACCAATGCCCTGATCGAGGTCGACCGTGTCAGTTTTTCCTATGACACGGGCCGCCAGATCCTCTCCAACCTCTCCTTGACCTTCCGCCGGGGTCAGGTCACAGCCTTGCTGGGCGGCTCAGGCTGCGGCAAGACCACCTTGCTGCGCCTGATCGGTGGCAGTGCCTCCCCTGATGCGGGTGAGGTGCGTTTCGACGGGCAACGGGTCGACGCCGCCGACAAGCCCCGCATGTATGCGCTGCGGCGCCGTCTGGGCATGCTGTTCCAGTTCGGCGCGCTGTTCACCGACCTGACGGTGTTCGACAACGTGGCCTTTCCGCTGCACGAGCACACCGACCTGCCCGAGGCGCTGATCCGCGACATCGTGCTGATGAAGCTCAACGCCGTGGGCTTGCGCGGCGCGGCACCGCTGCGCATCTCGGAGGTGTCGGGTGGCATGGCGCGGCGCATCGCCCTGGCACGCGCCATTGCGCTGGACCCGGAACTCATCATGTACGACGAGCCCTTCGCCGGGCTGGACCTCATCTCCATGGGCGTGGCGGCCAAGCTCATCCGCACGCTGAACGACGTGACAGGCGCCACCTCGCTGGTGGTGTCGCACGACGTGCCCGAGTGCATGGCCATCAGCGACCACATCGTGCTGATGGCGGCCGGCGGGCGCATCGTCGCCCAGGGCAGCCCGCAGGAGCTGATGGACTCCACCGATCCGGAGGTGCGCCAGTTCGTGCGCGGCGAGCCCGACGGCCCGGTCAAGTTCCACTACCCGGCCACGCCCATGGGGCAGGACTTCGGCGTCGAGGCTGCAGCGCCATGACCGCCTGGCTCGACACCGTGGCCATGCTGGGACAGCGCGCGCTCAAGCTGCTGCGCGGTATTGGCCACGCGGCCTTCTTCACGCTGGACATCCTGCGGGCCATTCCAGCGTCGCTGCGCCGCTTTTCGCTGGTGGTTCGCCAGATCCATGCGGTGGGCAACCTGTCGCTGGTCATCATCCTGGCCTCGGGAACGGCCGTGGGCTTCGTGCTGGCGCTGCAGATGTACTACGCCCTGGTGACTTACGGCGCCACGGAATCGCTGGGGTTGATCGTCAACCTGTCGCTGGTGCGCGAACTGGGCCCGGTGGTGACGGCGCTGCTGTTCGCCGGCCGGGCGGGCACTTCGCTGACGGCCGAGATCGGCCTGATGAAGGCGGGCGAACAACTCGCGGCCATGGAGATGATGGCGGTGGACCCCAAGAGCCGCATCCTGGCGCCGCGCTTCCTGGCCGGTGTGGTCTCGATGCCCTTGCTGGCCATCCTGTTCTCGGCCGTGGGCATCCTGGGTGCCTACGTGGTGGCGGTGTTGCTCATCGGCGTGGACGCCGGCAACTTCTGGAGCATCATGCAGTCGCGCGTGGATGTGTGGCTCGATGTGGGCAACGGCGTTGTCAAGAGTTACATCTTCGGCCTGATCTGCACCCTGGTGGCGCTGTACCAGGGGCATGAGACCGAGGCCACCCCCGAGGGCGTGGCCTACGCCACCACGCGCACGGTGGTGATCTCGTCGCTGGGGGTGCTGGCGATGGACTTCGTGCTGACCGCACTGATGTTCTCCACGCCCTGACGCCGGATGCCGTTCACCCGCCTGCTCGCACTGCTGCCTGGGAGAGACCAAGAATGAGCAAGAGAAACATCGAGATCCTGGTGGGCTTCTTCGTCCTGCTGGGCATGGCCGGACTGCTGTTCCTGGCCCTGAAGGCGGCCAACCTGGCCAGCTTCGGCGCCCGCGACGGCTACCAGGTGAGCGCCCGCTTCGACAACATCGGCGGCCTGAAGCCGCGTTCGCCGGTGCGCAGTGCCGGCGTCACGGTGGGCCGGGTCACGTCCATCGCGCTGGACGCCAAGACCTTCCAGGGCGTGGTGACCATGGAGATCGACAGCAGCGTGCGCTTCCCCAAGGACTCCTCGGCCAAAATCCTGACCGCCGGGCTGCTGGGCGACCAGTACATCGGGATCGAGCCCGGCTCCGCCGACGAGGACCTGCCTTCCGGCGCCGTCATTCGGCAGACTCAGTCGGCCGTGGTGCTGGAAAACCTGATCGGCCAGCTGGTCACCGGCAGGGCCGGCGAAGCGGCAGAACAGGCAGGGCAGAAGAAGTGACGCCACACCGTACCACCGCCCTCAGCCGCACAGCACCGACGCTGCGCGGCGGGCTGGCCGCAGTGGTGTTGCTGGCAGGAGGTGTGCTGTGGGTGCCCGCGCAAGCGCAAGAGCAAGCGAAAGCGGAGACCCAGGCCATGAACCAGGCCCAGGTCCCGGCCCAGGCGGGTACCCGCAGCGTGACACCCTCTCTTCCCGTCAAGGCCGACCCCTTGGAGGGTTTGAACCGCGGTGTGTTCGCCTTCAACGAAGCAGTCGATCGTGCCGTGCTCAAGCCGCTGGCCACCGCTTACCGGGAGGTGTTGCCCAGCCCCGTGCGCACGGGCGTGGACAACGTCTTCGGCAACGTGGGCGATGCCTGGTCCGCCATGAACCACCTGCTGCAGGGCAAGGTCAAGAGTGCGCTGGAAATGACGGTGCGCGTGACCACCAACACCGTGTTCGGGCTCGGCGGACTGTTCGATCTGGCCTCCGACGCCGGTCTGGAGCGGCACCCCGAAGATTTCGGCCAGACCCTGGGCAAGTGGGGCTTCGGCCCCGGCCCCTACCTGGTGCTGCCCTTTTATGGTGCGAGCTCGCTGCGTGACGCCGCGGGCCTTCCGCTGGACCGGCAGGCCAGCCTGCCGGGGATCGTGCACGACGAGACTTACCGCTGGAGCCTGACCACGCTGGAACTGGTGCACGCGCGCGCGGGCCTGCTGTCCGCCACGAACCTGCTGGAGCAGGTGGCCTTCGACAAGTACAGCTTCGTGCGCGACAGCTACCTCGCGCGCCGGCGCAGCCTGGTCTTCGATGGCAATCCGCCTGAGGAACCGGAGGAGGACGAGCCGCTGCCCCCACTGCAACCGTCGCAGACGCCGCAGCCGCAGATTCCCTCTGCTCAGGCGCCGCAATCGCCGTCGACGCCGCAGGCGCCGCCCCCGTGAACCAAAATCTCGGCCTGTTCGTTGAAGGCTGACCCGGCCTGCACTGCAGGCCTTGTGTGAAGGATCATCATGTTGAACAAGCTCCGACCCCGTGTGCACCGCCGCGCAGCCCTGGCCCTGCTGGCCCTGGCAATGGGGGTGGGTGCAGGGTTTGCGGCCCGCGCTCAGGCTCCGGCCACACCTGACGCGCTGGTGCGCCAGATCTCCACCGAAGTCATTGACACGGTGAAGGCCGACAAGGAGATCCAGGCCGGCAATCTGGGCAGGATCATCGCCTTGGTGGATGCCAAGGTCATGCCGCACGTGAACTTCCAGCGCATGACGGCCATCGCCGTGGGCCGCGCGTGGCGCACCGCCACGCCCGATCAGCAAAAGCGCCTGCTTGACGAGTTCAAGACGCTGCTGGTGCGCACCTATTCCGGCGCGCTCACCCAGGTGAAGGACCAGACCGTGCAGTTGAAGCCGCTGCGCGCGGGGGCAGACGACTCTGAGGTGGTTGTGCGCACCGAGGTCCAGGGCAAGGGCGACCCCATCCAGCTCGACTACCGCCTGGAGAAGACGCCCGCCGGCTGGAAGATCTACGACGTGAACGTGCTGGGCGTCTGGCTGGCCGACACCAGCTTCAAGTCGCAGTTCGCGCCCATCATCGCCAACTCAGGGCTTGACGGCCTGATCGGCAACCTGGTCGAGCTCAACCGCAAGGCGGCCGCCCGCAATTGAGCTCCAGGCGATGAAGCTGCCCGGCACCCTCACGCTGCCTTCGGCACGCCAGACCACCGAGGCCCTGGCGCAGGCGCTGGCGGCCCTGCCCGCGGGCGGCACGTTCAGCGTCGACGCCTCCGGTCTGGCCGAGCTGGACACCTCGGCCCTGGCCGTGCTGCTGCAGGCCCGCCGTGATGCGCAGGCCCGGGGCCTGGCCTGGCAGTTGCAGAGCGCACCGCCCAAGCTGCGGCAGTTGGCCGCGCTCTACGGCGTGGAGGCTCTGCTGTGGCCCCCCGCTGAACCGGCCTGAAGGGCAGCCCCGGACAGGGGCGCTCAGGCCCGGTCCGTGTAGCGCCGTGTGCGCAGGTTGCGTTTGATGTCCTGCAGCATGGGCCGCAGGCTTTCGCTCGGCAGCCGCAGCGCCACGCCCGTGGTGAGGATGTCCACGATCAGCAGGTGCAGCAGACGGCTGACCATGGGACTGTAGCGGTCGAAGTCTTCCGGGTGGTCGGCGGCCAGCAGGATGTGGCCGGGCTGACGCGCGGCGTGGGCCAGCGGCGAATCGCTGGCCGTCACCACGATCACCGTGGCGCCCTTGCGGTGCGCGATGTCGGCCACGTCGATGAGGTCGCGGCTGCGCCCGGAGTTGCTGAACACCACCGCGCAGTCGCCCGTGCCCAGCATGGTGGCGCTCATCACCTGCACGTGGCCGTCGGTGCAGGCGGCCGAGTGCACGCCCAGCCGGAAGAACTTGTGCTGCGCGTCCATGGCCACGATGCCCGAGTTGCCCACGCCGTAGAACTCGATGCGCCGGCCGTCTCGGCAGGCCTGCGCCAGGGCGCTGATGGCCTGCTCGATGGCATGGCTGGTGGCTGCGTTACGGTACTTCAGCAGGGCGCTCACCGCGTTGTCGATGACCTTCACCACCAGGTCACCCGGCTTGTCGTCCTCGTCCACCGCGCGGTGCACGAAGGGCACGCCCTCGTTCACGCTGCCGGCCAGCTTGAGCTTGAAGTCGGCCAGGCCGTCGTAACCCACGCTGCGGCAAAAGCGCACCACCGTGGGCTTGCTGACGTGCGCCCGCTCGGCCAGTTCGGCCACGGGCTGCGTGGCGAAGCTGCGCGCGTCCGACAGCACCAGCCGCGCGACGCGCTGCTCGGCGGGCGGCAGGGCCGGGATGGCCGCGCGGATGCGGTCCAGCATCATCGGCATCGCGCCGGTATCGTCCGCTCGGGTGGTCATCTGTGTGGTCATGTCCGCTCCATGCGGGCCGCGGCCCTGCACGGTTTTTCGGTGTGATCTGCGCGCGGGCGCTTCACTGTTCTTCGTCCCAGGCGCAGCCGTCGCGGGCCACCATCGCGCTGGCGGCGGGCGGGCCCCAGCTGCCTGCGGTGTAGGGGCGCGGCCCATTGGGGTCGTTCTCCCAGGCCTGCAGGATGGGCATCACCCAGCGCCAGGCCTGTTCCTGTTCGTCGCTGCGCACGAACAGGTTCAGGCGCCCGGCAATCGCGTCCAGCAGCAGCCGCTCGTAGGCGCCCACCCGCTCGGTGGGGAAGGCCTTGTCGAAATCCAGGTCCAGCTTCACGGGCGACAGCAACTCGGCCGCCCCGCCATGCGACAGGCTGCCTTTGGCTGCCAGCAGGTGCAGCTCCAGCCCGTCCTCGGGTTGCAGCTTGATGACCAGCTTGTTCGCGCGGTGCGAGCCTGGAAAGATCGGGTGCGGCACGGCACGGAAGTTCACCACGATCTGCGCATCCCGGCTGGGCAGGCGCTTGCCGGTGCGCAGGTAGAACGGCACGCCGGCCCAGCGCCAGTTCTGCACCTCGGTGCGCAGCGCCACGAAGGTCTCGCAGGTGCTGCCGGGGGGCACCTTCACCTCTTCCAGGTAGCCCTTGACGGGGTCGCCCTGCACGTTGCCGGCCTTGTACTGCCCGCGCACCACGTCGCGCAGCACGGTCTCGGCCGTGAAGGGCTTCAGCGAGCGCAGCACCTTCAGTTTCTCGTCGCGGATGGCGTCGGCATCGCTGGTGCTCGGCGGCTCCATGGCGATCATGGTCAGCAGCTGCAGCGCATGGTTCTGGATCATGTCGCGCAGCGCGCCGGTCTTGTCGTAGTAGTCGCCGCGCGTGCCCACGCCCAGAGACTCGGCCAGCGTGATCTGGATGTTGGCGATGCTCTCGCGCCGCCACAGGGGCTCGAACAGCGCGTTGCCGAAGCGCAGGGCCATCAGGTTCTGCACCGCGGGCTTGCCGAGGTAGTGGTCGATGCGGAAAGCCTGCTCCTCGCGGAATGCCGAGCGCACCACGCGGTTGATCTGCAGGGCGCTGTCCAGGTCGTGGCCCAGCGGCTTTTCCAGCACCACACGCACCTTCGGGCCGTTCAGGCCGGCAGCGCCCAGTTGCTCGCAGATCACGGGGAAGAGGTAGGGGCTGGTGGCCAGGTACAGCACCACGGTGTCGGCGCCTCGCTCGTCGATCCAGGCCTTGAGCCCTTCGTAGTGCTCGGGCCGGGACAGGTCCATGCGGCGGTAATGCAGCAGCCGGGCGAAACGCTCGAACTCCTCGTCGCTGGGGCGCTTGGAAGACTCCACTTCCACGAAGCGGTCGCGGACGAAGCGGCGGTACTCGTCATCACTGCGCTCGTCGCGCGCCACCGCCAGGATGCGGCCCCCTTCGGGCAGCTTGCCGTGGCGCAGGGCCTGGAACAGCGCCGGCATCAGCTTGCGCCAGGTGAGGTCGCCGGTGCCGCCGAAAAAGACAAGATCAAAGGACATGACCACTTACCCGTCCTGACCGGCTCAAAGCCGATACAAATAGGGGTGTAATTTTGTTACATGAAGAATCATGCATCGGTTTCATAAGCAGGTCAACGGGGGCTCGGCATGGGGGCTCCAGGTGAGCGTGTGGACGGGTCGTGCGGTGCAACCTTCAGGCTCAAGGCAGGATGCGGGCCCGTGGCTGCCGCGGTGAACTTACGATGGCGCCTTGTGCAGGCTCCGAGTGTCGACTGGCGACGGTGGGGCCTTGCCCCTGGCGCACGCTCCTGCTGGAGGGTTGCATCGATGTCGCTTTGCCTGCGTGGCGTCGCGTCAACGACTCGTCGGTACGCGACACGCTGCAGGCGCTGCGGGCCATCGCCCCACATGGCGCATCGGCCGGGCGCGGTGGCCGAACTGCGGCCCCAGGCAGCTGAAGATCATCGCGGCCAACGTGGAGCGGCCGGCGATCGCGAAGTTCCCAAGCCACCTGGGACTGGCTCCGCAGTCGCCCCTGCGGAGCCTGCGTGCGAGGCGGGTGAGTTGCGCGAAGGCTTCGCAGCGCTTCCCTCGTTCCAGCCCACCGCATCCCTCACGGGCATTGAGGGCGCGCAAGGTGGTGTCCGCGAGTGCTCTCTAAGCTCGTCGATGGTTCGGTGAGGAGGAGGCCCGGCGATTCCGTCGGGCGCTCTCCCGGGCCCCACCGGAGAGCTCTCATGTCCCTCTATCTGACCCGTGCCCAGTACTCAAGCAGCGCCTTCAAGGGCATGGTGACCCACCCCAGTGACCGCGGGGCGGTGGCCCGGTCCTTGTTCGACTCGATCGGCATCAAGATGCACGCGATCTACTTCTCCGTGACCTCCGGGGAGATCGTGACGATCATCGAGGGCGCTGCCGATCAGATGGCCATGGTCGAGATGGTCATCATGAGCAGCGGCGCCTTCTCTGCCGTCAACTCGCTCGAACTGGTGACCACCGACAAGATGCACAAAGCGATGCTCATGGCGGCCGAGGCTGCCGCCAAGTACCAGCCACCGAACACGTAAAGGGCGCGCCGTTGAGACCGCCTGTGCGGGCCCTGGAGGCTCGCGGCAACGCGCAATGTGGCCATCTTGTCCACGCGCTCCCAGGTGAGCTTGGGTTCGTCGCGGCCGAAGTGCTCGTTCACCGGGGCAGCGATCTTTTCGTCGGAGATGACCGCCGCGCCTTCGGCGCAGACCATGACGTTCATCGGGCGGGCCACGCCAATGGCGCAGGCAGCCCCTTGAATTGACCGCCGCACGTCAGGATGGCCGCCCTCTGGCCTTGTACGGTGGCGAAGACGATGGCGTCCGCAGTCGGCAGCTTGTGCGCCCGTGCTGCCTCCGCTGCGGCCAGTGCGATGGGGGTGTCCAGCGCGACGACGTGGCAGATCTGCGTATAGGCGATCACTTGGTCGGCGCGCTCTTCCCCCACCTCACGGGTGAGCCACTTCGTCAACTTGAACTGCACGATGGTCGGCACCACCCAATCGGTCGGTGGTGGCCAGTGCGGCTCGATACTGCGCGCCGTAGCCGAGCCGATCAGACACTCGCTACATGCTGAGGTGTCAACAACGTCCAGCAGACCCGGTCCGACCGATCACGGTAGCCCTCGGGCGATGCGCCCCCGGATGGCCTTGGGTCCACCGGGCCGCGGCCCAACGCCCGATCAGACCAGCCCCAGGTCGCGCGGCTCGGCCATCGGAAACACGGCGGAGAGTTGCGTCGGGGTGAGGCCGAACTGCCGGGCCAGCAGGCCGCCCAGCAGGCTGCGGACTTCATTGAGCACAGGGTAGTCGCGGTTCTGGAACAGGTTGGTGGGCGTGACGGCCACCTGTTCGCCCACCACCTGGCCACCGCGCACGGCGCCGCCCAGCACCCAATACACGCTGCCGTGGCCGTGGTCGGTACCGTTGTTGCCGTTCTGCCGGAACGTGCGTCCGAACTCGCTTACCACCACCACCGTGGTCTGGCTCCAGCGGGGGCCCATTTCCTGGGCATAGGCGGCCAGGCCGCGGCCCAGCTCCTCCAGGCGGGAGGCCAGCTGCCCGGTGGCACCGCCCTGCGCGACATGGGTGTCCCAGCCGCCGACATCCACGAACCCCAGGCGATGGCGGCCCTTCATGAGCCGGGCGATGCGCCGCGCCTCCAGTTCGAACGCGCATCACCTCGTCGCGCACGGCAAAGCCCTGGCTCACCGCGCCCGCGAGTTCCGTGCCCTGGTACATCGCGCCGATGATGTGGCTTTGGCGTGCATCCACGCTGGGCCGGTTGACGCTGCGCAGCGCGGTGTTCGCCACCTGGACCTCGCCCTGCATCACCAGCGGCACCCGGTCGGTGAAGGCCATGGCGGCGGCGCCCCTGAGCGTGCCGGCCAGCCGGTTCATGAAGCCCGAACGGTAATTGCGCGGCCCCTGCAGGGGCTGCCCCAGTTCGATGCTGTCCTGCGTCTCGAAGTGGCTGCGCGACGTGTCATGCGAGCCGGCAAAGGGCACGAAGGCGATCTCGCACCTCTCCCACAGCGGATGCAGGCTGTCGCGCAAGGCCGGGTGCAGGCCCCAATCGGTGTCGAGTGCGAGGGCCGCCGTGGCGCCGCTGCCGGGGCGTGGCACGGCGATGGTGGGCCGGGCCTCGTAGTAAAAGCTGCTGCTCACGGGCACCAGCAGGTTGGCGGCGTCGTAGCCGCCCCGCAGGAACACCAGCAGGAAACACGGTTGTTCCGGGCCGACGGCCCAGAGCTGCCCGCCGCCCAGGCTCAGGCCCGTGCCGGCCAGGCCTTGCAACACTTGTCGTCTGTCCACGAGCGTTCCTCCTGACGCCTCAGCGCCGCATCATTTCAGGGGACGACAGCAGAAACGTGTTCCATTCCTGCGGCGTAGTCGCTTGCGCCAGGGCAGCCCGGGTGCCGGGGCCCAATCGGTGCTGCAGCACCTGATCGAACAGCAGACGCGGCGCCTGCGGTACCGACGATCCTGGCGGCGGCGGCGTGCCCTGGGCCGCGCCTGCGGGCGTGAACAGGTTGCCAGACCCCGATCCGATGGCCCGCGCCACCTCGAATCGGGCCGTCATCTGCCCCGGGCCGGACCATGCGGCTTCATCGAGCGGCCAGCCGTCGGGGGTCTGCCGGCCATAGAGGGGCTGGCCCAGGCGGTTCAGCCAGGCCAGGACTGCGGAGGCGTTCTGGATCACGCGGTCGTCGTGCGTCAGGCGCACGGCGGAGACCACGAAGCGCATCGGGTCCTTGAACTGGCGTCCCGCACCCTGCGCGAACTCGGGCGAACCCAGCAGCGCGCGCAGCGTGAAGGCGATGTCACCGTCCGAAGCGGAGAACGCCCGAGCCACCCGCTCCACCAGTGCGGGCGGGGGCGGGTCCGACAACCAGTACTGCACGAGCTTGCGGCTGAGGTGACGGGCCGTGGACGGATGTCGGGCCAGCCGGTCCAGGGCCTCTTCCACCTCCGCCAGGCCGCGCTGCTGCAGGGGCTGGCCCAGCAGGCTCTTGGCGGTGAAGTCGTGCCGTCCCGGCTGGAACTCGAACACGCCGCGCCGCACGTAGAAGCCTTGCATCTCGCGCCGCGCCACAGGGGTGTTGGCGGGGGTGAGGTTGACACCTGCGCCGGTCAGCACCCGTGCCAGTTCCTGCACGTCCTTCTGCGTGTAGGGGCCCCCGGCACCCAGCGTGTGCAACTCCATCAACTCCCGCGCCAGGTTCTCGTTGGTGCGGTTGACGGCGTTCTGTTCGTTGTCCAGGTAGCGCAGCATCGCCGGGTGCAAGGCTGCTGCGCGCAGCAGGTCACGGAAGCGGCCCAAGGCGTGCGGCCTGATGGCGGTGTCTTCGTAGTCTCCCACCATGGCGCGGATGTTCGTCTTGCTCTGGAACACGCTGAAATGGTTCAGCCAGAACCAGGTCATCTGCTCCTGCAACTGGCGCGGCGAGTACAGCGCCCGGAGCAGGTGGCGCGTTGCCGCTTCACGCGCCAGGCGGGTGAGTTCCTGCTGGTACGCCTGCTGGGCTGCCCGCTTTTCGTCGTCGTTCTTCTGGGCATCGGCGGTGCGGCGCTGATGTTCCAGGTCGAACATCAGCGTGATGAAGGGCTGCCGGCTCAGCGTCAGGGCGTCGCTCTGCGCTTGTGCGGCTGCCGGCAGCAGGGTCGGGCCGGGCGCGAGCTGTTCGTCCAGCATCGCGGTGAAGTCCCGCCCGGCAGATGACGCCAGGGCCGACGCAGACGCGCCCCAGGTGAGGCGGTTGACGACGTGATAGCGCGCCAGCGCGGTCTCACCGGGTGCCGTCGCGGCGGTGGACGCGTGCGCAGGCCGCGACTCGGGAGCGGGCACCGTGGAACAGGCTGCCAGAAACAACGCCAGCGCCAGGCCCAGGACATGGTGGGCGAGGGACCGCCTTTCAGCCTTCATGACCGCCGCATGATGCCTTGTCCGCATCCGCCTGACCAGGGGGCCACGCCGCGTACCCGACAGTCCCAGCGCTTAGCATCACACCTGTGAACGCCCTGCGCCTGCATCACCTGACCTGGCAACCCGCCGGCGACGGGCGGCCAGTGCTCGATGCAGTGGATTTTGCGGTCGGCACTGGCGAGGTGGTGGCCGTGCTCGGGCCTTCGGGGGCGGGCAAGACATCGCTGCTGCGCCTCGTGGCCGGCCTGGAGGTGCCCACGCGCGGCCGGATCGAGATCGCTGGCACCGACGTCACCGCACTGACCGCGAACGACAGGCCCGTAGGTCTGGTGGCGCAGAACGCCCGCCTGTTTCCCAACCTGACCGTGATGGACAACGTGGCTTTCAGGCTGCGGCTGGCATCTGCCGACGCGCAGGGCGCCCAGAGCGCGCTGGCGCGAGCGCGCAGCACTCTGCAGCTTCTGGACATCGAAGCGCTGGCGCAACGGCTCCCGGGCGAACTCTCCGAGGGCGAACATCAACGGGTCGCGCTGGCGCGCGCACTCGCCCCCGGGCCGACGATGCTGCTGCTGGACGAGCCAATGTCGCACCTGGACAGGCGCCTGCGGCGTGCCCTGCGCAGGCAAATCCTGGACCTGGGTGCGGGGCTGGGCCTGACGCTGGTCTATGTGACGCACGATCAGGCCGAGGCCATGGCCGTGAGCGACCGCATCGTCCTCCTGCACGAGGGTCGCGTCGTGCAGCAAGGCACGCCGCGCAGCCTGTACGAGCAACCGGCTTCGGCCTTCGTGGCGGCGTTCATGGGCGACATGCGTCTGTTCGACGCCTGGAGCGACAGCTGCGGTGTGGTGAAGCTGGGCCCGCTGCACCTGTGCAAGCCAATCGACCCGCTCCCAGGTGCGGCGCCCGTATCAGGGCCGGTACGCGTGGTGGTCAGGCCGCATGCCTGGCGCATCGGTCCGGCACATGCTCGCGGGCTGCCGGCGCGGGTGCTGCGCAGTGCCTGCCTCGGGGCGCAGGTGGAATACACCTTGGCCAGCGACTTGGGGGAGGTGCTGGCGTTGACACCGCGCGCGCCCCTCCTGCATGAGAACGGCGCTCCCGTCAGCCTGACGCTGGCCGGCCAGGGTGTCTCGATTCTGCCCGCAGCCTGATGAGGCGTCCTGTCCGCCTCGTATCTTGCAACCCGCTTTCGCGCACCCATGGTGATTGCCCGATAGACCGCAGGCCTCTCGAGTGCGAAGCTACGCTGCATATGAGTGTGCTGCTGGTCGAGGACGATCTGGGGTTGGTGCAGGCGCTGGGCCGGGCGCTGGCCGCGCGCGGGTTCTCCCTGGTGTCGTGTGGCGATGGCTTGGAGGCTCTGGCTTTGTGCCAGCGTCAACGCTTCGACGCCATCGTCCTCGACCTGTCCCTGCCCGACATCGACGGCCTGGAGGTGATGGCGCGACTGCGCGGTCGCGACGACGTAACTCCCGTGCTGATCCTGACGGCCCGCGGAGCGGTGGGAGAACGCGTGATGGGGCTCAATGCAGGAGCTGACGACTACCTGGTCAAGCCATTCGACCTGGACGAACTGGAAGCGCGGTTGAGGGCCCTGATCCGTCGTCACCAGGGCGAGGGCGATCTGCGCTGCGGTCGCTTGCGCCTGGAACGCAGCGGCCCGGCCTGCTGGATCGACGAGCGCCCGCTGGACCTGCCGGCTCGGGAGGCCGCGCTGCTGCGTGCCCTCATGCTGAGGTCGGGGCAGACGGTGGCGCGCGAGCACTTGCATCACGCCGTCTTTCCTGTCAACGAGCCCGGTGGACCTGGGGGCACCTCACCACAGGGGGACGCGCTGGACGTGGTCGTCCACCGCCTGCGCAAGCGCCTGGCCGGTGCCGCCCTGGAGATCGTCACCCTGCGCGGCATTGGCTACATGCTGTGCGAAGACACAGCGCAGACCACTGGCATGGTGAAAAGGGCGCGTGCATGACCCGGACGGACCAGCGCGCCGAACCAGGGCGACCTGCTCTAGCGGGTTCGTTGCGGACCCAGGTGGCGCTGGGAGCGCTCGGCGCAGCCGGCCTGGGCTCTGCTTCTCTTGGGGTGTGGCTGGTGCCAGGCCCGTCGCCAGCCTCAGCGCCATGGCCCATGGAGGCTCTTTTTTGGGCGGCTTCGATCATCACGGCTTCTGCCGCCCTGGCCTTGGCCTGGGCCACCGGCCGGCACGCGGCCATTCCCTGGCGTCGGTGGGAGCAGGCCTTGCAGCGGCATGACGGTGAGGCCGACACGCCCCTGGACGCTGAGGGGCCCTGGGAGGTGCAGGCCAGCCTGTACACGCTCAATGCGTGGATCGAACGCCGGCGTCAGTCCAGCGGACGACAGCAGCGCCTGCTGGGCGACGCCTCTCACCAGTTGCGCACGCCGCTGGCGGTGCTGCGCACGGTGCTGCAGGGCACGCCGGCGATGGAGCTTGGCATGCGTCGGGATGAACTCTTGCGCACCGTCGACCGCGCCACCGAAGTGGTCAACGAGATGTTGGCCCGCTTGAAGCTCGACCAGCGCCGCGTCGGGCCAGCGTCCGCCACCGAGCTTCGCCTGGACAGCGTCGCACGGGAAGCCGCGCTGGAGTTCGCGCCCTTGATCGGCACGCAGCGCTTGAACTTCGAGCTGCAGGCGGAGCCGCTGTCCGTCAGGGCGGACGCCTGGATGCTGGGCGAGCTCGTGCGCAACCTGCTCGCCAACGCCATCCGGCACTCGCCGCGCGAAGGGGCGCTCGGCATCGTCGTGCGCCGCACCCATGAGGGGCCCGAGCTCATCGTCTGGGACGCCGGGCCCGGACTCCGCGAAGGGCCCCGCGAGCGACTGTTCGAGCCCTTCGCGGCGGCAGCAGCCAGCGGCATCGGCCTGGGGCTGTCGATCTGCCGCGAGTTCGCGCAGGCCATGGGCGCACATGTCGAGCTCTACAACCGCACCGATGGCCAGCGGATCATCGGTGTTGATGCCGTCGTACGCTGGCCCGCTGCTGCTACTTCTCCCCTTGTCACCACCCATCCCCACGAAGGAGATTCCCGATGAAGAAGACCCGCATCATCATGGCGGCCCTGTTCGCGCTCACCGGTGCAGCTCAGGCGCAAGACGCCGGGCAGATCAACGTGATCTGCTCGGTGCAGGCCGAGTGGTGCAACCTGATGCAGACGGTGTATTCGCGCACCACGGGGGTGAAGGTCAACATGTCGCTCAAGGGCTCGGGTGAGGCGCTGGCGCAATTGATCGCCGAGCGCGCCAACCCCAAGACCGACGTCTGGTTCGGCGGCACGGGCGACCCGCACCTGCAGGCCGCCGAGCAAGACCTGACGCTGGAGTACAAGAGCGCGTCATTGCCGCAACTGCACGCCTGGGCCCAGCAGCAGGCCACGCAGAGCAAGTTCCGCACGGTGGGCATCTACTCCGGCCCCCTGGGCTTTGGCTACAACCCCGAGTTGCTGGCCAAGAAGAAGCTGCCCGTGCCCAAGACCTGGAGCGACCTGCTCAAGCCCGAGTACAAGGGCGAGATCCAGGTGGCCAACCCGGCCTCCAGCGGCACGGCCTACACCATGGTGGCCACGCTGGTGCAGCTGATGGGCGAGGACAAGGCCTTCGACTACATGAAGAAGCTGCACCGCAACATCAGCCAGTACACCCGCTCGGGCACGGCGCCCATCAAGGCCGTGGCGCGCGGCGAGACCTCGGTGTCCATCAGCTTCGTGCACGACGGCCCGGGCGAGAAGATGCAGGGCTTCCCGGTGGAGACCATCACCCCGAGCGACGGCACGGGTGCCGAGATCGGCTCCATGAGCCTCATCAAGGGGGCGCGCAACCTGGAGGCGGCCAAGAAGTTCTACGAGTGGGCGCTCACGGCCTCCGCTCAGGAAATGGGTGCGGCGGCCAAGCAGTTCCAGTTGCCCTCCAACAAGAGCGCCAAGGTCGACCCGCGCGTGCCGGATTTCAAGAAGATCAAGTTCATCGACTACGACTACGCCAAGTACGGCTCCTCGGCCGAGCGCCGGCGCCTGATCGGCAGGTGGGAGAAGGACGTCAACTCGCTGCCGCGATGAGCAACCTGCAGGGCCTGACACCTTTGCGTCTGTGCAGCCTGGTGGGCGGGTGACACGCAGCATGACGAATGTGAACCACGGCGCCCGGTCGGGTCAGCGTGCCATCCGCGCCTGGGCGATGCTGGGCCTGGCGGCCTGCGTCTTGCTGCCCTGGTACTTCCCGCAGGACCTGCGGCTGGTGGCGGCGCTGCGTGGCGTCTGGGGCCCTGAGCCCACGGCTGCAGCCCTGGTGCAGGTGGGGGAGCATGGTCGCACCTGGCTGGGCGGTGGGGTCGGAGCGCTGATGCTGGCGCTGGCGGCCGGTTTCATGCCGGCCGGGCGTGCACAGGGCCGGGTGCTGCTGGTGGCGGCAGCCTTGGGCCTGCTGGTGGTGCTGGGCGGCGGCTTCACGGTCGGGCTCCGGGGCTGGAACCTTGACTTCCTCAATGCCTGGTTCGGCGAGTTGCCTCGAGGGCAGATCGGCTTGGGCTTGGGCGGTGCCGTCACGCTGCTCAGCCTGCTGATCCTGCTGGGCGCCGGGCTGGCGCGGCTGGGACGCTTTCGGGGCGACCTGTTCGTCGCCGCTGCGGTGGTGCTGTGCTCGGGCTTGCTGCTGCTGTTCGTGGCGCTGCCGGTGGCGCGCAGCCTGCTGGGGGCCTTTCTCGACGAGGCCGGGGCCTGGTCCCCGCCAGCCTTGTGGGAGCGCCTGGCGCACGAACGGGTCTGGGGCCTGTCCTGTCTGGTCGGTGGGGTGCGCTGCGGCGTGGCCTGGAACACGCTGTTCCTGGCGCTGCTGACGGCGGCAGGCACCACAGTGATGGGCACCCTCATTGCCCTGTACGCCGAGCGGGGCAGTGCGCGCTGGCGCAGGCCCATGAACGTGCTGGCGCTGCTGCCCATCATCACGCCGCCGTTTGTCGTGGGCCTGGGGTTGATCCTTCTCTTTGGCCGTGCCGGATTGGTGAACCAGTTTCTCGAGTGGGCCTTCGGCATTCCGCCCACGCGCTGGTTCTACGGGCTTTTCGGGGTGTGGTTGGCGCAGATGTTCGCCTTCACGCCCATCGCCTTCATGATCATGCGTGGCGTGGTGCAGGGCATTTCGCCCAGTCTGGAGGAGGCGGCGCAGACGCTGCGCGCCTCGCGCATCCGCACCTTCATGACGGTGACGCTGCCGCTGCTCAAGCCTGGGCTGGCCAACGCCTTCCTGGTGGGCTTCATCGAGAGCATTGCCGACTTCGGCAACCCCATCATCGTGGGTGGGCAGTACGCGGTGCTGTCCACCGACATCTTCTTTGCCATCGTCGGTGCGCAGTACGACCAGGGCCGCGCTGCCTCGCTCGCCCTGGTGCTGACGGGTTTTGCGCTGGCCGTGTTCTTCCTGCAGCAGCGCGTGCTCGGGCGGGCGAACTACACCACGGTGTCGGGCAAGGGCGATGCGGGCGTGGCCATGGCGATGCCCGACAGCTTGCGCCGGCTGTGCCTGGCCACGGCCGGGCCCTGGTTGTTGTTCACGGTGGTGGTCTATGTCTTTGCCTTCATCGGCGGCTTCGTGCAGTCCTGGGGCCGCGACTACACGCCCACGCTGGCGCACTTCCGCACCGCGTTCGACCTGCAGTGGGGCGCGCACGGCCTGGTCTGGGCGGGCACGGCGTGGAGCTCGTTGTTCACCACCGTCAAGCTGGCGGCCATCGCGGCGCCGCTGTGCGCGGGCCTGGGCCTCCTGATCAGCTGGCTGCTGGCGCGCACGCAGTTCGCGGGGCAGCGCGCCTTCGAGTTCTCCGCGCTGCTGGCGTTCGCCATCCCCGGTACGGTGCTGGGCGTGAGCTACATCCTCGCCTTCAACGTGCCGCCCTTCGAGCTCACGGGTACCGGCATCATCATCGTGCTGTGTTTCATCTTCCGTAACCTGCCGGTGGGCGTGCGCGCCGGCACGGCCAGCTTCAAGCAGCTGGACAAGTCGCTCGACGAGGCCAGCACCATGCTGCGTGCGGGCACCGCCACCACCTTGCGCCGCGTGGTGCTGCCGCTGCTCAAGCCCGCGCTGGTGGCGGCCCTGGTGTACAGCTTCGTGCGCAGCATGACCACGGTGTCGGCGGTCATCTTCCTCGTCACCGCGGAGTACGAGCTCGCCACCACCTACATCATCGGCCGCGTGGGCAATGGCGACTACGGTGTGGCGCTGGCCTACTGCACCGTGCTGATCGTGCTGATGTCGCTGGCCACGGCGTTGATCCAGTTCCTGGTGGGTGAACGGCGGCTGGGGCGGCGCGCGGTGGCGGCGCATTGAGCATGCCCTGCTCACCACCCGGGCCCACCGCTGCAAGACCTGGCTGACCTTCGACAAGCCCCCAATCCCCTGAAAGCCTCGCCATGAGTTCCATCGGCATCGAGTTCCGCCAGGTCACCAAGCGCTATGGCGACGCGCGTTCGCCGCTCGTGGTCAAGGGCATCGACCTGCAAGTGCCCAAGGGCTCGCTGACCACCATCCTCGGCCCCTCGGGCTGCGGCAAGACCACCTCGCTGCGCATGATCGCGGGCCTGGAGTCGCCCACGTCGGGCACCCTCCTGATCGACGGGCAGGACGTCACCACGCTGGGCCCGGCCGAGCGCAACGTCAGCATGGTGTTCCAGAGCTATGCGCTGTTCCCGCACATGAACGTGGTCGAGAACGTGGGCTACGGGCTGTCGGTGCAGGGCCTGTCGCGCGACACCACGGCGCAGCGCGCCCGCGCGGCCATGGAACTGGTGGGCCTGGCCGGCTTCGAGCAGCGCCTGCCGAGCGAACTCTCCGGCGGCCAGCAGCAGCGCGTGGCGGTGGCGCGCTCTCTGGTGCTGGAGCCCAGCGTGCTGCTGTTCGACGAGCCGCTGTCCAACCTGGACGCGCGGCTGCGCCGCAGCATGCGCGAGGAGATCCGCGCCTTGCAGCAACGCCTCAAGCTGACGGTCGCCTACGTCACGCACGACCAGAGCGAGGCCCTGGCCGTCAGCGACCAGATCATCGTCATGGACGCCGGCCTCATCGCCCAGGCCGGCACGCCGCGCCAGCTCTATGAGCAGCCGGCCACCGAGTTCGTGGCCGGCTTCATGGGCGAGGCCCTGCGCTTCGAGGCCGTGGTGGACGATGCGGGCCAGGTGCACCTGGGCCCGCTGCGGTTTGCGCCGCGCCGGCCGGTGGCGCCCGGCCCGGTGCGTGTGGCGGTGCGGCCCGAGGCCTGGCAGGTGGAGGCCGTGCCCGCGGCATCAGGTGCGCAAGGCGAGGCGGGTGCCCTGCCCGGCACCCTGCGCAAGATGGCCTACCTGGGCAGCTTCCTGGAACTCACCGTGGACACGCCGTTGGGCGAGGTGTTCGTCGTCTCCCTCGGGGTGGACCACGCCTGGCAATCAGGGGATGTCATGCGCCTGCGCCTGGGCAGCCACGGGGTGTCGGTGGTGGCGGGGTGAGGCCTCGAGGGGTCGACGGGCGGCCCGATGGCTTCAGCTTCGAGCCTGCCCGCCGCCCCGCACCTCCACCCACAACAGGTACAGCCCGCTGGCCACCACCACGGTGGCGCCGGCGATCACCAGCGCATCGGGCACCTGGGCGAAGACCAGCCAGCCCAGCAGCGTCATGTAGAGGATCTGCTGGTAGAGAAAAGGCCCCAGCGTGGCGGCCGTGGCGTAGCGGTGCGCCTGTGCCACGAAGTAGTGGCCCAGGCCGCCGCACAGGCCGGCCAGCCCGATGATGGCCCAGGTGAAGGCGTCGGCCGGGTCTTTCCATTGCGCCAGGCCGAAGGGGGCGATGACCACGGCGGCGCCGATGGCCGACATCAGCTGCAGCGAGGCGGGTGATTCGGTGGCCGCCAGGCGCCGCGTGAGGATGTTGAAGCTGGCGTACATGAAGGCGTTACCGACCGACAGCAGCAGCGCCGGGTGGAATGCCCCGGTCCATGGCCGCATGATGAGCATCACCCCGCCCAGGCCGGCGGCGATGGCCAGCCAGCGCCGGGCGTCAAGGCGCTCGCCCAGCCACCAGGCGCTGAGCAAGGCGATGAGCAGCGGCACGGAGAACTGGATGGCCCCCGTCTCGGCCAGCTGCAGGTACTGCAGCGCCCAGAAGTTCATCGCCGTCATCACGCCCAGCATGGCGCCGCGCAGCGCCTGCAGCTTCACGTTGCGCACCCGCACCAGCTCGCGGCCGTACATCGGCGCCAGCAATGCCGAGGTGATGAACACATGCGCCATGAAGCGCATCCACACCACCTGGAACACCGGCAGGTCCTGCACCAGCCATTTGGCACTGGCATCCAGCACGGCGAACAGCAGGGTGGTGCAGCACACCATCGAGATGCCGATGCGCCGGTTGCGCGCGTTGTCGTCTTGGAGCATGCAGGGATCCTGGTTTGATTCTAGGAGTCGACCCCCGCAGGGCGGCATCGGACAATGCAGGGCACTGAGGGCTGCGTTTGTGCAGGCCCATCACTTGCTTCTGATCCTTTTGCTTCCGATCCTGTTGAATTGGACCACTCCACAGCTCACGCCATGAACCAGCTCGACCAGCTCAAGCAATTCACCACCGTCGTGGCCGACACCGGCAACTTCCGCCAGCTCGCCCAGTTCACCCCGCGGGACGCCACCACCAACCCCTCGCTGATCCTCAAGGCCGTGCAGCAGCCGGAGTACGCGCCGCTGCTGGCCGACACGGTGGCAGCGCACCGCGCGCGACCGGTGGAGGCCATCGTGGACGAGGTGCTGGTGCGCTTTGGCCTGGAGATCCTGAAGGTGGTGCCCGGCCGCGTCAGCACCGAGGTGGATGCGCGCCTGTCCTTCGACCGGGTCGCCACCCTGGCCCGCGCGCGTCGCTTGATCGCGCTATATGAGACCGCCGGCATCGCCCGCGAGCGCGTGCTGATCAAGATCGCCGCCACCTGGGAGGGCATCCAGGCCGCGGCCGAGCTGGAGCGCGACGGCATCCGCTGCAACCTCACGCTGCTGTTCGCCTTCTGCCAGGCCGTGGCCTGCGGGGCGGCGGGCGTGCAGCTGATCTCGCCGTTCGTGGGCCGCATCTACGACTGGCACAAGAAGGCCGCTGGTGCCGCCTGGGACGAGGCCGCCCGCGCCGGGGCGAACGACCCCGGCGTGCAGTCGGTCAGCCGTATCTATGCGTACTACAAGAAGCACGGCATCGCCACCGAGGTGATGGGCGCGAGTTTTCGCAATGTGGGGCAGATCACGGCCCTGGCCGGCTGCGATCTGCTGACCATCAGCCCAGAGTTGCTGGCCACGCTGCAGGCGAGCGACGCGCCGCTCACGCGGGCGTTGGACCCGCAAGCTGCAAGAGACGCCGACCTCCCGGCCGTACACCTGGACGAGGCGGCCTTCCGCTGGGCCTTGAACGAGGACGCCATGGCCACGGAGAAGCTGGCCGAGGGCATCCGCGCCTTTGCCGTGGACGCGGCCAAGCTGGACCGCATGATCGAGGGGTTGCGGTCATGAGCTTTCCCCGTTGCGACCGCACCGCCGCCTGGGCCGCTTTGCAAGGCCACTTCCAGGCCCATGGCCGCGGCCTGGACCTGCGCGAGGCTTTCGCGCGCGACCCGGCGCGTTTCCAGGCGCTGTCCTTCGAGGCGCCGGAGGTCTTTGCCGACCTGTCCAAGAACCTGCTGGATGCGGCCACCCTGCACTTCCTGCTGGATCTGGCGCGCGAGTGCGGTCTGGAGGCCCGGCGCGACGCGATGCTGGCCGGCGAGAGCGTCAACCTCACCGAGGGCCGGGCAGTGCTGCACACGGCGCTGCGTGCGCCGCGCGGGGCCGCACCCTTCAGCGACGAGGTGCACGCCACGCTGGACGCCATGCTGGCCTTTGCCGATGAGGTGCGAGGCACCGCCAAGCGCGACCCCGAGGGGAAGGACCGCTCCGGTGGCCCCGTCGCCATCACCGACGTCGTCAACATCGGCATTGGCGGCTCCGACCTCGGCCCGCGCATGGCCGTAGCCGCGCTGGAGCCCCTGGCCCGCAGCGGCCCGCGCCTGCACTTCGTCAGCAACGTCGACGGGCACGACATTGACGCGGTGCTGCGCGGCCTGGACGCCCGCCGCACGCTCTTCATCGTGGCCAGCAAGACCTTCACCACGCAGGAGACCATGGCCAACGCGCATGCCGCGCGCGACTGGTTCGATGCCCAGGGCGGCACCGACCGCGCAGCGCACTTCGTGGGCGTGACCACCAACCTGAAGGCCGCGGCCGCCTTCGGCATCACCCGCACCTTCGGCTTCTGGGACTGGGTGGGCGGGCGCTATTCGCTGTGGAGCGCCATCGGCCTGCCGCTGGCCATCGCCGTCGGCAGCGCGCAGTTCCGTGCCTTCCTGGACGGCGCCCACGCCATGGACCGGCATTTCGCCACCGCGCCGCTGGCGCGCAACCTGCCGGTGCTGCTGGGCCTGCTGGACCTCTGGTACCGCAACTTCCACGGCTTTGCCAGCCGCAGCGTGGCGCCCTACCACCAGGGCCTGCACCGCCTGCCGGCCTACCTGCAGCAACTGGAGATGGAGTCCAACGGCAAGGGCGTGGACCTGGACGGCGCGCCGCTGCCCTACGGCACCAGCCCCGTGGTGTGGGGCGAGCCGGGTACCAACGGCCAGCACGCCTACTTCCAGATGCTGCACCAGGGCACGGACGTCATCCCGGTGGAATTCATCCTGGTGCGCCAGCCGGCGCATGCCTTGCGCGACCAGCACGCCAAGCTGCTGGCCAACGGCCTGGCGCAGGCGCAGGCGCTGATGCTGGGCAAGACCATTGACCAGGCGCTGGCCGAGCAGGCGCCTACGGCCTCGGCCACGCTGGACCGCGCCACGCTGGCGCGCCACCGCACCTTCCCCGGCAACCGGCCCAGCACCACGCTGCTGCTGGAGGCGCTCACGCCCCGAACGCTGGGCTCGCTCATCGCCCTGTACGAGCACCGCGTGTTCGTGAGCGGTGCGCTGTGGGGCATCAACAGCTTCGACCAGTGGGGCGTGGAGCTCGGCAAGGCCTTGTGCAACGCCCTGCTGCCGCGCCTGGACAGCGGCGACGTGGCGGGGCTGGACGCCTCCACGGCCGGGCTGCTGCAGCGTCTGAAGGGTGCCCACGCATGAGCGGCCCTGCCGTCATCTTCGACTTCGGCGCCGTGCTGTTCCAGTGGCAGCCGCTGGCGCTGCTGCAGCAGACCGTGCCGGACCTGGCGCCTGACGAGGCCGCGGCCCGGCGCGTGGCGGCGAGCTTCTTCGAGAGCTTCACGCCCGACAGCGACTGGGCCCGTTTCGATCTGGGCCTGGTGGAGGAGGGCGAACTCGCACGGCGCATCGCCGCGCGCACCGGCGCGCCTGAGGACCGCGTGCGCCGCGTCATCGACGCCATTCCCGGCCACCTGCAGCCCCAGGCCGACACCGTGGCCCTGCTGCAGCGCATGAAAGCCGCCGGCCACCGCCTGTACTACCTGTCCAACATGCCGCGCGCTTATGCCGCGCACCTGGAGCGGCAGAACGCCTTCATCGGCGACTTCCTCGACGGCATCTTCTCGGCGCGCGTGGGCCTGATGAAGCCGCACCGCGCGATCTTCGAGCTGGCCGACGAGCGCTTTGGTTTGGCGGGCATGCCCACGGTCTTCATCGACGACCACGCCGGCAACATCGCCGCCGCGCAGGCGCACGGCTGGCAGACGGTGCACTTCAGCGGGGCGGCGCAAGCCGAGCGGGAACTTCAGCAGGCGGGGTGGCTGCCGCCGCTTTGAGTGCCGGGCGCGGCGGCTTGGCCGGGCCGTGAGGGCCTCTGCGGGATATCCCGCGCAGGGAAAACCCTGATTTGATTCCCAGCGCCTGCGGTGGACATCGCCTTGGTGTCACATTGCGGGCCGCGTGCCCGCGCGCGTCGTTCAACCCAGACCGGAGACCGCCATGTCCCTCAGCCCCCGTTCCCCCTCCCGCCGCCAGGTGCTTCAGGGCACTGCCGCCGCCGTAGGCGCCGCGTCTTTCGCGCCCGCGCTGCTGGCGCAGGCTGCGCCGGTGCGCGTGGGCTATTCCATGTCGCGCACGGGCCCGTGGACGGGTGGTGCGCAGGTCAGCCAGGAACCCAATTTCCTGCTCTGGGCCGAGCAGCAGAACCAGGCCGGCGGCCTGGACGTCAAGGGCGTGCGTCGCAAGATCGAACTCATCAGCTCGGACGACCGCAGCGACACCGAGACCGTGGTGCGCACCTACGAGAAGCTGATGGGCAGCGACAAGGTGGACCTGGTGCTGCCGCCCTGGGGCAGCAATGCCAACTTCGCCGTGGCCCCGCTGGCCAACCGCTTCGGCTACCCCTTCCTTGCGCCCACCGCGCTGAGCCGCCGCCTGGTGGAGATGAAGCTGCCGTACTTCTTCTTGCTGCTGCAGCAGCCCAAGGCGATGTGCGAGGCCATCGTGGACATGTTCAAGGCCAACGGCATCCGCACCGTGGCCTGCGTCTACGTGGACGACCTCTTCGGTCTGGAGAACTACGCCGCCTTCAAGGTGGCGCTGCAGGGCACCGGTATCAACCTGGTGGAGGACAAGAGCTACCCCGGCGGCGTGAAGGACCTCTCGCCCGTGCTGCGCTCCATCAAGGACAAGAACCCCGACGCGTTCGTGGGCTTCACCTACCCGCCCGACACCATCCTGGCCAGCCGCCAGGCCAAGGAGATCGGCTTCAACCCCAAGGTGTTCTACGCCTCGGTGGGCACGGCTTTCCCGTTGTACAGGAACGTGATGACACCGGTCGGCGCCGAGGGTGTGAGCGGCATGGGCTCCTGGAATTCCAAGACCAGCCCGGGCGCCAAGGCCTATTTCGACGCCCACGTGGCCAGCCAGAAGAAGGAGCCGGACCGTTGGGCCAGCGGCGCGGCCTGGGCGGGCCTGGAGATCCTGACCAACGCGGTCAAGCAGGTGGGCCTGGACCGCAAGGCCATCCGCGACTACGTGGCCGGCACCGCGCACAAGACCATCATTGGCGACATCCGCTTCCAGGGCAGCGAGAACGTGGGCACCCCGGGCACCATCGGGCAGTGGCAGAACGGCGAGTTCGAGGTGGTGTGGCCGACTGCGCGTGCCACCGCCAAGCTCAACGTCAACAAGCCGGCCTGGAAGTAAACCCTCCGCCAAGCCCTGACCGCCGGGCGCACGCTATGTGCCGGCCGGTGAAAGTCTCGCCATGTCCGCCGCCGCCTGGATCGAGCTGATCACCTCCGGTCTCATCACCGGGGGCATCTATGCCTTGGTCGCGCTCGGGCTGAACCTGCAGTACGGGCTGATGCGCATCCTCAACATCGCGCATGGCGAGTTCCTGATGGTGGGCGCCTTCCTCACCTGGTGGGTGCAGTCGTCTTTCGGCCTGTCGCCCCTGCTGATGGTGCCGGTGTCGTTCGCGCTGCTGATGGCGCTGGGCCTGGCCATCCACTTCCTGTGCTTCCGGCGCTTGACGGCCACCTCGCCCAACCTGGACATCTTCGAGGCGCGGGGCCTGATGGTGGCCTTCGGCCTGATGTTCCTGGTGCAGAACTTCGTGTCCTGGCAGTGGGGCGGTGACCTGCGGGGCTACGACTACCTGACCGATCCGGTGAAGCTGGGGCAGGCGCAGTTCGCGGGCAACAAGCTGCTGGTGTTCGGCCTGGCGCTGCTGTTCAGCGGGGCGCTGATCGTGCTGATGCGCATGACGCTGCTGGGCAAGGGCGTGCGGGCGCTGATGCAGTCGCCCGTGGGGGCGCAGCTGGTGGGCATCGACACGCGCCGCCTGCACCCGCTGATGTTCGGCATCGGCCTGGGGCTGTCAGGCGTGGCCGGCTGCCTGCTGTCCATGGCCTACACCATCTCGCCCTCGATGGGCGAGCCCTACACCGTCACCGCGCTCATCGTCATCACGCTGGGCGGCTTCGGCAGCATGGGCGGCGCCCTGGCCGGCGGGCTGCTGTTGGGCGTGGTGGAGGCGATTGGCATGCACTACACCAACCCCTCGCTGAAGGCGCTGCTGTCCTACATGGTGTTCATCGCCGTGCTGCTGCTGCGGCCCGAGGGCCTGTTCACGCGCAAGACCCGTAAAGCCTGAGAGCGCTGACATCATGAGCGACCGCCAAGTGCTGGTGCGTGACCTGCTGGTGTGGTTCGGCCTCACCGGCTGGGCCCTGGCGCTGCCCGCCTTTGGCAGCGAGTTCGTGGTGTCCATGGCGCTCACCTGCCTGATGTATGTGGCGCTGTCGTCGAGCTGGGGCCTGTTCTGCGGTAGCACGCGCTACCTGTCGCTGGCCACTTCAGCCTTCTTCGGCATCGGCGCCTACACCAGCGCGCTGATGCTGGAACGCACTGGCTGGGTGGAATCCATCGCCATGGGCGCCTTGATCGCCACGGCGGTGGCGGTGGTGATGGGCGCGGCCGTGCTGCACCTGCGCGGCACTTATTTCGCCGTGCTCACCTTCGGCATGACGGAGCTGATCCGCCACGCCATCACCTACTTCGAGAAGTCGGTCACCGGCACCGTGGGCCGCGTGCTGACCGTGGTCCCCGAGCGCGACACCATTTACATCACGGTGCTGGCGCTGGCCTCGGCCACGGTGGCGTTGTCCATCCTGATCCGGCGCACACGCTTCGGCTTGGCCTTGCTGGGCATTGGCGCCGACGAGCAGCGGGCGCAGACGCTGGGGGTGAACACGCGCTGGGTGAAGATCGCCGGCTTTGCGATGACGGCGGCGGTAGCCGGCGCGGTGGGCGCGGCCATGTCGGTGCGCTGGACCTACATCGACCCGCACACCGTCTTCAACCCCTTCATCGGCTTCCAGACGGTGCTGATCGCGCTGATCGGCGGCGCGGTCACGCTGTGGGGGCCGATGATCGCCGCGGTGGTGTTCAGCCTGCTGGCCGAGACCCTGCGCCTGGCCGCCCCGCAGGTCTACATGATGACGCTAGGCCTGCTGCTGATCCTGTCGGTGCTGTACCTGCCCGGCGGACTGGCCTCGCTGCGCTGGGACACCTGGAAGCTATGGCGCGACGACGTGAAGAGCTGGTGGCGCGAGCGCCGCTACGAGTGGAGCGGCGACAAGGCGCGCGACAAGCGCCTGGCCCGGGAGCGCCGCCTTGGCTGAGGCAGCCAAGCCTCTGCTGCTGGAAGCGCGCGAGGTGACCGTGCGCTTCGGCGGGCTGGTGGCGGTGGACGCCGTGAGCGCCAGCTTTCGGGCGGGCGAGTTGGTGGGCATCATCGGACCCAACGGCGCGGGCAAGACCACCTTCTTCAACGCGCTCACGGGCGTGCAGCGGCCCACGGCCGGGCGCCTGGTGGCCGATGGGCGTGACCTCACCGGGGCCGGTCCGCACCGCTTTGCAGCGCGCGGCCTGGCCCGCACCTTCCAGACCCCGCGCGTCTTTGGCGACCTGCCCGTGGCCACCAACATCGGCTTCGGCCTGAAGTTCGCCGGCCGGCGCCGGCGCAAGTGGTGGCTGTGGGGCGACGAGGTGGGCGTGCCCTGGGCGCTGCGCGATGTGGAAGGGATCCTGGGGCTGATCGGCCTGCGCGAGCAGGCGGCGCTGCCGGCCGGCTCGCTCACGCCCTCGCAGCAGCGATTGCTGGAGATCGGCATGGCGCTGTCGACGCGGCCGCGCCTGCTGCTGCTGGACGAGGTGGCGGCCGGCCTGACCGAGGCCGAGCTGGAAGACATGGCCCGCCTGATCCGCCGCCTGCGCGACGAGCTGGACCTGACGGTGGTGTGGATCGAACATGCCGTGACCACGCTGCTGCGCCATGTGGAGCGCGTGATCGTGCTGCACCAGGGCCGCAAGATCGCCGATGCCACCCCCGCCGAGGTGGTGCGCGACCCGGAGGTGATCGAGGCCTACCTGGGTGACGAGATGGTGGACGAGGACCTGTCGCGACCTTCCGGCGCGGCCGGTGCCCCGACGCCCCCTGCTGACGGGGTTGCGCAGGCTGCGCCGTCGAGGACCTCCTCATGATGTGGCACCGCCCCGACGGCTTCACGCTGGGTGGCAACGGCCGTGCGCACCTGAAGGTGGAAGGCCTGGCGGCCGGCTACGGGCCGGTGCAGGTGCTGCGCGGGCTGCGCTTCGAGGCCCGCCCCGGGCTCACGGTCATCCTCGGGCCCAACGGCGCGGGCAAGACCACGCTGCTGCGCGCGCTAGCGGGCCTGATCCCGCGCGGCGGCGAGGTGCTGCTGGACGGCGAGGAACTGCCGGAGAAGACGCATGAGATCGTGCGCGCCGGCGTGGCGCTGGTGGCCGAAGGGCGGCAGCTGTTCCCCCAGATGACGGTGACCGAGAACCTGGAGCTGGGCGGCTGGCTGGTGCCGAAGGCCGAGCGCGCGCGCCGGCTGCAGCAGGTGCTGCAGGACTTCCCCAAGCTGCGCGAGCGCGCCGCGCAGCTGGCCGGCACCATGAGCGGCGGCGAGCAGCAGATGGTGGCCGTGGCCCGCGCCATGATGAGCGCGCCGCACCTGCTGATGCTGGACGAACCCTCGCTGGGCCTGGCCCCGCGCATGGTGGACGAGCTGCTGGCGTTGGCGCGGCGCATTGCCGACGCCGGCACCACCGTGCTGATGGTCGAGCAGAACGTCAAGAAGGCCCTGGCCGTGGCCGACCGGGGCTACGTGCTGGAGCGCGGCGCCCTGGTGGCCAGCGGGCCGGCCCGGCTGCTGGCGCGCTCCACCGTCGTGCGCGAGGCCTATCTGGGCGCGCAGGCCGAAGACACCACCTCGGCCGCCGATGCGGCCCGCCGGGGGCGTTCCGCCGCTGCCCCCGTGTCCTGAACCCTCGAACCCATTCCCAGGAGCCTCCCGATGTCTGATCTGTCCATGCTGATCAACGGCCTGAAGGTCACGGCCGAGAAGAACGCCACCTTCGAGCGCCGCAACCCGCTGGACGGCACCGTGGCCACGCGCGCCCCGGCGGCCTCGCCGGCGGACGCCGTGATGGCTGTCGAAGCCGCCGCCGAGGCTTTCAAGACCTGGAGCGAGACGGGGCCTAGCCTGCGCCGCGCCCTGCTGCTGAAGGCGGCCGACCAGTTGGAGGCCCGCACGCCACAGTTCATCGAGGCCGTCTCGGCCGAGACCGGGGCCACCGGCATGTGGGGCGGCTTCAATGTCTTCCTGGCCGCGGGCATGCTGCGCGAGGCCGCCGCCCTGACCACGCAGATCGTGGGCGAGGTGATTCCTTCGGATGTGCCCGGCAGCCTGGCCATGGGCGTGCGCCAGCCCGCAGGGGTGGTGCTGGGCATCGCGCCCTGGAACGCGCCCGTCATCCTGGGCGTGCGCGCCATTGCCACGCCGCTGGCCTGCGGCAACACCGTCATCCTGAAGGGCAGCGAGAACTGCCCGCGCACGCACCAGCTCATCATCGAGGCGTTGCAGGAGGCGGGCTTTCCGCCAGGCGTCGTGAACTACATCACCAACGCGCCGGCTGATGCCGGTGCGGTGGTGGAGGCCATCGTGGCACACCCGGCGGTGCGGCGCGTGAACTTCACCGGTTCCACCCGCGTGGGCCGGCTGATTGCCATGACCTGCGCCAAGTACCTCAAGCCCGCCGTGCTGGAGCTGGGCGGCAAGGCGCCGCTGCTCGTGCTGGACGACGCCGACCTGGATGACGCCGTCAACGGCGCAGCTTTCGGCTGCTTTGCCAACAGCGGCCAGATCTGCATGAGCACCGAGCGCCTTATCGTGGACGAGAAGGTGGCCGACGAGTTCGTGAAGAAGTTCGCCACCAAGGCCCGGGCCCTGCCCCTGGGCGACCCGCGCAAGCCGGAACCCGTGGTGCTGGGCAGCGTGATCGGCATGTCCACCGTGGAGCACTGCAACGCCCTGATCGACGATGCGCTGGCCAAGGGTGCCAAGCTGGTGTGCGGCGGCAAGGTCGACAGCACGCTGATGCCGGCCACCCTGCTGGACCACGTGACCCCCGCCATGCGCATCTACCGCGAAGAGACCTTCGGCCCGGTCAAGGCCATCGTGCGGGTGCGCAACACCGAGGAGGCCATCGCCTGCGCCAACGACAACGAGTACGGCCTGTCGGCGGCGGTGTTCGGGCGCGACGTGGCGCGCGCGATGAACGTGGCGCGCCGCATCGATTCCGGCATCGCGCAGATGCCCTTCGGCGGGGTCAAGGGCAGCGGCTTCGGCCGCTTCGGCGGCCGTGCCGGCGTGCACGAGTTCACCGAGCTGCGCTGGGTGACGGTGCAGACCACGCCGCGACAATATCCCTTCTGACCTTGTTGACGACCACCGTCACGTCCCGCTGGAGCCCCAGACCATGACCACCCGTACCGCCCCCCCATTCCGCGCCGACCACGTCGGCAGCTTCCTGCGCCCGGCCTACCTGCTGCAGGCCCGTGAGCAGAAGGCCAAGGGCGAGATCACGCCTGAGCAACTGCGGGAGGTGGAAGACCGCGCCATTGACGAGATCGTGCGCTTCCAGGCTGATGCGGGCCTGCAGTCGATCACCGACGGCGAGTTCCGCCGCACCTACTTCCACATCGACTTCCTGGACCAGCTGGGCGGGGTGAAGACCGACATTCCGTTCACCATCCGCAAGCCTGACGGCACCGAGGAGCTGGCGCCGCCGGCCATTCGCGTCATCGACAAGGTGCGCCATGTCAAGGACATCCAGCTGGCCGACTTCCAGTACCTGAAGTCGCGGGTGGAAGCCCTGGGCAAACCTGGCCTGCTGCCCAAGGTGACTATCCCGTCGCCCACCATGCTGCACTTCCGCGGCGGGCGCGCCGGCATCAGCCGCGAGGCCTACCCCGAGCTCGATCCCATGTTCTACGACGACGTGGCCGACGCTTACGGCGCGGAGCTGAAGTCCCTGGCCGATGCCGGCTGCACCTACGTGCAGATGGACGACACCAACCTGGCCTACCTGTGCGACGAAAAGATGCGCGAGGCGGCACGCCAGCGCGGTGACGACCCCAACGAACTGCCCTACCGCTACGCCGACTTCATCAACAAGGTGGTGGCGCGCAAGCCCGCCGGCATGACGCTGGCCATGCACCTTTGCCGCGGCAACTTCAAGAGCACGCACGCCGCAGCCGGCAATTACGAGCCGGTGGCCGAGGCGCTGCTGTCCAAGATGAACCTGGACGCCTTCTTCCTCGAGTACGACGACGACCGCTCGGGCGACTTCCGCCCGCTGCGTTTCCTGTCAAAGGGCAAGATCGTCGTGCTGGGTCTGGTGACCACCAAGTTCGGCCAGCTCGAGAGCAAGGATTCCCTCAAGCGCCGCATCGAGGAGGCCGCGCAGTACGCGCCGCTGGACCAGCTGTGCCTGAGCCCGCAATGCGGCTTCTCCAGCACCGTGCACGGCAACAACATCGCCGTGGAAGACCAGCGCCGCAAGCTGGAGCTGGTGGTGGAGACGGCGCAGGAAGTGTGGGGCTGAGGCTCCCGAGGGAGCCGTTGCTCCTGCCTGCCGCCCTGGCACCCCCCGCGCTGATGCAGGCGGCAGCGCCAGGCGCGCGCGGCGCACCCGGCTTCAGCCCTGCGGCTGCGCCAGCCACTCCTCGGCCATGCGCACCCAGGCCGTGGCCCCCAGCGGGATCAGCTCGTCGTTGAAGTCGTAACTGGGGTTGTGCAGCATGCACGGCCCCAGGCCGTGACCGCCCTCGCGGTGGGCGCCGTCGCCGTTGCCGATCATGAAATAGCAGCCCGGCTTGGCCTGCAGGAAGAAGCTGAAGTCCTCGGCGCCCATGGTGGGCTCGAACTCCACCACGTTCTGTGCCCCCACCACCGTGCCCAGCACGCGGCGGGCGAACTCGGTTTCCTTCACGTGGTTGATGGTGGGCGGGTAATTGCGCGTGAACTCGAACTCGCAGGTGGCGCCGAAGGCAGCGCAGGTGTGCTCGGCCACGGCCTTCATGCGCTGTTCGATCAGGTCCAGCAGCTCGAAGGTGAAGGTGCGCACGGTGCCTTGCAGCTCGCACGAGTCCGGCACCACGTTGGTGGCCTCGCCGGCGTGGATCATGGTCACGGAGATCACGCCCGGGTCCACCGGCCGGCGGTTGCGCGTGATGATGGTCTGAAAGCCCTGCACCATCTGGCAGGCGATGGGCACCGGGTCGATGCCGTTGTGGGGCAGGACGGCGTGCGAGCCCTTGCCGCGGATGACGATGCGGAACTCGTTGCTCGAGGCCAGCATGCCCCCGCTCTTGAGTGCGAACTGCCCCACCTTCATGCCCGGCCAGTTGTGCGCGCCGAACACTGCCTCCATCGGGAACTTCTCGAAGATGCCGTCCTTGATCATCTCGCGCGCCCCACCGCCGCCTTCCTCGGCCGGCTGGAAGATCAGGTAGACCGTGCCGTCGAAGTTGCGGTGCCGTGCCAGGTGGCGCGCCGCGGCCAGCAGCATGGCCGTGTGGCCGTCATGGCCGCAGGCGTGCATCTTGCCGGGATGGGTGCTGGCATGGGCGAACTGGTTGTGCTCGGTCATCGGCAGCGCGTCGATGTCGGCGCGCAGGCCCACGGCGCGGCTGGACGTGCCGTTCTTCACGATACCCACCACCCCCGTCTTGCCCAGGCCGCGGTGGATGGGGATGCCCCACTCCGTCAGCGCCTTGGCGATCACGTCGGCCGTGCGCACTTCTTCGAAGCACAACTCCGGGTGGGCGTGGATGTCACGCCGGATGGTGGTGATGGCGGCGGCGTCGGCCAGGATGGATTCGATGAGTTGCATGGGGGTCTCCGGTGGGGCGGTTGCGCGCCTGCGGCGCACCCGGTTTGTTTCCTACTGGATGGTAAGCCGGCAGACGGTCTTAGAATTAAAGAAAAGTTTAATTTAAAGCGTACCTATTGAAGCTCTCTTTCTTATGAACCGTACCACCGGCATCTACACCCTTACCACCACCGTCGGCGAGCCGGTGCGCGCCTTTGTGCCCCATGCGCTGCCACCAGCCAACCCGCCCCTGGCGCCCGAGGTGTGGCAGAGCTTGAACGCTGCAGCCGTGACGGCGCTGCAGCGTCTGTCCGCGGTGGCCGGGTTGGTGCCTTCGGTGGACTGGTTGCTCTACAGCGCCATACGGCAAGAGGCGCTATTGACTTCGCAGATCGAAGGCACGCAGGCCACCCTGGTGGACTTGTTCGACGAAGAAGCCGGTCTGGCCATCAGCAATACCGATGACGTGGAGGAGGTCACCAACTACCTGCGGGCGTTTCAGTGGGTGCAGGCGCAATTGCGCAGCCCAACGGGCCTGCCGATCAGCGTGCGGCTGTTGAGCGAGGCCCACCGCTTGCTGCTGAATGGGGCGCGTGGTGCGGGCAAGCAGCCTGGTGAACTGCGCCGCTCGCAGAACTGGATTGGCGGCACACGCCCAGGCAATGCGGTGTTTGTGCCGCCGCCTGCCGAGCGGGTGCCGCGGTTGCTGGGCGACCTGGAGCGATTTATTCACGCCGAAGCCGTTGACCTGCCGCCCCTGGTGCGCGTCGCGCTGGTGCATGCGCAGTTTGAAACCATCCACCCTTATCTGGATGGCAATGGTCGCATCGGGCGCTTGCTGATTGCGGCGCTGCTGGAACACTGGCAGTTGCTGCCAGAGCCTTTGATGTACTTGAGCGGCTACCTCAAGCAGCATCAGGCGGAGTACTACCGCCGCTTGTCGGCCATCCGAACCGACGGCGATTGGGAGGGCTGGGTCTGCTTCTTCCTGGAAGCGGTGCAGTACGCCGCTGCGCAGGCCGAGCAGGCCGTGGTGGCGCTGGCCAGTCTGGTCGCCACTGACCGGCGCCGCTTGCTGGCACACCTCAAGGCCAGCCTGACGGCCTATCGGCTGTTCGAACTGCTGCCCACCATGCCCCGATTCACAGTGGATCGTGTACGCAGGACCCTGGACACGACCTTTCCCACGGCGAGCGCCGCCATCAGGCTGCTGGAGGCCTTGGGGGTGGTGACGGAGATGACCGGACAAAGAAAGAACCGCACCTTCAGTTATGGAGCGTACATCGACCTGCTGGGTCGGTGAAACTGGCAGGGTCACGGCCTGTGGCACATTGAAGCGATGAACGACGCGCTCGCTGCCTCTCCTCAAGACACCGCCCCCACCACCCTCGTGCGCGCCGCCTGCCCGCACGACTGCCCGGACACCTGCGCCATGCACGTCACCGTGCAGGCCGGGCGCGTCATCCGCATCCAGGGCGACCCGGACCACCCGCCCACGCACGGCGCGCTGTGCACCAAGGTCAGCCGCTACGCTGAGCGCAGCGACCACCCCGAGCGCGTGCTGCATCCGCTGAAGCGGGTGGGGCCCAAGGCCGGGCCGCCGCGCTTCGAGCGCATCGGCTGGGACGAGGCGCTGGACACCATCGCGGCCCGCCTGACGGCCATTGCCGGGCGCGGGCCGGGCGCGGCGCAGGCCATCCTGCCGTACAGCTACGCCGGCACCATGGGCCTGATCCAGGGCGAGAGCATGGCCGCGCGCTTCTTTCACCGCCTGGGCGCCTCGCGGCTGGACCGCACCATCTGCGCCAGCGCGGGCGCTGAAGGGCTGATGGCCACCTACGGCGGCAAGGTCGGCATGCACCTGGAGGACTACGCCCACGCGAAGCTGATCCTCATCTGGGGCAGCAACTCGATCGCCTCCAACCTGCACTTCTGGACTTTCGCCCAGCAGGCCAAGCGCCAGGGCGCCACGCTGGTGTGCATCGACCCACGCCGCACCGAGACGGCCGACAAGTGCCACCAGCACCTGGCGCTGCGCCCAGGCAGCGACGGCGCACTGGCGCTGGCGTTGATGCACGAGCTGATCACGCAGGACCTGCTGGACCATGACTACCTGGCGCAGCACGTGGAAGGCTGGCCGGCGCTGCGTGAGCGGGCGCTGCAGTGGCCCGCTGAGCGCGCTGCGTCAGTGTGCGGCCTGGAGGCCGGACAGATCCGCGATCTGGCGCTGCTGTACGGCCGCACGCAGCCTGCGGCCATCCGCCTGAATTACGGCATGCAGCGCGCGCATGGCGGCGGCAACGCCGTGCGCCTGGTGGCGTTGCTGCCCTGCCTGACGGGCGCTTGGCGTCACCGGGGCGGTGGGATGCTGCTCTCGGCCTCGGGCTGGTTTGGCCCGGCGGTGGATGCGGCCTCCCTGGAGCGCCCCGACCTGATGCCCCAGCCGCTGCCGCGCATCATCAATATGAGCACCATCGGTGACGATTTGCTGCGCGAGAGCGGGCCGGACTTCGGCCCGCGCATCGAGGCGGTGGTGGTCTACAACAGCAACCCGGTGGCGGTGGCGCCGCAGTCGCGCCGGGTGGTGGCGGGCTTTGCGCGCGATGACCTGTTCACCGTGGTGCTGGAGCACTTCATGACCGACACCGCCGATCTGGCGGACATCGTGCTGCCGGCCACCACGCAGCTGGAGCACCTGGACGTGCACCGCTCCTACGGCCACACCTACGCGCTGATCAACCAGCCGGCCATCGCGCCCGTGGGCGAGGCCCGGCCGAACACGGCCGTATTCCGCGCGTTGGCGCAGCGCCTAGGCTTTGACGAGCCCTGTTTCGCCGAAGGCGATGAAGTGCTGGCCCGCCAGGCCTTCCGGCCCGATCAGGTGGATTTCGAGCAGTTGCAGGCCCACGGCTGGGTACGGCTGCCCGTGCCCGATCGGCCGTTCGCCGAAGGGGGCTTTCCTACGCCCTCGGGCCGGGCGCTGGCCGATCACCCGCAACTCGGTGTGCCAGATCACATACCCAACTACGAGAGCGCGGAGTCCGCGCCGGCCCTGGCCGCGCGCTACCCGCTGGCCATGATCTCGCCGCCAGCGCGGCACTTTCTCAACTCCACCTTCGTCAACGTCAAGAGCCTGCGCGACATCGAGGGTGAGCCGCTGCTGGAGATCCACCCCGAGGACGCCGCCGCGCGCGGGTTGGTCGACGGCAGCGTGGTGGAGGTCTTCAACGACCGTGGCGTCTACCGCTGCAAGGCCGCGGTGAACACGCGGGCCCGGCCGGGGGTGGTGAACGGCCTGGGTATCTGGTGGCGCAAGCTGGGGCTGGACGGCACCAATGTCAACGAACTCACGCACCAGCGCCTGACCGACCTGGGCCGCGCGCCGGCCTTCTACGACTGTCTGGTGGAGGTGCGGGCAGCGTGAAGCGCCTGCTGCGCATGCTGGCCGGCCTGGCCTTGGTCGCGGCCTTGGCTACCACCGTGGGGGGCTGCAGCCTGGGCTACTACGCGCAGTCCGTGGGCGGCCATCTGGACCTGATGCAGCGCGCCCGGCCCGTGGAGCAATGGGTGGCCGACCCCGCCACGCCCGACGCCTTGCGCGAGCGGCTGCGGCTGGCCCAGCGCCTGCGTGCCTTTGCTTCAGATGAGCTGAAGCTGCCGGACAACGCCAGTTACCGCCGCTTCGCGCAGCTGGACCGCAACGCCGTAGTATGGAATGTGGTGGCCACGCCCGAGCTCTCGCTGACGCTGCAGACCTGGTGCTTCCCGGTGCTGGGCTGCGTGGGCTACCGCGGCTACTTCCAGCGCGCGCCGGCCGACCAGCTGGCGGCCGAGTTGCGTGCGCAGGGGCTGGACGTCAGCGTCTATGGCGTGCCGGCGTACTCCACGCTGGGCTGGACCAATTGGCTGGGCGGTGACCCGCTGCTCAGCACCTTCATCCGCTGGCCTGAGTCCGAGCTGGCGCGGCTGCTCTTTCATGAGCTGGCGCACCAGGTGGTGTACGTGGCCGATGACACGGCCTTCAACGAGTCTTTCGCCACGGCGGTGGAGCGCCTGGGCCTGCAGCGCTGGCTGGCCGGGTCAGGCGCGGCGGCGCAGCAGGAGGCGTCCGCGCTGGAGGCCCGGCGCAAGGACTTCCGCCGCATCACGGCGCAGGCGCGGCGCGATCTTCAAGCCTTGTACCGCAGCCGCATGGCCCCGGAGGCCCTCCGCGACCGCAAGGCCGAGCGTTTGCAGCAGCTTCGCGAGGAGCACGCCCGCCTCAAGGCCGGGCCCTGGCAGGGCTTCACGGGCTACGACGCCTGGTTCGCCCAGGTCAACAACGCCTCGCTGGCCGTCCAGGGCGCCTACGAAGACCTGGTGCCGGCCTTCGAGGCCCTGTTCGAGCGCCAGGGCCGCGACTTCACACGCTTCTACGCCGAGGTGGCCAGGCTGGCCGCCTTGCCGGCGGCGCAGCGGCGGGCTGCCTTGCTTGCGGCCTCCACGGTGAAGCCCTGAGCCTCTGAAGAAGAGGTCGCGCCGCGCTGAGCGGTTTGGCGCCTGACGAGGGAGACCCTACCGGTCAGTGTCCTGGTATTGGGTGCTCCCTATGTCCGACTGAGTCGCTACGCGGCGGCGGGTCGGGGACACTCGGCGCCCGGGCTGTACGCCGCCACCTCCCACTCCAGGACTCTCCATGCCCGACATCCACATCCGCCGCGACCATGACCTGGGCCTGGACGCCGCCCGTGTCGTGGCCCAGCGCTGGATGGATGATGCGCAGGACCGTCTGGGCATGACCTGCGCCTGCACCCCGGGGTCCGAGGGCGACACCATCCGCTTCGAGCGCGCCGGCGCCAGCGGCACCGTGGAGGTGTCGGGTCACTGCTTCGAACTGCGGGCCCGCCTGGGCTTTCTGCTCGGAGCCTTCAGTGAGCGCATCGAGCAGGAAATCACCCGCAATCTGGACGCACTGCTCGCGCGGCCGGGTTGACCGTCCCGGGCCGGTCCCGGCGGCGGCCCTGCCTACAATCCGCCGCTCATGCTCAGCAGTGCCGTTGCCATCTCCTTTCGCCACGTCGGCAAGACTTACACCGGATCACGCGGCACGCTCAAAGCGCTGGACGACGTCAGCTTTGACATCGGGCAGGGCGAGTTCTTCGGCCTGCTGGGCCCCAACGGTGCGGGCAAGACCACGCTGATCAGCATCCTGGCCGGGCTGGCCCGGGCCACCGAGGGCTCGGTCACCGTGATGGGCCATGACGTGGTGACCGACTACGCCGCCGCGCGCAAGGCCTTGGGCATCGTGCCGCAGGAGCTGGTGTTCGACCCCTTCTTCAGCGTGCGCGAGACGCTGCGCATCCAGAGCGGCTACTTCGGCGTCAAGGGTAACGAGGCCTGGATCGACGAGGTGCTGGCCGAGCTGGGCCTGACCGACAAGGCGCACGCCAACATGCGCCAGCTCTCCGGCGGCATGAAGCGCCGCGTGCTGGTAGCCCAGGCCCTGGTGCACCGCCCGCCCGTCATCGTGCTGGATGAGCCCACGGCCGGTGTGGACGTGGAACTGCGCCAGATGCTGTGGAAGTTCATCGCGCGCCTGAACCGCGAGGGCCACACGGTGCTGCTGACCACGCACTACCTGGAGGAGGCCGAGGCGCTGTGCCACCGCATCGCCATGCTCAAGGCCGGCCGGGTGGTGGCGCTGGACCGCACCTCGGCGCTGCTGGCGGGCACCGCCAGCACCATGCTGCGCTTCAAGACCGACCAGGCGCTGCCGCCGGCCCTGGCCGCGCAGGCCCGTGTCACCGGCCGCATCGTGCAGCTGAAGGCGCATGACGCGGCCGAGGTGGAGCAGCACCTGGCGTCCCTGCGCCAGGCCGGCATCGCGCCCGAAGACCTGGAGATCGGCCGCGCCGACCTGGAGGATGTGTTCGTGCAGATCATGAGCGGGGCGCACCCGGCCTCGGCGCCCGTCCATCCCTCGCCTGCAGTGGGGCAGGGGGTGGTGGCATGAGCGGCTTCAGGCTCGAGGGCGTGGGCCCGCTGTTCCGCAAGGAGGTCCTGCGCTTCTGGAAGGTGGCCTTCCAGACCGTGGCGGCGCCTGTACTCACGGCTATGCTGTACCTCCTGATCTTCGGCCACGTACTGGAAGACCATGTGGAGGTGTTCCCGGGCGTGGGTTACACCAGCTTCCTCGTTCCCGGGCTGGTGATGATGAGCGTGCTGCAGAACAGCTTTGCCAACAGCAGTTCATCGCTGATCCAGAGCAAGATCACCGGCAACCTGGTGTTCCTGCTGGTCACACCCTTGTCGCCAGCGGCCTGGTACCTGGCCTACGTGGGGGCCTCCATCGTGCGCGGGCTGTGCGTAGGCACGGGGGTGCTGCTGGTGACGGTGTGGTTCGCACCGCCGGGCATGGTGGAGCCCTGGTGGGCAATCGTGTTCGCTGTGCTGGGTGCCGGCATGCTTGGGTCTCTGGGCTTGATTGCCGGGCTGTGGGCCGACAAGTTCGACCAGCTCGCCGCCTTCCAGAACTTCTTCATCATGCCGATGACCTTCCTGGCCGGCGTCTTCTACTCGGTGCACTCCTTGCCGGCCTTCTGGCAGGGCATCAGCCACCTGAACCCGTTCTTCTACATGATTGATGGCTTTCGGCGCGGCTTCTTTGGCGCCAGCGACGCCTCGCCCTGGCTGAGCCTGGCCGTGGTGGGCACGAGCTTCCTGCTGGTGGCCGGCATCGCCCTGCGACTGCTGCACACGGGCTACAAGATCCGTTCTTGAGGAATGAGCACAGGAGGGGCCATGGACCACACCGTGATGACCGAAGAGGAACGTGCCCTGCGCGTGCAGCTGGCCGCCTGCTACCGGGTGTTCCACCTGCTGGGCTGGACCGAGCTGATCTACAACCACATCACGGTGCGCATTCCGGGCCCGGAGCGGCACTTCCTCATCAACCCCTTCGGCCTGCACTACAGCGAGGTCAAGGCGTCCAACCTGGTGAAGATCGACCTGGAAGGCCGTGTGATCGGTGACAGCACATGGCCGGTCAACCCCGCCGGCTTCGTGCTGCACTCGGCCATCCACCAGGGCATCGGGGGTGCGCACTGTGTGATGCACACCCACACCACGGCCGGCTGCGCTGTGGCCAGCAGCCAGGCCGGGTTGTCGATGGACAACTTCTACTCGGCCCAGCTGCATGACCGCGTGGCCTACCACGACTTCGAGGGCATCACCGTCCATGCCGACGAGGGGCCGCGCGTCATCCGTTCCATCGGCCAGCGCCCGGCGGTCATCCTGCGCAACCACGGCCTGCTGGCCTGGGGCGACACGCTGCCCTACACCTTCGCGGTGCTGTGGACGCTGCAACGCGCCTGCGAGATCCAGGTGGCCGGCGCCGCCCTCGGGCCCACGGTGCCGATTCCGGAGGCGGTGCAACGCAAGGCCAGCCAGGACGCTCTGCAGTTCGACCCCCGGCGCGGCGGCGGACGCGACGTGTTCGCCGCGTTGGTGCGCATGGTGGACCGCGTGGACCCGTCGTACAAGGATTAAGGCTGCCTGCGTGAGGGCCCCAGCGTGGCCCCGCTCGCCGGATAATCCAGACCATGGCTGATCCCACCCCTTTCGAAGTGCGTTCCTACATCGCCGCGGGCTTGCCTTGCGAACTGCTGGAGGTGGAGGGCGACGGGCGTCACTTCTTCGCCACCATCGTGAGTGCTCAGTTCGAAGGGCTGTCGCGTGTGCGCCGTCACCAGCGGGTCTACGCGGTGCTGGGCGATAGAATGCGCGAGCAGATTCACGCGCTTTCCATGAAGACGCTCACCCCCGCCGAACACGCCAGCCAAGGCGTATCGGCACCCGCCCACCCCCACCACTGAACGGCCTGCGGCCTGCCGCGGGCGCTGGGTCCTGCGCCGCTGTCGGCGCATGGTGGTCCGGGCCTGCAGCGGGGCGCTCCCCCTGCAACCCATGGACAAACTCCTCATCCGCGGTGGACGCCGCCTCCAAGGCGAGATCGCGATCTCTGGCGCGAAGAACGCCGCCTTGCCTGAGCTGTGCGCCGCGCTGCTCAGCGCCCAGCCCCTCACGCTGCGCAACGTGCCGCGGCTGCAGGACGTCTCCACCACGCTGAAGCTGTTGCGCCAGATGGGCGCCACCGCCGAGTGGAGCGCCGACCAGACCAACGAGCTGCATCTCGATGCCGGTCCTGTGAACAACCCGGTGGCGCCGTACGAGCTGGTCAAGACCATGCGCGCGTCCATCCTGGTGCTGGGCCCGCTGCTGGCGCGCTTCGGCGTGGCCATCGTGTCGCTGCCCGGCGGCTGCGCCATCGGCTCTCGTCCCGTGGACCAGCACATCAAGGGCCTGCAGGCCATGGGCGCGCAGATCACGGTGGAGCGCGGCAACATCATCGCCAAGACCTCTCGCCTGAAGGGTGCGCGCATCACCACCGACATGGTCACCGTCACCGGCACCGAGAACCTGCTGATGGCCGCCACGCTGGCCGAAGGCGAGACGGTGCTGGAAAACGCAGCGCAGGAGCCCGAGATTCCCGACCTGGCCGAGATGCTGATCGGCATGGGCGCGCGCATCGAGGGCCACGGCACCAGCCGCATCCGCATCCAGGGCGTGGACGCGCTGCACGCACCGGCCACACCGCACCGCATCATCCCGGACCGTATCGAGACCGGCACCTTCCTGTGCGCGGTGGCGGCGGCGGGGGGCGACGTCACCTTACGCGGCGCGCGCGCTTCTCATCTGGACGCCGTGCTGGACAAGCTGCGCGAGGCCGGCGCGGTGATCGAGTCTGGTGAGGACTGGATCCGCGTGCGCGCCGAGGGCCGGCCCCGCGCGGTGAGTTTCCGCACCAGCGAGTACCCGGCCTTTCCGACCGATATGCAGGCGCAGTTCATGGCGGTGAACTGCATCGCCGAAGGTGTGGCCAAGGTGTCGGAGACCATCTTCGAGAACCGCTTCATGCACGTCAACGAACTGCTGCGGCTGGGTGCGAACATCCAGATCGACGGCCACACGGCAGTGGTGCAAGGCGTGCCGCGTCTGTCCGGCGCCACCGTCATGGCCACCGACCTGCGGGCCTCGGCCAGCCTGGTCATCGCCGGCCTGGTGGCCGAGGGCGAGACCGTGGTGGACCGCATCTACCACCTCGACCGGGGTTACGACCGCATGGAAGACAAGCTGCGCGGCGTGGGCGCCGACATCGAGCGCCTGAAGTGAACTCTGAACGGGCCGCCACCATGATCACGCTCGCACTGTCCAAGGGCCGCATCTTCGAGGAGACGCTGCCGCTGCTGCGCGCCGCCGGCATCGAGGTGCTGGAAGACCCGGAGAAGAGCCGCAAGCTCATCCTGCCCACCAACCGCGAAGACGTGCGCGTGGTGCTGGTGCGCGCCACCGATGTGCCCACCTACGTGCAACACGGTGGCGCTGATCTCGGCGTGGCCGGCCTGGACACCTTGCTGGAGCACGACGACCACGGCCTGTACCGGCCGCTGGACCTGAAGATCGCGCGTTGCCGCATGAGCGTGGCGGTGCCCGCAGCCTTCGACTACGCGCGCGCCGTGCGCCAGGGCTCGCGCATCCGCGTCGCCACCAAGTACACCCGCATCGCCCGCCAGCACTTCAGCGACAAGGGCGTGCACGTGGACCTGATCAAGCTCTACGGCTCCATGGAACTCGCCCCGCTGACCGGCCTGGCCGACGCCATCGTCGACCTGGTGTCCACCGGCAGCACGCTCAAGGCCAACCACCTGGTGGAGGTGGAGCACATCATGGACATCAGCGCGCGGCTGGTGGTCAATCAGGCGTCGCTCAAGCTCAAGCAGGCCCCCATCCGGGCCTTGATCGATGCGTTTTCCCAGGCGGTGTCGCCGGCCGCCAGCCCGGTGGTCGAAGGGAAGACACCGTGAGCGGCACGCCCCCCCTGGCCCTGCGTAGCCTGTCCACGGCCGACGGCGGCTTCGAGGCCGACTTTCAGCGCGTGCTGCACTGGTCGGCCGAAACCGACACCGCCATCGAGCAACGCGTGGCCGCCATCCTGGACGACGTGCGCGCGCGTGGCGACGCTGCCGTGCTGGAGTACACCGCCCGCTTCGACGGCTTGATCGCCACATCGGTGTCGGCGCTGGAGATCGGGCAGGACGAACTCCAGGCCGCGCTTGCGCGCATCACCCCGGCCCAGCGGCAGGCGCTGCTCGCGGCCGCCGATCGCGTGCGTCGCTACCACGAGCGCCAGTTGGAGGCCTGTGGCCGCAGTTGGAGTTACCGCGACGAAGACGGCACTCTGCTGGGCCAGAAGGTCACGCCGCTGGACCGCGTGGGCCTGTACGTGCCCGGCGGCAAGGCGGCGTACCCCTCCAGCGTGCTGATGAACGCCGTGCCGGCCCATGTGGCTGGCGTGGGCGAGATCATCATGGTGGTGCCCACGCCCGTGCGTGGCAGCCTGGCCACGGGAGGGGCAGGGGGCCCGGCGGGCGAGGGTGCTGCCACCGCTGCCGCAGGCGAGCGCAATGACCTGGTACTGGCCGCAGCGGCCGTGGCGGGCGTCACACGCGCCTTCACCATTGGCGGCGCCCAGGCCGTGGCGGCGTTGGCCTGTGGCACCGCCACCATCCCGCGCGTGGACAAGATCACCGGCCCGGGCAACGCCTATGTGGCCAGCGCCAAGCGCCGCGTCTTTGGCCAGGTGGGCATCGACATGATCGCGGGCCCCAGCGAGATCCTGGTGCTGGCCGACGGCAGCACGCCGCCGGACTGGGTGGCCATGGACCTCTTCAGCCAGGCCGAGCATGACGAGCTGGCGCAGAGCATCCTGCTGTGCCCCGATGCCGCCTACATCGACGCGGTGGCCCAGGCCATCGAGCGGCTGCTGCCCGGCATGCCCAGGCGGGAAGTGATCCGCGCTTCGCTGGAAGGCCGGGGCGCGCTGATCCACACCCGGTCCATGGACGAGGCCTGCGCCCTCAGCAACCGCATCGCGCCGGAGCATCTGGAGGTCAGCTCGGCCGAACCGCACCGCTGGGAGCCGCTGCTCAAGCACGCCGGCGCCATCTTCCTGGGCGCCTACACCAGCGAGAGCCTGGGCGACTACTGCGCCGGCCCCAACCACGTGCTGCCCACCAGCGGCACCGCCCGCTTCTCCTCACCCCTGGGCGTGTACGACTTCCAGAAGCGCAGCAGCCTGATCGAGGTCAGCGAAGCCGGTGCCCAGATGCTGGGCCCGATCGCAGCCGAGCTGGCCTACGGCGAGGGCCTGCAGGCGCATGCGCGGGCCGCCGAGATGCGTCTCACCAAGGCAAGCTCTTGATACACTGAGTTCGTGTTGCACTGATTTCGTGGTCGAAATGAAAAACGTCACCGTCACCATGGAAGAGAGCGTCGCGGACTGGGCCCGGATGGAGGCTGCGCGGCGCAACACCAGCGTGTCTCGCCTGATCGGGGAGATGCTGGCCGAGAAGATGCGACACGACGATGCCTATGAGCGGGCCATGCGCGAGGCACTGGAGTTCCGTGACTGGAAGTTTGCAGACGGCCCGTATCTCACCGACGATGAGATGTATGACCGCTCCAGACATCGCGGACCGTGAGCGATGACCCGCCTGGTTTTCGTCGACACGAACGTCATCCTCTACACGTTCGACCCCCGGTATCCGCAGAAACAGTCGCGAGCCCGAGAGTGGTTGCGGGCTTGCTGGCTGCAACGCTGCGGGCGCGTCAACAGCCAGGTGATGAACGAGTTCTATGCCAACGCACGTGGTCGCTTCTCGAGGGCTGTTTCGACTGAGGAGGCCCGGGCTGAGGTTCGCCGCTACCAGCAGTGGAAGCCCTGGCAGGTGGACCACGCGACGGTCGAGACAGCATGGGCTGTCGAGACCCGCTACCACCTCAGTTATTGGGATGCCTTGATGGTGGCCTCGGCACAGCACATGGGATGCGCGTTGCTTCTGACCGAGGACCTGCAACACGGGCAGCAGATGGAACAACTACAAATCATGAACCCCTTCCTTGTGGGCCCCGAAATCCTGGAGTCAGGCTCATGACTTCCATCTATTTGCCCGACCGCATCCGCCACACTCTGCGCCAGGACGTGCAGTCCATGCACGCCTACGCGGTGCAGCCCAGCGCTGGTTTCGTCAAGTTGGACGCGATGGAGAACCCCTTCACGCTGCCGCCTGAGTTGCAGCGTGAGCTGGGCGATCGCCTTTCGCGCGTGGCCCTCAACCGCTATCCCGGGGCCGGCACCGCCGCACTGGCGCAGGAACTGGCCCGCCATGTGGCCTTGCCCGAGGGCTGCGCCCTGACGCTGGGCAATGGCTCCGACGAGTTGATCGACATGTTGTCGGTGGCCTGCATGAAGCCGGGCGCCAGCGTGCTGGCCCCCTTGCCCGGCTTCGTCATGTACGAGATGAGCGCCAAGCTCCGCGGTCTGCGCTTTGTGGGCGTGCCCTTGACCGCGGGTTTCGAACTCGACGTCGATGCGATGCTGGCCGCCATCGAGCAGCACCGCCCGGCGCTGACCTACATCGCCTACCCCAACAACCCCACGGCCAATCTGTTCGATGACGCGGCGATCGACCGCGTGGTGGCCGCGGTGGGTGCGCAGCAGGGCCTGGTGGTGATGGACGAGGCTTACCAGCCCTTCTCCTCGCGCACCTGGATGCAGAAGATGGCCGCCCACCCGCACGTGCTGGTGCTGCGCACGCTGTCGAAGTTCGGTCTCGCCGGTGTGCGCCTGGGGTACCTGTGCGGCGCCAAGCCGCTGATCGCCGAAATCGACAAGGTGCGTCCGCCCTACAACGTGGGCTCGCTCAACGCCGAGGCGGCGCGCTTTGCGCTGGAGCACGCGGACGAGTACGAGCGCCAGGCGGCAGTGCTGCGCGCGCAGCGCGAGCGCCTGCAGGCCGCCTTGCGCGAGCTGCCGGGGGTGACCGCCTTCCCAAGCGAAGCCAACATGATCCTCGTGCGCGTGCCCGATTCGGCGCGGGCCTTCGAGGGCCTGAAAGCGCGCGGTATCCTGGTCAAACACATCGCCGGGCTGCACCCGCTGCTGGCCAACTGTTTGCGCCTGACGGTCGGTGCGCCCGAGGAAAACGACCTCATGCTCGCTGCCTTGAAGGAGAGCCTGTGAACGAGAGCCCCCCCATGAACCGCACCGCCGACGTCACGCGCAACACCAAGGAAACGCAGATCCGCGTGCGCGTGGACCTGGACGGCACAGGCCAGGCGCAGCTGTCCACCGGCATCGGCTTCTTCGACCACATGCTGGACCAGATCGCCCGCCACGGCCTGATCGACCTGTTGGTTGACGCCAAGGGCGATCTGCACATCGACGGCCACCATACGGTAGAGGATGTGGGCATCACGCTGGGCATGGCCGTCGCCCAGGCGGTGGCCGACAAGCGCGGCATCACGCGTTATGGTCACGCCTACGTGCCGCTGGACGAAGCGCTGTCGCGTGTGGTGGTGGATTTTTCCGGCCGGCCCGGCCTGCACATGAACGTGCCCTTCAAGGCTGGGGCCATCGGCGGTTTCGACACCCAGCTGGCCTTCGAGTTCTTCCAGGGTTTTGCCAACCACGCGCTGGTCACCCTGCACATCGACAACCTCAAGGGCGAGAACGCGCACCACCAGTGCGAGACCGTGTTCAAGGCCTTCGCCCGTGCCCTGCGCATGGCCTTGACGCCGGACGCCCGCTCGGCCGGCGTCATCCCGTCCACCAAGGGGACGCTGTGACAAGAGCGTGATCGGATGCTTCCATGAGCTCCTGACAGTACGCAAAGAACAAAGAGTCATCTCATGACGCAGACAGTGGCCGTCGTCGATTACGGCATGGGCAACCTGCGCTCGGTGTCGCAGGCCGTGGCGCATGTGGCGCGCGAACTGGACGTGCGCGTGATCGTCACGGCCAACCCGGAAGAGGTGCTGGCGGCCGAGCGCGTGGTGCTGCCGGGCCAGGGTGCGATGCGTGATTGCATGCGCGAGCTGGGCGACTCCGGGCTGCTGGACGCCGTGTTGCACGCTGCAGCGCACAAGCCCTTGATGGGCGTGTGCGTGGGCATGCAGATGCTGCTGGACCACAGTGAGGAGCAGGACACCCCGGGCCTGGGGCTGATCCCAGGGCGGGTGGTCCGGTTTCGGCTGGAAGGCCGCCTGCAGCCAGACGGCAGCCGCTACAAGGTGCCGCAGATGGGCTGGAACCAAGTGTTCCAGTCTGCGGCGGCCGGTATGCCTGTCCACCCGATGTGGGCCGAGGTACCGGACGGGGCCTGGTTCTACTTCGTGCACAGCTACCACGTCGCCCCGTCAGAACCGCGCCACACCGCAGCGCTGACCGACTACGGCGGCCGCTTTACCTGCGCCGTGGCACGGGATAACATTTTTGCCACACAGTTCCACCCCGAGAAGAGCGCCGCGCACGGCCTCACCCTGTACCGCAACTTTCTGCGCTGGACGCCTTGAAGTGCTGCGCAGGCGTTGTGCGCACCCTTTTTCCGCCATTCCTCCCCCTTTGTTCCGTCACGCCGACCACCACAGCCATGCTGCTGATCCCTGCCATCGACCTGAAGGACGGCCACTGCGTCCGCCTTCAACAAGGCGACATGAGCGCCTCCACCACCTTTGGCGAGAACCCGGCGGCCATGGCCCGGCGCTGGCTGGCTGCAGGGGCCCGGCGGCTGCACCTGGTGGACCTGAATGGCGCCTTTGCCGGCAAGCCGGTGAACGAAGGTGCGGTCAAGGCCATCCTGCGCGAGATGGGCGACGAGATTCCCGTTCAGCTGGGGGGTGGCATCCGTGACCTGGACACCATCGAGCGCTACCTCGACGACGGTATCAGCTACATCATCATCGGCACGGCTGCGGTGAAGAACCCCGGCTTCCTGAAAGACGCCTGCAGCGCCTTCGGCGGCCACATCATCGTGGGGCTGGACGCCAAGGACGGCAAGGTGGCCACCGATGGCTGGAGCAAGCTGACGGGCCACGAGGTGGTGGACCTGGCGCGCAAGTTCGAGGACTACGGCGTCGAGGGCGTGATCTACACCGACATCGGCCGCGACGGCATGCTCACCGGCATCAACATCGAGGCCACCGTCAAGCTCGCCCAGGCGCTGACCATACCGGTCATCGCCTCGGGCGGTCTGTCCGACCTTGCCGACATCGAACGTCTGTGCGCGGTGGAGTCTGAAGGCGTGGAGGGCGTCATCTGCGGGCGCTCCATTTACACCGGAGCGCTGGATTTCGCCGCGGCGCAGGCACGGGCGGACGAACTCGCCGGCGGCTGAGACTCCGAGCTTTTTCAGCCGCCCACCACTGCCGCCGGGCTTTGCGCCGGCGGCCCTGTTCCTCCCACCAGAGCCCCGTCCATGCTGGCCAAACGCATCATTCCCTGCCTGGACGTGACCGGTGGCCGCGTGGTCAAGGGCGTGAACTTCGTCGAACTGCGCGACGCCGGTGATCCGGTGGAAATCGCCGCCCGCTACAACGAGCAGGGTGCTGACGAACTCACCTTCCTGGACATCACGGCCACCTCCGACGGACGCGACCTCATCCTGCACATCATCGAGGCCGTGGCCTCGCAGGTCTTCATCCCGCTCACGGTGGGCGGCGGAGTGCGCAGCGTAGAGGACGTGCGCCGCCTCCTCAACGCCGGGGCCGACAAGGTCAGTTTCAACTCCGCTGCCGTGGCGCAGCCCCAGGTCATCCGTGATGCCTCGGACCGCTACGGTGCCCAGTGCATCGTGGTGGCCATCGACGCCAAGCGCCGTCAGGCTGTCGATGTGACGGCGCGCGGGCCGGGCTGGGATGTCTACACCCATGGCGGGCGCAAGAACACCGGGCTGGATGCCGTGGCCTGGGCTGCCCAGATGGCCGCCTTCGGGGCCGGCGAAATCCTGCTGACCAGCATGGACCGTGACGGCACCAAGTCCGGTTTCGATCTCGAACTGACGCGCGCCGTCAGCGACGCCGTGCCCGTGCCGGTCATCGCCTCCGGTGGGGTGGGCGCGCTGGAGCACCTGTCAGAGGGCATCCGCATCGGCGGTGCGGACGCCGTGCTGGCCGCCAGCATCTTTCATTACGGCGAGTTCACTGTCGCCCAGGCCAAGGCCTTGCTGGCGCGCGACGGCATTGCCGTGCGCTCGTGACCTCAGCAGCTTCTCGGCCTGGCTCGCGCCGCCAGGCGGCGCCCGGCAGGTCAGGCAGGTCAGGCACCCCGTCGCCGCGAAAGCCCCAGGAGGTGCGCATCATCGGTGGCTCGTGGCGGGGTTCGCGCCTGCCGGTGGCCGATGCGCCCGGGCTGCGCCCCACGCCCGACCGCGTGCGCGAGACGCTGTTCAATTGGCTGGGCCAGGACCTGACCGGCTGGCGCTGCCTGGATGCCTTCGCCGGCACCGGCGCCCTGGGTTTCGAGGCTGCCTCGCGTGGGGCGCAGCGGGTGCTGCTGGTCGAGCGCGATGCCCGACTGGCCGAGAGCCTGCGCCGCGTGAAGGCCAGACTGCACGCGGACGCGGTGGAGATCATCTGTGCGCCAGCGCTGAGCGTGCTGCAGGCCCAGGCGCCGGCCAGCTTCGACCTCGTCTTCCTGGATCCGCCCTATGGCCAGGGACTGCTGGGCCCTGCCCTGGCCGCCGCCGCGCGCGTGGTGGTGCCCGGCGGATGGCTGTATGCCGAGGATGCTCAGCCCCTGTCCGACCTTCCCGTGCCGTGGCTGATGCACCGTCAGGGCCGTGCAGGGATGGTTCACCATCATCTGCTGCGCCGTCTGCCAGACCTTCCGGCCGGCGGGCCTACCCACGGGCCAGACTGATCTGCACCCGGCCCGGCCGGCGTTTCCGATCACGGCAGCCTGTGGCTACACTGGTTTGAAAGCGTCCGCACGAGCCGGCGCGCAAGGACGAACATGACGAACAAGACCCCGCTCACCGCCGTCTATCCCGGCACCTTCGACCCGATGACGCTGGGCCATGCCGACCTCATGCGCCGGGCCTCCAACCTGTTCGACCGGCTGGTGCTGGCGGTGGCGGCGGGCCACCACAAGCGCACCATGTTCACGATTGCCGAGCGCCTGGAAATGGCGCAGGAGATCGCCGCGCCTTATCCGAACGTCGAGGTGATGGCCTTCAGGGGCTTGCTGCGCAATTTCGTGGTCGATCTGGGCGCCAAGGTGGTCATCCGGGGGCTGCGTGCGGTCAGCGACTTCGAGTACGAGTTCCAGATGGCCGGCATGAACCGGCAACTGATGCCCGACGTCGAAACGGTCTTCATGACCCCCAGCGACCAGTTCCAGTTTGTCAGCGGCACTTTCGTGCGCGAGATTGCCACCTTGGGCGGCGATGTCTCCAAGTTCGTGGCACCCTCCGTCCTTCGGCGGTTGCAAGACCGCGTGGTCAACACCGACACCTGAGCGTCTTCCTTCCCATGGCCCTGTGGATCACCGACGAGTGCATCAACTGTGATGTCTGCGAGCCCGAGTGCCCGAACGAGGCCATCTCCATGGGCCCCGAGATCTACCAGATCGACCCGCATCGTTGCACCGAGTGCGTGGGCCATTTCGACGAACCTCAGTGCGTGCAGCTGTGCCCCGTGGCCTGCATTCCGGTCAATCCGGAGCACGTCGAGACGCGGCAGCAGTTGCTGGTGAAGTACGAGCGGCTGACCGGTCGGACTGCGCCTGAGGCCGCCTTGGTATCGACGACAGATCCTTCGCTGTCGGCCTGAGGCCAGAGCGGGCCAAGGGGTCGGGCGGCAACCCGATGACCGTTGCAGCAGCAGGCCGGGGCGACGCCTTCTCACGCAGGCGGCGCTCCTGCTGCAGGCTGGCCACCAGGCGTTCCTGCGACTTCGCCACCGTCTGCGCCTGACGCCTTTGCTCGTCCGTGCGTCGGTCGTCCGCGTCCACTCTGCGCTGCGATGCCACCGCAGCCTGGGAGGCGCTCAACACCTTGTGACAAGGCTGGTTGGCGTAGGTGACCTGTCCCGCCACGTCGCACCGCCACACCGATGAGGGTGTGGCCGCGCCCGGCAGGTGCAGACAGGCGGCCAGCAGAGCCGGGAAAAGTCTCAGAAGGCGAGACGGGTGGGGCGAGGCTGTCATGTGGCGTCTCCTTGGGTCGGGGGGGTGGCAGGCCGGGGCGGCTTGGGGCGTTCGGGCTTGGCGTGCAACTTCATCACCGCCTGCTGCATGGCGCCGTCAAGCATCAGGTCGAGATGCTTGAGGGATTCCTCGATGCTGCGTTCGATGGCCTCACGCTCGCTGGCAGGGGGCTTGCGCAGCACGTAGTCGGCCACCTCGGTCCTGACCCCTGGGTGGCCGATGCCCAGCCGCAGGCGCCAGTAGTCGGCCGAGCCGAGTTGGGCGTGGATGTCGCGCAGCCCGTTGTGGCCGGCATGGCCGCCACCTTCCTTGAGCTTCAACTGGCCTGGCAGCAGATCGAGCTCGTCATGCACGACCAGGATCTCCTGCGGGGCGATCTTGAAGAAGCGCGCCAGCGCGGCCACCGACTTGCCGGACAGGTTCATGTAGGTCTGCGGCTGCAGCAGCCACACCGGCCCGGCCGGCCGGTTCACGCGCCCCACCAGGCCGAAGCAGGCGCGATCGGCTGACAGCCGGCCCCCCAGTTGCTTCGCGGCGGCATCCACCCACCAGAAGCCCGCGTTATGACGGGTGGCTTCGTATTCAGGGCCGGGGTTTCCCAGGCCGACCAGGAGCTTGATCATGGGTGGAAATTATGCGGAGCGTGAATGAAAAAGGGCCCCACCCGTATGGGGGAGCCCTGCGCAGATACCTGCCCTCCTTGGAGGGGTGGTGTGCAAAAAAAGTCGGCAGGCCGCGGGCGGTCCGCCTCGTTCTCACTTCTTGTTCTGCTTCTCGTCCTTCTTCTTGGGAGCGCCCTTGCCAGCCGGGGCCACCACGGGAGCGGCGACCACTTCTTCCTCTTCCTTGGGCAGCGTGGCCGAGACGATGGCGGGGTTCAGCGTGCCGTGACGCACGGCCTTGATGCCTTCGGGCAGCTTCAGGTCGCTGACGTGCAGCGACTGGTTCCTCACCAGACCGGACAGGTCGATGGTGACGAACTCGGGCAGCTGCTTGGCCAGGCACTCGATCTCGAGTTCGGTGGCCACATGGCTGATCACGCACTTGTCGGTCTTGACGGCAGGGGAGACATCTTCACCCGTGAAGTGCAGCGGCACCTTCTTGCGCAGGCGCGTGGTGTCGTCCACGCGCTGGAAGTCCACGTGCAGCACCTGCTGCTTCCAGGCGTGCATCTGGAAGTCGCGCAGCAGCACCTTCTGGCTCTGCCCTTCCACTTCCATCTCGAGGATGGAGGAGTGGAAGGCTTCCTTCTTGAGGGCGAAGTACAGGGCGTTGTGATCGAGTTCGATCGTGGCGGGCGTGCCGGCACCGTAGACGATACCGGGCACCTTGCCGGCGTTGCGCAGGCGGCGGCTCGCTCCGGTCCCCTGCAGCGTACGCGCGTAAGCGGTGAATTTCATTTCAGACTCCAAAGTGAGGCGCCCGCGACCAGGCGCCGAAAGTTGCGGACCTACGTTTTGTAGAGCCCGCGCTGATGTGCCGGTCGCCATGCGGCGTCCGGCGACAAACTAGAAATTGTTGTTCTGCTCCGAGAACAGCGAGGTCACCGATTCGCCGTCAGAGATGCGCCGGATGGTCTCGGCGAACAGGAAGGCCACCGACAACTGGCGGATCTTGCCGCAGGCCTTGGCCGAGTCGGTCAGCGGGATGGTGTTGGTGATGACGACCTCATCCAGTTGCGAGCCGGCGATGCGCTCGATGGCCGGGCCTGAGAACACCGGATGAGTGCAGTAGGCGTAGACCTTGCCCGCGCCGCGCTCCTTCAGCACTTCGGCCGCCTTTACCAGCGTGCCGGCGGTGTCGATCATGTCGTCCATGATCACGCAGTTGCGGCCCTCGATCTCGCCGATGACGTGCATCACCTCGGACACGTTGGCCTTGGGCCGGCGCTTGTCGATGATGGCGAGGTCGCAGCCCAGCTGCTTGGCCAGCGCGCGGGCGCGCACCACGCCGCCCACGTCGGGCGACACCACCACCAGCTCGGGGTAGTTCTTGTTCTTCAGGTCGGTCAACAGCACCGGCGAGGCGTAGATGTTGTCCACAGGGATGTCGAAGAAGCCCTGGATCTGGTCGGCGTGCAGGTCCATGGTCAGCACGCGCTCGATGCCCACGGTCTCCATCAGGTTGGCCACCACCTTGGCGCTGATGGGCACGCGCGTGGAGCGGGGACGGCGGTCCTGGCGTGCGTAGCCGAAGTAAGGCATCACGGCCGTGATGCGCCGGGCACTGGCCCGCTTCAGCGCATCCACCATGATGAGCAACTCCATCAGGTTCTCGTTCGTCGGGTTGCAGGTGGACTGCACGACGAAGATGTCCCGGGCCCGCACGTTCTGCAGCAGTTCGACATCGACCTCGCCGTCGGAGAACCGGCCGACCTTGGCCTTGCCGAGCTCGATGCCCAGATGAGTGGCAATCTCTTGCCCCAACGCCGGATTGGCGTTGCCGGAGAACAGCATGGTGTTGAACAGCACGTTCGTCTTCAGCGCAGCGTTCATCGGAAGCTGGCGCCGGGCGTCAGCGTGCGGAAGATTTGGCAGGGGAGGAAGGACTCGAACCCTCGCATGTCGGAATCAAAATCCGATGCCTTAACCAACTTGGCGACTCCCCTACACGGGACCCCGCTCGCGCGTGGCCCTTCAACCAATTTCCCGGTCCACCCAGCCCCTCAAGGGGTGCTGTGGCAGGCCCCGACACAAGCGCCCGACCCAGCCGGACGGCAGCGCCTCCGGCCATGTCGCCTCGGGTGGAACGCCCGTGTCGACCCTTGCGAACACCGCACTGCCCGAACCCGTCATCCGGCTGTTGCCAAACGCCGACTCCAGCAGACGGGCAGCTTGCGCCACTTCGTCACAGCGAGCCTGCGCGGGAGGCTGAAGGTCGTTCCGTCCGAATGCAGGCGGCGCAGCCGCCCCACCCGAGACCGCAGCCTTCGCCGGCCCCGCAAGCCAAGCCAATGCTTCGCTCACAAGTGAGCCCTCAAGTATAGCGGATGCAGAGTCGCGCTTGAGCAGCGGGCTGCTGAAGATGTCGGCCGTGGGCAACGAAGCGGCCGGCTTGACCACGGCGTACAGGTGCGGCGGCACGTCGACGGCGCTGAGTTGCTCCCCGATGCCCTGGACCAGCGCATTGCGGCCGAAAACAAAGAAGGGCACGTCGGCCCCCAGGGTGGCGGCCAGATGCAACAGGCGTTGCCGCGGCCAGTGCAGGCCCCACAGGCGGTTCAGCGCCAGCAGGACGGTGGCCGCGTCGGAACTGCCACCGCCCATGCCCGCGCCCGAGGGCACCTGCTTGAGAACGGAGATGTCGGCCCCCGCGTTGCAGCCGGAGGCGGCCTTCAGCGCACGCGCCGCGCGCAGGCACAGGTCGTCGGGGGGCAGGGGTTCGCCCAGGTCGTGGCGCCGCAGCACGCCATCTTCGCGGCGCTCGAAGTGCAGGGTGTCGGCCCAGTCGATCAGCACGAAGACCGATTCCAACAGGTGGTAGCCGTCACTGCGGCGCCCCACCACATGCAGGAACAGGTTTAGCTTGGCCGGCGCGGGCACATCCAGAAGGGATCGCAGGCTCATGGTGTCAGGGCTGTACGGCCCGCGTTGTGGGGCGCGCGCGCGGTGGGCGGGCGGCCATCACGGCGCCGTTTCCAGCCGTGCGCGCAGCAGGATGGCCGGGGCCTGGTCGCGCCGGGCCGTGAGGCGGCCTTCCCCCAGGCCGGACAGGTCCACGGCCCAGCCCTGCTGCACGAAGCCCTGCGCCGTGCGTTCGTGGCTGGTGGCAGGCCAGGGTCGCCCGCGCAGCCAGTCGAACAGGGCCTCCAGCGGCACGTTCTCGCCCAGCAGTTGTCGGGAAAGTTCACTCAGGTCTGTGAAAGCCCGGCGCTCGCCGCCTTGATGCAGTTCGGCCTGTCCGGGACGCCAGCGCGCCTGCGCTACCGTGGTGCCCAGCGGGCTGGTCAGCTCCAGTTCCCCGGCCTGTGCCGAACCCCGCAGCTCGAACCCCGCGCTCCACTGCTGCGCGGGCGTGCTGGCCCCGGGGCTGATCTGCAGGACCAGTCGGCCTGTCAGGGTATCGCCGCTTTCAGGCGGGGGCACGGTGCTGCAGCCGGCCGCCAGAAGAACAGCCAGGGCGGCGGCGCAGGCCGCCCGGCGGGCGCGAACGCCTTTCACAGGTCTTGCCGCAGCCGGACCAGGGTCTCGCGCAGCACCTCGTTGCCGGCATCGCGTGCACGGCCCTCGCGCCAGATCGCCCGCGCTTCGTCCTGGCGGCCCAGCACCCACAGCACTTCGCCCAGGTGCGCAGCGATCTCGGTGTCCGGACGCGCCCGGTACGCGTCGCGCAGCAGCCGCAAGGCCTCCTCATGGCGGCCCAGGCGGAATTCCACCCAGCCCAGGCTGTCGGTGATGAAGGGATCGCCAGGCGCCAGTTCCAGGGCCTTGACGATCAGGGCCCGGGCTTCCTCCAGGCGCAGCCCGCGATCGGCCAGCGAGTAGCCCAGCGCGTTGTAGGCGTGTTGATGGTCGGGCTTGAGTTGCATGACGCGCCGCAGCAGCGTCTCCATCTCGGCCAATCGGTCCATCTTCTCGGCCACCATGGCCTGTTCGTACAACAGGTCCACATCCTGCGGCCATCGCGCCACGGCCTGATCCCGCCTCGGCGGCGGCGTCGTCGTTTCGCAGTTCAGCCGCCTGCGCCAGCAGCATACGGGCCTGGGCGATGCCGTCGGCCAAGGCGCTGCCGGAGCCCGCGCTCGTACCGCTCTGTGCGTCGCCGTCATCATCGTCACCATCGTCGTCGCTGGCGGGGCCCGGGGCTGCCGCCGGCTTGGGGGCCTCGGGCCCCGAGGGCCGTTCCACCAGGGCCAGGTAGCGTGCCAGTGCCTGCTCGGCTGGCTGGGGGTGCTTGAGCTCCACCTGCAGGGCGCCCAGCATCAGCCAGGGCGGGGCCACGGCAGGTTGCTGGCGAGTCACCACTTCCAGTTCGTTCACCGCATCGCCCAGGCGCTGCGCCTGGATCAGAGCTCGGGCATAGGCCAGGCGCACAGCGGGTTCTGCCTGCGGCGCGGCCAGGAAGGCCTTGACGATGGATTCGGCCTCGGGTGCCCGGGGCATGAGGTCGAGTGCGGCCAGCACCGGACCGACGGCCGTGGTGTCCTGCGTGTGCGCCCGACGTACCAGCGTGAGCGCGCGCGGGGCGTCGCCGGCCCGCAGCCAGGCACGGCCGAGCGCCACACCAGCGGCCACGCGTGTGGCCTCGGCCTGCAGGTGGGGCTGCAGCACGGGCTCCAGCATGGTGGCCACCGCCTTGGGGTCGGCGGCTTGCTGGAAGAAGCGCGGAATGGAGGCGATCAACCCGCTGCGCTCACCTTCAGGGCTGCGGGCGAGCAGGAACCTCAGCGGTTCGGCGGCGTCGCCCGGCCGGTTCAGCGCGCTCAGAATCTGCAACTGCAGCCTCACGGCCTCCAGCGAATCGGGCACGGCCTGCCGCCAGGCCCGCACCGCCGCCAGCGCCCGGTCACCTGCCCGGGCCTGCAGCGCGACGTCGGCTGCTCGGCGGAACACCTGTTCTTGACGCGTGCGCCGCGCCGCGTCCATCAGCACCTCGAAGGCCACGGCCGGCTGGCCTTGGCGCAGTTCGATCTCGCCGATCAGCAACTGGTAGAACAGCAGCGCGTCGAGTGCGGAGCGCGTGGGTGCTGCCGCGGACTCCTGACTTCCTTGCGCAACTTCGGTCGTGCGCGGTGGTGTTGGCGTCTGGGCCTGTGTTGACGCAGTTGCAAGCGTCAGCGCCGCCGACAGCCCAAGGAGTCCGACGACCTGGCGCAGACCCGCGAGGCCGCCTGCCGGCGCCGCACTGCCTGCGCGCCAGATCATGGAACTGGCCCGGAAGGCGTGAGCAGACATTTGCTCGGCGCAGGGCTCGAAGGAGGGGAGCACGTCTTGGAGACTTCGTCGCTGGGGTGACAGGATGTCCAGGGCATTGTGACAAGGAACGGCAGGTCCTGTCCGCATGGCGCGAACCCGCCGGATCGGCCAAGGGCCAGACGCTGCCCCGGGGGTTGGCGAGCCAGGCGGCTGCACATAATCCGTGATGCCTGAATTGCCCGAGGTCGAAGTCACGCGACGCAGCATCGAGGCGCCACTGGCCGGGGCCGTGGTGCAGGCGGTGGTGCTGGGCAAGCCCCTGCGTTGGCCGCTGGGGTGCGCCCCTGGGCAGTTGGCCGGTCGGGCGGTGGGGCCGGTGTCGCGGCGCGGCAAGTACCTGTGGATGGCGCTCGGCCCGCGTCCGGGCCAGGGGCCTGACGATGCCGGGGGCCTGCTGTTGCACCTGGGCATGTCCGGCTCGCTGGGCTTCCATGCCCTGGGAAGTACGTCGTCTCCTTCCTCGCCGCCACCCCCCGGCCCTCACGACCACTTCGACCTGGTCACCACGCAGGGCACGCTGCGCCTGCACGACCCGCGCCGGTTCGGTGCGGTGGTGTGGTCCGCCTCGATGGATCTGCCGCCGGCGGCCCCCTTGCTGGCCCGTCTCGGGCCAGAGCCTTTCGACGCTGCGCTGACACCTCTGAGCTTTCATGCCCGCCTGCACACGCACCGCACCGCCCTCAAGAACGTGCTGCTGTCGGGCCAGGCCGTGGTGGGGGCGGGCAACATCTACGCCTGTGAGGCGCTGTTCCAGGCTGGCATCGACCCGCGCATGCGCGCCGACCGTCTGAGCCGGCCCCGCGCAGCTCGCCTGCTGCAGGCCGTGCGCGACACGCTGGCGCGCGCCACCGCGATGGGCGGCAGCACGCTGCGCGATTTCCGCGATGCGCACGGCATGAATGGCGAGTTCCAGGCCGAGGCGGCCGTCTACGGGCGCGAGGGCCAGCCCTGCCCACGCTGCGCCACGTCCATCCGGCGCATCGTGCAGGGGCAGCGCGCGACCTACTTCTGTCCCTCATGCCAGAAGCGCTGAGGCTTGACGTCGCTGAGTTCGGCGCAGCCCCTGCGGCCATGCCGGCGCTGCAGGTCGGCCCCACGACCGCTGCCGACCTGGCGGGCCGGGTGGTCGCGTGGCAGCGCGTGCACGGACGGCACGGACTGCCCTGGCAGGGCACGCGTGACCCGTATCGCGTGTGGCTGTCAGAGGTGATGCTGCAGCAGACGCAGGTGGCCACCGTGCTGGGCTACTACGGCCGGTTTTTGCAGCGCTTCCCGGACGTGCAGGCCCTGGCTGCGGCCCCGCTGGACGACGTGCTGGCCCTGTGGAGTGGCCTGGGATACTACAGCCGTGCCCGCAACCTGCACCGCTGTGCCCAGGCCGTGGTGTCGCAGCACGGCGGCCGGTTTCCGGCCAGCAGCCAGGCGCTGGCCACCTTGCCGGGCATCGGCCCATCCACCGCAGCGGCCATCGCGGCCTTCTGCTTTGGCGAGCGCGCCGCCATCCTGGACGGCAACGTCAAGCGGGTGCTCACGCGTGCGCTGGGCTTCGACGGTGATCTGGCGCAGCCCGCACAGGAGCGGCGCCTGTGGGAGCAAGCCCGCGCCTTGCTGCCGGCGCAAGGCGTGGAGGCCTACACCCAAGGGCTGATGGACCTGGGTTCCGGCGTGTGCACCCTGCGCCGTCCGGCCTGCGAGCGCTGCCCTTTGCAAGACACCTGCGTGGCCAGGCGGCAGGCCCGCCCGCAGGATTTCCCCGTCAAGACCCGGCGCCTGAAGCGGGGCCGGCGCGAACAGGTGCTGCTGTGGCTGTGCCAGGCAGACCGCCTGTGGCTGGTGCAGCGTCCCGACACGGGCGTGTGGGCCGGCCTGTGGAGCCTGCCGGAGTGGCCGGCCGATGAAGACCTGCAGCCGCGCGTGGCCGCATGGCCTGGCCAGGGCGAGGTGTTGCCGGCCGTGGAGCATGCGCTGACCCACTTCGACTGGACCTTGCGCCCTTTGCGCTGGACCTGGCCGCAGGATCTTGCTGTTGCCGACCAGCAAGCCCTGGAGGCGGCCCTGCCGCCAGGCCGCTGGATGACGCCAGCGCAAGCCCTGCAACTGGGCCTGCCCGCGCCCGTGCGCCGGCTGTTCAGTTCCGCCTGACGTTGCTGGGCGAGAGGCTTGTGCTGCAAGCCTGGGCAGCAGCCACTCAATTGGGGAACGCTGAGCCGCGCCCCGGTGCCGTCAGCTGTTGAGCACTTGCCGGCTGCGCAGGAACTCGTCCACCAGTTGCAGCCGCATCGAGGGCTCCTCCAGCTCCATCAGGCGCTGTTTGGCGGCCAGTGTGATGGGCAGCAGTTCACACCAGCGGTTGGCCACCCAGCCGGCGTCGCGCCACTGCAGAGGCTCCGCAAAGGGCTTGACGTCCTGGGCCAGCAAGGCCTCCAGGGCCTGCTGCAGCGCCTCCACGGCCGGCTGCAGTGCCCTCTCGGGCAGGCGAGGCGCATCGTCCTCGATGAGTTCCGCAGGCCCCACCCACAGGCCATTGGGCTGCTGCACGGGTGCCTCACGCAGGCGAAAACGTGAGCCGCCGACGCAGCGCACCTTGAGAATGCCGGCCTGCTCCGCGTCCACATCGTCGATGCGCGCCAGCACGCCCACGCGCTCGATGCGCACGCCTTCTGGGTTGTCGCCCGTTTCGGTGCCGCGGCTCATGCACACCACGCCGAAGGGTTCGCCGCTGCGCAGACAGTGGCCCACCAGGTCCAGGTAGCGGGCCTCGAATACCTTCAGTGGCAGCAGGCCGCCGGGGAACAGCACGGTCTGCAACGGGAACAGCGGCAGCGGGTCGGGCAGGGTCATTCGCCAGTATCCAGTTCGCGGTGGCGGACCAGCGTCGCGTTGCGGTCCTTGAAGCGCTGCGCCAGCAGTTCCACGCCGTACACCGAGCGGTGCTGGCCGCCCGTGCAGCCCAGCGCCACGGTGAGGTAGCTGCGCTGGTCCGACTCGAACCCCGGGATCCAGCGACGCAGGAAAGTCTCGATCTGCGTCAGCAGCTCACCCGCCTCGGGCTGCTCTTCCATGAAGCGGGCCACGGCGGCGTCGCGCCCGGTGAGCGGGCGCAAGTCCTTGATGTAGAACGGGTTGGGCAGCACACGCAGGTCGAACACGAAGTCGGCGTCCAGCGGCACCCCGTGCTTGAAGGCGAAGGATTCGAACACCAAGGTCAGGCTGGAGGTGGTCGCGCCGACCAGGTCGCGCACCCAGGCGCGCAGCTGGGCGGGCCGCAACTGGCTGGTGTCCAGCACGGTGGAGACTTCGCGCAGGGCCTCCAGCAGCCCGCGCTCCTGTTCGATGGCGTCCAGCAGCGCGTGGCCCTGGTCCCGTGCATGGTCGTTCATGGACAAGGGGTGCGGACGACGCGTCTCGGAAAAGCGTCGCACCAGGGCCGGCGTGCTGGCGTCCAGAAAGATGGGGCGGATCTTCGTGCCCTTGCGCTTCAATTTCTCGATCAACCCGATCAGCGCGGGCAGCGAAGCGGCCGTGCGCGCATCCACCGCCACCGCCACCTGGCGCCGGTCGTAGCGGTCCAGCTCCAGGCGCACGAAGTCCAGCAGCAGCTCCGGTGGCAGGTTGTCCACGCAGAAGTAGCCGGCGTCCTCCAGCGCATGCAGGGCCACCGACTTGCCCGAGCCGGAGATGCCGGTGATCAGTACGACTTCGGCCGCCTTCATCGCGAAGCGCCCAGAAGGGCCTGGGCATGGGCACGGCTGGTGCCGGCCAGCCGTTCACCGCCGAGCATGCGGGCGATCTCGCTGACGCGCGCCTCACCGGCCACAGGCTGCACGTCGGTCACGGTGCGGCCTTGCGTGCTGGCCTTGGAGACCAGGAAGTGCCCGTCCGCGCAGGCGGCCACCTGCGCCAGGTGGGTGACGGCGAGCACCTGGGTGTTGGCGCCCAGTTGCTTCATCAGGCGTCCCACGCTGTCGCCCACCGCACCGCCCACGCCGGCATCGATCTCGTCGAAGATCAGCGTGGGCACGGCACCCTGTGTGGGCCGCTGGCGTGAGATGGTGGCCGCTGTGGTGCTGATGGCGCCCGTCGCTGTGGTGGCGGCCGTGGCTGCAATCGCCAGGGCCAGGCGCGAGAGTTCGCCGCCCGAGGCCACCTTGGCCAGCGCACGCGGGCTGGACCCGGCGTGGCCCGCCACCAGGAACTCCACCTGTTCCAGGCCGAAGGACTGGGGCTCCTGCACCGGCGTCACCGCCACTTCGAAGCGTCCGCCCTCCATGCCCAGTTGCTGCATGGCCTGCGTGACCGCGGCGGCCAGCCGCGGCGCCGCAGTCTTGCGTGCACGCGATACCTTCTGGGCCTCGGTGCGCCACGCCTGTTCAGCCTGAACCGCCCGCTGTTCCAGCGCGGCCAGGTCTGCCGAGGCTTCCAGCGCCTGCAGCTCCTGGCGCCAGCCTTGCAGCAGCGCCGGCAGTTCCGCCGGCTGGCGCCGGTGGCGGCGCGCCGATTGCATCCAGGTGGACAGGCGCTCGTCCAGTTCCGCCAGCCGGTGCGGGTCCGGCTCCTGCCGCGCCAGATAAGTCTGCAGGCTGTGGGCGGCGTCCTGCAGTTGCGCCTGCGCCGAGCGCAGCACGTCGGCCACGGACCCCAGGGCGGCGTCGTAGCCTGACACGGCTTCCAGCGCATCTGCCGCGCGGGCGGCCAGGCCATCGGCCGAAGGATCCCCCTCGGAGGTCCAGCGTGTCACGCTGGCGCCGTGCCTGCTCCAGCGCCTGCAAGGCCTGGCGCCAGTGCCCCCAGGCCGCAGCCAGCGGCGCAAGATCCAACCCGCCCTGACCGTCCAGCAGCGCGCGCACGGCGGCCGGCCGGGTCAGGCTTTGCCAGGCATGCTGGCCGTGGATCTCCACGAGGTGTTCGCCGGCCTCGCGCAACTGGCCCACGGTGGCGCTGCCGCCGTTGATCCAGGCCCGGCTCTTGCCCTGCGCGTCGATGGTGCGCCGCAGCAGCAGGGTGCCGCCGGCAGTGTCGAAGCCGGCGTCCTGCATCCAGCCGGTCAGGGTGTCGGGCAGGTCGAACTCCGCGGCGATTTCCGCGCGCACCGCACCCTCGCGCACCAGGGCGGCGTCGCCGCGGCTGCCCAAGGCCAGCTGCAGGGCATCGATGAGGATGGACTTGCCGGCGCCGGTTTCGCCCGTGAGCACCGAGAACCCTACGCCGATGTCCAGATCGAGCGCGTGGACGATGACGAAATCCTGCAGGGCGATGCGCTTGAGCATGGTTACACCACGCCTTCGTACCACCTGAGCTTGCGCCGCAGCGTGGCGTAGTAACTCCAGCCCCGCGGGTGCAGGAAGCGCACCTTGTGTTGGGATCGGCGCACGCGGACCTGGTCGCCGTGCAGCAGGCTGGTCAGGCTGTGCATGTCGAAGTTGGCCGAGGCGTCGCGCCCGGCCACGATCTCGATGCGCACCTCGCCGTGGTCAGGCAGCACGATGGGCCTGTTCGACAGGGTGTGCGAGGCGATGGGCACCAGCACCCAGCCGGCAATGCCCGGGTGCAGGATGGGCCCACCGGCCGACAGCGCGTAGGCCGTGGAGCCCGTGGGCGAGGCGATGATCAAGCCGTCAGCGCGCAGGTTGGCCACGAAGTCGTTGCCGATGTCCACCCGCAACTCCACCATGCCGGCCGTGGCGCCGCGGCTCACCACCACGTCGTTCATCGACAGGCCTTCGAAGATGCGTTCGCCGTCGCGCCAGACGCTGCCGTCCAGCATGGTCCGGTGCTCTTCTTCGTAGTCGCCGGCGAGCATGGGTGCCAGCGACTCCTTGAAGCGGTCGATCGGCACGTCGGTGATGAAGCCCAGGCGCCCCTGGTTGATGCCCACCAGTGGCAGGTTGTGGCGGGCCAGTTCGCGGGCAATGCCCAGCATGGTGCCGTCGCCGCCCACCACCACGGCCAGATCGCAGCGCTTGCCAATCTCGGCCGTGCTCAACGCCTCGTAGTCGGCCACTCCGGTGGCCGCAGCCGTGTCGCGGTCGAAGCAGACATCCAGCCCCTGATCGATCAGGAAGTGCGCCACTTCCTCCAGCACCGGCCGGATGCCGCGGGCCTGGTACTTCCCGACGATGGCCGCGTGGCGAAAGCGCATGGACATGATGCAAATGATTACACCATAGGGCCCCAGGAATGCACCCCCTCCAACGAGGGGACTCCACGAGGGTGAAGGGGTGCCTGCCGCGCGGGAACGGCGGCTCGGCAAGGGCACAGGACACCGGTGCGCTCACTACAATCGGCCGCATGCTGGACCAACGCGCCAAGACGCTGCTCAAAGCCCTTGTCGAGCGCTACATCGCCGAGGGCCAGCCCGTGGGCTCACGCACCTTGTCCCGCGCCTCAGGGCTGGATCTCTCGCCCGCCACCATCCGCAACGTGATGAGCGACCTGGAGGAACTGGGCCTCATCGCCAGCCCCCACACCAGCGCGGGCCGTATCCCCACCGCCCGCGGCTACCGGCTCTTCGTCGACACCATGCTGACGGCACGGCCCGTGGATCTGGACCAGGCCTCCCCCGATCTGGCCGCCGCCCGCGGGCAGTTGCACCCTGACCAGCCGCAGCGCGTCATCGCGCAGGCGGCGCACCTGCTGTCCAGCCTGTCCAGCTTCGTCGGCGTGGTCACGGCCCCGCGCAAGGCCAGCGTGTTCCACCACATCGAGTTCCTGCGCCTGGGCGAGCGCCGCGTGCTGGTGATCCTGGTGGCGCCCGACGGCGACGTGCAGAACCGCGTCATCTTCACCGCCCGCGACCACACCCAGGCCGAACTGGTGGAGGCCGCCAACCACCTGAACGCCCACTACGCCGGCCTGACCATCGAAGCCGTGCGCGAGCGGTTGAAGACCGAGATCGAGGCGCTGCGCGGTGAGATCGGCGTGCTGATGCAGGCGGCGGTGCAGGCCGGCACCCAGGTGATGGAAGAAGCGGTGGACCAGGTGGTGGTCAGCGGCGAGCGCAACCTGCTGGGCGTGCAGGACTTCGGCAACGACATGAACTCGCTGCGCAAGCTGTTCGAGGTGTTCGAGCAGAAGACCGAGCTCATGCGTCTGCTGGACGTGTCCAGCCGCGCCGAGGGCGTGCGCATCTACATCGGCGGCGAAAGCCGCGTGGTCCCCTTCGAGGAACTGTCGGTGGTGACCGCCCCGTACGAGATCGACGGCCAGGTGGTGGGCACCCTGGGCGTTATCGGCCCCACCCGCATGGCCTACGACCGCATGATCCAGATCGTGGACATCACCTCGCGCCTGGTGGGGCACGCCTTGTCGGTGCGTTGAAGCCGGCGATGCTGCGCCCACGCAAGCGCTTCGGAGTACTCTGCTGATGCCCCGTCGCGCCCTCCTAGAATCCCAGGGTTCGAAAGGGGGCCGTTAGCTCAGTTGGTCAGAGCAGAGGACTCATAATCCTTTGGTCGTTGGTTCAAGTCCAACACGGCCTACCAACACCCTTCGCGCAAGCCTTCCAGGCTCTGCCCGATCACGGGCCACCCATGGACCACCGCACCCGGGTCCACCATGACCTCGGCTCCGCCTCATCTCCCCCGGCCGCACCGCCCCGGGGGGTCTGGAGTGGAGTTTGTGGCGGCGGCTTCCGGCCAGCGCGCTGTGAGTGCTGGGCTTGGCCCTGCTCTGGCACTGGGCACAGTTTCCCGATGCGGCCACCCCGGCCCAGGAGCGCGCTTACGGGCTGACCGTGTGCCGCCCTGGGCGGTGCGGGGATGCTTCATGTCACTTGTGTTTTGATTTATATGTCAAGTAATGTCCAGTGTGCATGTTTCTTGATATAAACATCAAATGCAAACCCTTCAAGAGCTGGGTGAAGCCGTCGCCGCGCGTCGCAAGGCGTTGAACCTGCGTCAGCAGGTGGTGGCCGTGCGCGCAGGCATCACTCCTGAATCCCTGTCCCGCTTTGAGCGGGGGCGTTGCGCCGAGTTCGGCGCCCGGAAGCTGTTGGCTGTGCTGGCCGTGCTGGGTATGGAACTCAACACCATTCCCACCGGCCAGGCTGGCACGCTGGACGAACTGCGCCGTGAGCGCAACCAGGCATGAAGCTCTCGGTGTACGTCATGGGTCGCGAGGTTGCCGTGCTTGAGCCATCGGGAGACTTCAAGAGTGTCCTGAGCTACCACGCCCACACAGCGCCTGACGACTTTGTCTCCCTCACGATGCCGGTGCGAACCGAGTCCTACGTGTGGGACGACCAACTGCCGCCCGTGCTGCAGATGAACCTGCCCGAGGGCTACCTCTTGCAGGTGCTGCAAGAGCAGTTCGGCCCGCACATGGGCGCAAGTCCGATGGCCTTGCTGTCGGTCATCGGCCGCAACATGGTGGGCCGCATCCAGGTGGCCGCCACAGGCGCAGATCTGAACCAGCCTGCCAAGCCCATCGAGGTGGCGGCGCTGCTGAAGGGCGACAACTCCGAAGAGTCTTTTGCGAGACTGGTCCGCCAGCACGCCACAAGCGGCGTGTCGGGGGTGGTGCCCAAATTCCTGGGCGAGGCCGAAGAGACTCAGCGGCCTGGCTCACCACTGGCCGCGCACAAGAAGGTCAGCCTGGTCACGCGGCGGCACATCATCAAGGGCTCCAGCAAGCAACTGCCATTTGTGGCCTTGAACGAGCACTTGTGCATGCGGGTGGCCGCGAAGGTCATGCCCACAGCCAAGACCGAAGTGTCAGACGACGGCCAGGCGCTGGTGGTTCACCGCTTCGATGTGAACCAGCACGGGCAGCCGCACTGGGGCATGGAGGATTTCTGTTCATTGCTTGGCCTGCGCCCTGCAGCCAAGTACGACACCACCTGGGAGCGCATTGCCAAGGCCGTGCGCGACCACCTGCCCGCCGAGCGCAGGCTTGAGACCTTCAGACAACTGGCCGCCACATTGCTGCTGACCTACGCGCTGCGCAATGCGGATTGCCACGCCAAGAACCTGGCGCTGCTGTACACCAGCCGGGCTGACGCGCACCTGTCGCCTGCCTACGACATGCTGACCACCAGCGTGTACGCAGGCTTCCAGCACAACCCGCCAGGCATCGAGTTCATGGGCAAGAAGACTTGGACGCCAGGCAAGAACCTGCAGAAGTTCATCGCTGCCCACTTTGGCGTCCAGCCCAGAGAACAAGCGCTGATGGTGGAGGCGATCAGTGACGCGGTGGCCGAGGTGGGCCCGCAGGTTCGCGAAGCCATGGCGCAGCACGGCGGGTTCAACGACGTGGGCAAGCGCATGTTGATGGTCTGGACGGAAGGTGTGCACGGCTTACGCGACAAGCGCGTCTATGCGGTGGGCGACTGGCGCCCAGGAGACGCGTTTGAAGGATTTTCTGTGCCTCCAAAGCTGAAGGGGAACACGAGCAAGGTTGGCCGCTCCCCCTTGTTGGCCAGGCGCTGAAAAGCTGGAAGACGCAAAGTCATGCCGCTGCAAGCAGTTCCCTCATGACCTGGCTTCGCCGCATCTCCCCTGGCCGCAGCGCCCCGGCGGGCCTGGAATGGCGCTTGTGGCGGCGGCTGCCGGCCATCACGCTGTGGGGGCTGGGCTTGCTGGGCCTGGCCCTGCTCTGGCAGTGGGCGCAGTTTCCCGATGCGGCTACCCCCGCACAGGAGCGCGCCTACTGGCTGACCGTGTACCGCCTGGCCGGCGCGGCGGTGCTGCACCTCACGCTGGTGTTCACCGTGGGCGTGGGCTGCGTGGTGGTGATGATCATGAAGGGACCGGCCTACGAGGCCGACCCGTACCCGCCGGCCGACCGGCCAGGCCCCTGAGGTCGTGATGCCGTGATGCCCCCGCGCCTTGCCCACGCCAGGCCCGTGGCCTCAGCGGCAGGCCGCCTTCCACGATTCGATGAACTCCATGGCCCGCTGGCCCACGGTCTGGGCGCTGTCACCCGGCTGATACAGCTGCCCGCCGATGCCAAACCCCGTGGCGCCGGCCGCGGTCCACTGCGCCAGGTTGTCGGCGGCCACGCCACCTACGGGCCACAGCGCGGTACCCTCGGGCAGCACGGCCTTCAGGGCCTTCAGGCCGCGCGGGCCCCAGACCTCGGCGGGAAAGAGCTTCAGGCCGTGCGCGCCGTGGCGCAGTGCGGTGAAGGCTTCGCTGGCCGTGCCCACGCCGGGCACGCACCACAGGCCCAGCGCCACGGCCTCGTCAATGACGGCGGGGTCGCAGTGGGGGCAGACGATCAGGCGCCCGCCGGCTTCGGCCACGGCTTGCACATCCTGCGGGCTCATCACGGTGCCGGCGCCGATGAGGGTGCCTGCCGGGGCCATGGCCGTCAGCGTGGCGATGGCCTGCAGGGCGCCGGGCCGGTTCAGCGGTACCTCCACCGCGCGAAAACCCGCTTCGAACAAGGCCGCACCCACTGAAGCCGCATCTTCAGCGGGCAGGCCGCGCAGGATGGCTACCAGGGGTGGGTCCAGGTGTGGGAGGGCTGCAGGCCGCTGGGTTCTTTCCTGGGGGGAGGAAGCCGATCGGGTGTTCATTGAAGTCGCCTTCGGAGTGTGGAGTTGGGCCGATTGCGCCGGGCGCTCGAGCACCCGTCTTTGGCCGGGGCTCAATCGGTCGTCAACAGATGCCCCAGCGCGATCTTGTAAACCTCGGCGGGGTCCAGGTGCTGCAGGGTCACGCCGAAGGCCGCGGCGGCTTCGGCATGGCGGGCTGCCAGGTGCGGTGCGCCGATGACGGTGACTGTGGTGGGCAGATGCCCGGCGCCGCGGCGGCGCAGTTCGTGCCACTCGGCGCCGATGAGCAGGCCGCTCAGGTAGGACCGCGCCTGCTCGGGCGGCAGGGCGCCGGTGACCACGCGCGCGCGGCAGCCGAAGAGGGCATGGGACAGGGCCACGTTGGCGCCCGCGCGCAGGCCCTGGCCGAAGGCCTCGGGGTGGTGCACATCGGCCCCCGCGTGTTCCGCCCCGGCTGCGGCGGCCAGGGTGCCGTGGCGGCCCAGCAGGTCGAACAGTTCGCCTGTCATGAAGGTGGCGAAGTCGGCCACCCGGCCTTCGGCCATGCGCACCCACTTGCTGTGGGTGCCCGGCAGCAGGAACCAGCCGTCGTCATGGCCCAGCAGCGCAGCGCCCAGCAACTGGGTTTCTTCGCCGCGCATCACGTCCACGGCGGTGTCTGTCTTCAGCGCGATGCCGGGCACGATGTCCACGCGCCGCGCCGTGCCCGGCACCCGCAGCAGATGGTGGCCGAGTTCCCTCAAGCGCACTTCGGGCTCCAGGTAGGGCGCCTGCACCCAGCCGTGAGCACTGCCCACCATGCCGGACATCAGTACCCGCACCTGCGGGCCGGCGGCGTTCAGGGCCTGCAGCAGGGTTTCCAGCGAGGCCTCGAAGCGGCCACGTGCGGCCAGCATGCCGTCGGTATCCGCGTGCTCGGCCATGCAGCGGCCGTCGGCGGCCAGGGCGTAGCCGCGGCGGTGGGTGGTGCCCCAGTCCACGCCCACGGCCACGGGGGTGTCAAGGTCGGAAAGGCTCATGTGGTGGAGGGTTGGGCTTCGACAGGCTCAGCCCGAACGGGGTGTGGTGGTGGTGAAGGGCTGGCGGGGTGCGCTCAGGCGGGACGGAGCCCGGGTGTGGTGGGTGGCAGGGGGCCGGGCGTGGCGGCGGTGGCAGGCAGCGGCAGCGCCGTCTTGTACCTCACCTGCTTCAGGGCGAAGCTGGAGCGGATCTTCTCGATGCCGGGAATGGGTGTCAGCTGCTCCAGGATGAAGCGCTCCAGCGCGCCGATGTCGGGCACCGCCACGCGGATGAGGTAGTCGCTGTCCCCTGTCATCAGGTAGCACTCCATCACCTGTTCGTGCTCGACGATGCGCCGCTCGAACTCGGCCAGCGACTCCTTGCCCTGCTCCTTCAGGCTGATGCTGATGAAGACGTTCAGCCCCAGGCCCAGCGCCTTGGCGTTGGCCAGCGCCACATAACGCTCGATGACGCCGGCAGCTTCCAGCGCCTTCACCCGCGTGAGGCAGGGTGAGGGCGAGAGGTGCACCCGCCGCGCAAGCTCCACGTTGGTGAGCGAGCCGTCGCGCTGAAGATGGTCCAGGATCCGCAGATCGATGCTGTCAAGTTGCATGAAGTGCTGCTACTGAATATGCTCGCGGCATCTTATGCTGCGTGAGGCCCCGTGTGAGGCTTCTTCGGCAACTCATTTCGAGCTCGCCGGCCTACAGTGTCTAAATGAGTGACGCTGGCCTCTCCCGCTTTCTTGCCGCCCCGGCAGCCGTGCCGGCCCTTCACGCTGCGCCCGGGCTGCCTGGCGGCGCGCAGTCCGCAGCGCCGTCCACCCCGGACCCTGATCCGCAGGAAACGGCCGAGTGGCGTGAGGCTTTCCAGGCGCTGGTGCAGCAGAACGGGCCCGAGCGCGCCCGCTTCGTGCTCGACCAACTGGCCCTGCTGGCGCGGGACCCGCGCATCGGCTGGTCGCCCGAACTGGTGACCCCCTACGTCAACACCATCCCGGCGGAGCGCCAACCTCCCTTTCCCGGCGATCTGGCCCTTGAAGAGAAGCTGGCCTCACTGATGCGCTGGAACGCCCTGGCCATGGTGGTGCGGGCCAACGCGGCGCACGGCGACCTGGGCGGCCACATCGCCAGCTACGCGAGCGCGGCCGATCTCTTCGAGGTGGGCTTCAACCACTTCTTCCGCGCCCGTGGCAATGCAGGCCAGGGCGGAGATCTGGTGTTCTTCCAGCCCCACAGCGCGCCGGGGGTGTACGCGCGGGCGTTCCTGGAAGGGCGGCTGAGCGAGGCCGATCTGGCGCACTACCGACAGGAGATCACCGGGCCGCGCCAAGGCGCCCGGGGCCTGTCCAGCTACCCCCACCCCTGGCTGATGCCGGACTTCTGGCAGTTCCCCACCGGGTCCATGGGCCTGGGGCCCATCAGCTCGATCTACCACGCGCGGTTCATGCGCTACCTCACGCACCGCGGGCTGCTGGACTGCACCGGGCGCAAGGTCTGGGGCGTGTTCGGCGACGGCGAGATGGACGAGCCCGAGAGCATGAGCGCCCTGACCCTGGCCTCGCGCGAGCGCCTGGACCAACTGGTGTGGGTGGTGAACTGCAACCTGCAGCGCCTGGACGGCCCGGTACGCGGCAACGGGCGCGTGGTCGACGAGCTTGAGAAGCTGTTCCGCGGTGCGGGCTGGAACGTGATCAAGCTGCTGTGGGGCAGCGATTGGGACGGCCTGTTCGCGCGCGACACCACCGGTGCCCTGGTGCGCGCCTTCGCCCACACGGTGGACGGCCAGATGCAGACCTTCGCCGCCAAGGACGGGCGCTTCAACCGCGACCACTTCTTCGGCCAGAACCCGGAACTCGCCGCCCTGGCCCAGGGCCTGACGGACGAACAGATCGACCGCCTGAAGCGAGGCGGGCACGACCTGGTGAAGATCCATGCCGCCTACGCGGCTGCCGCCCGCCACACCGGCACGCCCACCGTCATCCTGGCGCACACCAAGAAGGGCTACGGCATGGGCGCGGCCGGTCAAGGGCGCATGACCACGCACAGCCAGAAGAAGTTCGACGAAGACGACCTCATCGCTTTTCGCAACCGCTTCCACCTGCCCTTGAGTGATGCGCAGGCGCGCACGCTGGCTTTCGTGAAGCCGGCCGAGGACAGCCCCGAGATGCGCTACCTGCACGCGCGGCGGCAGGCCCTGGGCGGGCCGTTGCCGGCGCGCGACCAGGCCGCAGGCGCCGGCGCCGAGGTGCCCGTGCCCGCATTGGCCGACTACGCCGGCTTCGCCCTGCAGCCTGGCGGCAAGGAGATGTCCACCACCATGGCCTTCGTGCGCCTGCTGGGCAGCCTGCTCAAGCAGCCGGATCTCGGGCCGCGCATCGTGCCCATCGTGGCTGACGAGGCGCGCACCTTCGGGATGGCCAACCTGTTCAAGCAGGTGGGCATCTACTCCAGCGTGGGCCAGCGCTACGAGCCCGAGGACATCGGCTCGGTGCTCAGCTACCGCGAGGCGCTGGACGGGCAGATCCTGGAAGAAGGCATCAGCGAGGCCGGGGCGATCGCCAGCTGGACGGCCGCGGCCACCAGCTACAGCGTGCATGGCCTGCCGATGCTGCCCTTCTACATCTACTACTCGATGTTCGGCTTCCAGCGCGTGGGCGATGCCATCTGGGCCGCCGCCGACCAGCGCGCCCGCGGATTCCTGCTGGGGGCGACCTCCGGGCGCACCACCCTGGGCGGCGAGGGCCTGCAGCACCAGGACGGCAGCAGCCACCTGGTGGCCGCCACCATCCCCAACTGCCGCGCCTGGGACCCGGCCTTTGCCGGCGAGATGGCCCTGATCGTGGACCACGGCATGCGTCGCATGCTGCTGCAGCAGTGCGACGAGTTCTTCTACATCACGCTGATGAACGAGAACTACGCCCAGCCCGACCTGCCGCCCGGGGCTGCAGAGGGCGTGCTGCGCGGTGGGTACCTCTTCGAACGCGTGGCGGCCGAGGGCGATGCGGTGGGCGAGGTCACGCTGCTGGGCTCGGGAGCCATCCTGACCGAGGTGCGCAAGGCGGCGCGCCTGCTGGCCGCCGAAGGCATTGCCAGCACCGTGTTCAGCATCACGAGCTGGAGCGAACTGGCGCGCCAGGGGCAGGATTGGGAGCGCTTGCGTGACCTCGCGTCGGATGCGGGCGCACCGGCCCCGCAGGCCCTGCCTTACGTCGCCCAACTGCTGCAGCAGGGCCAGGGCCCTGTGGTGGCTGCCACCGATTACGTTCGCGCCGTGCCCGAAGGCATCCGCGCCTACGTGCCCACGGGCCGCGAGTTCGTGACGCTGGGCACCGACGGTTTCGGCCGCAGCGACACCCGCTCGGCCCTGCGGGAGTTCTTTGGCGTGGATGCGGCCCACATTGCGCGCGCCGCGCGCGGGGCATGTCGTCGTTGCGCGGGCTCCGCACCCTGAACGTCAGGACAGGCCTGGCACCGGCCCGTTCAGGTGGGCCAGCGCACCCTTGAGGCTCTCGGAAGGGCCGCGCGAGGGGCCGGCGGGTCTTGGCCACTGGCGTCGTTCAGCCCGTTGGCGCCTTTCAATGATTTCCCCCGTGGCGACTGAAGCGTAGCGCCCGGCGCCGGTTTGCGCCCCCATCCCCACCCCCAACTGGGCCGGTACATGGTCGCGAAACCACTGCGCGGCCAGCAAGGCCACGCGGTCCAGTGCGCCGGGTTCTTCGAAGAGATGGCTCGCGCCCGGAATGATCTTCAGCCGCACCGGGGCCCGCATGCGGGCGATGGCCTGCTGGTTCAGGTCCACCACATCCAGGTCGGCGCCGCCCACGATCATCAGCGTGGGCGCAGTCACCACCGGCAGCGCAGAGGCTGCGAGGTCGGGCCGCCCCCCGCGGCAAACCACGGCGTGGACGCGTCCCGGCCGCAGTGCACTGGCCACCAGCGCCGCAGCCGCACCCGTGCTGGCGCCGAACAGACCCAGGGGCAGGTGGGCCAGCGCCTGCTGACGCCCGGCCCAATCCACGGCGTCGGCCAGGCGGCGCGCCAGCAGGGTGATGTTGAAGACGTTGCGGCGGTCCTGGCCCTCTTGCGCATCCAGCAGGTCGAACAGCAGCGTGGCAAGACCCTGGGCCTGGAGCACGGCGGCCACGTGCTGGTTGCGCGGGCTGTGACGGCTGCTGCCACTGCCGTGGGCGAACACGACCAGGCCTCGCGCCTGTGTCGGCACGCTCAGCACGCCGGGCAGTTGCGCGCTGCCGATCAGCACGGGGGCTTGTTGCATGGCGGGAACCTCGTGGAGTGACACCTGGGCTTCAGTGAAGATGGGCCCGCCATCCTGGCGTTGTCTGCTGGGCAGGCGTTGATCGTGGTCACCCACGGGTGTCCGGGTTCGCATGACAGTGCGGACGATGCTGCGACTCGGAAGCTCAGACCGTCAGGCGCTGTGCATGTGTATTTGCCCGTGCATGTGCCTGCGCATGTGCCCATGGACCTGCCTGTGCGGGTGTCCCGGGCCGGGGAGGCCCACCCATGCTTGACGACGAACCCGAGCACACCAACAGACCCCGCGGCCCCACAAGCCCCATAAGTCCCACAAGCCCCATAAGTCCCATAAGCGCCACAAGCCACAGGAGCCCCATCAGCCGCGAGAGCGCCGCACCGCCGCCCGTGCTGTACCGCCAGCGCTTTGCCAACCGGCGGGAAGCCGGCCAGGTCCTGGCGCAGGTGCTGCAGGCCCTGGGCTTGCAGCACCCCACCGTGCTGGCCCTGCCGCGCGGCGGCGTGCCGGTGGCGGCCGAGGTGGCGCGCGTGCTGGGTGCCCCGCTGGACTTGCTGATGGTGCGCAAGATCGGTGCGCCCGGGCAGCCGGAACTGGCGGTGGCGGCGATGGCCGCCCTGGGTACGGGTGCTACGGACTCGGGTGATGAGCAGAGCGGGCCGCCCGCCCAGACCTTCGTGGACCCCGCCCTCATGGCCGCCACGGGTGCTGACCAGGCCCATGTGGACCGGGGCGTCGCACGCGAAGGGGCCGAACTGGCGCGCCGCCGCCGGCTCTATCTGCGCGGACGGCGCCCGATGTCGCTGGACGGGTGCACGGTCATCGTGGTGGATGACGGCATCGCCACCGGCACCACCTTGCGCGCAGCCCTGAAGGCGCTGAAGGCGCTTCGGGCGCCTGCCACCGACTTGGCCGCCGTGCAGGGCCTGCCGGACACTGACCGCCGCCAAGCCAGCGCCGGGGGTGGCCCGTTGGCTGTCGTGCTGGCCGTGCCCGTCGCCCCCGCGCAGGTGCTGGTGGATCTGGCGGGCGAGGTGGACGCCACCGTGTGCCTGTGGACCCCGGAACCCTTCGTGGCGGTGGGCGCGCATTACCGGGACTTTCGGCAGGTGTCGGACGAAGAGGTGGTGGCGGCGCTGGCCAGCAGCCCCTGAGGGGCCTGCCGACCGCTCACCCGCTCACCCGCTCAGGCGTGCAGCCGGGCTGCTGCTGCCCCGACGAAACTGGATGCCATCGCGCCGGGTACGCCCAAAGGCAGTGCAGGAGATGTCCCACCCGTCAGCCCGCCCTGGCGCAGCGCTCCCTTCCAGGTGCCCCGCGTGACGCGCTGGATCTCCTGCAACAGCTTGGCGTCGACGATCTCGATGTCACGATAGGTCACCACGATGCCGCCCACCTGCTGCAGCGCGGTCAGCGCCCGGCTGACGGTCTCGTGCGCCACGCCCAAGTGGCTGGCGATGTCGCGCCGCGTCATGCGCAGGCGGATGCGGCGGTCGGAGTAGCCCAGTGCGTTCTGCCGCTTGGCGAAGTGCAGCAGGAAGCGGGCGACGCGCACCTCCGAACTGGCGGCGGACATCAGGTACTGCGTGTCACTGCGGCGCAGCAACTCAGCGCCTATGGCGCGCTGGATCAGCCGCTCGATGGCGGGCATGCGGCGCGAGGCGCTCATCACGTCTGCAAAGGGCAGGGCGGCCACGGTGGAGTCTTCCAGGGCCACGGCGCCGCTGGCGTGCCGGCCCCGGCTCATGCCGTCCAGTCCGATCATGTCCGCGTGCAGCGCAAAGCCCAGCACCTGCTCGTAGCCCTCGGCGTCCACCTGCACGCACTTGAAGCTGCCGGCGCACACGAAGTACAGGTACTCGAAGGGGTTGCCCTCGTGTATCAGGGCGGTGTCGGCGCGCACCCGCCGCGTGGCGTAAGGCATGCGGTCGGTCTGGTCGCTGACCTGGTCGCCCAGGCCGGCCCAGCGCAGCAGGTCCGAGGCCGTGCAACGGGCCGTGCCGACGGCGGAGTTCTTCGCATTTGCGAGGTCAGAGGTGCTGGCGGTTTGGGTGACGAGCGTCATGATTTTTCCCTGAGCAGATGCTGTTGTTGAACGAGCCGCCAGCTTCCCTCAAGTTGCGTCTGCGCGGTATCGGCGCGTGGACGAAGCTGGTTTCGGACTCCGGGTCCCGGTCGGGCGCGCAGGCCGATCCCACTGTCGGAAAACTCCGATGCCGTACAGGGAACGCCCTCGGGCGGTGTTCCGCCCCAGACGGCCTTTGCTTTGACTTGGGTCAGCAGCGGTATCGATGAAGGCGCCAAGATCGCCAACAGTTTCACGGCAGGCTGTGCAAGAGCAGGCTTCGTGACAGCTTTGTGTCTGACAATGACAAAGGCGGTTGAGCGCTACACCGCCGCGAGCAAGGACAGGGAGGAAGTCTTGAGCAATCCGATCACCGGTGCACACACCGTGGTGCTGGCCGACGACCATCAAATGCTGCGCGAGGGTCTTCGCCGCTTGCTCGCATCGGAATTCGACATCGAGGTGGTGGCCGAGGCCGGTACCGGTAACGAGGTGCTGGACGCCTTGCGCGGCCATCAGACCGATGTGGTGGTGCTGGACTTGTCCATGCCTGGGGTGCCGGGCATGGACCTGATCAAGCGCATCCGCGCTGATTTCCCCTCCACCAAGGTGCTGGTGCTGACCATGCACACCTCGGACCAGTTCGCCGTGCGCGCCTTCCGCTCAGGCGCCAGCGGGTTTCTCACCAAGGACAGCGCAGCCGATCAACTGGTGCATGCCATTCGCAAGATTGCCGCAGGCGGCGCCTACGTGCCGGCTGAGCTGGCCGAACGCATGGCGGTGGGCCTCAAGGACCTGGACGACGCTCCAGCGCACCAGCAGCTGAGCAACCGCGAGTTCGAGGTGTACCGGCACATCATGGCAGGCAAGCGCCTGACCGACATCGCCGGCGAACTGCACCTGTCCATCAAGACGGTCAGCACCCACAAGTCCCACATCATGGAAAAGCTGGGCGTGGCGGGCACTGCGTCACTGGTGCGTTACGGCCTGCAGCACCACCTGTTCGAGGAACACGCCGCGCAGGCGGCTCTCTTGCTGGAGGAGGCGGCGGCTGCCGACATGCGCAGCCCGCTGTCCCCGTAACCAGTCTTTCAGCTTCCCGCCTTTTCAGCTCCGCTGTGCGGGAGCGCCCGCAGGCGTGGCCGGCACCACGGCCGGCGCACGCGTGACGCGGACCTTGCCGCCGGTGGTGACGATGATCACCGGGTCGCCCGCACGCAGTTCTTCCGTGCCCTTGGCCTGCACGATGGCGCGGCGTTCGCCGTTGCGCAACTGCACCATCACCTCCAACGCTTCTTCCTTGGTGGCAGAGCGCTCGATGGCGTTGCCCACCACCGCGCCGGCCACCGCCCCCAGCACACTGCCCACGGTGCTGTCTCGCTTGCCGCTGCCCATGGAACTTCCGGCGACGGCCCCCACCACGCCACCGGCCGCGCCGCCCACGCCGCTTTGCTGGCCCTCCACTGTCACCGGCCGCACGGACAGCACCACGGCATCGGTCACGGTGGACATGCGGTTGGCATCTTCCCGGCGCACCACATCGGGGCTGGTGGTGGTGCAGGCGGCCAGAGTGGCGGCCAGGGCCAGGGCGGCGAGATGGGCATTCATCGTGGTGGCTCCTCGGTCAAGGGTGATGCAAGGTGGGGCCTGCGCCCCGAGGGCGCGATGATGCCCGCTGAATGTGAAGAAGCCTTTCTGTCGGCCGCGGTGGCGGTTGCGGCGGCGGCGCATGGGCCGCCGGGCCCGGGCCGGTGCAGACCATGCGCTTCAGCTGTGCAGGCGCGAATGCCGGGGCACGCTGGCCAGCAGGAACTCCATCTGGTCGTTGAGGATGCGGCGGCCGCGCAGGATCATGTCCTCGTGCAGGCTGGGCACATAGGGCAGGTAGTGAAGGCTCATGCGCGCCTCTTCAGGCAGGCGGTTTGCCTTGTGGCCGTTGCAACTGCGGCAGGCGGTGATGCAGTTCATCCAGGTGTCGTGGCCGCCGCGTGAGACAGGCACGATGTGCTCGCGCGTGAGTTCCTCGAACCGGAAGGCGCGCCCGCAGTAGGCGCACAGGTGGCGGTCGCGGGTGAACAGCTTGGGGTTGCTCAGTGCCGGCTCGGTGCGCCAAGCCCTGGTGGGTACGGCGCCCTTGACGGCGACGATGGGGTGGACTTCGATGCGCGATTGCTGACCCGTGGCGCGCTGGATGCCGCCGCGCAGCACCTGCACCGCCTCACCCAGCGTCCAGCCCACCGTGTTGCTGGCGTAAAGCGTGGCGGCCTCCTGGGCCGAAATCCAGGCCTGGGGCCTGCCGGAAACGTCGAGCTGAAGTACTTCCATGCCGATCCGTCCTCGGACACGGAGGATACCAATGTTCCGTGTCACCACCGTTCGATGGGGCGTTCTCCTGCCCAAGGCCCGAAAGTCCCTGAAGCCCCAAAGCTCCTGAAGCCCCTAAAGCCCCTTCAATCCGCTGCCTTCGGGGGTGGACAAAGCGCAGCGGGAATGCAAAATAGCACGATCGTTCGATTTTGCGATCTCGCACCTGACGGCACCCGTCTGGAAGACCGCGGTCGCTCACCTGCCTTCCGCAAAGACAAACCACGCTACGCGAAGATGGAAACCCTGGCCCCCGCCGAACAGCGACAAGCGCCCAACAAGGGCCGACAAACGCGTGCCGCCATCCTGGACGCCGCCCTCGGTCTGGCCTCGCACATGGGCCTGGAGGGCCTGTCCATCGGCGCGCTGGCGGAGTTGATGGGCATGAGCAAGTCCGGCGTGTTCGCGCATTTCGGCTCGCGTGAGGAACTGCAGATCTCGGTGGTGCGCGAGTACCACGCCCGGTTCGAGGCCGAGGTTTTCCAACCCTGCATGAAGGAGCCGCGCGGCCTGCCGCGCCTGCGCGCTCTGTTCGAGTGTTGGGTGCGCCGCGTGTCGGTGGAGATCGATTCCGGCTGCATCTACATCAGCGGCGCAGTGGAGTTCGACGACCGCCCCGGACCCGTGAGAGACGCCCTGGTCGAAATGGTGCGGGCCTGGCATCAGGCCCTGGGCCGGGCCATCGCCATGGCGGTGGAAGAGGGGCATCTGCCCCCCAGCGCCGACCCGCAGCAGATGTTGTTCGAGATCCACGGCCTGATCCTGGCGCTGCACCACGATGCACGCTTCCTCCGTACCCCCGGCGCTGCGGCGCGCGCGCGCGCCGGCTTCGAGCGCATCCTGACCCGTTGACTTCAAGGAGAACCCCATGCCCGTCTACAACCCGCCCCTGCGCGACATGCAGTTCGTGCTGCACGAACTGTTGAACGTCACCGACGAGCTGAAGATGCTGCCGCGCCACGCGGACATCGACGCCGACACCATCAACGCCGTGCTCGAGGAGGGTGGCAAGTTCGCTGCCGAGGTGATCTTCCCGATCAATGCCAGCGGCGACGCGCAGGGCTGCACGCTGGACAAGAGCACGCACGAAGTGACGGCTCCCGCCGGCTTCAAGGAGGCCTACGCCAAGTACGTGGAGGGCGGCTGGCCGGCGCTGGGCTGCGACCCCGAGTACGGCGGCCAGGGCCTGCCCATCGTGGTGAACCAGTGCTTCTACGAGATGCTGAACTCGGCCAACCAGGCCTGGACCATGTACCCCGGCCTCTCGCACGGCGCCTACGAGTGCCTGCACGCGCACGGCACGCCCGAGCAGAAGGCCACCTTCCTGCCCAAGCTGACCAGCGGCGAATGGACCGGCACCATGTGCCTGACCGAACCGCACTGCGGCACCGACCTCGGCATGCTGCGCACCAAGGCCGAACCTGTGATGGGTGCCGCCGACGGCAGCTACCGCCTCACCGGCCAGAAGATCTTCATCTCCGCCGGTGAACACGACCTGGCGCCCAACATCATCCACCTGGTGCTGGCTCGGCTGCCGGACGCGCCCGCGGGCAGCAAGGGCATTTCCCTCTTCGTGGTGCCCAAGTTCCTGGTGAATGGCGACGGCAGCCTGGGCGAGCGCAATGGCATCTTCTGCGGCGCCATCGAGCACAAGATGGGCATTCACGGCAACGCGACCTGCCAGATGGTGCTGGACGGCGCCGTGGGCACGCTGGTGGGGCAGCCGCACAAGGGCCTGGCGGCGATGTTCGTGATGATGAATGCGGCGCGCCTGGGTGTGGGCAACCAGTCGCTCGGACTGACCGAGGTGGCCTACCAGAACGCGGTGGCCTACGCGAAAGACCGCATCCAGATGCGCAGCCTGAGCGGCGTGAAGGCGCCGGACAAGCAGGCCGACCCCATCATCGTGCACCCTGACGTGCGCAAGATGCTGCTGACCACGCGGGCGTATGCCGAGGGTGGCCGGGCTCTGGCCATCTGGTGCGGCATGCTGATCGACCGCGAGCTCTCCACCGACGATGAGGACGAGCGCGCCGAGTGCGCCGACCTGGTGGCGCTGATCACCCCCATCATCAAGGCCTTCCTGACCGACAACGCCTGGATCGCCACCTCGCACTGCCTGCAGGTGTTCGGCGGGCACGGCTACATCCGCGAGTGGGGCATGGAGCAGTACGTGCGTGACGCCCGCATCAACATGATCTACGAGGGCACCAACACCATCCAGTCGCTGGACCTGCTGGGGCGCAAGGTGCTGGGCGACAACGGCAAGAAGCTCAAGAAGTTCGGCAAGATGGTGGCCGAGTTCATTGAAGAAGAGGGCACGAACGAGGCGATGCAGGAGTTCGTCAACCCGTTGGCCGACCTGGGTGACAAGGTCACCAAGCTCACCACCGAACTGGGCATGAAGGCGTTCGGCAACCCGGACGAAGTGGGTGGTGCGGCGGTGGACTACCTGCGCGTGTGCGGGCATCTGGTCTTCGCCTACTTCTGGGCCCGCATGGCGAAGGTGGCCTTGGCCAAGAAGGACTCAGGTGACCCTTTCTACGCGGCCAAGCTCCACACGGCGCGCTTCTACTTTGCCAAGCTGCTGCCGGAGACCGCCGGCCTCATCCGCACCGCCCGCTCCGGCGTGGCGCCGCTGCTGGCCATGGAAGAGGCGATGTTCTGATCTCGCGGACCGAACGTGCTGACAACGCCACTCTCAAGAAAGGCATTCCCATGAAGATGACATCTGCCGCCTTGCTGGCGGTCACGGCCCTGGCCTGGTCCGTGGGCGCCCTGGCCCAGGCCACGCCCGTGGGCCTGTGGAAGACCATCGACGACGAAACCAAGCAGGAGAAGTCGCTGGTGCGCCTTGCCGAAGCCGGCGGCGTGCTGACCGGGCGCATTGAGAAGATCACCGACCCGACCAAGCAGGATGCCAAGTGCGAGAAGTGCGAGGGTGCCAAGAAGGACCAACGCGTGGTCGGCATGACCATCCTGGAAGGCGTGAAGCGGCACGGCGGGGCCGACCACTGGGAAGGCGGCACCATCCTGGACCCGAACAACGGCAAGGTCTACAAGGTGCGCCTGACGCCCAAGGAGGACGGCAAGTCGCTGGACGTTCGCGGCTACATCGGTGCCCCCATGCTGGGGCGTACGCAAACCTGGGTGAGGGTGGAGTGATGCTGCGGCTTGGTGTTCCCTTTCGGGTCCGTCCCTCGCGGGACGGAAGCATCGGGTGACCCTCTCCGCTCATGTCCCCCGCCAGCAGCCTGCGGCCGCTGGCTCCTCCTTGACTTCGCTGCGAGGGTCACCCGCCGCTCCCGTCTTACCTGCGTCTGGGGACGCCGACGCTTGCGTCCTGAATTGCTCCCTGGTCGGGAGGATGCGGCGTGTTGCGCAGCGAAGTCAAGGGGGAGCAGCGGGCGCCAGCCCGCTGCGGAGGACATGAGCGCAGCAATGCGCCGCATCCTCCCGACCCCGTGACAACGCTGGCCCGAGATCGGAAGAACCCTGCCACAGGAATCACCATAGAAAGACGCATATGAACACCAACTTCCAAGTTCGCAAGGTCGCCGTCCTCGGCGCCGGGGTGATGGGGGCGCAGATCGCGGCCCATCTGGTCAATGTCAACGTGCCGGTGGTGCTGTTCGACCTCCCGGCAAAAGAGGGAGCGAAGAACGGCATCGTCACCCGGGCCATCGACAACCTGAAGAAGATCAAGCCCGCGCCGCTGGGCCTACCGGAGTTGGGCTCGCGCATCGTCGCGGCCAACTACGAGGAGCATCTGGCGCTGCTGACCGAATGCGACCTGGTGATCGAGGCCATCGCCGAGCGCATGGACTGGAAGCTGGACCTGTACAACCGGATCGCCCCCGCCTTGGCCCCGCATGCGGTGGTGGCCAGCAACACCTCGGGCCTGTCCATCACCACGCTCTCCGAGACTTTGCCCGAGGCCGTGCGTTCCCGCTTCTGCGGCATCCACTTCTTCAATCCGCCGCGCTACATGCAGCTGGTGGAGCTGATCGCCACGCCGTCCACGGACGCGGGCGTGATGGACAACTTAGAGACCTTCGTCACCTCGGCCCTGGGCAAGAGCGTGGTGCGGGCGAAGGACACGCCCAACTTCATCGCCAACCGCGTGGGCATCGCCGGCATGCTGGCCACGATGAAGGAGGCGCAGAACTTCGGTCTGTCGTTCGACGTCGTCGATGACCTGACGGGCAAGAAGCTCGGCCGCGCGTCTTCCGGCACCTTCCGCACCGCCGATGTCGTGGGCCTGGACACCATGGCCCATGTCATCCGCACCATGCAGGACAACCTGGGATCAGGCAAGGCGGCGGAAGACCCCTTCGAGGCGCTGTACGAGACGCCCGCCGTGCTGGCCGGCCTGCTGGCACAGGGGGCCCTGGGCCAGAAGACTGGGGCGGGCTTCTACAAGAAGGTGGGCAAGGACATCCAGCGCCTGGATGCGGCCACTGGCGCCTACGTGAGCGCGGGCGGCAAGGCCGACCCCATCGTCGAGCGCATGCTCAAGAAGCTGCCGGCCGAGCGCCTGAAGCTGTTGCGCGAGAGTTCCAACCCGCAGGCGCAGTTCCTCTGGGCCATCCTGCGTGATGGCTTCCACTACGCTGCGGTGCACCTGGCGTCCATCGCCGACACGGCGCGCGATGTGGACTTCGCGATGCGCTGGGGCTTCGGCGTGAAGCAAGGGCCGTTCGAGCTGTGGCAGCAGGCCGGTTGGAAGCAGGTGGCGCAGTGGGTGCAGGAGGACATCGACGCCGGCAAGGCCCTGTGCAACGCGCCGCTGCCCGAATGGGTGTGGGCGGTGGAGGGGGTGCATGGCCCCGAGGGTTCCTTCAGCCCGGCGCAGTCGAAGATCCGCCTGCACAAGATCGAACAGTCCCTTGGCCCGGTGAAGTTCTCGCTGGATGCCAACCTCAGCAGCCTGGAGCATCTGCCGCTGAGTCCCCTGGTCGTGTATGTACGCCAGCCCTTCCGCGAGAACGTGGTGGGTTCCGGCGCGGCCGACCCCTTGCAGTCTGGCACGGAGCTCTATCGCAACGACGAGATCCGCGTCTGGACGCCCGATGGCGACATCGTCGTGGCCACCATCACGGCCAAGCTGCACCTCATCAGCCCGGCCGTCACCGAGGGTCTGCTCAAGGCGGTGGAGATCGCCGAAGGCGCCTACCGCGGCGTGGTGATCTGGTCGCCTGACGATGTGTTCTCGGCGGGCGCCAATCTCGAGTCCTTGATGCCGGTGTTCATGAAGCTGGGCTCCAAGGGCATCGCGCCGGAGGAGAAGAAGCTGCAGGACGCGATGCTGCGCATCCGCTACGCCCAGGTGCCGGTGGTGGCCGCCGTGCGCGGCCTGGCGCTGGGCGGTGGCTGCGAACTGGCGGTGCATTGCGCGCGCCGCGTGGCCGGCATGGAGGCCTACATGGGCCTGGTGGAAGTGGGCGTGGGCCTCGTGCCTGGCGGTGGAGGTTTGGCCTACATCGCCCGCCGCGCCGCGGAGATGGCTGCGGCCGGCAACGCGAACGCCGACATCTTCAAGTTCCTGACCGATGGCTTCACCAACGCGGCCATGGCCAAGGTGGGCACCAGTGCGCTGGAGTCGCGCAAGCTGGGCTACCTGCTCGAGGGCGACGTGATCGTGCCCCACAAGGATGAGCTGCTGTACGTGGCGCTGGTGCAGGCCAAGGCCCTGGCGGAGAGCGGCTGGCGCCCACCCGCGCGCGTGCCCTTCCCCGTGGCCGGACGCAACGCCAAGGCCACCATCCAGGGTCAACTGGCGAACATGCGCGACGGGGGCTTCATCAGCGCGCACGACTTCCATCTCGCCTCCTGCATCGCCGACGTGGTGTGCGGCGGCGATGTGGATGCCGGGTCGCTCGTGACCGAGGAGTACCTGATGGCCCTGGAGCGCCAGCATTTCTGCGCGCTCCTGGACCACCCCAAGACGCAGGAGCGCATCATGGGCATGCTGTCCACCGGCAAGCCGGTGCGCAATTGATCCCGACGAAACCGGCTGGAGACCCACATCATGAACAAGCAAGTCCAGGACGCCTACATCGTCGCCGCCACCCGCACCCCCATCGGCAAGTCCGGCCGGGGGTACTTCCGCAACACCCGCCCGGATGACCTGCTGGTGGCCGCCGTGCGCAGCGCGCTGGCCCAGGTGCCCACGCTGGACCCCAAGGCCATCGAGGATGCCATCGTGGGCTGCAGCTTCCCCGAGGGCGAGCAGGGCATGAACATGGCGCGCGTGGCCATGGTGCTGGCCGGCCTGCCGCACAGCGTGGGCGGTGTCACCATCAACCGCTTCTGCGCCTCGGGCCTGACGGCGGTGCAGATGGCGGCCGATCGCATCCGCGTGGGTGAGGCCGACGTCATGATCGCCGGCGGCGCCGAGAGCATGAGCCTGGTGCCGATGACGGGCAACAAGCCTTCGTTCAACCCCGAGGTCTTCGCCAAGGACGAGAACGTGGGCATCGCCTACGGCATGGGCCTGACGGCCGAGAAGGTGGCCACGCAGTGGAAGGTCACGCGCGAGCGGCAGGACGCCTTCGCCCTGGCCTCGCACCAGAAGGCGCTGGCGGCGATTGCCGCGGGCGAATTCAAGGCCGAGATGACACCGGTGGAGGTGGTGGAGCGCTTTCCCGATCTGGCCACTGGCCAGCCGGGCATGAAGACCCGTACCGTGAGCATCGACGAGGGCCCGCGCGCCGACACCTCGCTGGAGGGCTTGGGCAAGCTGCGCACGGTCTTCGCCGCCAAGGGCTCGGTCACGGCGGGCAACAGCAGCCAGACCAGCGACGGCGCGGGAGCGCTCATCCTGGCCAGCGAGCGCGCGGTCAAGACTTTCGGCCTGACGCCGCTGGCGCGCTTCGTCAGCTTCTCGGTGCGCGGTGTGGCGCCCGAGATCATGGGCATCGGCCCCATCGAGGCCATTCCCGCGGCCCTGAAGGCCGGCGGCCTGAAGCTGGACGATATCGGCTGGATCGAGCTGAACGAGGCATTCGCCGCCCAGGCCCTGGCCGTGATGGACACCGTGGGGCTGGACCCGTCGCGCGTCAACCCCCTGGGCGGCGCCATTGCGCTGGGCCACCCGCTGGGCGCCACCGGGGCCATCCGCTCGGCCACCGTGATCCACGCACTGCACCGCCGCCAGCTGAAGTACGGCATGGTGACCATGTGCGTGGGCATGGGCCAGGGCGCGGCCGGCATCTTCGAGCGCGTCTGAAGGAGCCGCTGCGATGAGCCAACACATTCGAACCGGCGTCCTCAACGGCGTGGCCACGATCGAGATTGCGCGGCCCGAGAAGAAGAACGCCCTCACGGCCGAGATGTACACCGCCATGGCCCAGGCGCTGGCCGATGCGCAGGCTGACGGCAACGTGCGCGCGGTACTGATCACCGGCCAGCCCGGCATCTTCACCTCGGGCAACGACATCGAGGACTTCATGAGCCGGCCACCTGGCCAAGGCAGCGATACGGCCGAAGCCCCCGTGTTCCGCTTCATGAAGGCCCTGGTGGATTGCCCCAAGCCTGTGGTGGCGGCCGTCACCGGCGCGGCCATCGGCGTGGGCACCACCCTGCTGCTGCACTGCGATTTCGTCTTTGTGAGCGACGAGGCGCGGCTGGCCATGCCCTTCGTGGGCCTGGGCCTGGTGCCGGAGTACGCCTCCAGCTTGCTGGTGCCGCAGTTGATGGGCCCGCGCCGCGCGGCCGAGAAGCTGCTGCTGGGCGACCCCTTCACGGGCGAGCAGGCGGTGGACTGCGGTATCGCCAACGCCGTGCTGCCCGCAGGGGAGGTGATGGCCCATGCCCGCCGCGTGGCCGAGCGCTTCAACCAACTGCCGCCGGGCGCCGTGCGCGACGCCAAGCGCCTGATGCGCGCACCGCAGCGCGAGCTGGTGCTGCAGACCATCAAGACCGAAGGTGAGATCTTCGGCCAGCGCCTGCGCAGCCCCGAAGCCCGCGAAGCCTTCCAAGCCTTCTTCGAGAAGCGGCGACCTGACTTCAGCCCCTTCAGCTGAGCGACGCAGTCCGAGGGGCCTCGTGCTTCCCGTATCAAGTGGGGGTTAGAAAGAGACTTTTCATGAGGACGTTATGAATCCATAATGTCCTTTATGGAAGACTCTTATCGACCGTTGCTTCGGCAGAAGATCCTGGATGCGCAAGCTGCGCCGCTTCCCCGGCTGACCCCGCGTGATGTGTGGCTGCCGGCCGTGTCGGGCAAGGCCCTGGCGGTCATCGGCATGCGACGGGCTGGCAAGACCAGCTTCTTGTGGCAGCAACTGGCCAGCCGCCATGCCGGCGGCACCCCTCGCGAGGGTTTGCTGTACTTCAGCTTCGAGGACGACCGGCTGGCCGGTATGCGCACGGCCGATCTGGACTTGCTGGTGGAGGAGTACTTCAACCTCCATCCGGAATGGCGCGACGGCCGGCGCAGCACCTTCTTCCTGGACGAAATTCAACTTGTCAGCGGCTGGGAGTTGTTCGTCAGGCGCCTGCTGGACACCGAGAACATCGAGCTCTTCGTGTCCGGCTCGTCAGCCAAGCTGTTGTCGCGCGAAGTAGCCACCAGCATGCGGGGCCGCGCGCTGGAGGCCGTGGTCACGCCCTTCAGTTTCCGCGAGGCCTTGCGGCATGCGGGCCGTGAGCCGACCAAGACCGCAAGCCGCCTGACCAAGGCAGAACACTCGCAACTCGCCCATGCCCTGGTCGAGTATCTCAACGTGGGAGGGTTCCCCGAGGCCCAAGGGCTGGACGCGCGCAGCCGCCACGAACTCTTGCGCAATTACGTTGATGTGGTGCTGCTGCGCGATGTGGTGGAGCGGCACAACCTCAGCCAGCCGCAGATCCTGCGCTGGCTGGTGCAGCAGTTGCTCGGCAACGCCGCGGGCGCCTTCAGCATCCACAAGTTCTTCAGCGATCTGCGCTCCCGTGGCACGTCGGTGGGCAAGGACACGCTCCACCAGATGCTGGCCCATCTGGAAGATGCGTTCTTGATCAGCACCGTGGGGCTGGCCACGGATTCGGTGCGGCGCCGACAGGTCAACCCGCGCAAGGTGTACCCGGTGGACACGGGCTTGATGGCACTGTTTGACACTTCGGGCAAGCCCAATGTGGGCCACGCACTGGAAACGGCCGTCCTCCATGAGCTGCAGCGGCGTGGCGCCGTGGTGGACTACGTGCTCACCTCCGGCGGCTTCGAGGTGGACTTCTGCGCTCGTTGGCCCGAGGGTCGAGCCTGGCTCGTGCAGGTATGTGCAGACCTGTCGGACGCGGCCACCCTGGCGCGGGAGGTGCGCGCGCTGCAGGACGCCCGAAGCCTGTGGCCTGGTGCGCGCGCCATGCTCGTGGCCTTGTCTGCACCTGCGGTGGTGAGCCTGCCCGCAGGTATCGAGGTGCACCGTGCCAGCACCTGGCTGCTGGAGGCGGAGCCGACGATGACTTGAATGGTTCCAGGCGGAGATCTGCCGACCTGTCACCGTCCTCGTACGGCGTTCAAAGCCTGGCCGCCAGCCGCGTACCCTGGTCGATGGCGCGCTTGGCGTCGAGTTCGGCGGCTTCGTGGGCGCCACCGATCAGGTGCACGCTCACGCCTGCGGCCTGCAGCGGGGCCTGCAACTCGCGCAGCGGCTCCTGTCCGGCGCACAGCACCACGGTGTCGCACTCGATCAGGCGCTGCTCCTTGCGCTTTTCGCCGATGCTGACCAGCAGGCCCTGCGGCGTGATGCGCTCGTAGTGCACGCCGCCGATCATCTGCACCTGCTTCATCTGCAGCGCAGCGCGGTGGATCCAGCCCGTCGTCTTGCCCAGGCCACGGCCGGGCTTGCCGCTCTTGCGCTGCAGCAGCGTCACCTGCCGCGCCGGCGGTGCCGGCTGGGGCGGCACCACGCCGCCGCGCACTTGCGCCGGATCGGCCACGCCCCACTCGGCCAGCCACTGCGTCAGGTTCAGCGTGGCCGAGTGTCCCGGTGGCGTGACCAGGAACTCCGCCACATCAAAACCGATGCCGCCGGCGCCGACGATGGCCACGCGCGGGCCCACCTCGGCGCCCTGCAGCACCTGCACGTAGCTGAGCACATGGGCGTTGTCCTGGCCCGGAATGTCGGGGCTGCGCGGCAGCACGCCCGTGGCCAGCAGCACCTCGTCGAAGCGCTGCGCCAAGAGGGCCTGCGCGTCGGCGCGCACACCCAGGTGCATGTGCACCCCCGTGGCCTGCAGGCGCTGGGTGAAATAGCGCAGCGTCTCGGCAAACTCCTCCTTGCCCGGGATGCGGCGCGCCAGGTTGAACTGCCCGCCAATCTGGGCAGCGGCCTCGAACAGGTGCACCTCGTGCCCGCGCTCGGCCAGCGTGGTGGCTGCGGCCAGCCCGGCCGGGCCGGCGCCCACCACGGCGCAGCGCTTGCGCCGCAAGGCGGGCGTGATGAGCAGCGTGGTCTCGTGCCCGGCGCGCGGGTTGACCAGGCAGCTCGCCAGCTTGTTCTCGAAGGCGTGGTCCAGGCAGGCCTGGTTGCAGGCGATGCAGGTGTTGATGTCCTGCGGCCGGCCGGCGCGCGCCTTGGCCACGAAGAAGGGGTCGGCCAGCAGCGGCCGCGCCAGGCTCACCAGGTCGGCGCTGCCGTCGGCCAGCAGGCCCTCGGCCACTTCGGGCGTGTTGATGCGGTTGCTGGTCACCAGCGGGATCTGCAGCCCCTGGGCCCGCAGCGTCTCGCGCATCTTCTTCGTCACCCAGGCGAAGGCGCCGCGCGGCACGCTGGTGGCTATCGTCGGCACACGCGCCTCGTGCCAGCCGATGCCGGTGTTCAGGATGGTGGCGCCGGCATGCGTGACGGCCTGGGCCAGCGTCACGGCTTCGTCCCAGGTGCCGCCGTCGGGCACCAGATCCAGCATCGACAGGCGGTAGATGATGATGAAGTCCGGCCCTACCGCTTCGCGCATGCGCGAAACGATCTCCACCGGAAAGCGCATGCGGTGCTCGTACGGCCCGCCCCAGGCGTCGGTGCGGCGGTTGGTGCGCGCGGCCAGGAACTGGTTGATCAGGTAGCCCTCGCTGCCCATGACCTCCACGCCGTCGTAGCCGGCCTCGCGCGCCAGCTTCGCGCAGCGCGCGAAGGCGCTGATCTGGCGCTCGACACCGGCAGCCGACAGCTCACGAGGCGTGAACACCCCGATCGGGCTCTTGATGCGTGAAGGCGCCACGCAGAACGGGTGGTAGGCGTTGCGCCCGGTGTGCAGGATCTGCAGCGCGATCTTGCCGCCTTCGGCATGCACGGCGTCGGTGATGGCGCGGTGGCGCCGTGCCGCGCCGGAGGTGGCCAGCGTGCCGGCCAGGGGCTTGGCCCAGCCCTCGATGTTCGGCGCAAAGCCACCCGTGACGATGAGCCCGACACCGCCTCGGGCGCGCTCGGCGAAATACGCCGCCAGGGCCGGCAGGTGCTGGCGGCCATCCTCCAGCCCCGTGTGCATGCTCCCCATGATCACCCGGTTGGCCAGCGTGGTGAAGCCCAGGTCCAGCGGGGCCAGCAGGTGGGGGTAGTGCGTGCTCATGAAGCGATCGTACGGCTGCGATGCGGCTCAGGCTGTCTGGCAAGCTCAGGGCATCGATATATCATTGAAAATATAGCGCTTCAGCACATGTCTGCCGTCCCAGCGGAAAGCGTCAAGCAGGGTCGTTCAAGAGCCAACAGCCTCCCCTCAGCCGGTACGCAATGTCCAGTCAGATATCACGATGGCTATCCTGCCCTCGACTCCGCCCGTCGGAAGGGTCGTGCCGGCGACCGACCAGCGGCCGGCTGAAGACGGCTGCGGTGACCGCAGGCTTGTGGCTGCTGCACCTGGGCGTGCAGGCTGCAGACATCACGGTCTCTGCCGCGGCGAGCTTGACCCACGCACTTCGGGACGTGGCCCCGCTGTTCGAGGCGGCCCATCCCGCCCACAAGCTGCGCTTCAACTTCGGCGCCTCTGGCGGCTTGCTGGCGCAGATGGCCAGGGGCGCGCCGGTGGATGTGTTCATCAGTGCTGACCAGGAGACCATGGACCAGGCGCAGGCCCAGGGCCTGGTCCGGGCGGCACAACGCCGAAACGTCGCCTCCAACACCCTGGTGGTGGTGGTGCCTACCGCCGCCGGCCCGTCCTCCAGCGTGCCCAAGCCGTTGGCCATGCCAACAACCTTGAACGATCTGGCCCGGCCCGCCTTCGCGCGCATTGCCATCGGCCTGCCGGCCAGCGTGCCTGCGGGCCGTTACGCCCAGGCGGCGCTGGAGGCTGCAGGCCTTTGGGCGGCCATCGCGCCCAAGATGATCGGCGCCCATCACGTGCGCCAGGCGCTGGACTACGTGGCCCGCGCCGAGGTCGATGCCGGCTTCGTCTACGCCACCGATGCGGCGCTGATGCCCGGCAAGGTCAAGGTCGCCTTCACCGTGCCCACGGCCAAGCCCATCCTGTACCCGGCGGCCCCCCTGGCCGCGGCTCCCCGTGCAGCCGAGGGCATGAAGTTCGTCGACTTCCTGCTCACGCCCGCGGCGCAGGCCGTGCTGGCGAAGCACGGCTTCGGCCGGCCCTGATCAAGCCCTGAACCGGTGGCCGACTGAACATGGGTGAAGCCTGGACCGCTCTGGCATTGACGCTGAAGGTGGCGGGTTGGGCCACGGGGATCAACCTCGTGCTGGGGGTGGGCGTGGGCTATGCGCTCTCGCGCTGGCGGTTCCCGGGGCGCGATGTGCTGGATGCCGTGCTGACGCTGCCCATGGTGATGCCGCCTACGGTGCTGGGCTACTACCTGCTGGTGGTGATCGGCAGCCAGGGCGTGGTGGGCGCCTGGCTGCTGCAGAACTTCGGCATCCGCCTCATCTTCACCTGGCAGGCCGCCGTGATCGCCGCCACCATCGTCGCTTTCCCGCTGGTGTTCAAGGCGGCGCGGGCGGCGTTCGAGAACGTCGATCCGCAATGCGAGGACGCTGCCCGCACCCTGGGGCTGGGCGAGTGGAGCCTCTTCCTGCGGGTGTCACTGCCGCTGGCCTGGCGAGGCATCCTGGCGGGGCTTCTGCTGGCCTTCGCCCGGGCGCTGGGCGAGTTCGGCGCCACGCTCATGGTGGCTGGCAGCATTGCCGGCCAGACGCAGACCTTGTCCATTGCGGTATACGAGGCCGTGCAGGCAGGGCAGGACGACACTGCGAACTTCCTGGTGATGGTGACCTCGCTGGTGTGCATGGCCGTCCTGCTGAGTGCGGGCCGCCTGGTGCCCGGCCGCGTCGCGGCGCGAAGCTGAGGCAGCGCACCCATGTCCGTCTGGGATCTGAGCCTGAAAAAGCAGTTGCGCCACGGTGCAGGGCCGTTCACGCTGGAGGTGGCTTTTCGCAGCGCGGCGCAGCGTCTGGTGCTGTACGGGCCCTCAGGGGCGGGCAAGACGCAGACGCTGCGCATGATCTCCGGCATCACGCAGCCTGACAGCGGCTGGGTGCGCGTGGCGGGCCGCGCGCTCTTTGATGGTGCGGCGGGCCTGAATCTCTCCCCCCAGCAGCGTCAGGTGGGCTATGTGTTCCAGGACTACGCACTCTTCCCGCACTTGACCGTGCGGCAGAACATCGCCTTCGCGCTGCGGCGGGGCTGGCGCAACCCGCTGCGCCGGGAACCGCTGCCCGAGGCCGACCGGTGGATCGAGCAGTTCGGCCTGCAGGATGTGGCCGCGCAGCTTCCTCATCAAATCTCGGGCGGGCAGCGCCAGCGCACGGCACTGGCACGCGCGCTGGTGACCCGGCCCACCGCGCTGCTGCTGGACGAACCCTTTGCCGCGCTGGACAAGGCGCTGCGCCACCGCCTGCGCGAGGAGTTGCTGGAACTGCAGATGTCGCTGCAACTGCCGCTGCTGCTGATCACCCACGACGAAGACGATGTCGACCGCCTGGCGCAGGAAGTGGTGCACCTGGACGCCGGGCGGGTACGCGGCACCAGCGCTGTGCCCAGCCCCAAGACGATGGAGTCCTGACATGCCCGCCCGCCCACCGGCCGCAGCCCGGCCCACCCCGTCTTCCCCGTCTTCCCCGTCTTCCCGACGACCATCCCGACAGCCGCGCCAACCCGCCCTGCAGGTGCAGGGCTCGCTGTGGATCGAGGCCGGGGGCCGCTCGCTGGGGGGGCATGGCCGCATGGCCCTGCTGCAGGCCGTGGCCGAGCACGGCTCCATCACGCACGCGGCGCGCGCCTTCGGCATGAGCTACAAGGCGGCCTGGGACGCCATCGACCTGATGAACACCTTGTCAGGCACACCCCTGGTGGAAAGGGTGACGGGCGGCAAGGGCGGCGGCGGCACACGGCTCACGGCGCACGGGCAGCGCCTGATCGAACGCTACCGGCAGCTGGACGAGGTGCACCAGTGCTTCGTGCGCCTGCTGACCGAGCAGGGCATGGACCTGTCCCAGGACTTCTCCTTGTTGAAGGTGCTGAACGTGAAGACCAGCGCGCGCAATCAGTGGGTGGGGGTGGTCAGTGCCATCCGGGCCGGTGCCGTGAATGACGAGGTGGAGGTGATGCTGCCTGGCGGGGTGCCGCTGGTGGCCACCATCACGCGCGAGAGCACCGACCACCTGCAACTGCGCCTGCAGCAGACGGTGATCGCCATGGTGAAGGCGCCGGCCGTGCTGCTGGCCACGGGCCTGGACGGCGCCCGCGTCTCTGCGCGCAACCGGCTGGAGGGCCACGTGCAGGCGGTGCAGCCTGGTGCGGTGAACGCTGAAGTGACCGTGGGCACCCCCACCGGGCTGGAGGTGGTGGCGGTGGTGACACAAGGCTCGGTGCAGGCGCTGCAGCTTGCCCCGGAACTGCCCGTCACCGCACTGGTCAAGGCTTCGGACGTGATCCTGGCGACGGTGAACTGAGCGGCTGCCACCCCAGTGGGATGGCCAACTCGTGGATCGGGCAGACTTCGCCTCCTGCAGACCCCGCAACGCACCGCACCCGATGAAGACCCCTGACCCGCGCACGTTGCTGCGCGCCATGTTCGACGCCGCCATCGCCCGCGCGCAGCCGGCGCTGTGCGTTCCCCCGCACCTGCCCGCGCCGGCCTCGCTCAAGGGGCGGCTGGTGGTCATCGGCGCCGGCAAGGCCTCGGCCGCGATGGCGCAGGCGGTGGAGCAGGCTTGGAGCGGCCCGCCCGACGCGTTGTCGGGCTTCGTGGTCACCCGCTACGGCTACGCCGTGCCCTGCGAGCGCATCGAGATCGCTGAAGCCGCACACCCCGTGCCGGACGAGGCCGGTCTGCGCGCCGCCCAGCGCATGCTGCAGGTGGTGCAGGGCCTGACGGAAGACGACCTGGTGCTGTGCCTGATCTCCGGCGGCGGCTCGGCCCTGCTGCCGCTGCCGGCGCCGGGGCTGACGCTGCAGGACAAGCAGGAGGTCAACCGCGCGCTGCTGGCCAGCGGCGCCACGATTTCCGAGATGAACTGCGTGCGCCGGCACCTTTCGGCCATCAAGGGCGGGCGCCTGGCCGCGGCTTGCCACCCGGCGCGCGTGCTCACGCTGCTGATCTCCGACGTGCCGGGCGACCGGCCCATCGACATCGCCTCCGGCCCCACCGTGGCCGACCCCACCACCTGCGCCGACGCGCTGGCCATCGTGCGCCGCTACGGCATCACGCTGGCGCCGGCCGTGCGCGAGGTGCTGGAAAGCGGCCGGGGTGAATCCGTCAAGCCGGCGGATGCGCTCCTGGCGCGCTGCGAGACGCGCATCATCGCCGCGCCGCAGGCCTCGCTGGAAGCCGCGGCTGCCGTGGCACGCGAGGCCGGCTATGCGGCGCACATCCTGGGCGATGCGCTGGAAGGCGAGGCCCGTGACGTGGGCAAGGTGCTGGGCGGCATCGCGCTGCAGGTGGCGCAGCGCGGCCAGCCCTTTGCAGCACCCTGCGTGCTGCTGTCGGGCGGCGAGACCACGGTGACGGTGCGCGGCAGCGGGCGCGGCGGGCGCAACGTGGAATGCCTGCTGTCCCAGGCCTTGACGCTGCGCGGCCACCCGCAGGTGCACGCGCTGGCCGGCGACACCGACGGCGTGGACGGCCAGGAAGAGACCGCCGGCGCGCTGCTCGCCCCTGACACCCTGGAGCGCGCCTTCGCCGCCGGCCTGCGCCCGGCCGACTGCCTGGCCGACAACGACGGCCACGGCTTCTTCGAGGCCCTGGGCGACAGCGTGGTCACCGGGCCGACGCTCACCAACGTCAACGACTTCCGCGCCATCCTGATCGACGCGGCGCCTTGAGGGGCGCGAACGGCCTCAGTGGTCCTTCACCACCTTGCCCTCCTGCACGATCATGGCCAGGCCTTCGCCCTGGCCCAGCAGCACCGAGATGTCTTGAAGCGGGTTCCCGTCCACCAGCAGCAGGTCGGCTGTGGCCCCAGGGGCAACGACGCCCAGGCGCCCGTCCATGCGCAGCACGTGGGCCGCGTGGATGGTGGCGGCGCGCAGTGTTTCTGCGGCGCCCAGCACGCCAGCGCGGAGCTTGAACTCGTCGGACTGCAGGCGGTGCGATTCGCCTAGCAGGTCGGTGCCGAAAGCCATGCGCACGCCTGCAGCCGCAAAGATCTCCAGCGAGCGCAGCGCGGCGCTGCGCACGTTCTCGATCTTCGCCACCGACTCCGGCGGCAGGCCCAGCGCCGCACCTTCGCTGGCCAGGGCCTCGTAGGTCACGATCGTCGGTACGGCGATGGCGCCATGGTCGGCCATCACCTTTGCGGAATCGGCATCAATCAGATTACCGTGCTCGATGGTGCGCACGCCGCAGCGCACGGCGCGCGAGATTGCCTTGGGCGTGTACGCATGCGCGAGCACGTAGGTGTCGGCGTTGGAGGCCTCCTCCACCGCGGCGCGAATCTCGTCCTCGCTGAAGCCGAGGTAGTGGATGGGGTCGGTGGGCGAGGCCACGCCGCCCGAGGCCATGATCTTGATCTGGGTGGCCCCCATCTGGATCTCTTCGCGCACGGCGCGGCGGATGGCATCCACGCCGTCCACCACGCGGCCGATGGCGCCGATCTTGGGCGTGCAGGGGCAGGGCTCGATGACGTCACTGCGCTCGCGGAAGTCGCCATGGCCGCCGGTCTGAGACAAGGCGCGGCCTGAAGGAAAGATCCTGGGCCCTTGGACCAACCCGGTGCGCACGGCCTCGGCCAGTGACCAGTCGGCCCCGGCGGCGTCGCGCACGGTGGTGAAGCCGCGCATCAGCATGCCTTGCAGGATGGGCACGGCGCGCAGCACGGTCAGCACGTTGGGCAGTTTGGCCAGGCGCCCGGCGTTCAGCATGGAGGCCAGCACGTGCACATGGCAGTCGATCAGGCCCGGCATCAGCACCTTGCCGCGAGCGTCGATGACGCGGGCGCCGGTGGTGTCCACAGGTTGGTCGGACACCGCGGCGATGGTCGTGCCCTCGACGCGGACGAAACGGTCCTTGAGCAGGGTGCCGGCGGCGGCGTCCAGCACGTCGGCGTGTTCGAAGACGATCATGGTCAGGGGTCTCCTGGCGGGGTGTGGTGGGTCGGTGTGTGCGGCCGGGGTGGCCTGAAGCCTTGCGGCCTCAGGCCTCTGGCCGCGGGACGGCTCGCGGCTTGCCATCCTTGTCGATGGCCACATAGGTGATGCGCGCCTCGGTCACCTTCACCACCTGCGGGTTCACGGGGTTGCGCTCGGCAAACACCTCCACATGCACGGTGATGGAGGTGTTGCCCACGCGCTCCACGCGGGCATAGAAGCTCAGCAGGTCCCCGATGGACACAGGCTGCTTGAACAGGAACTCGTTCACCGCCACGGTGGCGATGCGCCCGCGCGCGATGCGGTAGGGCAGCACGGCACCGGCCATGTCCACCTGCGCCATGAGCCAGCCGCCGAAGATGTCGCCGTTGGCGTTCACGTCCGAGGGCAGCGGCATCACGCGCAGCACCAGTTCGCGCTGGTCCGGCAGGATTTCAGGTGACAGCAGACGGCCAGCGGCCTCGGGAAGCGTCATGGGGGTGCTCATGCCGGCGATGATAGGGGCGCACCACAAGAATTGCGTCGCGAACGTCAGAGATGCTGCGACTCGCCCGGCGCCGCGCCAAAGTTGTTGCCTCGCCCCTGTAGGCACTGCGTGATGCCCAAATCCACCTCGGTCTGGAGCCTGCTTCCGACCACCTGTTCATCAGCGGGTGCGGTCACCCGCAGGCTGACGCTCCATGGCGGCTATCGGCCATCAGCTGCCGCTCATGACGACTGCGCAAGCGGCAGGAACAGACTGACACTCGACATGAAGGGACGGCCGCTCCTGCGGTGCAATTCTTCAGAACATTCGCTAACGCTCATACAAGTCCTGCGGCCATACGATGCTTCAGGTACATCAGTAGTGCGATCAGCGGGGATGGCTGCCTACCCGGGGTGGCCGTCCACATCGTCACAATGTGCGTGCAAAAAATCAGGGACTGCAGCTACCCGACTTTGGCAAGTGCAGGACCGCGCAGCCACTTCGCGCAGGTTGACCCCGACACCAGGACCAGCGCAGCCAACAAATTGGCGCGTTAAATGTGTGCCATCAGGTCAAGCGGTTGCTCGGCCGATGTTGCGCTTCGAGGAGATTGGAGGCGGCCCATGTAGGCCAGGTAACGAGGAACCTTGAATGCTGCAAGGCTGCCTTCGCAATGGGCCAAGACACGCTCGGGCGGCACGTCGTCGCGGCTCAGACCCTCGCGCAGTTTGAGGTAGGCCTTGACCTCCTCGCGCCGCAGCGCATCGGGCACCGCAACCACGGCGGCCTCTTCGATCTCGGGCATGGCGCGCAGCACCGCCTCGACCTCGATGGCGGCGATGTTTTCGCCCGAGCGCTTGATCATGTCCTTGATGCGCCCGACGATGAAGCAGTAGCCGTTGGCATCGCGCCGGAACAGGTCGCCCGTGCGGAACCATCGGCCTCGGAAACTCTCGGCGTTGGCCTGCGGGCGCTTGTAGTAACCCCACAGGATGGCTCGGCCAGTCACCCAGAGTTCACCGACCTCGCCTTCGGGCACGTCCTGGCCTTCAGCGTCGACGATGCGGAACTCGCGGAACGCCGCCGGCAGCCCGCAGCTGCGCGTGTGCGCCATGTGCGTGGCGGCTGCCGGTACGATGCAGCCGCCGCCGATCTCCGTCATGCCGTAGCCTTCGCGCGCGACGACGCTAAACCGCTGCTCCACCGCCTGGCGAGCCTGCGCCCCCCAGCCGTAGATCGAGATGTAGCGCAACGAGAGCTGGGCATCCAGCTCAGGCGTCGACAGCTGCTTCAGGGCCGGTTCGGGGTAGATGCACATGTGGATCCGGTACTGGCGCAACCAGCCGTGCAAGTGGGTCAGGCTCATGCGTCGGGCCACGAACACCGTGCCGCCAAGCCAGACCGTCATCAGGAACTGCCACTGCGCGTCCATGTAGAAGAACGGCGCCCATATCAGCACGTTCTTCACGTCACCGCCGGCGCCCCGCATCCGCGCCGCGCCGCGGCTGATGAGCATCCAGTAGTCGTGGCTGAGCATGCAGCCCTTCGGAAAACCGGTCGTGCCCGAGGTGTACTGCAGGTTCAGCAGGTCGCCCGCGCCCACCGGGGTGGGGGCCCTGAAGGGACATGCGCCGTTGCGAGCCAAGTCGTCCAATGCCAGCATGCCCGCCGGCGCGCTGCCGCCGTGCACAGCCACGTGTTCGTCGGCCAGCATCGCCAGCCGCTGCGGCATGGCGGCCAGGGTTTCCAGGAAGCTGTGGTCGATGATCAGGAACTGTGCGTCGGCGTCGTCCAGAACGAAATGCACCTCGGGGCCGGTGTAAGCCGTGTTCACCGGCACCATCACGGCACCGATGCGGCCCAACGCAACCCAGCTGATGGGAAACGCGGCGACGTTGGGCAGCATCACACCGACATGCGTGCCCTTGCGCACGCCGATGGCCTGCAGGCTGCTGGCCAGGCGCTCGGCCGCCTCGTCAAGGGCCCGGTAGGTAAGCGTGACGCCGTCTTCGAACCAGTGGCCCAGCAGCGCGTCGGGTTGGGCCCTGGCGCGCTCACGCACCAGCTCGCCCAGCGTGGTGGGCAGCCCGGTCTCGCCCTCGATGGCTGCGCGCATGCGCAGCATCTCCTGCACGCCGGCGTCGGTGCTCGCCGGATCGAGCCAGGGCGCGGCGACGGTGTTGGAGGTGTCAGGCATTTTCAGCGCTCCCTGCCGTCGGCTTGGACAAGGGCGGGCGGGTGTCGAACGCCACGCGCTGGAGTCGATAGAGGTTGCTGACGTAGGACAGCGCGTGTTCCCTGGACAGATCCTGGGCGCGGTAGCTGGCTTCCATCTCGGTGCGCACGGCCAGGGGTGGGTGCCGCGCGATCAACGCGGCCATCTCCAGCGCCCGGCTCATCAAACGCTCGGGTGCGACCACTTCATTCACCAGGTTGTAGCGGAGCGCGGTCTCGGCATCAAAGGGCTCACCGGTCAGTGCAAGCCACATCGCGGCCACGTGGGGGATCTGCCGCATCAGCCGTGTCGAGCCACCAGCGCCGCCCATGCCGTAGGCAATTTCGGGCAGGCCGAAGCGCGCGCTGCTGGACGCCACCCGGATGTCGGTGAGCTGCAGCAGGTAGATCATGCCCTGGCCCACGGCCACGCCGTTGACGGCGCCGACGATGGGCTTGAAGCGCTGCATGCCCAGACGCAGCACCTCGTGCTCCCAGCCGGGGTACTCAAGCGATTCGTCGGCATGGCGGCGACCGAAGTGGCGCTTGACCAGTTCGGCCTGCGTATGCTCGGGGCGCGGCGACTTGACGTCGTCGCCAGCGCTGAAGGCGCGGGTGCGGGTCACGCAGAGGACGGCTCTTGAAGTGGGGTTGTGCGTATCGGTGCGGCGACGCAGCCACTCCGCCACGCCGAGGGCCAGCAAGGTGACGACGATGAGCAGGGATGACACGGCCGAGACGGTCGGGTTGAGCTGCAGCTTCAGGTCGGCCCAGATGCGCATGGGCAGGGTTTCGCGGCCCTGCATCAGGAACTCGGCGATGATGAGTTCGTCGAAGGACACGAAGAACGAAAAGATTGCCGCAGCGACGATGGCAGGCAGCAGCCCTGGCAGCGTGGCCGTCAGGAAGGCCCTGAACGGCGATGCGCCCAGCACCCGTGCAGCGCGCTCGAGGGTCGGGTCGATCTGGCGCAGCGCGGCACCCACCATCAGCACGACGAAGGGCAGCGCGATCGTGGCGTGCGCGCAGACCAGCGTGACGACGCTGCCTGCCACACCGAAGCGCACGGCCAGCACAAACACGCCTACCGCCAGAAAGATGTGCGGAACGATCATCGGCGCCGTGATCAGCATCCGCACCGCGCCGGCCGCGGGCACGCGCCGACGTTCCAGCGCCAGCGCCGCCATCGTGCCGCACAGGGTGGCCAACAGGCTGGCTGAGATCGCCACTTGGAACGACAAGGCTGTGGCGCGCATCCACTGCGGGTCGCCGAAGTAGGCGTCGTACCAGCGCAGGCTCCAGGCTCGAGGCGGAAAGCGCAACAGGTCTTCGTCCCCGAACGACAGAGGCACCACGACCAGCAGAGGGAACAGCAGGTAGGCAAAGACGATGCCCAGGTACGCCATCGGCAGCCAGCGCCAGGTGCGGTGCCCGGGGGTCATGCGGCGTCGCCTGGCCAGGCGTCGGCCCAGGGCAGCAGGTGTTCCAGTAACGCCGCCACGTCGATCAGCTGCTGATCCTGGTGCAGGCCCGCCATGGCCTGCAGCCCCACCGGCAGCCCGCTGGGCGTGAAGCCCACTGGAATGCTGATGGCTGGGTGTCCGGTCATGTTGGCCACGCTGGCGTAGGGGTACCAAGCCTCGCGCAAGCTGCCCACGGCCTGCCCGCCTATGAGCAGCGGTTCCGACGAGCGATGACTCAGCGAAATTGGCGGTGCCGCCAGGGTGGGCGAGACCACCAGGTCGGCGCTTTCGAACAGGTGCTGCACGCGCCGGTACAGCTGAGTGCGTTGCAGCGGCAGCGATGCGCGCTGCTCGGTCGACATCTGCTGGGTGCCTTCGAGAACCGCCACCAGTTCCGGGTCCAGGCGGTCGCGGTGGATGGCCAGCATGGGTGCCAGGCGGGCCTGCAACATGCCCCGGAGCCATGCCGTGCTGATGTCGATGCCCCAATCGAAGGGCTCTGCGAACGTTGTGACCTCCACGCCTTGGTCACCCAGGCGATTCAGGGCCCCCTCCACCAGCGCCGCCACGTCGTCATCCAACGTGCGGTTGCCCATCAACGGTACGTACAACACCCGCAGGCGGCGCACAGCCAGCGCAGCGTCTGGGGGGCAGGCGAAGTGTTGCTTCTCCCGGCCCAGCGTCCATGGGTCCCCGGCGTCGGGGCCGTTCATCACCGTGAGTGCCAACGCCAGATCGTCCACCGTGCGCGTGTTCAGGCCGATGTACTGGTTGTTCTCGAACAACGCGGCGGCCAGGTCGTTGGGCACCAGCCCCAGCGAAGGCTTGTAGCCCAGGACGCCGCAGCAGGACGCGGGCACACGGGCCGACCCGGCGCCATCGGTGTTCACCGCCAACGGACCCATGCCGCACGCCACGGCAGCCGCTGAACCCCCGCTGGAGCCGCCGGGTGAGCGGTCGAGCCGCCAAGGGTTGCGGGTGGCCCCGTAACGCGGGCTTTCGGTCTGGATCTTGGTGCCGAACTCTGGGGTGGTCGTCTTGCCCAGCAACACCGCACCGGCCTCCTTCATGCGGGCGACAGCGCGCACGTCGGCCTGAGGTATGTTGCCTTGCATGGCCCACGAGCCGTACGACGTTTCCATGCCCGCCGTGGGCACCAGATCCTTCACGTGGAAGGGCACCCCTTCCAGCGGGCCACCCGGTGCGCCCGCAGCGCGCGCCTGGTCAAGCAGCCGTGCCTGCGCCAGCGCGCCTGGCGCGTCGATCAAGGCAAAGGCATTGACCGAGGGGTTCGCCCGCTCGATGCGGGCCAGCACCTCACCCACCACAAGCTCGGCCGAAGTCTGCCCACTTCGCACCGCCTGTGCAATGCGTGAGGCACTCCAGCGCCAGAGGGGCTCTGAGCGGATGTCCACGGGCACCCCTCAATCCAGCTTGATCTGCGCTTCGGTCACCAGCTTCTGCCACTTCACCGTCTCGGACCCGATGAAGCTGCCCAGCTCGGTGGGCGATACGAGCCAGGTCTCGTTGGACAGGCTGTTCAACTGGCTCTGGAATTCCGCGGCGCGACCGACCTTGGCCACAACCTTGCTGAGTTTGTCGATCACGCTGGCAGGCGTTCCCTTAGGGGCGACCAGGCCGCTCCAGGTGAAGATCGAAAACCCCTCGAATCCCTGCTCTGCCACGGTCGGCACGTCGGGCATGAAGGTTGACCTCGTCGGCGCGGCCACGCCCAGGATGCGCAGCCGGCCGGCACGAGCCAGGGGCAGAACCGCCGGAATGACGTCACAAGCCACGTTCAGCTGCCCGCCCACCACGTCGGTGGTGGGAGCGCCGCGGTACGGCACATGGACCAGGTGGGTGTTCGTGCGGCGCTTGAGTTCCTCGATGCAGAAGTGTGTGGTCGTGGCAATCCCGTAGCTGCCGTAACTCAGCTTGCCAGGGTTGCGGCGAGCGAGTTCCACCAGATCCTTCATGTTGCGGGCCGGCGACGATGCGGGTACCACGACCACGAGGTCCGAACGCGACAGGCCGCTGATCGGCACGAATTCGGCCTGGGGGTTGAACGCCAGGCCCGGCATCACAGAACGCGGGAACGACAGCAGGTTGGTGGTGCCCACCAGCAGCGTGTAGCCGTCCGCGGGTGCTTGCTTCACGAAGTTGGCGGCGATGGTTCCGCTGGCTCCGACCTTGTTTTCAACGATGACGGGCTGGCCCATTTCGGCCTGCATGCCCCTGGCCAATGCCCTCGCCGTGGCATCAAACCCGCCGCCCGTGGCGAAAGGCATGACGATGGTGATCGGACGGATGGGATAGTCGGCCGCGAAAACGGTTGTGCTTCCGGCTGATAAGGCCGCGATGGCCATGCTGCTCAAGATCGAACGAAGGAATTTCATACGCACTCCTGTGTCAAGGTGAAAACTCTGGAAATTCGGAAGACTGGATCGCCGCTCGTCACGCTTTTCATACGCGTCAGGCCGTTCTGCGCGACAGCCATCGCACCGCACCCTGCATGCCGCGACCCAAAGCCAGCGCCAGCAGCGTGGCGGTCAGCAGCAGCACGGCCAGCGCGGCGGCGAAGCCCCACTTCAACTCCCCCACTTGCTGCTCGATGAGGTTGCCCAGCAGCAGATCCGACCGCCCGCCCAGGAGCGCCGGCGTGATGAAGAAACCCATGGCCAGCATGAAGACGATGGAAAACGCGGTCAGCAAGCCATCCAGGCTCAGCGGCACGACGACGCGCGCAAAGGCCTGCGCCGGCGTGGCGCCCAGTACACGCGCTGCCCGCACCAGCCCGGAGTCGATTTCCGTCATCGCACCCACGCAGGTCACGATCTGTATCGGCAGCAGCACCTGCACCATCGCCACCAGCACGGCCGACGAGGTGTACAGAAACTGCTGCGGTTCGCTTGCCAGGCCCAGCGCCAGCAGCAGGCCGTTGACAACACCCTCGCGCCCGAACACGACCACCCAAGCGAAGCTGCGGATGAGCACGCTCATCCACATCGTCACGAACAGCGCGAACAGCAGCAGCACCTGCCGCTGCCGCGGCTGACGGCTGATGATCCAGGCGGCCGGGTAGCCGATCAGCGTGCACAGCACCGCAACTTCCAGCGCCACCCACAAGGTGCGCAGCAGCACCGTGGCGTAAATGGACCGTGTGACCAGGCGCTCAAAGTGCCGGAGCGTGAAGTCGGGGTCGAACAGGCTGGCGCGTGCAACGTCCAACGTCGGCCAGATGAAGAACAGGACCAGCAGCAGCAGCGCCGGCCACAGCAGCCAGGTCGCACGCCAACGGGCAAGTGCCGAGGTCATGGGTCGTGCTGCCACGTGGTCTCTTGCGCTGCGCCCTACTTCAGCATCCACTCGTTCCAGCGTTCCTGCAGCTTGTCCAGGTGATCGGCCCAGAACACCGCGTCGGCTGCGTATTGCACCGACGCGTTGGCCGGGAACGTGGGCAACTGACGCGCCACCGCTTCGGGCATACCGTCTGCAAGGCCCGGGGCAAAACCAGGGTAGGACAGCCTGGCCGTGTATTCGCGCATCGGCACCGGGTCCATCGTGCGAAAGCGGATGAAGTCGAGCGCGTCGACCATGTTGCGCGCACCTTTGGGAATGCCGATGTAGGACAAGTGCAGCGCGCCACCGGCCCACACGATCTCCACCGGAATACCGGCTTTCTGCAAGGCACCGACGCGGCCGTTGAAGGTGGTGCCGAACACGACTTCGCCGTTGGACAGCAACTGCACCGACTCTGCGCCCGTCTTCCAGAACTTGGCAATTTGCGGCTTGATCTGGTCGAGTTTGCGGAAGGCGCGGTCCTGACCGCCCTTGGTGGCCAGAACCTCATAGATCTTGCCGATGGGCACACCGTCGGCGATGAGTGCGAACTCCAGGTTGCTCTGCGGACGTGCGCTCAGCGCGCGCGGGCCGGGAAAGGTCTTGCTGTCCCAGAAGTCGGCCCAGGAGCCGATCATCTTGCCCGCGGGCATCTTGTCCTTGCGTACCACCAGCAGTTCTGAATAGGCCGCAACGCCAACGCCAAACTGTTGCCGGGCCATGGCCGGTAGCGCGTTTTGAGGGTCTACCTTGGTGTAATCGATCTGCTCGAAGAGCCCCTTCTTCACGCCCAGGGGGTAGTCGGATGCAGATATCTCCATCGCGTCCCACGACGTGCGGCCCGCGCGCACCATGGCCTCGAGTTGGGCCATGCGCTGCTGCTCGACTGGCACGTGCTCAATAACGACGCCCTTGGCGGCGGTGTAGGGCGTGTAGTAGATCGACTTGTTGGCGTCGGCCACCACGCCGCCGGAGCCGCTGACGACAAGCTTGCGCGCTTGTGCGCGGGCCATGCGGCTGGCGGTGGCGAGCAAGGGCAGCGCGGTGGCGCCAAGCAGATGACGGCGTTGGATCATGGCAAATCTCCTGGTGGTGGTGTGTGGGAGGATGCGGCGTGGACGGGCCCGGACAGGGCTGATGCGGTGGTGGGGTCAAAGGCCAGGCGCACCTGATCGCCGCGCCGCAATGGCGCGGCCTGTGCGCCGCGGGACTCGTGCAACTGCAGCTCGGCTGCCTGGCGGGTACGCAGCAGGTAGAGGGTGTGGTCACCCAGAAAGGTCACTTCGCTTACCTGCGCTTCGAACTCAAGCGCTGAAGACCGCCCGTCCGCGCGGCGCAGATGTTCGGGGCGCAGGCACAGTGCGGCAGCCTCCGCAGGCCAGGGCGCGTCCTGCGCCGGCTCGTCGAACGTCAAGCCCAGCCCAGGCAGCTGCCAACGCCTCTGACCCATCGGTAGCAGCTCGAGGGCGTTGGTTCGGCCGATGAACTGCGCAACATAGCGGCTGACCGGACGGTCGTAGATGTCTTCTGGCGTTCCGATCTGCGCGATGCGGGCCTGACCCATGACAGCGATGCGATCAGACAGCGCCAGCGCCTCGCCCTGGTCATGCGTCACGAACACGATGGTGCAGCCCAGCTGACGGTGGTAGCGCTTGATTTCGGCCTGCATGGCCTCCCGCAATTTCAAGTCGAGCGCGCCCAGCGGCTCGTCCATCAGCAGCACCGCGGGCTCGAAAACCACTGCCCGGGCGAACGCGACACGCTGGCGCTGCCCGCCGGAGAGCTCGCTCGGGCGCCGCCGCTCGTAGCCCGGCAGCTGAACCATCTCCAGGGCCGAAGCCACGCGGCGCTGGATCTCGGCGCGCGACACCTTGCGCAGCTTCAGCGGAAACGCCACGTTGTCGAAGACGTCCATGTGCGGGAACAGTGAATACGACTGGAACACCATGCCGACATTGCGTCGCTCCGGCGGCATTGCCAGCACATCGCGGCCCGCCACCGTGAGCTGCCCTTCGGTGGGATCGGTGAATCCGGCCAGGATGTTCAACGCCGTCGACTTGCCCGAGCCGCTCGGGCCCAGCAGCGTGACGAACTCGCCGGGCTGGACTTCGAGAGTGAAATCTTCCAGCGCCACCACCGAGCCATAACGCTTGGCAATGTTGCGGAATGAGACAGCGGCTCCGTGCATGGGATCTAGACTTAGTCTGAATGCGTACGAAATGACATGAACGTCAGTTATGGATCCTATGTCACAATCTTGTGACGCTAACCAAGGGGAAACCCGAAAGGCCGTGCCGAAGGACCTCTCAGTCGCCAAGCAACCGCCGGCCACGTTGGCCCCAGGTACCCCGTTTCACCTGGCCGAACTGTTGCAGGAGCGCCTGCAAACCCTGCGCCGACGCCCCAAACGCCAGCGCACGCGGGCGCAGATCCTGGCGGCCACGGCCAGGCAAATGGAGCGGCTCGGCTATGAAGGCCTGACCGTGGAGTCGATCACCGAGTCGCTGGGCATGGCGCGCGGCACTTTCTACCTGCACTTTCGCGACCGCTCACACGCAGCATTGACGGTGCTCCGCGTCTACCACGCTTTACGCAGCCGCCTGAGGCCTCGCGGCGGCAGTGCAATGCCTGTGCGCGAGGCGATCACCCAGTTCAACGTCTACTACGTGGCCGTTTACGCACGCAACGCGCAACTCCTGATGGGTCGCGAATCGCTGATGCGCGATCGTCAGGAACTGGCGCGCAGGGGCAGCCAGCTCAATGCCAAGTGGGCAGAACGCGTGCTGGCCGATGTCTCCAAGCGTCACCCGCGCGGACGCAGCACGAGCGATCAGTCCCAACTGCTGCTGCGAATACGCGGTGCGTTGGCCATGACCGATGAATTGCTGCGACAGATCTATTTGGTCCGCGCCGTCGGATTGGAGCGTTTCACCAATAACGAGCGGGCCGTCGTCACGGCGATTTCGGACATGTGGTATCGAATCGTCTACGCGGAGGTGGATCCCTGAGTGATGGTCCGGTTGCTGCGGATGCTGACAGCACATGTGTCCAACGCGCGCTCGTCCGTTCCCAGTGTTAGCCAAATGTCGAAATCGGTGAGCCATAGCTCGGACGTCAAGTGACTCATCAGGCTGCACGGCTAGTGCTCAGGCCCACGCGGAGAAGGACCGCAATGGGTCGTCACCCGCCGGCCGCCTCGGGGACGCGAGCGGCAGCTTCCAGCCGTCAGCGGTCTCAGCAGCTCCGTGGTCGCAGTAACTCTGTCGCGCCAGTCCCCTACTCTGACGCGAGTCGTACTTGCTTTGGCGTCCTGCGGCAGCCTCAAGGGATGTCGATAAATGCGCCGCGCCCGGCACCTGCGGCGGCCTGACCAGTGTCGTGCGCTGGCGCATCCGCGACACTGGACCCATGCGACCCTCCGGCCCTTCCCGCTCCGCCACGGCTCCGTCTGCCCAGCCCTCCGCCCCCCGCTCCGACTGGGCCACGCTCAGCCGCCTGTTCCCCTACCTCTGGCGCTATCGCTGGCGCGTGGGCATCGCGCTGACCTTCCTGATCGCGGCCAAGATGGCCAACGTCGGCGTGCCGCTGCTGCTCAAGGAACTGGTCGACAACCTGGCCCCGGCGCCGGGTTCGGCCGCGGCCCTGCTGGTGGTGCCGGTGGGCCTGCTGGTGGCGTACGGCGCGTTGCGGCTGTCCACCTCGCTGTTCACGGAACTGCGGGAGCTGGTCTTTGCCAAGGCCACCGAGGGCACCACGCGCAGCATCGCGCTGGAGGTGTTCGGCCATCTGCACGCCCTGAGCCTGCGCTTCCACCTGGAGCGCCAGACGGGTGGCATGACGCGCGACATCGAGCGCGGCACGCGGGCCGTGCAGTCGCTGATCTCCTATTCGCTCTACAGCATCTTCCCCACCCTGGTGGAGGTGGTGATGGTGCTGGTGCTGCTGGGCTGGAAGTTCGACGCCGGCTTTGCGCTCATCACCGGGGCCGCGCTGGTGGTCTACATCGCCTTCACCGTGACGGTGACCGAGTGGCGTACGCAGTTCCGCCGGCGCATGAACGAGATGGACTCCACGGCGCACACCAAGGCCATCGATTCGCTGCTGAACTACGAGACGGTGAAGTACTTCGGCAACGAGGCCTTCGAGGCCAAGCGCTATGACGAGAGCCTGGAGCAGCTGCGCCGCGCAGCGCTGAAGAGCCAGACCACGCTGAGCGTGCTCAACACCGGCCAGCAGGTCATCATCGCCACCGCGTTGGTGGCCATGCTGTGGCGTGCCACGCAGGGCGTGGTGGACGGCCGCATGACGCTGGGCGATCTGGTGATGATCAATGCCTTCATGATCCAGCTCTACATCCCGCTGAACTTCCTCGGCGTGATGTACCGCGAGATCAAGCAGGCCCTGACCGATCTGGACAAGATGTTCGGCCTGCTGGGCCGGCACCGCGAGGTGGACGACGCGCCCGGCGCGTCGGCCTTGGCCGTGCGCGAGGGCACGGTGCGCTTCGAGCAGGTGGACTTCGCCTACGACCCGGCGCGGCCCATCCTGCACGGTGTGAGCTTCGACATTCCCGCGGGCAAGACGGTGGCAGTGGTGGGCGCCTCGGGCGCGGGCAAGTCCACGCTGGCGCGGCTGATGTTCCGCTTCTACGACGTGACGGGCGGGCGCATCACCATCGACGGGCAGGACATCCGGCAGGTCACGCAGGCCAGCCTGCGCGCGGCCATCGGCATCGTGCCGCAGGACACGGTGCTGTTCAACGACACGGTGGAATACAACATCGCCTACGGCCGCCCCGGCGCCACGCGCGAGCAGGTGGAGGGCGCGGCGAAGGCGGCGCACATCCACGACTTCATCGCCTCCACGCCGCTGGGCTACGGCACCATGGTGGGCGAGCGGGGCCTGAAGCTCTCGGGCGGCGAGAAGCAGCGCGTGGCCATCGCCCGCACGCTGCTGAAGAATCCGCCCGTCGTCATCTTCGACGAGGCCACGTCAGCGCTGGATTCCGCCAACGAGCGCGCCATCCAGGCCGAGCTGAAGACCGCCGCGCAGGGCAAGACCGCCCTGGTCATCGCCCACCGCCTGAGCACGGTGGTGGACGCGCACGAGATCGTGGTGCTGGACGCCGGCCGCGTGGTGGAACGCGGCCCCCACGCCGAACTGCTGGCGCTGGAAGGGCGCTATGCGCGGATGTGGCGGCTGCAGCAGAGCGGGGGGAAGGGGTGTCGTCTGCTAGCGGGGTGGCGGTGTGAGCTTGGCGGACGTCTGAGCGGCTGCACTTCGCGGCCAGGCGGCGGGCAGCGGGGCGCTGCGGCTCGGGCGGCTGGCCCCGGCCGATGGCCGGGGTGCCCTGCGATGCTCGCCGGCAGGGTCGCGCCGCGGAACTCGCTGCGCTCCCTGCGGTCGCTGCGCTCAGACAACCGCGGCGGGTTGGATCACGAAGTGCGCTGCGCGCACCGACCCCGCCGCCTGCGCTTCTCGGCTGCGCCGACTCGCCCCATCGCCCCGCTGCCCGCCGCCTGAACGCACGCTGCTTCGCCTTGGGCGGTTCGAGTGGTTAAGCTTGTGGAGGTCTCTGCCCGGTTGCGGCAGGCGGTGGGGTGCATCGGTACGGGGGTCGACATCCGCCTGTATCCGCGCAAGGAATTCGAACGAAGGTCCTTCTGGTCGAGTTCCGCCGTTTTCGCTGCGGTGAACCGCTGCCGCGTGCTGTTCGAGGCAGGCAGCCCAGATCACCTGGTCTGTGCTTTGCAGATCGAGCGCCAGCGTGCTGCGCCATAGACGGCAGGCCCTGGCACTGACAGGGCGTGAGACTGTGCTTGCAGATGAGATTCCATCAGTTGCCCCTTCAGCGGGCTTGACGAAGCTGTGCGCCGTCAGTCCAATTAGCGGCGTTGCACGGGCTGCTGCTTTTGCTGTGAATTCAGGACTGGATGAACGCACAGACCACGGGCCGCGAAGCCAAGGCCGGTGCGGGCCATAGGCCTGTCAGGGTGCCGATGTCAGGGAGACAGGCACCGATGTTTGCCAGCAGATCTGTCTCACGAAAAACAAGTTAGGCCTCAAGGAGTCGCGATGTCGAGCGAGCCCATACCGAAGCCCTCCAAGGGAGACGTCGTGCACGCGCTCACGAAGGCAGCGCTGTCGACGATCCCAGTCGCCGGAGGACCGGCAGTCGAACTCTTTCAGCTCGCGGTGCAACCGCCCATCGAAAGGAGGCGCGTGAAGTGGATGGAAGAGGTCGGCGTTCGTTTGCATAGACTTGAGACCGAAGGGCTAAAGCTCGAGGACCTTCAACACAACGAGCAGTTTGTTTCGGCCGTTCTGCAGGCCACCCAAATCGCAGTTCGAACCCACAACATCGAGAAGATCCGGGCGCTTCAAGCCGCCCTTGAGAACATCGCCAGAGGCCAAGCGCCCGAAGAGGCCATGCAAGCCATGTTCTTCTCGTTCATTGACTCCATGCCGGCCCTTCAACTACAGATGCTCGCTGTCTTCTCAGCGCCCCAAGTCCCGCCGGGCATCAGCATTGGGGGCCTCAGCACGGTGCTTGAGCACAACATACCCGAGCTTCGAGGGAAGAGAGACCTCTACGACCAACTGTGGAAGGATCTCTGGACGCGTGGACTGGTAAACACAGAGGGCCTGAACACAACCATGTCCGGGAACGGGCTCGCATCACGGCGAACCTCAGCGCTAGGAGAGTCCTTCCTTAGCTTCATTGGAGAACGTGAGGCCTAACTGGTCGTTCAACCGGAGCGGCGACGGCTGGCCACCTTGCCCGCGAGGCGCACCTTTCCTATCCTGCGCCTCGCGGGCAAGGCGCCCACCCGTCGTCGCCCGGTACGATCTACTCTTAATCTAAGAAAGTGATACCTAGAGATGGCTGGACCACGACAAACATTGACGGGAATGCGGCTGAGAGACCTCAAGTCATTCTCCGACTCAAAGAGCATCAAACTGCGCTCTCTGAACTTGCTTATAGGCGCCAACAACGCCGGCAAGTCAACCTTCCTAAGTGCAATCGAGTTGTTCTTTCGTAGCATGAGAGGCGGAGGACTTGGTGGGCCGCTAGCATTTTCCGCGATGCCCTCTTTTACGTCGTTCGACTCCAGCCTCCGGAGACATTGGAACAGAAACTCGCAGCGACCATCTAAGATTCTTCTCAATTACGAGTGGTCCCTAATGGCAAAAGGCGCGGAGTTTGTCCGCGACTATGAGTTCGAGTGCGCCTCGCAGGGGTCTGACGACACGATTGTCGTCTCAAAGGCAAACTATGGACTTGGACCGAAGTCACCTCCGATATCCGCTACGCTTGAGATAAATCCGGAGAGCGGTCGGGTAGCGTATCTCTTAAAGTCTGGAAAGAAGGAAGCTCGCGCCGAAGACGAGTGGTTTCATCAACTCATGCCCATCGATGCAATGCGCCTGAGTGGCCAGCGTGAGCACTTGTTCTACGCTGGCCGAATTACTGATCTTGAAGTAGTAAATCCATATCGACCAGTCCCTCGCTCGTTCTACGTTCTCGACGATCCCAATCTCGCAACTGAGGACCGAGGTATCCTGACATACCTCATTCGGCTATGGGCATCAAGAGACGGAGAAGATAAGAAGGTCCAGCAGCGGATCAACGCGTCTTTAGCAAAGCTTGGCCTGACTCAGCACTTTGAAGTCATCCAGGTATCGAAGCGAATTGGGCCGAAAGTCGTTGAGATCAGGGTCGCGCCAACTTCATCAAGACAAAAGGTGACGATTGCCGATGCTGGCTTTGGGCTTAGCCAGTTCCTGCCGCTAGCCGTGTACGACGCGCGCCTTTCGGAAGGAACGCTAATCGCCTATCAGCCGGAAGTGCACCTCCACCCGTTCGCCCAGTCGCGTTTGGCTGATGTCTTCGTAGACTCCTTGAGTCGGGGAAATCAGATCTTTGTTGAGACGCACAGTGTCGATCTTATTCTTCGTTTGCAAGCCAAGATTGCCGAGGGCAGCGTCAAACCAGAGGACGTTTGTGTGCTGTGCTTTGAAAACAATGGTGGCAAGTCTGAGGTGTACCAAATGGAGTTTGATGACTCAGGAAAGCCGTCCAAGCCTTGGCCGGACGGTTTCTTGGACACGAGCTTGAAGCTTGCGCGAGAACTTACCAGCGCTCGGATCCAACGCCTGCAAAGCTCTTCGGGGAGCTAACGCGTGGCTCAATCGGTTTACTACGACTCCTGCATTTTTCTGAACGCACAGAACCAAACGCACGCTGAGCATCAGTCATGTCTCGCAATTACTACACCATCCAGCATTTCATGGGTAGTTTGGCTTTGTCTTGACCTGATATCTTCAGAAACTACAGCAGGTGAACTGGTCTCCGCCTTTGAGGTGAACTGCGCACTCGAAGGCAAGCTTGTCGTGCACGCACACCTGGCCGCTGCACGCACGCTTGCGGCCAAGTACAAAAACGACAAGATTCGACTCAAGAAGCTGCAACTAAAGGATCAGGACTTTACGCACCTGATGTGTGCCGTCTCAGTCAAGGCTGAAGCGTTGACCACGGTTGATCCTGACTTCTGGGACGCGGCGAACAAGCGCAATCCAAGTGCCGCAAGAAGACTGGTCGGAACAAAGCGGTTGATTGAGGCAACGTTTCCCATAAAGGTGTTATTGCCATCACAGCTCAGGCCAGCCTAGCGTTTGTACGGTGCTGGCTCTCAAGAAACTCCCCGCAAGTGACTGACGCACAAGGGCTTTTCAAGCCGGCTGCGCCGCTGGCGTGGTCGGCACCAGCGTCATGCCGAGCCGCTGCGCCCGCCGGTTCAGGTTGTGCAGCACCCGCTGGCGATAAAGTCTTTCGTAGTAGGCTTGGCCTTGATTGGTGCATTCCTCGCCCTTGGTCAGCATGGTGTCGATCGGCGATGTCCCGCCGGCAGTTGGAACTGGCGGCGGTCTGATTCATCTTACGCGGCCCTCTTTGCAGACGTCTTGAGCTTGCGACCGAGCGCGACCTCGAGCACCCACAGGTCC
>JAJTDM010000083.1 GCA_021300575.1 Rubrivivax sp.
AGGAGGAGGAGGGGGTGCTGCTGGCGGCGGCGGGGGTGGCGGGGGTGCCACGCGAGGAGCGGGGGCAGGTGCCGGGGCCGGGGCGGGCGGCTTCAGCGCGCCGTCGCAGGCCGCATCGGCGGTCGCAGGCGTCCAGCCTGCGTTGCGCCAGCACAACTCATTGTTGCCGTTCTTCCAGGCGGTGCCGTCGGCAGCGCGCCAGTTGTCGTTGCTCTTGGCTTGGGCAAACGCGGCCATGGGCATGGCAAGCGCAGCCGATGCGAAAAGCATCGCCACCTTGTTCAGTTTCTTCATGTTTATCCTCTCGAGGAAAGCCGCAGTTGCCTGCGAAACGTTCAAATCGGAAGCCCATTGTGCTGGGCGACGCCCAACTACACGGCGGGTGTTTACCCCGACGTAAATATTGTGCCATAGGGGTTACGGCAGTTTCCCTTTCTCCTGACCGGATGCTGAGCCCAGGCATCCTTGTTGCGCACTCGCTACACACCCCGCGGCTTAGAATCTGCGTTGCTTTCCTGCAACCATGCTGGCTGACAGGAAAGAAGGCGCAAAGCCGATTTCACTACCGTCCACCGCAGCCGCCAGGCTGGCCCGCATGACCCAGTTCGCCAAGGAAACGTTGCCCATCAGCCTCGAAGAGGAGATGCGGCGGTCCTACCTCGACTACGCCATGAGCGTGATCGTCGGGCGCGCGCTGCCCGATGCGCGCGACGGATTGAAGCCCGTCCACCGGCGCGTGCTGTTCGCGATGCACGAACTGAACAACGACTGGAACCGGCCGTACAAGAAGTCGGCCCGTATCGTGGGTGATGTCATCGGCAAGTACCACCCGCACGGCGACACGGCGGTGTACGACACCATCGTGCGCATGGCGCAGGACTTTTCCCTGCGCCACATGCTGGTGGACGGCCAGGGCAACTTCGGTTCGGTGGACGGTGACAACGCCGCGGCCATGCGTTACACCGAGATCCGGCTGTCCAAGATCGCCCACGAAATGCTGGCCGACCTGGACAAGGAAACGGTGGATTTCGGGCCGAACTACGACGGCTCGGAGAAAGAACCGCTGGTGCTGCCCACCCGGCTGCCCAACCTGCTGGTGAACGGCTCAGCCGGTATCGCAGTGGGCATGGCCACCAACATCCCGCCGCACAACCTGAACGAGGTGGTGGATGCCTGCCTGCATCTGCTGAAGTCTTCAGACGCTTCCATCGAAGAGTTGATGGAGATCATCCCGGCGCCTGACTTTCCCACGGCCGGCATCATCTACGGCCTGAATGGCGTGCGCGAGGGCTACCGCACGGGCCGGGGCAAGGTGGTGATGCGTGCGCGCTGCCACTTCGAGGACATCGACCGGGGCCAGCGCCAGGCGATCATCGTTGACGAGATCCCCTACCAGGTCAACAAGAAGACGCTGCTCGAGCGCATTGCCGAGTTGGTCCACGAGAAGAAGCTTGAGGGCATCAGCCACATCCAGGACGAGAGCGACAAGTCCGGCATGCGCGTGGTGATCGAGCTCAAGCGCGGCGAAGTGCCCGAGGTGGTGCTGAACAACCTGTACAAACAGACGCAGCTGCAGGACACCTTCGGCATCAACATGGTGGCGCTGATCGACGGACAGCCCAAGTTGTGCAACCTCAAGCAGCTGCTGGAGATCTTCCTGGAGCACCGGCGCGAGGTGGTGACGCGGCGCACCGTGTTCGAGTTGCGCAAGGCGCGCGAGCGCGGCCACGTGCTGGAAGGCCTGGCCGTGGCGCTGGCCAACATCGACGAGTTCATCGAGATCATCAAGACCTCGCCCACGCCGCCCGTGGCCAAGGCCGCGTTGATGGCCAAGAGCTGGGATTCCTCGCTCGTACGCGAGATGCTGGCCCGTGCCGAAGCGGACACGCCCGGCGGGCGCGCCGCCTACCGTCCTGAGGGCTTGCCCGCCAGCTACGGCATGCAGCCCGAAGGCCTGTACCGCCTGTCGGACGACCAGGCGCAGGAGATCCTGCAGATGCGCCTGCAGCGCCTGACAGGCCTGGAGCAGGACAAGATCATTGGCGAATACAAGGAGGTGATGGCCGAGATCTCCGACTTGCTGGACGTGCTGTCCAAGCCTGAGCGGGTGACCACCATCATCCGCGAGGAGCTCACCGATGTGCGCCAGGAGTTCGGTCAGACCAAGGTGGGTGCCCGCCGCAGCACCATCGAGCACAACGTGCAGGAACTGGGCACCGAGGACCTGATCACGCCCACCGACATGGTGGTGACACTCAGCCACACGGGCTACTTCAAGAGCCAGCCGCTGGCCGAATACCGCGCGCAGCGCCGGGGCGGCCGCGGCAAGCAGGCCACGCAGACCAAGGAAGACGACTGGATCGACCAGCTCTTCATCGCCAACACGCACGACTGGATCCTGTGTTTCAGCGACCGCGGCCGCGTGTACTGGCTCAAGGTGTGGGAAGTGCCGCAAGGTGGCCGCGCCAGCCGCGGCAAGCCCATCGTCAACATGTTCCCGCTGCAGCCGGGCGAGAAGATCACCGTCGTGCTGCCGCTGACGGGTGAATTTCGCAGCTTCCCGGCCGACCACTACGTCTTCATGTCCACGGCGCTGGGTACCGTGAAGAAGACGGCGCTGGACGAGTTCAGCAACCCGCGCAAGGCCGGCATCATCGCGGTGGACCTGGACGAGGGCGACCACCTCATCGGCGCCGCGCTGACCGACGGCCAGCACGATGTGATGCTGTTCAGCGATGGCGGCAAGGCCGTGAGATTCCCGGAAGACGAAGTTCGCCCGCTCTCTCGGACCGCACGTGGCGTTCGGGGCATGCAATTGGATGAAGGCCAGAGCGTCATCGCACTATTGGTCGCGGAAGACGAAACCCAGAGCGTCCTGACCGCAACTGAGAACGGCTTCGGCAAGCGCACCAGCATCGTGGAGTACACCCGGCACGGCCGCGGCGGCAAGGGCATGATCGCCATCATTCAGTCGGAGCGCAACGGCAAGGTGGTGGCCGCCACGCTGGTGCGGTCGGCCGACGAGATCATGCTCATCACCGACAAGGGCGTGCTGGTGCGCACCCGCGTCAGCGAGATCCGCGAACTGGGCCGTGCCACGCAAGGGGTGACGCTGATCGCCCTGGATGCCGGCGCCAAGCTCAGCGGCCTGCAGCGCATCGTGGAAAACGATGCGGGCAGCGATGACGAACCTGAAGCCAACGCTGACGCCGGGGGCGCCGCCTGATGAACCCCGCGCTGCTGGCGCTGCGCGAGCAGATCGACGCCGTTGACCGGGAGTTGCTGACCCTGCTGAACCGCCGCGCCGGCCTGGCGCTTGAGGTGGGCGAGATCAAGAAGCACGAAGGCTCCCCCGTGTTCCGGCCCGAGCGCGAGGCACAGGTGATCGAAGGGTTGAAGCGCGACAACCCCGGCCCGCTGAAGAACGACAGCATCGCGCCCATCTGGCGCGAAGTGATGTCGGCCTGCCGTTCTCTGGAGAATGCTTCCCGAGTGGCGTACTTGGGGCCCGCAGGCACCTTCAGCGAGCAGGCCGCCCTGGGTTACTTTGGTTCGTCCATCGAACGAGTGCCCTGCGCCAGCATCGACGAGGTGTTCCGCGCGGCCAGTGCCGGTGCAGCCGATTTCGGTGTGGTGCCAGTGGAGAACTCCACCGAAGGCGTGGTCGCACGCTCGCTGGACCTGTTCCTCCATACGCCGCTGTCCATCGTGGGCGAGACCAGCCTGCTGGTGCGCCACAACCTGATGCGCAGGACCGCTTCGCGTGAAGCCATTACCGCGGTGCTGGCCCACCCGCAGGCCCTGGCGCAGTGCCAGGCCTGGCTCTCGCTGCACCTGCCGCAGGCCGAGCGCCGGCCCGTGGCCAGCAACGCCGAGGGCGCGCGACTGGCGGCACTGGACGACTCCCTGGCGGCCATCGCCAGCGAGCGTGCGGCCACTGAATTCGGCCTGCACGTGGTGGCGCCTGCCATTCAGGATGATGCGCACAACCGCACGCGCTTCGCCATCGTGGCGCTGCCCGAGCAGGTGCCGCCACCTGGGGCCAGCGGCCATGACTGCACCAGTCTTGTGGTGTCCGTGCCCAACCGACCGGGTGCCGTGCATGACATGCTGGTGCCGCTGAAGGCGCATGGTGTGTCGATGACGCGATTCGAGTCCCGGCCTGCGCGCTCGGGCCAGTGGGAGTACTACTTCTACATCGATCTCGCGGGCCATCCGGACGACCCGCGCGTGGCCACGGCCCTGGCGGAACTGCGGGGCACCTGCGCCTTCTTCAAGGTGCTGGGCACCTACCCCGTCGACACCCACTGAGCATGATCGAGCGGTTGAGCATCATCGGCTGCGGGCTGATGGGGGGCAGCGTTGCGCTGGCCCTGCGGCGCGCGGGGCTGGTGCGGCACATCGCCGGTCATTCACGCACCCCGGCCTCCAGTCGGCGGACGCTGGAACTCGGCGTCATCGACGAGGCCTGTGACAGCGCCGCCGATGCCGTCCGTGGGGCTGACATCGTCTTGTTGTCGGTCCCGGTGGCCTCGACATTTGACGTGCTCGCGAGTCTGCGCACGGCGTTGTCACCCGAAGCCCTTTGCATGGACGTGGGCAGCACCAAGCGGGATGTGGTGGCCGCTGCCCGCGCGGCCTTGGGGCCAGACATCGCGGCGTTCGTGCCGGCTCACCCGATCGCTGGCAAGGAGCGCGCGGGCGTGGACGCTGCGGATGCCGACCTGTACCGTGCTGGCCTTTGCCTACGTGGCCGCCGTGGCGCGCCAGCCGCAGGGCGAACGCATGCTGCAGCTCGCCGGGCCGGGCTTCAGGGACTTCACGCGCATCGCCGGGGGCGAGCCCGCGATGTGGCGCGACATCCTGATGGCCAACCGTGACGAGGTGCTGGCCCAGGCAGCGAGCTTTCGCCACGTGCTGGGGGAGATCGAGCGCGCCATGCTCGCCAGTGACGCCCAGGCCCTGATGGATCAAATTTCCCAGCCTTCCGCCCTGCGCAGCCGGTGGGAGATGGGGGCTGCGATGGGCGCACTTGCCGGCGGCGCCGCATCCAGACCTGCCGCCGCCGACGAGGCGGCTTGAGCGGCTGTTCCGCACCCGCACCCCAGGAGACGGCCGTGAACGGCTGAAGCCACGATGTACGCGATCCCTTTCCTCGACCTGCCCCCCCTGAACGCCGCCGCCGGCACGGTGCGGCTGCCCGGCTCCAAGAGCATCTCCAACCGCGTGTTGCTGCTGGCCGGTCTGGCCGAAGGCACCACGGTCATCCACGACCTGCTGGCCTCGGACGACACGCGCGTGATGCTGGAGGCCCTGCGCGCCCTGGGCTGCAGTGTCGAATCCCGCGGCGCACAGTGGCATGTCACAGGCCTGGGCGGGCGGCTGAAGGTGCACCAGGCCGAGCTGTTCCTGGGCAACGCCGGCACGGCGATGCGGCCGTTGACGGCGGCGCTGGCGGTGCTTGCTGCCACGCAGGGCGGGGACTTCCGTTTGTCGGGCGTGGCCCGTATGCACGAGCGCCCCGTTGGCGATCTGGTGCAGGCGCTGCGTCCGCTGGGTTGTGAGGTCACGTGCGAAGGTCAGGAGGGCTATCCGCCTCTGCGCCTGCAGGGTCGCGCCGGTGGACGCCTGAACCTGTCGCAACCGATCCGGGTGCGGAGCGACGTGTCCAGCCAGTTCCTCACCGCGCTGCTGCTGGCGCTGCCGCTGGTGGCTACAGATGCGGCCGTGGTGATCGAGGTCGACGGCGAATTGATCTCCAAGCCCTACATCGAGATCACGCTGAACATGCTGGCGCAGTTCGGCATCAAGGTGGAGCGCGAGGGTTTCCAGCGCTTCACCCTGCCTGCGGGCAGCGCCTACCGCACGCCAGGCGACGTGCACGTGGAAGGCGATGCCTCGTCGGCGTCGTACTTCATCGCGCTGGGCGCCCTGGCGGCCCGGCCGGGGGCGCCCGTGCGCATCGAGGGCGTGGGCGCTGCTTCCATTCAGGGGGACATCCGCTTCGTGGAGGCCGCGCAAGCCATGGGCGCCACCGTGCGCAGCGGCGCCAACTGGCTGGAAGTCGAGCGGGGCACCTGGCCGCTGAAGGCGCTTCAGCTCGACTGCAACCACATCCCCGACGCGGCCATGACCCTGGCCGTGATGGCGCTGTACGCCGACGGCCCTACGCGGCTGACCAACATCGCCAGTTGGCGCGTGAAGGAGACCGACCGGATCGCTGCGATGGCCGCCGAACTGCGCAAGACGGGTGCCCACGTGATCGAGGGGCCCGATTTCATCGACGTGACCCCCCCGGTGCAGTGGCGGGCCGCGGCGGTGCACACCTACGACGACCACCGCATGGCGATGTGTCTGTCACTGGCGGCGTTCAACCCCTTGGCCCTGGCGTTAACGCCAGGCGCAGCGGTGCCCGTGCGCATCCTCGAGCCGGCGTGTGTGGCCAAGACCTTTCCCGACTACTTCGAGGCCCTGTTCAGCCTGGCGCGCGCAGACGCCGCTGCGGTGCCGGTGATCGCCGTGGACGGCCCCTCGGCTTCAGGCAAGGGCACGCTGGCGGGGCGACTGGCCTTGAGCCTGGGCTATCACCTGCTGGACTCCGGCGCCATCTACCGCGCAGCCGGCGTAGCGGCGCAGCGTGCAGGCGCGGATCTGACGAACGGTGCCGCGGTGGCAGACGTCTGCCGTGGTTTGGATCTGCGCTTCGATGGTGATCGCGTGCTGCTGGACGGCGTGGACCGCACCGACGAAGTGCGCAGCGAGGCCGGCGGTCTGCTGGCCTCGCAGGTCTCGGCCCACCCTGCCGTGCGCCAGGCGCTGCACGAGTTGCAACTGTCCTTCCGCCGCCTGCCCGGGCTTGTGGCCGATGGCCGGGACATGGGCACGGTGGTCTTCCCTGATGCCGCGCTCAAGGTGTTTCTCACGGCGAGTGCCGCCCGCAGGGCCGACAGACGCCATAAGCAATTGATTTCAAAGGGTATTCAGGCTAGACTCGCAGACCTTCGCGCAGACCTTGAGCGGCGTGACGAGCAGGACAGAGTCCGCAGCGCGTCGCCTCTGAAGCCCGCCGAAGATGCGTTGGCTCTGGACAACTCCGACATGGGCATCGACGAGTCCGTCGATCTCGTGCTGGAGTGGTGGAGCCAGCGCAGGCCCTTCTGACGAAGGGCTGGTGCGCAGGCGCCGGCTCTTCCCGGCAGGGCACACCGCCCACCGGGCTCCCCTTCCGGCCGTCAGGCCACCGGGCCCGGTGATCGTCACCATCGCAACCCCCGCAACATCTGTTGCACACATTGCCGGCTTTCACCATTCCTGATCGGGCCGGCGCAGGAAACCACATGTCCCAAATCCAAGCCGCCGCGGGCGGAGAGTCTTTTGCCGCCCTCTTCGAGGAATCACTGCAGCGCAGCGAAATGCGCGCCGGTGAGGTCATCACCGCCGAAGTGGTGCGCATCGACTTCAACCACGTCGTGGTCAACGCAGGCCTCAAGAGCGAGTCCTACGTGCCCATCGAGGAGTTCAAGAACGACCAGGGCGAACTCGAAGTCCAGGTCGGCGACTACGTCTCCGTGGCGATCGATGCCGTGGAGAACGGCTATGGCGACACCATCCTGTCGCGTGACAAGGCCAAGCGCCTGGCGTCCTGGCTGTCGCTGGAGACGGCGCTGGAGTCCGGCGACTTCGTCACCGGCACGGTCAGCGGCAAGGTCAAGGGCGGCCTGACGGTGCTGGTCAACGGCATCCGCGCCTTCCTGCCTGGTTCGCTGCTGGACACCCGCCCCGTGAAGGACATGTCGCCCTTCGAGGGCAAGACCATGGAATTCAAGGTCATCAAGCTCGACCGCAAGCGCAATAACGTGGTGCTGTCGCGCCGCGCCGTGGTCGAGGCCTCCATGGGCGAAGAGCGCGCCAAGCTGCTGGAGACCCTGCAGGAAGGCGCCATCGTGCACGGCGTGGTCAAGAACATCACCGAGTACGGTGCGTTCGTGGACCTCGGCGGCATCGACGGTCTGTTGCACATCACCGACATGGCCTGGCGCCGCGTGCGCCACCCCAGCGAGGTGGTGCAGGTCGGCCAGGAGCTCAGCGCCAAGGTGCTGAAGTTCGACGCCGAGAAGAACCGTGTCAGCCTGGGCATCAAGCAACTGGGCGATGACCCCTGGCACGGCGTGGCCCGCCGTTACCCCACGGGCACGCGTCTGTTCGGCAAGGTCACCAACATCGCCGACTACGGTGCCTTCGTCGAGATCGAGCCGGGCATCGAGGGCCTGGTGCACGTCTCCGAGATGGACTGGACCAACAAGAACGTCGCCCCGTCCAAGGTGGTGTCGCTGGGCGACGAGACCGAGGTCATGGTTCTGGAGATCGATGAGGACAAGCGCCGCATCAGCCTGGGCATGAAGCAGTGCAGGGCCAACCCCTGGGAGGAGTTCAGCTCCACCGTCAAGCGTGGCGATCGCGTCAAGGGCCCCGTCAAGTCCATCACCGACTTCGGCGTGTTCATCGGCCTGGCGCAGGGCATCGACGGCCTGGTGCACCTGTCCGACCTGTCGTGGAACGAGCCGGGCGAGGCGGCCGTTCGCAACTACAAGAAGGGCCAGGAAGTCGACGCCATCGTGCTGGCCATCGATGTGGAGCGCGAGCGCATCTCCCTGGGCGTGAAGCAGCTCGACACCGACCCGTTCACGACCTTCACCACGATCAATGACCGTGGCGCCTTGGTGAACGGCAAGGTCAAGACGGTGGACCCGCGCGGTGCCGAGATCCAGTTGGCCGACGACGTGACGGGCTACCTGCGCGCCAGCGAGATCAGCCGCGACCGCGTGGAAGACGCGCGCAACGTGCTGAAGGAAGGCGACGACCTGTCCGTGATGGTCATCAACGTGGACCGCAAGGCCCGTTCGATCCAGCTCTCCATCAAGGCCAAGGACGTGGCGGACCAGCAGGAAGCCATGCAGCGTCTGTCGCAAAGCAACGAGCGTGAGAACGCCGGCACCACCAGCCTGGGCGCCTTGCTGCGAGCCAAGCTGGACAACACCAACAACGGCTGAAGCCCATGACCCGTTCGGATCTGGTGCTTCGTCTGGCCGAGCGGTTCGCGCAGCTCACGCAGCGCGACACCGAGTTCGCGGTCAAGACGATGCTGGATGCGATGTCCGATGCCCTGGCACGCGGGCATCGCATCGAGATCCGTGGGTTTGGCAGCTTTTCCATCAGCCGCCGGCCGCCGCGCGTGGGGCGCAATCCCCGCAGCGGCGCGCAGGTGACGATTCCCGAAAAGCTGGTGCCGCACTTCAAGCCGGGCAAGGCGCTGCGCGAGTCGGTGGACGCGCTGCCCATGCCGCCCGAGCCGCCGCTGGCCGAAGCCAAGGCGCCCGCCCGGGCTGCCTGAGACACCGTTCCCCTGCAGAGCCGCCCTCGGGCGGCTCTTTCCTTTCTGGGGCTGCGTAAGGCTAGAAGAGGAAGTAACGCTGCGCCATTGGCAGCAAAACCGCGGGCTCGCAGGTCAGCAATTGCCCATCGGCACGCACCGCGTAGGTCTGCGCATCGATTTCCATCACCGGCAGGTAGCCGTTGTGCACCATGTCGGGCTTGCGCACCGTTCGGCAGCCCTTCACGGCTGAAAGTGTCTTGCGCAGGCCCAGGCCCGCTGCGGCGCCGTTGGCCAGTGACGCCTGGCTGACGAAGGTGATCGACCCGTTGGCCAAGGCGCCGCCGAAGCTGCCGAACATCGGCCGGAAGTGCACGGGCTGCGGCGTCGGGATGCTGGCGTTGGGGTCGCCCATGGCCGCAGCGGCGATGAAGCCGCCTTTGAGGATGAGGGCCGGTTTGACGCCGAAGAACGCCGGCTTCCACAGCACCAGGTCGGCCCACTTGCCCACTTCGATGCTGCCCACCTCGTGCGCGATGCCATTGGCCAAGGCCGGGTTGATGGTGTACTTGGCCACGTAGCGCTTGACGCGGAAGTTGTCGTGGCGCTCACTGTCCTGCGGCAATGCGCCGCGCTGCGCCTTCATCTTGTGCGCGGTTTGCCAGGTGCGGATGATGACCTCGCCCACGCGGCCCATGGCCTGGCTGTCGCTGCTCATCATGCTGATGGCGCCCAGGTCGTGCAGCACGTCTTCGGCGGCGATGGTCTCGCGCCGGATGCGGCTTTCGGCAAAGGCCAGGTCTTCGGCGATGCCAGCGTCCAGGTGGTGGCACACCATCAGCATGTCCAGATGCTCGTCCACCGTGTTGGTGGTGTAGGGCATGGTGGGGTTGGTGCTGCTGGGCAGGAAGTTGGCCTCGCCCACCACCTTCATGATGTCGGGCGCGTGCCCGCCCCCCGCGCCTTCGGTGTGGAAGGCGCAAAGCGTGCGGCCCTTCGTGGCCGCGATCGTGTTCTCGACGAAGCCGGACTCGTTGAGCGTGTCGGAATGGATGGACACCTGCGTGTCGGTGGCCTCGGCCACGCTCAGGCAGCAGTCGATGGCGCTGGGCGTGGTGCCCCAGTCCTCGTGCAGTTTCAGGCCGATGACACCGGCCTCGATCTGCTGCTGCAGCGCCTCGGGTCGGCTGGCGTTGCCCTTGCCGAGGAAGCCGAGGTTCATCGGAAAGGCCTCCGCAGCCTGCAGCATGCGGGCGATGTTGGCCGGCCCGGGTGTGCAGGTGGTCGCGAAGGTGCCGGTGGCCGGCCCGGTGCCGCCGCCCAGCATGGTGGTCACGCCGGACATCAGCGACTCTTCAATCTGCTGCGGGCAGATGAAGTGGATGTGGCTGTCGATGCCGCCGGCGGTGACGACCATCCCTTCACCGGCGATGATCTCCGTCCCTGGGCCGATGACGATGTCCACGCCCGGCTGCACATCCGGATTGCCGGCCTTGCCGATGCCGCAGATGCGCTGGCCGCGCAGGCCGATGTCGGCTTTCACGATGCCCCAGTGGTCGATGATCAGCGCGTTGGTGATCACGCAGTCCACGGCATCGGCCACGCCCGGCCCGTTGCGGCGCTGGCTCTGGCCCATGCCGTCGCGGATGGTCTTGCCGCCGCCGAACTTGACTTCCTCGCCGTAGCCGCCGCTGCGCAGAGTCATGTCCTGCTCTACCTCGACGACCAGGCCGGTGTCGGCCAGGCGAACGCGATCACCCACCGTGGGGCCGTACATCTCGGCGTAGGCACGTTTTCCGATGGATGCCATTACAGCGCTCCTTGCACAAGGCCGCGGAAGCCCCAGACCTGCCGGTCGCCGCTGTAGTCCACCAACTCCACCGTGCGCTGCTGGCCAGGCTCGAAGCGTACGGCGGTGCCCGAGGCGATGTTCAGGCGCATGCCGCGTGCGGCCTCTCGATCGAAGCGCAGGGCCGCGTTGGTCTCGGCAAAGTGGTAGTGCGAGCCCACCTGAATGGGGCGGTCGGCGGTGTTCTCGACCACCGTGGTGCAGGTGCGCCGACCGGGGTTGAGTTCGAGTTCGCCTTCGTCGGTGAGCAGTTCGCCGGGAATCATCACTTCCTCCCGCGCCACCACAGGAATGCCGCTGCGGCCACGGCAGCGACCACGAAGCCTGCCACGTCAGTGGCATGCCAATGGGCGCCCGGCAGGCCGTGTCCTTCATGGGCCTGGGCTGCAACGGCCCAGAACAAGGCGAAAAGGGTCAGGGTGTGCTTCATCTTGGTGCGTTGGCGGTTGTGTGAAGACGTGGCGCGTGCAGAACTGAGGCCTGCAGGTGGTCAAGTGATGGGCTGGTGCACGGTCACCAGCTTGGTGCCGTCCGGGAAGGTGGCTTCCACCTGAATGTCGGGAATCATGTCCGCCACGCCCTCCATGACGTCGGCCCGCGTCAGTACCGTCTTGCCCTCGCTCATCAACTGGGCCACGGTCTTGCCGTCGCGTGCGCCTTCCATCACGGCGGCCGTGATCAGGGCGATCGCCTCGGGGTGGTTGAGCCTCAGGCCGCGCGCTCGCCGGCGCTCGGCCAGCAGGGCTGCGGTGAAGATCAACAGCTTGTCTTTCTCGCGCGGGGTGAGTTCCATGATGGTTGATGCAAGCAGATTCGATGCCATCGTAATGCGGTTGGGCGCCAATGCCCAGACTGTTGGCACGGTCATTGCTGATAGAGACCCCGGGATCGCCCTCATCAACCTGTCAGGAGCATTCATGACCTCTGCCAACCCTCTCCGTCGCGCCGGCCTCAAGGCGCTGGCATCCGCACTTGTCGCCGCCGGCTTTGCAGTGCCGGCCTTGGCCCAGAACACCATCAAGGTGGGCGTGCTGCACTCGCTGTCCGGCACGATGGCGATTTCGGAGACGGTGCTCAAGGACACCGTCCTGATGGCCATCGACGAGATCAACGCCAAGGGCGGCGTGCTGGGCAAGAAGCTCGAGCCGGTGGTGGTGGACCCGGCGTCCAACTGGCCGCTGTTCGCCGAGAAGGCCAAACAGCTGATCTCTCAGGACAAGGTGGCTGCTGTGTTCGGCTGCTGGACCAGCGTGTCGCGCAAGAGCGTGCTGCCGGTCTTCGAGCAGAGCAACGCGTTGCTTTTCTACCCCGTGCAATACGAGGGCGAGGAACTCAGCCCCAACGTGTTCTATACCGGTGCGGCGCCCAACCAGCAGGCCATTCCGGCGGTGGAATACCTTATGAGCAAGGATGGTGGCGGCGCCAAGCGTTTCGTGCTTCTGGGTACCGACTATGTGTACCCGCGCACGACCAACAAGATCCTGCGCGCCTTCCTGAAGGCCAAGGGCATTGCGGATGCCGACATCCTGGAGGAGTACACGCCCTTCGGCCACTCCGACTACCAGAGCATCATCGCCAAGATCAAGAAGTTCTCGAGCGAAGGCAAGAAGACGGCGGTGGTGTCCACCATCAACGGCGACTCCAACGTGCCCTTCTACAAGGAGCTGGGCAACCAAGGCCTGAAGGCCAAGGACGTGCCAGTGGTGGCCTTCTCGGTCGGTGAGGAAGAACTGCGTGGCGTGGACACCAAGCCGCTGGTGGGCCACCTGGCCGCCTGGAACTACTTCCAGTCGATCAAGAACCCGACCAACGACGAGTTCATCAAGAAGTGGTCAGCCTACGCCAAGGCCAAGAACATCGCGGGCCACAAAGACAAGCCCTTGACCAACGACCCGATGGAGGCCACCTACCTCGGCGTGTACATGTGGGCCCAGGCTGTGACCAAGGCCAAGAGCACGGACGTGGACAAGGTGCGTGCGGCCATGTACGGCCAGACCTTCAAGGCGCCATCGGGCATCACCAGCAAGATGGATGACAAGAACCACCACCTCCACAAGAGCGTGTTCATCGGCGAAGTGCAGGCTGATGGCCAGTTCAAGGTGGTGTGGAAGACCCCCGGTCCCGTGGTGGCTGACCCGTGGAGCGACTTCATCGCGGAAAACAAGGGCAAGGCCAACGTGCCGGCCAAGTCCAAGTGATCTCGCGGGTCTGATGCCAAGTGAGTTCTGCGGCCACCTTGTGGCGGGTGGTCGTGCTGCTGGGCCTGTTGGCCTGCAGCATGGCTGCCCGCGCCCTCAGTCCCGAGCAGGCCATGGCCATCGCTCAGGGCGACAGCGATGCCCGCATCGCTGCCTTGAACGAACGCGTGACCGCACGAGACCCGCAACTCGCCGCCTACGTGGAGGCGCTGCTGGCCGACGAGGTGCGTGTGGCTGGCAGCAAGGTCTACCTGGTGCGTGGCGCTGCCAGCACCCTGGTGGGCAGCGGCGCAGCAGCCCCGCTGCCCGAGGGTGCCGAGGAGGTGGTGAACAACAACCGCATGCGCCAGGCGCTCGAGGGCGCCCTGGCCGCCTTTCGGCTGGGCTCGCCTGACCGGGAGGTTCGCGCCAAGGCCGTGGCGGACCTGCGCGATGTGATCGACGAAAGTCTGGTTCCCCTGCTGGAGCAGGCCGCAACCGCTGAGACGGACGAACGCCTGAAGGCCGATCTGGCCATGCTCAAGGCCAAGGCCTTGATCGGCTCAGCGGACGCTGCCAGACGACTGGCTGCCGCCGAGCTGCTGGCCGGCAGCCAGGACTCTGCTGTGCGTTCGTTGCTGATGGAGCAACTGGCGCAAGAAGGCGACGCGGCCGTCAAGGCGGCCCTGCAGACTTCGCTGGACAAGGTGCAATCGCGCCTGGCCTGGGGTGAGCGACTGGGTGTGCTCTTCACGGGTGCCAGCCTGGGCTCCATCCTCCTGCTGGTGGCGTTGGGCCTGGCCATCACCTACGGCCTGATGGGCGTGATCAACATGGCGCACGGCGAGCTCATGATGATCGGGGCCTACGCCACCTTCGTGGTGCAGAACCTCTTCAGGGCTTACCTGCCCGGGGCCTTTGATTGGTATGTGCTGGCGGCCATTCCGGTGGCCTTCCTCAGCGCGGCGCTGGTGGGCGCCGTTCTCGAGCGCAGCGTGATCCGCTGGCTGTATGGGCGTCCGCTCGAAACCCTGCTGGCCACCTGGGGCATCAGCCTGATCCTCATGCAGGCCGTGCGCTCGTTTTTTGGGGCGCAGAACGTCGCCGTGGAGAACCCTGCCTGGCTGTCGGGCGGCGTGCAGGTGCTGCCCAACCTGACCTTGCCCTTCAACCGCATCGCGATCCTGGTGTTCGCCGCGATGGTGCTGCTGGGCGTGGCACTGCTGATCAGCCGCACGCGGCTGGGCCTGTTCGTGAGGGGTGTCACGCAGAACCGCCGCATGGCCGCGTGCATGGGCGTGAACACGGCGCGCGTGGACACCTACGCCTTCGCACTGGGCGCGGGTATCGCCGGTCTGGCCGGCTGTGCACTGAGCCAGGTGGGCAACGTGGGCCCGGACCTGGGCCAGGGCTACATCGTCGACAGCTTCATGGTCGTGGTGCTGGGGGGCGTGGGCCAGCTGGCCGGCACGGTCTACGCCGCTCTGGGGTTGGGGGTGCTGGGCAAGCTGCTGGAAGGCTGGCAGGGGGCGGTGCTGGCCAAGATCATGGTGCTGGTGCTGATCGTGGTCTTCATCCAGAAGCGACCGCAAGGCCTGTTCGCTCTCAAGGGCAGGAGCGCCGAGGCATGACCACGCAACTCGGTGTGCGCGGCTGGACCGGGGTGCTGAGCGCCCTGGTGGTGGTGGCCGTGCTGGTGCCCTTGCTGAACCTGGCCGTGCCCGCGGGCAGCACGTGGCACCTCAGTGATTTCTATGTGAGTTTGGTGGGCAAGATCCTGTGCTACGCCATCTGTGCCCTGGCCATCGACCTGATCTGGGGTTACACCGGCATCCTCAGCCTGGGGCACGGACTGTTCTTCGCGCTTGGCGGCTACGGCATGGGGATGTACCTCATGCGGCAGATCGGCCGCGACGGCCAGTACAAGAGCGACATGCCCGACTTCATGGTGTTCCTGAACTGGAAGGAGTTTCCGTGGCACTGGGCCTGGAGCGACAGCTTTGTCGCGCAGATGCTGTTGGTGGTGGCCGTGCCCGGCCTGCTGGCCCTCGTGTTCGGCTGGTTCGCTTTCCGTTCGCGCATCAAGGGCGTGTACTTCTCCATCATCACGCAGGCGCTCACATTCGCTGCCATGCTGCTGTTCTTCCGCAACGAGACGGGCTTTGGCGGCAACAACGGCTTCACCGACTTCAAGCGCATCCTGGACATCCCCATCGACCAGGCGATGCGCGTGTTCCTGTGCGTGCTCAGTGGCGTGGTGCTGATCGGCTTCTTCGTCATGAGCAGGGCCATCGTGCACAGCAAGTACGGCCGCGTGTTGCAGGCCATCCGCGACGCCGAAAGCCGGGTCATGTTCACGGGCTACGACCCCGTGGCCTACAAGCTCAGCATCTGGACCTTGTCGGCGGTGATGTGCGCCGTGGCCGGCGCCCTCTACGTGCCGCAGGTGGGCATCATCAATCCCGGTGAGATGAGTCCGGCGGCCAGCATCGAGATGGCGATCTGGGCGGCAGTGGGCGGGCGAGGCACCTTGATCGGCCCCATCATCGGCGCGTTCTTCGTCAACGGCGCCAAGAGCTGGTTCACCGTGGCCTTCCCCGAGTTCTGGCTGTACTTCCTGGGCGCCTTGTTCATCGCGGTGACGCTGTTCCTGCCGAACGGCATCATCGGCTTGCTGCGCAACCTCGGGGGAATCATCGGCCTGTTGCGCAACCCGGGCAGCCTCATCGGGCTGCTGCGGCGTAACCGGGAGGCCCGCAAGTGACCCCCGACCTGATGGAAGAAGGCGCGCGGCGCCGCGAGGTGTACGCCAGCCGCAGCGTGGAGGCCGGCAGCACCGAGTCCGGCGGACGCAGTGCCGGCTACGGACGCATCGCCAAGCTCGGTGAGCCCGACTTCACCCAGGGCGTGGCCCTCTACCTGGACGACATCACCGTGAGCTTCGATGGCTTCCGGGCGCTCAACGCCCTGTCGCTGACGGTGGACGTGGGCGAGCTGCGCTGCATCATCGGCCCCAACGGGGCGGGCAAGACGACGATGATGGACTGCATCACCGGCAAGACGCGGCCTGACGCGGGCAGTGCCTTCTTCGGCTCCACCATCGACCTGTTGCGGCTGAAGGAGGCAGAGATCGCGCAGATCGGCATCGGCCGCAAGTTCCAGAAGCCCACGGTCTACGAGCCGCTGTCGGTCTTCGAGAACCTGGAGCTGGCGCTCAAGGCCGACCGGCGCGTGCGCGCGGCCCTGTTCCACCGGCTCAGCAGCGAGCAGCAGGACCGCATCGACGAGGTGCTGAACCTGATCCACCTGAAGGACGAGGCCCGGCGCGAGGCCGGTCTTCTCAGTCACGGCCAGAAGCAGTGGCTCGAGATTGGCATGCTGCTGGTGCAAGACCCCAAGCTGCTGTTGCTGGACGAACCCGTGGCCGGGATGACCGACGAGGAGACGGAGCGCACGGCCGAGCTCTTCCTGTCGCTGGAGGGCCGGCACTCGCTGGTGGTCGTGGAGCACGACATGCACTTCGTCGACCAGCTCACGCAGGGGCGCAAGAAGGTGACGGTGTTGCACGAAGGCAGCGTGCTGGCCGAAGGTTTGCTTTCGGACGTGCAGCGTAACGAAAGGGTGGTCGAGGTCTACCTCGGCCGCTGAAACCACCAACCATGCTTGAAGTTCAGGGTCTGAACCAGTTCTATGGCGGCAGCCACATCCTGCGCGACCTTGCTTTCGAGGCGCGCATGGGTGAAGTGACCGTGCTGCTGGGGCGCAATGGCGTGGGCAAGACCACGCTGCTCAAGAGCCTGATGGGCGTGGTGCCGCTGAAGACAGGGTCGGTCAAGCTGGACGGCGTCGACCTCACCCGCGCCCCGCCCTATGAACGCGTGCGCGCCGGGGTGGGTTACGTGCCGCAGGGGCGAGAGATCTTCGGCCGCCTGACGGTGGAGGACAACCTGCGCATGGGCCTGGCCACCCGGCCCGGTGGCACGGCCATCCCGCCAGAGTTGTTCGAGCTGTTTCCGGTGCTGCAGCAGATGCTGCAACGCCGCGGAGGCGACCTCTCGGGCGGGCAGCAGCAGCAGCTGGCCATCGCCCGGGCGCTGGCCGCCGGCCCGAAGCTGCTGATGCTGGACGAGCCCACCGAGGGCATCCAGCCCAGCATCATCAAGGACATTGGCCGGGTGATCCGGATGCTGGCCGACCGCAAGACCATGGCCATCGTGCTGGTCGAGCAGTACTACGACTTCGCCGCGGAACTTGCTGACCAGTACCTGGTGATGGAGCGGGGCCAGATCGTGGCCCGTGGCCGCGGCGCCGACATGGCGTCTGACGGCGTGCGCCAGCGTATGTCGATCTGAACGGGGCGATCGAGGGCCCGCGGCGGCGCCTCCCTCACGCACTGGCGCAAGCGGAGCCAGCTGAGCAGCCGGCGCGTCGTCTCCGCCGGTCCCCACCCCCGCTGGGGCCGAGGGGGTCCGTCCACAATCCAGGACCTGTACCTTCCTTCTGTCTGGTCTGATGTCCCAGCCCCCCGAACTGCTGCAGATCCGCGACCTGCGCTACGCCTGGCCGGGTGCGTCTGCCGATGTGCTGACCCTGCCCGCCCTGGACTTGCGCGCCGGGCGCAGCTATTTCCTGCACGGCCCCAGTGGCTGCGGCAAGAGCACGCTGCTGGGTCTGATGGCGGGTGTCCTGCTGCCACGCCAGGGCCGCGTCGAATTCCTCGGCCAGGACTGGGCCTGCCTGCCGCCCGGCCGTCGCGACCGCCGCCGGGCGCAATTCGTGGGGGTCATCTTCCAGCAGTTCAACCTGCTGTCCTACCTGTCGTGCCTGGACAACGTACTGCTGCCCTGCCGGTTGTCACACGTGCGCGCCGAGCGATGTGCGGGCTCTGCGCAGGAGGAAGCGCGACGGCTGCTGCAGCGCATGGAGTTGCCCTCCGACCTCTGGCAGCGCAGCGCCGGCACCCTGTCCATCGGCCAGCAGCAGCGTGTGGCGGCGGCCCGCGCGTTGATCGGGCGCCCGGCATTGGTGATCGCGGATGAACCGACCTCCGCCCTGGATGAGCCTCTGCGGGAAGCCTTCATGGCCCTGCTGATGGGCGAATGTCGTGAGGGCGGCAGCACCCTGGTGTTCGTCAGCCATGACGAGCGCCTGGCGGCCCACTTCGATGAGCGCCTTTCACTGCGGGCGCTGCAGGCCCTTCAGCCACCTGGGCCACCTCGGCCACTCCAGCCACTCCAGCCACTCCAGCCACTCCAGCCACTCCAGCCACACTCCAGCCACTCCAGCCACTCCAGCCACTCCAGCCACTCCAGCCACTCCAGCCCGAGGAGGAGTCTGCGCGATGACCTTTCTCCTTCGCCTGGCGACCCGCAGTGCCTGGAACCGGCGTGGCACCCTTGCCCTGGTGCTGGCTTCGATCGCGCTCTCCACAGCCCTGCTCTGGGCGCTCGAAGGCTTGCGGCGCGACCTGCGCAGCAGTTTTTCAAATGCCGTCAGCGGCACCGATCTGGTCGTGGGCGCCCGCAGCGGGCCGGTGCAGTTGATGCTGTATGCCGTGTTTCGCGTGGGCGGGGCCACCAACAGCATTTCCATGGACAGCGTGCGCTCGGTGTCCGCTCACCGGGCCGTGGCGTGGACGGTGCCCATTGCGCTGGGTGACTCGTACCGCGGTTTCCCGGTCATGGGCACCACCACGGCCTACTTCCAGCACTTCGCCTATGGGGACCGGCAGCCCTTGGCCCTGGAGGCGGGCCGCCCCTTCAGCGGGACGCTGGACGGCCTGTACGAGGCCGTGCTGGGCGCGGAGGTGGCGCAGCGGCTGGGCCACCGCCTGGGTGACCGCATCACGCTGGCCCATGGCATGAGCGGGGCTGCGGGCACCGAGCATGCCGACAAGGCTTTCGTGGTCACCGGCATCCTGCAACGCACCGGCACGCCCGTGGACCGCACGGTGCATGTGAGCCTGCAGGCCCTGGAGGCGCTGCACCTGGACTGGGTGGGCGGCGCCCCGATGCCGGGCTTGCGCATCTCCGCCGAGGACGCGCGCAAGTTCGACCTGGAACCCAAGCAGGTGACGGCTGCGTTGGTGGGGCTGAAGAGCCGGGCTGCGGTCTTCAATGTCCAGCGCTTCGTCGCCGAGTACCCAGCAGAGCCGCTGCTGGGTGTGCTGCCGGGCGTGGCCCTCGACGAACTGTGGGACGCCGTTGGCCTGGGCGAGCGGGCCCTGCAGCTCGTGTCCGCGCTGGTGGCCGTGGTCAGCCTGGCGGGCCTGGTGGCCACGGTCCTGGCGGGGCTGAACGAACGCCGAAGGGAGTTGGCGGTGCTGCGCGCCGTGGGCGCCGGTCCGCGTGACGTGATGGGGCTGCTGGTGCTGGAAGGGGCCGTGGTGACCGGCGCAGGGGTCGTGCTGGGGGTGCTGTCGGCGGTGACCGTCCAGGCCCTGGCGAGCCCGCTGATGCAGCAGCGCCTCGGCATCGTCCTGCAGATGGGCTCGCCCGCCGTCACCCAGTGGGGCGTGCTGGCGGCCGTACTGGTCGCGGGTATGCTCGCCAGCCTGGTGCCGGCCTGGAGGGCTTACCGCCTGTCGCTGGAGGATGGTCTGTCGCCCAGGCTGTGAAGCCTTCTGTGCCCCCCTGTTTTTCTCCCTGACCTGATATGTCCACCTGCCCCCGCGCCCGCGTGCAGCGCTCCAAGCTTCCCATCCGAGCCCTGGCCCTCCTGGTGGCGTGGTGGGTGCCCCAGGGGCCGTTGGGTGCTCAACCGGTTCCGGGTGTGCCCACGATGGCCAAGCCCATTGCTCCGAACGCCCCGAACGCCCCGAGCGCCTCCAATCCCCCCACGGCATCGGGCAGCGCGGGCGCGGGCAGAACAGCGCAGTCCGCTGCGCCTGGTACTGCAGCGCCGCGCACCATCGGATGGGAAGTCCTGGTGCCTGCGGATTGGGACCCGATGAAGGACCTCAAGGGCCTGAACCTGTCCATCCTCAGCGATGCCGATCCGCGTGCCACGGCTGCGCTGGCCAAGCTGCGCGAGGCCTGGGACAACGCACCGATCAACCCCGCTGTGGTGGGACAAACGGTGCGGCTGCCGGGCTACCTGGTGCCCCTGGAGGAGACCAAGGACGGCCTCAAGGAGTTCCTCCTCGTGCCCTACTTCGGGGCCTGCATCCACAGCCCGCCACCACCGGCCAACCAGATCGTCCATGTCTTGCCCAAGGCCCCTGCCAAGGGGCTGCGTTCCATGGACACCGTCTGGGTCACCGGTGTGCTCACCGGAACCCGTACCGACTCGTACATGGGCATGTCGGGTTACCGGATCGAAGCGACCCAGGTGACGCCGTACGCTGAACGTCCCGCGCGCTGAGCACGCGCGCGCGGCGTGCAGCGGTGGTTGTCACCGCCAGGACGGCTTCGCCCGGCCTTTGGGGGTGCTCAGAACGAGATGCCCACGCTGAAGTGCAGGCGTGACTTGCGCACGGCCTCGCCATAGGCCCAGTCCAGCCTCAACGGACCGACCGGGCTGCGCCAGCGCAGACCGACGCCCGCACCCACCACCGGGCGAAGGTCGCTGAAGCGGTCTGCGGCCTGACCTGCATCGACGAACACGGCGCCCCAGAACTGCGGCAGGCTGTCGCTCAGCGGACGCGCCAGTTCCACGCTGGTCGTCAGGATGACCTTGCCGCTGTCCACCGTGCCACCACTGGAAGGCCCCAGAGACCGGTAGGCATAGCCCCGTACCGAGTCGTCTCCCCCGGCCCGAAAGCGCAAGGTGTCTGGAACGTCCAGGCCTGCCGGCGCCAGCACCTGTCCCGCCTCCAGCCGGGCCTGTGCGTACCACTTCGCACCCAGCGGCAGGTAGCCCGTGACCCGGCCCCACGCACGCCCGAAGCCGCCGTTCAGCCCCGTGCTGTCCCAGGCCTGACCCAAGCCGGTTTGCAGGCTGGCCGTCAGGCCCCGTGTGGGCAGCACGGGGTTGTCCACATCGCGCCAGGCCCAGTGGTGGTTGGCGGACACGGCAACGGAGGAACTGGCCTCGCTGTCGGTCTTCCGTGCAGAGCGGTCCACTTCGATGAACTGGAAACGCTCGATCCGGGGCGAGTCCTGGTTGCGACCTGCCCGCAACCGCTGGGTGAGCACCACGTCGGTGTCCGTCTGCAGTCGCTCGACGGTGCCGCCTGCCAGCCACCGGTACAACCGTGGTCCGGGATGGGTGCTGATCTCGCCGTCCCAGGCCTGTCGCGCACCCCCCCACTCCGCCTTGTTGCGTGAGGTGGCCGCTCGGCCGAACAGCCGCCGGTCGATGTGTTCCACCGTGGCCCGCGGTCCGGTGTTCGCGCTCACGCCGACGCCGAGCACGAGTTGCTGGCGAGCAGACTCCTCCACCTGCACCGACACGGGTGCCGCTGCGGCCTGGTCAGTAGTGGCCTCCACCGCCACGCTGGCCCGCTCGAAGAGCCCGGACTTCTGCAGACGGTCCTGGAAATCCAGCAACAAGGTCTCGGTCAAGGGGGTGCCGGGCCCGAAGTTGGCCAGATGTCCCACGGTCTCCCGGTCGTGCAGGCGCAGACCTTCCACCCGCAATTCGCCACTGAGGAACAGCGGGCCGGGGTCGGCGGACAGGGACAGCCGGGCTTGTCCCAGCGCGGGGTCGATCTCGGCACTGGTACGGCTCCAGCTCGCCGCCAGGTGGCCGCTGGCGCGCAGCCGGGCCAGACTCTCGGTCTTCGCATCGGCCCATGCCGGGTTGCGAAACGGTGCTCCAGTCTTCAAGGGCCAATGCTGACGCAGGCCCTGCAGAGCCTGCGTGGCGTCCGTACGGCCGGCCTGGGCCGCCTCGGCCCACGCGCCCGACAACTGAAGGTCCACCTGGCTGATCTTGGTGCGAGGACCGGGCTGCAGTTGCAGCCGAAGGCGGGGTGGGCCGTCAGGGGTTTCGGGCGTACGCTGCTGTATCTGCATCTCAGGCTCGAAATAACCTTCGGTCTGCAGCAACTCGCGCGCCTGGGCGGGCGCAGCGTCGATCAGGCGCGACAACTCGCTGTCGCCCAGCCGTTCACCGCGCGCCACCGTGGCCAGTCGCGCCAGATCCAGATGGCGCTCCAGCAAGGCCCTCAGTTCCGGCGGCGCGTCGATCTCGATCTCCAGCGCGGGCGGCCCCGGTGGGGCGGCGGGGGTGTCCATCGCTTGCAGCGGCCGACCGCCCAGCAGGGCGCAGCCGCTGCTGGCCAAGGCCGCTGCCGCCAGCAGGATGCGGCCCAGCCAGCGGCCGGGTACGGGGCTCATTTGGTCAGCAACCGCATCGCCCCTTCCAGCCCGGCCAGCGTCAGCGGGAACATGCGCTGGCTCATCAACTGCTGCACGATGGCGATGCTCTGCCGGTACTGCCACACGCCCTGCGGCTCGGGGTTGATCCAGGCGAACTTCGGGAAGGCGTGGGTCAGGCGCTGCAGCCACTCGGCCCCCGGCTCCTCGTTGTTGTACTCCACGCTGCCGCCCGGCTGCAGGATCTCGTAGGGGCTCATGGTGGCGTCGCCCACGAAGATCAGCTTGTAGTCCTTGTTGTACCTGCGGATCACGTCCCAGGTCGGGAACTTCTCGCTGAAGCGGCGACGGTTGTTCTTCCACATGAAGTCGTAGACGCAGTTGTGGAAGTAATAGAACTCCAGGTGCTTGAACTCGGTCTTGGCGGCGCTGAACAACTCTTCCACGCGGTGGATATGCTCGTCCATGGTGCCGCCCACATCCATGAGCAACAGCACTTTCACGCGGTTGTGGCGCTCGGGCACGAGCTTGATGTCCAGCATCCCCGCGTTGGCCGCGGTGCTGTGGATGGTGTCGTCGAGATCGAGTTCCTCGGCGGCGCCTTCGCGGGCGAAGCGGCGCAGGCGGCGCAGCGCCACCTTGATGTTGCGCGTGCCCAGCTCCTTGGTGTCGTCGTAGTCCTTGTAGGCGCGCTGGTCCCACACCTTCACCGCACTGCGGTTGCGGCTCTTGTCTTGCCCGATGCGGATGCCCTGCGGGTTGTAGCCGTAGGCGCCAAAGGGGCTGGTGCCGCCGGTGCCGATCATGCGGTTGCCGCCCTCGTGGCGTTCCTTCTGCTCCTCGAAGCGCTTCTTCAGCGTCTGCATCAGCTCGTCCCAGCCCATCTTCTCGATGGCGGCCTTTTCCTCGGGCGAGAGCTCCAGCTCCAGCGTCTTGCGCAGCCACTCCAGCGGCACGTCCTGCGTGAAGTCGGTCAGCAGCTCCACCCCCTTGAAGTAGGCCGAGAACGCACGGTCGAATTTGTCGAAGTTCGCCTCATCCTTGACCAGGGTGGTACGGGACAGGAAGTAGAACTTGTCCACGCTGGGCCCGCCGTCATCGTCGATGACGCCGGCCTTCAGAGCCTCCAGCAGCGTGAGGTATTCCTTCACCGACACCGGCAGCTTGGCCGCGCGCAGCGTGTAGAAGAAGTTGATCAGCATGGTGTGCTCATCCTTGGCGCCTGGCCGATCTGGAGAACGCCTGACCCATGGCGCCCTTCGTTGACCGCGGGGCAGTGTGTGCCCGTCGTGACGGATGCGCCGGATCGTAGGCCTGCAGCCAGTTGAAGAACTCGCCGTACCACTGCTGGCTGTTGCGCGGCTTCAAGATCCAGTGGTTCTCGTCCGGGAACCACAGCAGCCGGGCGTCCACGCCACGCGCCTTGAGCGTGTTGTAGTAGGCCAGGCCCTGGGCGTCGGGCACGCGGTAGTCCAGGGCGCCGTGGATCACCAGCGTGGGGGTGCGCATGCCGGCGGCATGGGCATGCGGGCTCTGGCTATGGACCTTGGCCATGTCGTCCCAGTACCAGGCGCCCAGCTCCTTGGAGTGCCAGTAATAGGCGTCGTCGGCGAACATGCCGGTCCAGTCGAAGCAGCCGGCGTGGCAGATGTAGGCCTGGTAACGGCCGGGCTTCACATGCGCGTTCATCCACGCCACCATGTAGCCGCCATAGCTGCCACCGGTGGCAAAAACGCGCTTGCGGTCGACCCAGGGCTTCTTCAGCAGCACGTCGGTGGCGGCCTCGATGTCCTGCAGCTCGAGCTCACCCCAGCGGTGGGTGATGCTGTCCAGGAAGGCGTGGCCGAAGCTGGACGAGCCGTGGTAGTTCACGCTGGCCACCACGTAGCCCTGCGCCGCGAAGGCGTGGGTGTTCCAGCGGTAATGCCAGGTGTCGCCCGCCGCGGTGTGCGGCCCGCCGTGGATGTTGTGCATCAGCGGGTGCTTGCGCTTGCGGTCGAAGCCCGGCGGGAAGGTCAGCCACACCTGCACCTGTTCGCCCAGGGCCCCGGTGATCCAGGTCTCCTCGGTGGTGCCGAAGTCCAGCGTGGACAGCAGTTTGTCGTTGAACTGTTCGATGCGCCGCGCCTGCAAGGCCCCAGAGGCTCCCGGGTTGTGCGCATGGACGCGCCCTGGGTACTGCGCCGAATCTGCCAGCGTCACCAACTGCCCGGCGGCCAGGTCGTAGGTGTGCACGCAGCCGCCCTCCACGGCCACCTCGGCCTGGCGCGCGCCAAGGTCGAATCGCCACAGGTGGCGCCGGCCCTGGCGCTCGGCGCACAGCAGCACCGCGTCGGCCTCCTCGGTCCAGCGCAGCGGCGCGTGCACCTCATGGTCCCAGTCGGCGCTGACGACATCCCAGCGGCTGCCCGGACGCTGCCAGACCGCCAACTGTCCCGGCATGGTGTGCTTCAGGCCTTGATGGCTGGCGACGAAGGCGATGCGTTGACCGTCGGGGCTGTAGCTGGGTGCGGTGAAGTCCCAAGCCGCGTCTTGCGCCAGCACCTGGATGCGCCCGGTCTTGAGCTCGATCTCGGCCAGGGCATAGCGGCCATCGCCCCGTTTTTGCGCAGCAGGATCGAAGGCGAAGACCAGCCGTCGCCCGTCGGGCGAGATGTCGAAGCACTGGGCATCGGGCTCGGCGCGGCTGAGCTCGTAGGCAGTGCCTTCGAACAGGTCGCGCACGCGGCCCGTGGCCAGGTCCATCAGGTGCAGGCGCGCCACCCGGCCCATGGGGATGTGGTGATCCCAATGGCGGTACTGCGCCTGGCTGGTGGCGTAGCCGCTTTCCTTGCGCTTGCTGAACTCGGCCTGGCGCTTGGCCTGGGCGGCCGTGCCCTTGAGCTCGGGCCAGACCCAGGATACGAACACCACCTGGCGCCCGCTCGGGCACCAGCGGAAGGCCTCCACGCCCGTGGCCACTTCGCCGGCGCGCTGTGCCTCGCCGCCGTCCACCGGGATCAGGTACAGCTGCGGCGTCTCGTCACGCGCACCTTCCTGATCTCGCTTGGCGATGAAGCCTATGCGCTCTCCCGAGGGGCTGAATCGGGGTTGGCCGTCCTTGTCACCGCAGGAGGTCAATCGTCGAGGCTGACCACCCAGGGTGGACAGCAGCCAGAGGCTGCTCGACGACTTGTTGTCCTCCATCGAGTACGAGGTGAGCGCGGCCACCGCCTGCGATCCATCAGGCGACAGGCTGGGGGCCCCCAGACGGTCGAGCTGCCACAGGTGCTCGACGGTGAAGCGTGTCGTCTTCCGGGCGCCGGCCTTGCCGGTGGCTTGAGCGCTCATGTGTCAGCGGCTTCGGGCAAGCTGGAAGTCGAGGTGTGTCTTCACTACCGGCCACTCGGCCCCGGTGATGCTGTAGACCGCGGTGTCGCGCAAGGTGCCGCCGTGTCCGATCTGGTGTGCGCGCAGGATGCCGTCCAGCTGCGCGCCCAGGCGCTCGATGGCGCGGCGGCTCTGGGTGTTCAGGCGGTGCGTGCGGAACTCCACTGCGATGCACTGCAGGCTCTCGAAGGCGTGGCCCAGCAGCATGCGCTTGCATTCGGTGTTCAGCGCCGAGCGCTGTGTGCTCTGCGCATACCAGGTGCTGCCGATCTCCACGCGCCGGTTTGCGGCATCGACGTTCATGTAGGTCGTCATGCCCACGATACGGCCGGCGGCATCTGCGACGGTGAAGGGCAGCATCAGGCCTTGGGCCTGCAGCTTCAGGCGCCGTTCGATCTCAGCCTTCATGCCTTCAGGTGTCGGCACGGCGGTGTACCAGAGCTTCCAGAGCTCGCCGTCCCTGACGGCATCGCACAAGGCCGCTTCGTGTTCCCACGCCAAGGGCAGCAACTGCGCATGCCCGCCGGCCATCACCAGGGGTTCGATCCAGGGGCTGCTCATCTCTGCGTTCATCGGTGGTTGCGTTGCATGAAGACCAGTTTCTCGAACAGCGTGACGTCCTGCTCGTTCTTCAGCAAGGCGCCCACCAGGGGGGGTACCGCCACCTTGTCGTCCTTGCTCTGCAGCACCTCCAGCGGGATGTCCTCGGCCACCAGCAGCTTCAGCCAGTCCAGCAGCTCGGAGGTGCTGGGCTTCTTCTTCAGACCGGGCAGGTTGCGCACTTCGTAGAAGGTCTTCAGGGCCGCGCCCAGCAACTCTTTCTTGAGCCCGGGGAAATGCACGTCCACGATGGCCTGCATGGTGGGCGCGTCGGGGAACTTGATGTAGTGGAAGAAGCAGCGCCGCAGGAAGGCGTCGGGCAACTCCTTCTCGTTGTTGGAGGTGATGAACACCAGGGGACGGTGCCGTGCCTTGATGAGTTCGCGCGTCTCGTAGACGTAGAACTCCATGCGGTCGATCTCGCGCAGCAGGTCGTTCGGGAACTCGATGTCGGCCTTGTCGATTTCGTCGATCAGCAAGGCCACGGGTTGGTCGGCGGTGAAGGCCTGCCAGAGAACGCCCTTGACGATGTAGTTCTGGATGTCCTTCACCTTCTCGTCGCCGAGTTGGCTGTCGCGCAGGCGGCTGACGGCGTCGTACTCGTACAGGCCCTGCTGGGCCTTGGTGGTGCTCTTGATGTGCCACTGCAGCAGCGGCATGTCGAGCGCCTGCGCCACCTCTTCGGCCAGCATGGTCTTGCCCGTGCCGGGTTCGCCCTTGACCAGGAGTGGGCGCTTCAGCGTGATGGTCGCATTGACGGCCATCATGAGGTCGTCGGTGGCGACGTATTGGTCGGAGCCCTTGAATTTCATGTCGGCGTACGGCGGGGTGGGTGAATGGCTCTGCGGGGTCGAGCAGGGCCAGGGGTGAAGTGCAGTGTTTCCGAGAAGGGGCGGGACGGCGCTGAAGTCACGATTCGAGAGGGTGCGCCACCCGCCTGCGCGGCGGGTCAAGGTCCGATTTCAGTATATAGGGGCCCTCTATAATGAGACTAAGGCGCAAGCACTGGTGACGGTGCCCTGTGGCCGCGAAAGTTCTCACCGAGCCGGCAATGGATCACGGGCTGCGGTGGACAGACCAAGAGATTCCGAGGGTAGCCTTCATGATCAGAGCTTTGACTGTGTCGCTGGCATTGGCTGGCATGTCCTTGACTGCGGCGGCTCAGGATGCCAAGGCCGGCGAGAAGCTGGCGGCCACGTGCATCGGGTGTCACGGTATTCCTGGCTACCAGGCAAGCTTCCCCGAGGTGCATCGGGTGCCGATGATCTCCGGTCAGAACGCCAAGTACATCGTGGCCTCGCTGGTCGCCTACCAGAAGGGTGAACGCAAGCACCCGACGATGAAGGGCATTGCCGGTTCCCTGACCGAACAGCAAATGACTGACTTGGGGGCCTTCTACGAGCAGCACGGCAAGAGCAGTGTGGTGGCGGTGGCCCAGACGGCGAAGGCGCCGTCGGCAGAAGTGAAGGCGCTGCTGGAAAAGGGTGCTTGCGCCTCCTGCCATGGAGCAGACTTCAACAAGCCCATCGATGGCGCCTACCCGAAAATTGCCGGCCAGCACGCCGACTACCTCTACGTCGCGTTGAAGTCCTACAAGATCGAGGGCAAGGCCACCTTGGGCCGAGCCAACGCGATCATGGCCGGCCAGGTCAAGGCCTTCAAGCCCAGCGAACTCAAGGCCATGGCGCAGTACATCGGGTCCCTTCCCGGGGATCTCAAGACCGTTCCGCAGGCGAAGTTCCGCTGATCTCAGCGGATGACGGTCGCCAGCGCCGCAGCGTCAGGGCATTGGTGATGACGCTGACGCTGGACAGGGCCATGGCCGCACCGGCCACCATGGGACTGAGCAGCCCCAGCGCCGCCAGCGGGATGCCCACCACGTTGTAGGCAAACGCCCAGGACAGGTTCTGGCGCAGCTTGCGCCGGATGGCCCAGGACAGTTCCCAAGCGTCCACCACGGCGGCCGGGTCGCCCCTCAGAAGAGTGAGGCCGGCGGTCTCGACGGCCACATCGGTGCCTGCGCCGTCTGCGGCCATGGCCAGGCCCACGTCGGCGGCGGCCAGTGCCGGGGCGTCGTTGACGCCATCGCCCACCATGGCCACGCCCTCGCCCGCGGGCAGGCCGCCTTTCAATTCGCCCACCACCCGGGCCTTGTCGCCCGGCAGCACCTCGGCGCGCACCTCGTCGATGCCCAGTGTGCGTGCCATGGACTCCGCGGCGCCCTGGTTGTCCCCGCTGACCATGACCACGCGCAGCCCCCGAGCCCGAAGCCGGGCGATGGCTTGCGCCGCACCGGCCTTGGCCTGGTCGCCAAAGGTCAGCAGTCCCAGCACCTGGGCTTGTCCCAGGCCCTGGCCCATCTCTGCGCCTCCAGGCGTGAACAGCCAGGACACCGTCTGGCCCGAGGTGGCGGCCTTCGCTGCCTGAGGCTGCAGCGGTCCTGGTTCCAGGCTGCTCTCGCTCAGCCAGCGTGTGCTGCCCAGTCGCAACAGGCGACCTTGCACCACGCCCTCGACGCCGCGGCCTGCCACCACCTGAAGACCGCTGACGGCTGGCAAAGGTTCGACGTCATGGCCTTGCGCTTCCAGCACCGCCCGCGCCAGAGGATGGTCGTTGCCTGATTGCAGTGCGGCGGCCCAGCGCAGCAGCCGGGCATCGTCTTCGGCCAAGCCTGACACCGAGGCGCAGGCGGTCAGCCGCGGATGGCCTTGGGTCAGGGTGCCGGTCTTGTCGAAGGCGACGATGCGCACCGTGCGCAGCGTCTCCAGCGCCTGGGCATCGCGCACCAGGATGCCGTGACGAGCGGCCATGCCGGTGCCCACCATCAGCGTGGCCGGCGTCGCCAGGCCCAGGGCGCAAGGGCAGGCGATGACCAAGACCGACACGGCGTTCAAGATGGCGGCCACGGCGTCGCCGCGCAGCAGCCACCAGGCCAGCCCCGTGACCAACGCGATCACGATCACCGCGGGCACGAACACCGCACTGACCTTGTCCACCAGTTGCTGGATGGGGGCCTTGTGGGCCTGGGCCGATTCCACCAGGCGCACGATGCGGGCCAGTTGCGGCTCGGCCCCGGTGGCGGTGGTGCGCACCACGACCAGGCCCTCGAGATTGAGCGCGCCGCCAGTGACCTGTTGCCCCACCTCGCGCGCCACGGGCAGGCTCTCGCCCGTGAGCAGCGATTCGTCCAGGTGCGTGCGGCCTTCGATGATCTGGCCATCGGTGGGCAGCCGTTCACCGGGGCGCACCACCACCTCGGAGCCCACGCGCAGCGCCGACAGCGGTACCTCGATTTCCACCCCTTCGCGGCGGATCCGCGCGGTCTCGGGTCGCAGGCGCCGCAGGGCCTCCAGCGACGCCAGCGTCTGGCGCTTGGCGCGGACCTCCATCCACTTGCCCAGCATCACCAGCGTGATGACCGTGGCAGCGCTCTCGAAGTACAGGTGCGGCATCTCACCCGGCCGGGCCTGCCACCACAGCGCCAGGCTCAGACCGAAGGCGGCGGTGGTGCCGATGGCCACCAGCAGGTCCATGTTGCCGGCGCGGGCCTTCAGGGCCGCCCAGCCGGCACGGTAGAAGCGCGCGCCCAGCCAGAACTGCACCGGCGCCGCCAGCAGGGCCTGCACCCAGGCCGGCCACATCCAGTGCTGGCCCAGCAGATCGCCCAGCATGGGCAGCATCAGGGGCAGCGACAAGGCAGCCGCCAGGGCCACCTTCCAGCCCTCGTCATGCGGGCGGCGGTGCGGCTCGGCCAGCACGTCGGCGTCGGCCTGCACGATGCTGGCCTCGTAGCCCGCACGCTGCACGGCGGCGAGCAGTTGCTGCGGGTCCGTACCGGCTTCGGCCTGGACCTGCGCCTGTTCGGTCGCCAGGTTGACGCTGGCCGCTTGCACACCGGCCACGCGGCCCAGGGCCTTCTCCACCCGGGCCACGCAAGAGGCGCAGGTCATCCCGTCGATGTTCAGGGTGTGCTCGGCCATGCGCATACTCTAAGCTCGGGGCACTCGCTGCTGGCAGCATTGAACTTGACGAGGCACAACATGACCATCGAACTGACCCTGCCCGACATGACCTGCGGCCACTGCGCGAAGACCGTCACGGCCACCGTCCAACAGGTGGACCCGGCGGCACAGCTGACGATCGACCTGCCCACGCACAAGGTGGTGATCGAGTCGCAGTTGCCGCAGCAGGCCTTTGCCGCCGCGCTGACGGAAGAGGGTTAGGCGCCGCACGGCCTCGATGTAGGCGGGCCCATCGGGCGGCAGGCCGCTGCGTTGCGAGGCCCAGATCATCTCGCCCAGACATTCCATCACCTGGTGGTGCGCCTCGTGCAGCGACCCCAGGCGCTTGGCCAGGAGTTGCACGGCCTGGCGGATGCCGCTGGGCTGGTCGATGGACACCTGCTCCGCGATGCTCAGGTGCATGCTCAGGTGCAGGAAGGGGTTGGTGCGGCCGTCCTCGACCGTGTAGACAGCCGCCAGCGCGGCATCCAGATCCTGCAGGTCGGCAGCGTACTCGGGGTGTTCGGACACCCAAGGGGCGGCCTGGGACTCCATCGCGTCCAGCGGCAGCCCTTCGGCATGCTTGCGCCACACCTCGCAAAAGAAGCGCCGGACGTCGTGCTGGGAGGGCTGGAACACGCCAGAATTGTCCACGCCTTGCGCAACGTGCTGCAAGGTGTATCGAATCAAGGAATGACCTGTTGACCGACGCCTGGTGGGGCCAGCTGCCCCTGCTGAACGACCCATGGTTCTATGCCGTGGCGGTGCCCGCGGTGCTTCTGGTGGGTTTGAGCAAGAGCGGCTTTGCCAGCGGCTTCGGCTCCCTGGCCACGCCGATGATGGCCCTGGTCATTCCCGTGCCCCAGGCCGCGGCCATCATGCTGCCGCTGTTGATGGTGATGGACGCTGCCACGTTGCAGCAACTGTGGAGACACCGTGATCGCGCCCTGGTACGGCGTGTGGTGCCCTGGGGCATTGCCGGCACGGTGGTGGGCTGGGCCCTGTTCGGTGTGTTGTCGGGCCCTGCCGTGGCGGGCCTTACCGGCGCGCTCACGTTGGCATTCCTGGCGCAGCGCCTGCTGTTTCCCCCGCGGCAGGACGCCCCGCCGGCGCCGGCCTGGGTTGGCTCGGCCTGCGCCACCGTGTCCGGCTTCACCAGTTTCGTGGCACATGCCGGTGGCCCGCCCCTGGCCGCCTACCTGCTGCCGCAAAAGCTGCCGCCGCTGGCCTACAGCGGCACCATGGCCGTCTTCTTCGGCGTGGTCAACCTGGCCAAGTGGGTGCCGTTCTCGGCACTGGGCCTGATTGACCTGCGCAACATGGCCACGGCCCTGGTGCTGCTGCCGCTGGCGCCGGCTGGCGTGTGGCTGGGTGTCTGGATGACACGCCATGTCAGCAACACCTGGTTCTACCGCCTGGCCTACACCGGCATGCTGCTGACCGGGCTGAAGCTGCTCTGGGACGGCCTGCGCTGAGACCTTCCACGGGCAGCAGCCCGGCGAACTTCTTGAGGGCTTTCACGGACCGACTACCGGCCCCTGGCCCCTTAACATCGGTGTGCGCCGTGCGCAAGGATCCGCTGGGAGGCCCCGATGAAGGTGCTGCTGATCGATGACCATCCGCTGATACTCACCGCCTTGCAGGCGGTGATCAGCGGCCTGGGCGAGGACATTGCCGTGACGGGCGCGCAAAGCGCCGCTCAGGCCTGGGCGTGCCTGCGGGACACACCCGACTTCGACCTCGCCCTGCTGGATCTGGTGCTGGGCGACGCCGATGGCTTCGAGGTGCTGGCGCAGATGCGCCAGGAGCACCCGCAGGTGCCGGTGGTCATCCTCTCCGCTTCCGAGAACGCCGGGGACGTGGTGCGCGCCCTGGACCTCGGGGCCATGGGATTCGTGCCCAAGCGCGCGTCCACCCAGGCGCTGGTGGAGGCCTTGCGCATCGTCATGTCGGGCGGACTGTTCGTTCCTCAGCACCTGTTCGGGCCCAACCGTGGGCGGGTGCCAGAGGTGGCTGGCCCGCAGGACCTGGCTGGTGCGGTGGCGAAGTCGCTGGAGCACCTGGGCCTCACCCCGCGTCAGCACGACGTGCTGTCGGGGCTGCTCAAGGGCCTGCCCAACAAGCTCATCGCCCGGGAGTTGAGCCTGTCCGTGGACACGGTCAAGGACCATGTGGCCTCGGTGCTGCGGGCCCTGAACGTGACCAGCCGCACGCAGGCGGTGCTGGCCGTCAGCCGCATGGCCCAGGGGCAGCCCGGGGCGGTCTCGTGGCGGCGTGGCCGCCATGGGTGAGGACGCCGAGGCTCGCCTTTTGCCCGGCGCAGCGCAGGACGCCTGGCGGCTGCAGCATCACGCCCTGCGCCAGCCGCTCAACGCGCTGGGCCTGTTCTGTGCGGCCTTGAAGATGCAGCCACTCAGCGCGGCCCAGCAGCCCTTGGTGGCGGGCATCGCCGAAGCGGCGCAGGACATCGAGCACCTGGTCGATACCCACTTTGCTGCCCTGGCCGCTGTGCCCGCTTTGCCTGCGCTCCCTGCTTTCCCCGGGCAGCCTGGGTTGCCCGCGGCGGACGCCAAGGCCGATGCGCACCCCTCCCGTTCATCCGCCCCTGGGGAGGAGTTTCCACCGAGCCGGACCGTGCCCGCGGTTGTGGATCAAGCTGCCGACGCGCGCACGTCGCCGGCCTGCCGCATCCTCGTGGTGGACGACGACCACGCGGCGCGCACGGGCCTCGTGCTGCTGCTGGAGGCCTGGGGTGCCTGCGTCCAGTCGTTCGCCGACATCGAGTCCCTGGAGCGCTGGCTGTCCTCACCGCAGGCGATCCGGCCCGACCTGCTGATGCTGGACTACCACCTGCCCCGGCCCGGGGATGGCCTGATCGCCCTGCGGCTGGTTCGCCAGACTTGGCCTGCGCAGCCGGTGCACACGCTGCTGATCACCGGTGACCGGCAGGCCGCCGTGGCCAATGCGCTGAGCGACGGGTCGCTGGAGATCCTGGTCAAGCCGGTGCAGCCGGAGCCGTTACGGGCCACCATCCGCAAGCAGCTGGGGCCTCAGTTCGGGGTGTAGGACAAGCGCACATAGATCGGCGCGAAGGCCTCGGCCTGTGTCACTTCCAGCAGGCGTTCGCGGCACAGTTCCAGCATGGCGATGAAGGTCACCACCACCACCGCCTGCCCGCGCGTGGTGTCGAACAGCTCATGGAACTCCACGAAGCGCCGACCCTGCAGCCGCTTGAGCACCTGGCTCATGTACTCGCGCACCGAGAGCTGCTCGCGCGTGATGCGGTGGTGCTGGTTGAGCTTGGCGCGCTGCAGGATGTCTGTCCAGGCGGCGCGCAGGTCGCCGGGATCCACATCCGGCAGGCGCGGGGCCAGGCTCTGCTCGACCAGCACCTGAACGCGCAGGAAATCGCGCCCCAGCACGGGCAGGCCGTCCAGCTTCGCGGCCGCCAGCTTGATGCGCTCGTACTCCAGCAGGCGGCGTACCAGCTCGGCGCGCGGGTCCTCCGGCTCCTTGCCGTTCTCGCTCTTTCTGGGCGGCAGCAGCATGCGCGACTTGATCTCGATGAGCATGGCCGCCATCAGCAGGTACTCGGAGGCCAGTTCGAGGTTGTGCTTGCGGATCTGCTCGACGTAGTTCAGGTACTGCCGCGTGACGTCGGCCAGCGGAATGTCCAGGATGTTGAAGTTCTGCTTGCGGATCAGGTACAGCAGCAGGTCCAGCGGGCCTTCGAAGGCTTCAAGAAAGACCTCCAGCGCATCGGGCGGGATGTACAGATCCTGCGGCAGCTGGAACAGGGGTTCGCCGTACAGGCGGGCCAGGGCGACCTGATCCACCACCTCGGGCGTGGCCGCCGAGGGCGCAGCGGACAACCCCGCCAGGCTTTCTGGCGCCGCTTCCGGGTTCATGGCCTGGCGCCGGGGCACCCGGTCAGGACTTGGTCTGGTAGACGTAGGGCTGCTGCGGCACGCGGGCCTCGCGCCAGTCACCCTGCGCTTCGCGGTCCACGGGCCGGTCCCACAGCAGGGCGCGGCCGCTGCGCTGCTCTTCCTCCAGCGTGGGGCGCTGCGCCTTCAGTTGTTCAATGAACTGGGTCACGTCGGATCGGTAGGGCTTCCAGAACAGCGGCATGGCAGAGGGGTAGGTTCGGTTCAAGTAGGTTCGGAGGTTCGGTTCAAGTCGAAGGTGCAGTTTACGCGTCAGGGCCTTGCGAAAGCTGACGGGCTGGCGCCTGGTCAGCCGAGCCCGGCACCTGCGCCAGTGCCGACCAGTCGGCCACGATGCGTTCAGAACCCAAGGTGGCTTCAAAGCCGGAGCGATGGATCAGCGACAGCGGCTGTTCGTTGACGTCCACCAGGGTGAGCGTGACGCCATGAAGCTGCAGGCTGCGGTGCAGTTGCTTGAGCGATTCCAGACCCGAGGTGTCCATCGAGATCAGGCGGTGCAGGTCCAGCACCACGTGCCGTGTGTCGGGGAGCATGCGCTGGGGCAGGTCTTCCACCTGGGCCACGGCCCCGAAGAACAGCGCACCGTAGAGGCTGAAGACCTGCGTCTGCGGCGCCAGCCCCGCGGGGAGGTCCTCGCCGCTGCGCGCCTCCACCCGGAACAGGGTGCCCATGCGCCAGATGAAGAACACGCACGCCATCACCAGCCCCACCTCCACGGCCACCGTGAGGTCGAACACCACCGTGAGGATGAAAGTGCCGAACAGCACCGTGCGGTAGGGCAGGTTGAAGCGCCGGGCGTGCGCGAACTCGCGCCATTCGCCCATGTTCCAGGCCACGAACAGCAGGATGCCGGCCAGCGCGGCCAGGGGCACGTGCAGGGCCAGCGGTGCGGCCACCAGCATCACGCCCAGCAGCGTGACGGCATGCACCATGCCGGCCACCGGGCTGGTGGCGCCCGCCCGCACATTCGTCACGGTACGGGCGATGGTGCCGGTGGCGGGCATGCCGCCGAACAGCGGGCTCACCAGGTTGGCCACGCCCTGCGCCATCAGCTCCTGGTTCGGGTCGTGGCGAGGGTGCTCCGTCATGTTGTCGGCCACGCGCGCGCACAACAGCGACTCGATAGCCCCGAGCAGCGCGATGGTGAGGGTGGGCATCAGCAACTGCTTGGCGCCCATCCAGCTGAACTCGGGCAGGGCGAAGCTGGGCAGGGTCTGCGGGATGCCCCCGAAGCGCGAGCCGATGGTCTCCAGCGGCAGTTGCAGCACGGCGGTCAGCGCGGTGGCCCCTGCCAGGGCCACGAGGGTGCCGGGCAGGTGCGCGGCCTTGCGCTTGAGGCGTGGCCAGGCGCCCTGAGGCGCCGTGTCCATCTGGTAGGACTTGGGCCACAGCACCACCACGGCGGTGCAGGCCAGCCCCATCGCCAGCGCGGCCGGGTTCAGCGTGTGCAGATGGGCGGCCAGTACGCTGATCTGGGTGAAGAAGTCGGCCGGCAGCCTGTCGATCTGCAGGCCCAGCAGGTCCTTCAGTTGGGACAGCCCGATGAGCACGGCGATCCCGTTGGTGAACCCGATGACGATGGACACCGGGATGTAGCGGATCAGCGCGCCCAGGCGCAGCCAGCCCATCAGGAACAGCAGCACCCCGGCCAGGGCGGTGGAGATGAGCAGGTTGGCCAGCCCGTAGCGTTCCACGATGCCGTAGACGATGACGATGAAGGCGCCGGCCGGCCCGCCAATCTGCACGCTGGAGCCGCCCAGCGCCGAGATCAGGAAGCCCGCGACGATGGCCGTGACCAGGCCCGCTTCGGGCTTGAGGCCGGAGGCGATGGCAAAGGCCATGGCCAGCGGCAGCGCCACGATGCCCACCGTGACGCCGGCGCTGATGTCGGCGCCTAAGCGGCGGCGGTCGTAGCCTTGCAGGCTGCTCAGCAGCCGGGGGCGGAAGGGGTGGAGCGGGATGTGCATGGTGTCCCGCCCTGGGACTTTCAGCGCACCCGCATGCCGGGCTGCGCACCCGGCCCCGGTTCCAGCACGAAGATGCCCGGGTGGGCCTTGCCATCGGCATGGCTGGCGGCCAGCACCATGCCTTCGGATACCCCGAACTTCATCTTGCGCGGCGCCAGGTTGGCCACCATCACGGTGAGCTTGCCCTGCAGGTCTTCGGGCTTGTAGGCGCTGCGGATGCCGGAGAAGACGTTGCGCAGCCGCCCTTCGCCCACGTCCAGCGTCAGGCGCAGCAGCTTGTCGCTGCCTTCCACCAGTTCAGCCTTCTCGATGCGGGCGATGCGCAGATCCACCTTGGCGAAGTCGTCGATGCCGATCTCCGCTGCCAAGTCCTCGCCGCCGGGCGGCTCGGCGGCCGCGGGCTCGGGGGTGTCGAACAGCTTCATCACCTGGGCCACATCGGCCCGCTGCATCAGGTGCTGGTAGGGCGCAATGGTGTGGTGGCCGAGCGCGCGCTGGGCGTCCGCCCACTGCAGCGGCTCGATCTGTAGGAAGCGCTCCACCTGCTCGGCCAGCGCCGGCAGCACGGGCTTGAGGTAGAGGGTCAGCAGCCGGAAGGCCTCGATGCACACCGAGCACACGTCGTGCAGCGCTGCGTCCTGGCCGGGCTGCTTGGCGATCTCCCAGGGCTTGTGCTGGTCCACGTACTCGTTGACGCGGTCGGCCAGCGCCATCACCTCGCGCAGCGCCTTGCCGAATTCGCGCTCGCCGTACAGCTCGGCCACGGTCTCGGCGTGGGCGCGCAGACCGTCCAGCAGCATGCGGCCTTCCACCCCCAGGTCCGCCGACAGGCGGCCCGCAAAGCGCTTGGCGATGAAGCCGGCTGACCGGCTGGCGATGTTGATGTACTTGCCCACCAGGTCCGCGTTGACGCGGGCCACGAAGTCCTCGGGGTTGAAGTCCAGGTCTTCCACCCGCGCGTTGAGCTTGGCGGCGATGTAGTAGCGCAGCCACTGCGCGTTCAGGCCCAGTTCCAGGTACTTCAGCGGCGAGATGCCGGTGCCGCGGCTCTTGCTCATCTTCTCGCCGCTGACGGTGATGAAGCCGTGCACGTAGATGTGGTTCGGCACCTTGCGGCCGGAGAAGTGCAGCATGGCCGGCCAGAACAGCGTGTGGAAGGTGACGATGTCCTTGCCAATGAAATGCACCTGCTCCACATTCGGGTCGGCCACGTAGGCGTCGAAGTCGGCACCCAACAGGGCCTTGAGCGAGGCGAGGTAGCCCACCGGCGCATCCAGCCAGACGTAGAAGTATTTGTCCTGCGTGCCCGGGATGCGGATGCCGAAGTAGGGGGCGTCGCGGCTGATGTCCCAGTCGGCCAGCTTCGGCTTGCCGTCCTCGTCGGTGCCAAACCATTCCGAGATCTTGTTCAGCACCTCGGGCTGCAGCCGTTCGGCGGATTGCGTCCACTCCTTCAGAAAGGCCTCGCAGCGCGGGCTGGAGAGCTGGAAGAAGAAGTGCGAGCTCGACTTCAGCACCGGCGTGGCCCCGGACAGCGCCGAGAACGGGTTCTTCAGCTCGGTGGGGGCGTAGACCGCGCCGCAGACCTCGCAGTTGTCGCCGTACTGGTCTTTCGCGCCGCACTTGGGGCACTCGCCCTTGATGAAGCGGTCGGGCAGGAACATGCCCTTTTCGGGGTCGAAGAACTGCTCGATGGTTCGCTCGACGATCAGGCCCTGGTCCTTCAATGCCAGGTAGATGGACTGGGCGAGTTCGTGGTTCTCGGGCGCGTCGGTGGAATGCCAGTGGTCGAACGCGATGTGAAAGCCGTCCAGGTAGGGCTTGCGTCCGGCGGCGATTTCCGTCACGAAGGCCTGGGGCGTCTTGCCCGCCTTCTCGGCGGCGATCATGATGGGCGCGCCGTGGGCGTCATCGGCACAGACAAAGCGCACCTCGTGGCCGCGCATGCGCTGGAACCGCACCCAGGTGTCGGCCTGGATGTACTCCATCATGTGCCCGATGTGGAAGGGCGCATTCGCGTAGGGCAGGGCAGTGGTGACGAACAGGCGGCGGGTCATGGCGGGATTCTAGGGAAGCCCCGCCGCGCGCAGCAGCCCGGGCTGCCCGATAGACTGACGGTCTTCAACGTGCATTCACCCCCGCCCCCATCATGAGCCTGACCGAAGCCGCCCTGCAGGAAGCCCTGAAGGCTGTTGTCGACCCCAACACCGGGCGCGACCTCGTTTCCACCAAGTTGCTGCGCAATCTCAAGATCGAGGGTGGCGACGTCTCCTTCGAGGTGGAGCTGGGCTACCCCGCCAAGAGCCAGGTGCCGGCGCTGCGCAAGGCCCTGATCGCCGCGGCGCGCACGCTGCCGGGCGTGGAGAACGTCAGCATCCAGATCGGCTGGAAGATCACCGCCCACGCCGTGCAGCGCGGCGTGCAGTTGCTGCCGCGGGTGAAGAACATCGTGGCCGTGGCCTCGGGCAAGGGCGGCGTGGGCAAGAGCACCACCACTGTCAACCTGGCCCTGGCCCTGGCCGCCGAAGGCGCCAAGGTGGGCATCCTGGACGCCGACATCTACGGGCCCAGCCAGCCCATGATGATGGGCATCACCGGCCGGCCCGAGAGCGAGGACGGCAAGTCCATGATGCCGCTGGCCAACTACGGCGTCGAGGTCATGTCCATCGGCTTCCTGGTCGATGAAGACCAGGCCATGATCTGGCGCGGCCCCATGGCCACCCAGGCGCTGGACCAACTGCTGCGCCAGACCAACTGGGGCGACCTGGACTACCTGCTGGTGGACATGCCCCCGGGCACCGGCGACATCGCGCTCACGCTCTCCCAGCGTGTGCCGCTGACGGGCGCGGTGATCGTCACCACCCCGCAGGACATCGCGCTCATCGACGCCAAGAAGGGCCTGACGATGTTCGAGAAGGTGGGCGTGCCCATCCTGGGCATCGTGGAGAACATGGCGGTGTACTGCTGCCCGAACTGCGGCCACACCGAGCACATCTTCGGTGCCGATGGCGGCAAGCGCATGGCCGAGCAGTTCAAGGTGGACCACCTGGGCTCGCTGCCGCTGAACCTGTCCATCCGCCAGCAGGCCGACGAAGGCCGCCCCACCGTGGTGGCCGATCCTGACGGCGAGATCGCCGCGCTCTACAAGACCGTGGCGCGCTCCGTGGCGGTGAAGATCGCCCAGCGGGCCAAGGACTTCAGCGCCAAGTTCCCGACGATCACGGTGTCCAAGGGCACCTGACGACCCCCGCCCCGGGGACCCCATCGGTGCGGGGGCCGGCGGCCACAGGCCCCGTGTGAACCCGGACGCGCCTGCGAGCAGCCCGCTGCCCCCGCCTTCCATCCCGACCGCCACGCCGCCGCTGCCGCCAAAATGCCGGCATGCCCTGCGCCCAGCCCGACCCGGCCCCTGCCGAAACCGCCGTGGCCGCGCTGTGGCAGGCCGCCGGACTGCCGGCGGACGCGCTGCCGCACGCCAGCCTGCCCGGCACGCAACCGGTGCTGCCTTCGTCGTTCCAGGTGGCCACCGCGGCGCAGGCGAGCCTGGGCGCGGCGGCGCTGGCCGCGGCTGAGCTCCGGCACCTGCGCAGCGGCCTGCCGCGCCAGCAGGTGCAGGTGGACCGCCGCCATGCCGCCGTGGAATGCAGCGCCCATGCGCTGATTGACGGCGTGGCCCCGCCGCTGTGGGACAAGCTGTCAGGCCTGTACGACTGCGGCAGCGCTGTCGCTGCGCCGGGCCATGTGCGCATCCACGCCAACTTCGCCCACCACCGCGACGCTGCGCTGCGGGTGCTGGGCCTGCCCGCGGGTGTCACCACCCCGCGTGATTCGGTGGCGGCCGCGCTGGCGCACTGGCGCGCCGAGGACTTCGAGCAGGCGGTGGCCAATGCCGGCGGCGTGGCCGCCGCCGCGCGCTCCTTCGGCGATTGGGATGCCCACCCGCAGGCGCGGGCCCTGGCCGGTGTGCCACCGGTGCAGATCCGGCGCCTGCCCCCGCCTGCCGGCCGTGCCGACGCCCCGCCCCGGCCCTGGCCTGCGCTGGCGGCCGGGCAGCG